>JASGUU010000050.1 GCA_030057555.1 Bacillota bacterium | reverse complement strand
CCCGTCCTCGCGGACTAAGGCTCCAAGGCTATGTACCGGCTGGGCGCTACCCCTTTACCGGGTGAGGAATCTCACCTCACTATCTCCCTTGCACCGAACTGGCGCACGCCAAAAAAAGTTTTGGATTACTCTTCATCCTGACCACCAGAGCCCTGTTTCTGGTCAAGATCGCGACTTTGCCAAAAAAAGTTTTGGATTTCTCCTCATCCTGACCACCAGCCAGCACAGGCTCTAGGGCAACAGGGTCTGGATCGCCCTCAATCCTTCTTCGTAACGACTGGTTCGGATGCGAACACGCACCTGGTGAACATCAGCCACATGCTGCAGCAGCTGATGCAGTGCATTGCGGCTGTAGAGCTGTGTTTTCGTGATGGTGATCACCGTATAGCCCTGTCGCTGGAGTGCCAGTGTACGCCGTGAATCCTCATCAATGGTCGCAGCGTGCTGTTCGCCGTTGTATTCATAGATAATTTTCCGCTCGGGGAAGCAATAGTCGGCGAAACAGACGTTCCGCCCCAGTGCCAGCTGCCCCTCACGATCCAGATCAATACGATAATTGAAGACGCCGCCCTTCAGGCCGAGGCCGCCATGCCGATATGGCAGAGCCAGCAGCATGTCGACAAAGCACTCCATAATCGAGCGGGCTCCATCCTTTACATACTCGAGCGCCTGCAACGCCTGCGCCCGTCCTGCCACGCCCTCCACCGCCCGGGCGAAGGCGAGCAGCCTGGCCCGTGTCATATTCGGCTCAGACCAGGAGCTTTCGGGGCAGGCACACAGCAGGTCGCCCAGCAGAATCGCCTCATGCAGGTCGAGCTTTCGCACCAGCTGGAGATACATCAGCTGCGGTGAAACGGCCTGCTCCCCATCTGCCGTATTATACGGCGTCCCTTGGCAGGGGCAGTGAGCATACATAAGCGGACACGCCATTCACCATGATCCGATCATGGCGGTCGAATACGGTGAACTGGTTCCATCCCGCCGCGTCGATTTCGGCAGCGTAGTAGCGCTGGGCCAGCGGGAATTTCCAGAAGCGCAGAGCGCTGTGGTGCGAGAAATATCTTTTCATGGGAAACCCAGCGTACAGGAGAAACGGGATGATGCATCATTCCAATTCCGCCCTGATCCGCCCAAACTGCCGTAGACTGTGGCGGAGAGGCATATCTGTCGAATTCCTCACCCGTCGTCCCCTGCGTCTGCGTCTCATCGAGCGGCTCGCGGCTCCCTCCTGTCAGCCGTAGTAGCTGTCAATCGTCTCCATCACCACACGGGCCCATTCGATCAGGTTCCCGGGGCGGTGGCCGACCGTGCTGATGTCCTTCAGCACGTATTCATAGGAACAGCCATGTTCGAGGCAGAGCTCGATCACCTCGCTGATCTCGGCGCGTACAGCGTCAGCGTCCAGACGGGTGGCCACGGCGGCGGGGTTGGGTTTCGAGGCATAGACATAGTCGCCGCCGATCTGCTCGGCCGAGGAGCGCTTGTCGGCCCAGGGACTGACGCCGATTTTGCGCAGATTGGGCATTTTCTTCAGATAGGGGATCACGCGGTCGAGCGGCTCGCAGCAGCCGTAGTAGGCAAGCCCGCAGCGGTCGCTCAGCCGGCGCATGTAGGTGATGTCATATTCATTGTGCAGGGCCGGCGACACCGACGACAGCAGCTGCGCCATTCCGCGGAACCAGATGTCCCGGAGCCGCGCCGGGCCGCCGTCATAGTCGGGCGCAGGCAGGTCCGAGGTGTAGGGCGGCGTGCAGTGCAGGGACGGCAGATGGATCTCCAAAAGACCCTGAGCCTCCATCTGTTCATAGCGGGCCACGGCTATGTCGGTGAAGCGCCCGATCATGGCATGGGTGAAGTCCGGCCGTTCCAGCATGTCGATCAGGCAGGCCTCGGCACCGCGCAGCATCGCGATGTCATCCCATGGCGCGTGGTAGATACCGTGGCCACGCAGACGGACGGGGATCACACCGTCGAAGATCTCCTGCATCCATTCGAGCCGGGAGGCATCCTGGTCGGGGCGCGCCCGGATGACGGGAATCCGGAGCTTCGTGAGCTTCTCCTCACTGTCGAGCTGATCCTCGTACTGATGCGAGACGATGGGGTTCGCGGCATCCGTCTCGAGGACGGTCTCCCGGATCCGGACGCCGATGCCGGAATCCTCATAGGCCTTCGTCACATAGAGGGCATCCTCGACGACCATATCGACGGGGAAATGCTGCCAGCGGAAGAGTGTCCTCCGAATCCCGCACTCGATGTCCCGCGCCGCCGCATTCTCACAGTGCAGCTCCAGCTCGCCGTCGATGTCCATCTCGTGCCAGGGAATCTCGTCAATCCAGACGGGCGGTCGTACGGGCTTGAGGCTGTGCATCGCCAGAATCCGCTCCCGCCGTTCACGGTTTCGTTCATCGGCCGCGAGCTCACATTGCCGGCCTGCGAGCTCCCTCAGTATCTTCCGATCACGCTCTGGAAGCCTCTCCATCCTGTTCACCCCCGTTCATGCCACCTGCTCTCCCAGAAACGAGTTTCGAGGATCGCCCGTCATCCTGTCAATCCTGCGGCCTGTCCAACTTCTGGCCTACATTCATGGATTTGACAATCACATTCTATAATCGAGAAAGGAAGATTCAGACTGCTGGATATCATCCTGTCAAGAAACACTCGACACGACAAAGCAGATGAGCGTCACATGAGAAGATGGATTTTCCTGTTTTTCAAAGGGCAGAAAGTACGCAGATAGCCAGTAGTCATTAATGGCAGCAAGCTTCTCAATACATGTTTCATCACCAGTCACGATGCAACCGCGTTGTTTCAGGTTGTCCACTTGTTCCTGGCATGTCCTGGGAGCTTTGAGTCCCGTCACGGCACGAATTCTCCCAGATAAAAATGTCTCCCCTGGGCCACATCGTTGAGAGGTGCGGGGAGCCCTGTTGACTTGAGTCTACTTCATACTGTTATTCGCGCAAGTGCTTTGCTCCAGATGGCTGTTCAGCAATAGATGCTCACTCTCCAGATCAGCGGCCTATTCCGTATACAGACAGCTCTCCGCTCTGGGCAAGGTGGCATCCGTTGTCAAAATTGGTTCCATCATTCTCAACACCGAGAGGACCGATGCCCAGATCCTGGAACTGTATAAGGAATTGGGCAAGCTCCTGCTCCAGAAAGTTTCGTCAAAGGCTCTTGGCCTCGCCACTTTCGCGATTGCCATCCTCGATTACAGCATCAACCAGCTGTTTGAAACGAACATGGCGCAAAAAAAGAAAATATCAATGAAGTCTATCTGTATTTCAACGACTATTATCAGAGGGGACCGCTCGACGGCACGCCCGACGCTCCCATCACCGAGAGGGACATGAAGCTCAACGGCATCTGGAATGCGCGCAGCACCAGGGACTGGCGCGATGTGGTGATAGCGATTCTGGAGGAACACGCCGGTGATGGAGAGGCGGTGCTGGCGGAACTCGAGGCCGAAGTTGACTGGTACTGCGGCTTTTTCTGGAGACTGGACCAACAGGACTGGGGCCAGGTCATAAGTGCCATGCCATCGAGGGGCGGTATCAGAGGTGGAGCGCAGCTCTCCGTTTCAACAGAGGCAGAAAGAGCCGAGATAACCAAAGAGTACAAGGACTACCTGTACCGACGCCTGAGGGCGGTGGTCAAATCCGCGGAAATCGAAATGAGGAGATCGCGGCGGGTGCCACATCCGAGTATGAGGGCTACACGGTGCGTTTTGCCGACCTCGCAAAGAATGCGGACAAAACGAGCTGGTCCAGCAGAATCGAGGGCAGCGGACAGACAATCATCTATTTCTCCCTGATTGGCTATGCCTGCGCAGGCCGTCCGACACAGCTGCAGTTTTTCCCGCCCGATGCCGATCCCGATACGGCCGAACCGGAATTTGCCAGGGATTTCGAACTGCTGATCCCACAGACGGATGTCAACATAGGATTTGGAGCTCCCACTCTGGACCAGCTGGCAGAATCCTCCGAGGGACAGACGACCAATCACAGCATCGTCATTACCGAGTTGAACTTTCCCGACTGGTTCGATAACAAAGCCGAACTCGCTGCACAGGAAACCGAAGAATGGAACAATAAACGCTTAGGGAAGCCGTTTTATGAAGGCTCTTTTGAGATCACCAAAATCGATGACACACACGGCAGGATTTCAATTCGCCTGTTACCCCAACACTATGATTTCGAATACTCGGCTGAAGACGGCCAGATTGTCTGCATCGGCGAACATATCGTGGACTAGCCGATAAATGACAGAGACCTGGTCATGGGGAAGTATTTCATAGAGGCAAGCATCAGTCCCTGCGGCACCAGGGTCATACTGACAGGCTGGTACCAGTACATCCATGGCAGAACCGGTGTCACCGGCCCTGAAGGAGAGAACTTCGCCTCGTGTAATACACAAAGCTTCTATTATGAAAAGCCACTTGACGGACAGGATTAACGATACAGGCAAGGCACCCGGATAAGGCAGAGAAGCGCGGGGGGGCTTTTTCGCTTGACCGCCCCTCTCGGCCAGCCGTCTGCTTCATTGATTCTCCCGGGCTCACGGCTTCGGGCTCCAGCCCGGACGCCGCTTCCCGGTGAGTCAATTACAATCCATCTGTCCCACCCGTCTCTTCCTGATGCTAGAATGGCGCTAAACGCCGTGGCGACAGCTGTCGCCCGAGCCCCGAAACCCGGAAGGAGAGCCATGCCCCCCTCGAGTCAGCGCCACCTGCCTGCGAACCCCAACCGCACCGTCGAACACCGCCCCGAGCATCTTCGTGAGATTGTTCTGGCGGGCGGCCACTTCTGGGGTGTCGAGGCTTTCCTCGCGCGCATCTACGGCGTCGCCGCGACCCAGGCCGGCTATGCCAACGGTTCCGGTGACAGCACCAGCTATAACGCCACCGTCTACGAACAGGGCGACCACGCCCTCGCCGTGCGCGTCCGCTACGATGAAACCCTGCTCTCGCTTGAAGCCCTGCTGGAGCAGTTCTTCCGCATCATCGACCCGACGAGCAGCAATCATCAGGGCCATGACTGGGGCCGCTGCTTCCGCAGCGGCATCTACTACATTGAGCCCAGTGACATCCCGGCCATCACCGCTGCCTTCGAGCGCGTCCGGCGTCGCAGCAGCGAGCAGATCGCCACGGAGTTTCGCCCCCTCGAAACCTGGGTCCCCGCCGAGCAGTTCCACCAGCAGCATCTCGAGAAGCACCCCGACGCCTACTGCTCCGTCGACCTCAGCCTGCTCCCGCTCGGCCCCCTCGCCCGCCCCGAGGCCCTCGACCTGCAGCGCCGCAGCCGGGAGGCCACTTTCCGCCGCCCGGACACCGAGACCCTGCGCGAGCTCCTGACGCCCCAGCAGTTCAAGGTCACCCAGGAGGGCGCCACGGAGGCCCCTTTCCGCAACGCCTACCATGACAACGAGCGCCCCGGCCTCTACATTGATGTCACGACGGGCGAGCCTCTCTTCAGCTCGGATGCCAAGTACGACAGCGGCTCCGGCTGGCCGAGCTTCACCCGACCCCTCCACGAAGACCTCCTCGATGAATACGAGGACATGCGCTTCGACCGCAGCCGCATCGAGGTCCGCTCCCGTCTCGGCGACAGCCACCTTGGCCATGTCTTTGACGATGGGCCTGCGGACAGGGGCGGCCGGCGCTACTGCATCAACTCTGCCGCGCTGCGTTTCATACCCTACGAGGAACTCGAGGCGGAGGGCTATGGGGCCTGGCGCACGGCCGTCAACCCCGACCGCGACCAGCCCGCTCCGGAGGACCAGGCATGACGGATAACTTCGACCTGCAGCAGCTCAGCGCCGCCCTTCTCGACGACTATGCCCGGCGTCCCGAACTCCTCGATGACGACCCCGCCTTCCTCCCCGACCGCGCCGCCATCGTCGACATTCTGGAACAGCTGCGCGCCCTCCTCTTCCCCGGCTGTTATCCCGTCCGCACGGTCTACCGCAACGCAAGCCTGCCGACCCCGGCCCAGATCATCGAGCGCCTCGCCGCTGTCCGGGCCCGTCTCGCCGAGCAGATTGCACTGGCGCTCTGCCATCAGGAACGGGCGGGACTCAGCGTGGCTGAGCGCCGGCAGCGCTGTGAAGACTGCAATTTCCGGGCGACGGAAGGTGAGCTGCTGGCGGAGCAGTTTTTGCAGACACTGCCTGCCATCCGCGCTCTGCTCGCTACGGACGCCGAGGCCGCCTATACCGGCGACCCCGCCGCCACCGGCTATTCCGAGATCATCCTCGCCTATCCCGGCTTCCTCGCTGTCACCGTCTACCGCATCGCCCATGAACTGCATCGCCTCAAGGTGCCCCTGATCCCGCGCATCCTGAGCGAATACGCCCATGCGACGACGGGGATTGACATTCATCCCGGCGCCCGGATCGGCCCCTATTTCTTTATCGATCACGGCACCGGCGTCGTCATCGGCGAGACCACCGTCATCGGCGAACATGTCAAAATCTATCAGGGTGTCACCCTGGGCGCGCTCTCAACGCGCGGCGGACAGAGGCTGCGTGGGAAGCGCCGCCATCCGCAGATCGAGGATCGCGTCACCATTTACGGTAACGCCACGATTCTGGGCGGCGAAACCGTTATCGGCAGCGATGTGGTGGTGGGCGGCAACGTCTTTATCACGGAATCGGTGGACAGCGAGGCCAAGGTCACCCTCCGCGATCCGAACATCAGTGTCCGCGGCGGGAACGGCGACTAGCGGCGGCCAGGGCTGACGGACCGCAGGCGCCGGGTGGTCAGGATGGGGACTTTGTCGAGTAGACAGGTCAGCTTCTTTTTCAAGAAGCTGCCTGCCCCTCACAGAACCCGGCGTGCGGTTTTCCCGCACCGGGCTCTTCAAGGCGTCTTTGGTTGCTAATACCAGATGTTT
>JASGUU010000049.1 GCA_030057555.1 Bacillota bacterium | reverse complement strand
TCCTGGATGTGGGAGAATGGAATGCCTGCATCGAGCAGGAGACGGCAACCTCCTGCTTCGATGTAGTAGCAGTTGCCGGATGACCCGGATGCAATCGGACGGAACAGCATGGCTAGAACCCATACCTTTCTGCTCCGAGGTCAAACGGCAGGTCTTCTGCGAAGCCATCATCATACGAAGGCTCGAGAACCTCTTCTTGTGCTGCAGTCGCGTTCTGAGCATCCAGATACTCCAGTTCGGGTTCAGGCCTGCGGAAAGGCTGAGGCGTCTCGATCTCCGCCCGCGGCGCGGGAGTCAGGTCGACAACCTGACTCCCTGCGTTCGCTTCGATCTCGAGCGTGGCAGCTGCTTCATCGCTCTCGAGAGCATTGAAAGCATCCTGGGCGGACTGCGGCAGCTTCCACGTGATTCGCTTCGCGTGACGTCGAATGGCCTTGGCGATCGCCATCTCAGGCCCCCACTTTGTCCACGCGGGAGAATTCGGCGACTTCGAGGCTTCCCGCAATCTCTTGATGTCATCCAGCGTGTGAGTCATGACCTGCGAGGTTCCATCCTCATAGAGCGCGATCGTCACATAGCCAAGAATTTCACCGGAGTTAAAGGGATCGGAAGAGAGCTCCCAGATGTCATCCTTCGGCGTGTGGCGCACGGTGAACCTGTCGCCTTCGCGGATGATGAAAGGTCTGATGTCGCTGATCGGCTTGCCGATGGAATGCTGGATGACGAGCTTCCGGAGGCCCCAGGCGGAAGGACTGCACTGCAGCTCGACCCTTCCGGTTTTGGTGTTTCTGTAAGGGATCGCATACGCCTCATTGTTCCCGGCGTCGAGACCGATGCTAACAATCTTCATCGCGTCCATGACAAACTTCGGCGCGTCGACATCCCCCCAACCTGCCGGCCTTCCGCCATCCAGAACGATCTTTGACTCTTCGAGGGCGGCATTCGCTCGGACAAAGAGGTTCAGGGCGAGCCGCTTCGCCTCGCCGGCGGAGACAACTCCGTTATTGACATCGATGCCCTTCATGACGGTCTCGGCGATCTGGGTCGCCATGCGATTCAGACGGCTGGGCTGAGCCGTATGGCTCTGATTCAGGTTCTGAACAGCCATTTATGCAGCCTCGCTTTCTCTGCTTTCATCGAGCTCAATGATCAGCTCAGGCGTGTCCGGCCTTGCAATGAGGCGGATCACCTGGGCGGAAGTGCGGATAGGATTTGTGACGGATTCGGCGTTGTCGATCACGATCGGTAGATGGCAATCAAAGAACTCACCCAGGACACCGATGATCTCGACGCCGGCGAGGATGCGTCCGCCCGTGTTGGCGGACTTGTAAGGAACAAGGTTTCCCGTCTCGGACGGGATCAGGACTTCGCAGTCTTCCTTCAGGCCGCCATTGATCTGTTCAACGAACAGGCGGAAGCGAAGGTGCTTGAATCGACTGTTGATGCTGTCCGTCAACAGTTCAGCCTTCCGCTGCACGAAGGTTTCGCAGAGCCTTACGATCTTCTGCTGTGCTTCGAACTCGGTGGCCAGCTCTTTCTCTCGGGCCTCCAGTTCGGCGACACGATCCTTCTGTCTGGCAGCGAGGTCTTTCTGCTGCTGGAGACGCTGCAGTTCGCCCAGGTACTCCTCTTCCTTCCTGATCTTCTCCTCCATCGTCCCGCGCGCCTCTACGATCACCGGATCATCCGCATTGGCTTCTTCAACCAGACGATCGAGGCGCTCTACGCTTTCGCGCAGCGGCGTCTCTTCAGGTGTGAGCTCGAACGGCACTGTCTCAACCCGTTCATCCAGATGCTCACTCAGCCTCATCTCAGCCTCAGTTAGCTCTCGCTTGAGAGCGTTGATAGCTTCAGCAATCTCATCGATCTTTGCCTGAAGCTCCCGGATCGCTGCAGCGCTGTAGCGCTGCTTGCCCTCTTCCGTCAGGCGTTCGATTTTCTTTGCGCGCTGCTCATTCCAGGCAGCGATGGAGGCCTCCACCTGATCCGCGGGGAGATCCTGCTTACAGACCGGGCAGACCGTTTCTCCGGTGTACCTGGAAGCAACCAGAGCTTCGATCTCTTCGACCAGTTTCTGACGTCGCGCAGCGATGTTATCCCGCTCAGTGGTTGTCTGCTCGAACGACCATTTCTCGCGACGGAGTCGTGCTTTGATCTCGTCAATCACGTCCTCGAGTTCGCGTCTCCGCGCTTTGTGGTCAAGCTTCGCTTTGCGTTCAGCGCTTTCGTGCTGCTCCCTGGCGTCGCTGTAGGCGCGTCTGGCGGCTTTCAGTTGTCCCATGAGCTCATCGCTCGCGCCGGCTGTGGTGGACAGTCCTGCGAGCTCCTGGCGCATTGATTTGAGCGCGGAAACGGCCTTACGGATCCTCTCCTCGAGGTCTTCCTCATCCGGAAGATCCGCCGGAATTGAGCGCAGTGCCTCATCGATGCGTGCCGGGAGCAGCTGCAGCTCATCGTTGCATTTTTTCGCGCGCTGCCTGGCGATCTGAGAGATCTCATCAATCGTGCGATCTGCAATGAGTTCCAGGAGCGGCTGCAGATCCTTGTCCGAACGGACCACATCTTCATCAGAGATGTCACCACAGATGTCCAGGAGCAGATGCCTGCGCTTTGCCCAGGGCATTGCGGATGAGAAGAAATCTGGCCGTGTCAGCAGCTGGATCGTTTCAGAGTCTCCAAACAGTTCCGCGATGCGACTGTTGTAGTCTTTCATCGCAAGAGGCAGGTCATCGATCCAGTAGGATGTTGTGTGGCCAGTCATCTCAGCCGTCGTTGATCCGCGCTTCTTTGTCCACGTTTCGCGGAGTGTCTTCTTCAGCTCGATCTGCCTTCCGTTCTCGAGCTCGTAGATAAGCGTCGCGCTGTGGTCGAGGTTGTGGGCAAAATCCTTGCCCTTGATGCTCTTGGGCGTATAACCCGGCTCGTCGGTATAGGGCTTGTCAGTGAGCACCCAAGTGATCGCGTTCGCGATGGTGCTCTTCCCTGTTTCGTTCTGGCCGATGATGGCGGCATCGCGCCCATCCAGCCGGACATCGAGCTTCTGGAAACGCTGGAAGTTCTCCAGCTTGATCGTGATCAGGCGCATGGCTTAGAACCTCCAATAACTCTGATGTTTCTTCTGATGTCCCTGCGGAGCGCTGCGTAGCGCTCCTGCTGACGCGCGTGTTCCTGTGCGTCACGCAGACGCCTCAGTTCACGGATCTGGAAGTAAATGACCGTGCCTCCGGCACCTATCAGGGAACCGAGGAGCGTGGACATAGCGACCAGAATGCTGATATACTTATCCATGCGAAGATCCTTTCTATCGCTGGGCCGTCCGGGCGTTGGGCGGTCCTTCTTATTTGCTTCTGAGCGACCTCTTCAGCTCCTCTCCAATACTGGCCAGGTGGTCGATCCAGCCCACGATCTCTTTGATCGTCTCTTCTTCGTGCTCATCAATGCGACCGTCATGGACGACCGCGAGAAGTGATTTCCCCATGTCTTCAGCGCTCTGGAGCGTGTGAAGTGCTTGCAATGCGGTCTGGCATACGTCCAGACCAACGACTGATTTCAGGCCGCGGGCACGGCCAATCGGGCATTCTTCTGCGCAGTACTGCGGCAGGAGCTCAGGTGCTCCGTAGACTTCTGCAAGCCTGACAACTGTCTCTACAGGTGGACGATTGACCCACGTTTCGTAATCGCCGAGCGTCCGCTCATGGCAGCCGACAACATCAGCTGCGCTCCAGATCGATGCGAGCCGCTCATCTCGTTCTGCTGCGGCTTTCCTCGCTCGGCGGTAGATGTTCTGCTCCTTAACGGTGTTCATTCTCTGGTGGTCTCCTTCAGACGGTGACGGTACAGTGACGGTGTAGAACCTTGACAATTGAATTAGGCGGCTGCGCTGTCGATGTCGCGGACAAACAGCCGCACAAACTCACATTCATCCAGCTCGAGGAACTGAAGGATCTCGACGGCTTCTTGAACGAGAAAGCTTCCATGACCCGCCATGATCCTGTCGACGTAGTTCGGCGACCGGCCTATGGCTTTTGCGATGTCTGTTTGGCGCAGTCCTCGCAGAGCCATCTCGCCGCGCAGTTCGCGGTAGTAACGCTTGGCGATCCGTGGAATTTTCATGCCGCATCTCCGCCTGAGGATGGCGTAAGACTACGGATGACTTCATCCACAGATGTACCGAGAGCGCTTGCCAGTCGACTAAGGACTGCCATGCCTGGCATTGCCTCTCCGCGCTCATACGCAGAAATCATGGACTGCGATACGCTAGCGCGCTTGGCTAATTCAGCTTGCTTAAGACCAGATCGAATGCGAAGTATTTTGAACTCCAGCACTGTGACACCTCCTGCCTATTCTGATATAGGTTTGCTGATATCATACAGGGGCATTATTAAATAGTCAATACCGTATTGGATTTTCTTTACATGTGGCTTTGTTGGCTTTGCCGTATTACTATTACGATATGAAACAGGAGAGACGCATGAGTGAATTGCGCCGACTTCGGCTCGAAGCAGGCATGAAGCAAGCCGAACTAGCGAATAGGGTCGGTGTGTCGCAGGCTACTATCTCCAGTTGGGAGAACGACCAATATCCCATTGGCAGTGAATTCTTGCCCGCCATTTGCGAGCTCTTCAATGTCACTGCCGACCAGCTCCTCGGCTTGCAAGAACCCACGGAATTCCACGCTCACCGTCGCGACGGTGTCACAGAAGTCGCTCAAGAGGATATTGATCTGGTCAAACGACTTCAGGTCATTGTCGATATGCACCGCGAGGGGCTTCTTACCGACACCGAATTCGCCGCGGCAAAGAGGAAAATTTTAGATCTTTAGGGAGAGAGAATGAAAAGACTGAAAGCGCTAATCATCATATTGGTAATACTGGCAGTAACTGGGTGCACAGATGCTGCAACCACAATTAATAGAGACGATCCAGCTGTAGGACAAACAACAGTAAAAGCCACTACGACCAAAGCGCCACGCAATCCCCTCGACTTCTACTCTGTTCGCCAACGTGATGTCAAAAACGGTCTCGGTGAAGTAATTGGCACACGAGGCTATATCTATATCAGCCCTCTCGACTTTGAGAGAACTACTCCTGAAATGCTGGCGGACTATGCTAAAAGAGTGATCAAAGGTTCTGGGCACAAATGGTTCACTATCACGATATCTAATGGATATGGTTTGAGCTTTCCTGGAAGCATGATCGAGATAGGCTCGTACGGAAAGATTGATTATGAAGGTATTGTTCAGAAAGAGGAGGTCGCATACATCCTCAAAGATGACACTTATGAAACAGCGATAGGCGAGAGGACGCCAGCGCTGACTTCCGCGACGCCTTCAACTACAGAACAATCATCTGTGATCACACCAACTACAGAAATCACTGTTACAGAACCATCAACAGAACCATTCCCTATGTTCTCTTTTTCGTCGACGGAAGTTCGGACATCTAGGAACATGACTGCGACAGTCACAATAATTGGTGTCCCAGGTGAACGGTATTCCATCAATGTAATGTCTCCGTCCGGCAATTCGCTAGAGGCTGATGGCCTTGATGCACAGGTTGCAGATGATTCAGGCACAGTTTCATGGTCTTGGAGGGTTGGCGGAAGCACCAAAACAGGGACAGGAACAGTAACTGTATTTGATTCCCATCGCAACAAAGCGTCGATTCCCTACATAGTCGAGTGAACTTCGCCTACTGCTGAGAGACTAAGAGCGGCTCTCCGGAGCCGCCTCTTTTGGCTTATAATCGAACATATTTTCCTTTTAGGAGGTAAAAATGAAGACGTTGGACGAGCTAATCATGCTTGCGGAGGAAAAAGGCCTGAAGGTTGTGGAGACTCCTCTGCAATCGGTCAGCGGGATACTCGCAGATCGAACGATCTTCCTGGACCCTTCCCTGTCGAACAGGGAGATGCGCTGTGTCCTTGCAGAGGAGATCGGGCATTACATGACCGGAGGCGGTGATACTGTCCGTTCAAAAAATCCCAGCAACATCCGATGGACGGAAGGCCGTGCGATGAAGGTCGCAATGGAGCTGCTGCTTGACTGGCACAAGGCCGTTCAGCTCTTTTGCCAGGGCCTGAGTGTTGCAGATGTCGCAGAGCACTTCGATGTACCGGTCCACTTCATGGAGGCTGCCGTGAAGCGTTGGGGATTCTATGGCTAGGCGCGCGGCTGACATGCCAACACCGCGCTGGGATGAGAACCGCCAGTATTGGAAGATGGACGCAAGGTATAAGGGCAAGCGGAAAACGTTCTATTCCAAAATCGCATCAGGGAAGCGCGGCCCTGCGGAATGCCGGCAGAAGTATCTTGAATGGATTGAAAGCGTCGATCAGCCCGAAGGGATCTTCTTTTCTGATGCTTGGCAGGAGTACCTGGACTGGTACCGCATAAAAAACAAAGTAACAAGTTGGAAGGGACTCCGTACCCGAGGCGCCGCACACCTGCTCCGACCGCTGAAGAACAAGAAGCTGTCGGAGATCACAAAGGCAGACTGGCAGCGCATCATTGACCAGGCGAACGTCAGGATAAAGAAGAAGACTGGGCATGGTGCATCGCGCGAGACACTTGAGGGCATCGCCACCACAATCCGGGGATTCTGCAAGTTCGCTGCCGGGCGCGGATGGATCGCAGATATCGATGTCCCGATCTACTTCGATTACCCAGTCCGCACACCGCCCAAGAAAGCTCAGATCCTCCAGCCTTCGCAGCTAGCCCTTTTGCTTTCACCGGAGACCGATGATGCAAGCTGGTATATCCATTGCTTCCGCTTCATCGCCTTAACCGGAATTCGCCGCGGCGAATTCTGCGCACTCAAGGCCAGCCGCGACTATCGCCCACCGACTGAGAGCAGTCCTGGGCAGATCATTATTAACGAGTCCATCAGTCATGATCTGGACGTGACTGACGGGAAGTCCATCCATAAAGGGCGCGTTATCACACTCGGGAGACTTGCCCAGATAGAGCTAGACGCTCACATCGCACGTGCCAAGGATACAGGCCGTGTAAGTAAGCCTGTTTACTTATTCCCGGACGCGGATGGAGGGCTGCTCAAGCCTCGACGCCTGAGCGATGCCTGGCGCTTCTTCGCGTCTGCGCATGGCATAACTGTGACGCTTCATCATCTGCGGCATACTTTCGTGAGCTACGGCAGGCAACTTGCCGGCGTCTCGGAAGAGGACATCAAACTACTGGTCGGACACACGGAACAAATGTCAACAGACCGGACATACAATCATGAGATCGATCTGCTTCCGGAAGATCAACGAAAGAGAGACGCAAAGGCACTCGCTGAAGCAGAGGCCATAAACAGCGTTTTTGAGCGCATCCTTGACGCAATGACGGTATAAACGACGGTGCTGTGGAAAGGCAGAACTCCCGTAACCACGCTGCCGCAGTCATTACAGGCGTTTCCCGGATGTGACCCTCCTTCTCCGCCACAATTTGTCCGAAAACCCTGAAGAAAAAGGGTTTTCGGACATTTTGTTATCTGAAATTCAATTATTCGAAGGCATTTTATTTCTCCTGCCTGTCGAAATATGCATAGAGAGCACGAAAGCGGCCGGGAAAAGGGGAAAGCTGGCACAGGAAGGCAGGAAGTCGTCAAGAATCTCCTGCAGACGATTGCGCGTACACTCACGCATCGAATGGCGGCTGCGCATCTGATTCGCAAATCCGCCTGAATTGAGACCATGACCGCACACATCTTTCAGTCTTCCTCCTCCTTTTAACTGCTGTCGTCGCAGATCCCCTCCGGCAATCACACTGGACAGGCGGTCTGCGGACACTCTGGCCACAGCGAAACGACATAACATCTGCAGTCAATCAGGCTCATGATGAGTTTTATCTCAAAGCCCGAATACGCTCTTGAAGGGTCAGTTCTTTCGAATCGAAGCGGGACTTCAATTCGCGAAAGTCAGAAACATCAATGATTCCGTTTACCCGATCTTCAGACAGCGTTTTCATGGTCATTGCAGTCTCAGCAAATCGCTTCCCGGCCTGTTGCAGCTCTCCTGCATCTCACAGATCCTGACGGAGCTGGTCCAGGACTGTGTCCGTGCCGTCACTCGACGGCACGTAGTTCCTTGTGTTGCTCAGCGCCATATAGCTATACTTGTTGCATGTCAAACGTGAAGATGGAAGAGAGGAACAGCGAAGCCCTTATTCACCATATAGATTGTGGTTCCCACTATGTCAGTGACGCCTATTACAGGGCACCTGGCATTACTGATTCTGGTTGTTCGCAGAAGACCAGCCCTTCGGGGAAATACATGTATGGCATCATCTTATGCTCTGATTTTGAG
Organism: Bacillota bacterium; assembly: GCA_030057555.1. GTDB lineage: Bacteria > Bacillota > Clostridia > Saccharofermentanales > Fastidiosipilaceae > JAEZYR01. The sequence goes on along the minus strand of JASGUU010000049.1, from coordinate 40,039 downwards.
AAGGTGGTTAAACCGCTTTAGGATTAGAACCCATGCAGAAGCACGCAGATTCATCTTTTTGTACAGCAAAGCATGTATGATACGGCTGGAAGTCACAGTTACTGCGATTCGTGATCGCCAGGACGCTGTGAGGACAGGCAGAACAGGTTACAGAGTCAGGTGGCGCAGATTCTGAGGGGTCCCTTCTTTGACACAGGGGTGGGTACATGAAAGCAGGTTTTGAAAAGGAATTTACCGATATTCAGATAGGGCTCATTTCATTATGCCTTGAGGCTGTATCCATGAATACCGATGTGGTTTACGCCTATGCGTATATAGGAGAGGGCAGTTCCATGTTCAATATGTTTTTTGAACGTAATGGTTCCATTTTTCCAGCTTACAAGCTGATTCAAGATAGTGGCTTACTTTCTCAAGCGCTGAAATATGGAACACATGACCTGGAAAAACTGCGTTCAATATGTGTTGAATATGAGACAATGTGTCCTGTTGAAATGAGAATGTACTATAACTGTAAAACGAAAAAATTCACTGCTGATTATACATATGAAACAAACGACACAGCGGAATTTTCACCTCACGACTCGTTTCTTGAGTGGAGAAATGAGATTGCGTCAACGAAGCATTGATATGTTTACGGTTTAGAAAAGATAGACAGGTATGCTGTTGCTTATCTATCACTTGAAGTGTTGAAGCGTCAAATCGTCCACTTCTGGGTGAAGTCAGGCAACACCAGACCCGGTCTATCCCTTTTTCAGATCAGCTCGAAGCCGGATGCGGCAGAAGCTGTGGTTCAACGTGGCAGTGAAGCACCAGACCCCCAGGACCATTGATGGAGCGGCGAATATTGTGGCATGACCTGGGTGAAGAGTACGTTACACGTCTGGCACCCCTGAGATGAGACTGCAGGAATTAGACAACCTGTCTGAAACCACGACAGAGAACGGCAGGAGGCGCACCCGGGCGGGAAACGGGGGTGCATGCCAGAAGGACGGCTGGCAGGGAAAAAAGCCTGCGGACTTCTGGTGGTCAAAATGAAGAGTTATCCAAAAATAATTTGGATTTCTCGCTATCTTGACCACAAAAGGGCCGGTTCTGGTCAAAACGAGGAGTTATCCAAAAAAAGATTTGGATTACTCGCCATCTTGACCACAAAGGGGCTGTTTCTGGTCAAAACGAGGAGTAATCCAAAAAAAGAGTTGGAAAAGTCCCTATCCTGACCACAAAGGGGGCGTTTCTGGTCAACTTTGGGAGTAATCCAAAAAACAATTTGGATTACTCGCCATCTTGACCACAAAGGGGCTGTTTCTGGTCAAAACGAGGAGTAATCCAAAAAAAGATTTGGATTACTCGCCATCCTGACCACAAAGGGGGCGTTTCTGGTCAACTTTGGGAGTAATCCAAAAAACAATTTGGATTACTCGCCATCCTGACCAAAAAGGGGCCGTTTCTGGTCAAAACGAAGAGTAATCCAAAAAAAGATTTGGAAAAGTCCACATCCTGACCATGAAGAAGGGCGCGCACGCTGCTGTGCGGCGCACTGCTTGTCGGGATCGCCTTTATCACACGGCATCTGGGCTACAGAACCTGGATCGCTCTGCATGTGCCAGATTTCTCCCTGATCCAGGCGAGCAGCCGGAATTACAGGCATACGAAAACAAGGTCTTCCGTAAAGAGCCGGGACCGGGCTCCGGCGTACCGCCCTGTGCTGACGCAGCCTCCGCCCCGTTCATTTCAGCTTCTGGAACCTTCGGTGCGCGAGGGATCGAGAGCGTCGCGGAGGGCGTCGCCGACGAAGTTTATGGCCACCACCAGGACGATGATCATGATGCCGGGCGGCAGCCAGATCCAGGGGCGCGAAGTCAGAATGGTCAGAGATTCGGCGCCGCCCAGCATGTTGCCGAGCGAGGCCATCGGGGGCTGCACACCCTGACCAAGATAGGAGAGGGCAGCCTCATCGAGAATCGAAAGCGAAAGCACCGAGGTCGCATAGATCAGCACGGGCGCCACGGTGTTGGGCAGGATTTCCGAGAAGAGGATGTGCCGCCGCGGCAGACCGGCCACAATCGCCCCCTGAACGAAGCTGGACTCGCGCAGGGCGAGGACGTTGCCACGAACCAGCCGGGCGAGGCCAGGCCAGTTGACAAAGCCCAGGATCAGGATGATGGACCACAGGCCCGGTGAGAAGATGGCAGCCGCTACCAGCACCAGCAGCAGATAGGGGAAGGACATCACAATGTCGGTGATACGCATGATGATGATGTCAACGAGGCCTCCGAAGTAGCCGGAAATGAGTCCCAGCAGAACGCCGACCACGGTCGTGATGATGGTCACGAGGAAGCCCACCAGCATCGAGGTCTGCATCCCGTAGAGCAGGCGGCTGAAGACGTCGCGGCTCGATGCATCCGTGCCGAGCCAGTGCTCGGGACTGGGGCCGCTGTGGAACTTCCCGGTAATCGCGGCAGGGGAATAGGGCGCAATCACCGGCGCGAGCAGGGAGACGACGAGGAGCAGGAGCAGGACAGCGAGACTGATGGTGCCGAGGCGGTGGTGGCGAAAGCGCCGCCAGACCGTCGCGAGGTAGCGCTCGCTCGGGGCGGCCGGAGGCATGGCTCCAGCGGGTCCTCCGCCGGGAGCGGGAGCTGCGGTCGACCTCTCACGCTGCCGGTCGCCGGCGGCCGCTGCCGTGGCCCGGCGGCTTGTCACCTGTCGGCTGCGGTCGGCCCAGGCGGCGAGTGCGGAGCCCAGGCGACAGGGCCGGGCGCGTTTCCGGCTATTCATAGGTAATCGCCGGATTGACGACGGCATAGAGCACGTCGGTGATCAGATTCGCCACCAGCACCACGACGGCCGAGAGCAGGGCGATCCCCATGATGACGGGGTAATCGCGCTGCAGAATGGCCGACATCGTCATCAGGCCGAGGCCGGGCCAGGCGAAGACCTGCTCCACGATCACGGCGCCGCCGAAGAGCGTCGGAATCTGCATGCCGATGACGGTCACAATCGGCAGCAGGGCGTTTCTCAGACCGTGCTTGTAGATGACGAGAAAGCGGCCGATACCCTTGGCACGGGCGGTACGCATATAGTCCTGCTGCAGAATTTCGAGGACGGCGGAGCGGATGTAGCGAATGTTCGAGCCGACGCTCGAGAAGACCAGCACCGTGACCGGCATCACCATGTGGCGTATGAGATCGAGCGCACCTCCCTCCGCGCCCCGCGTCACCATATCGCTTGAGGGCAGCCAGCCGAGGCGGACGGTGAAGATATAGATCAGCACCAGGGCGAGAAAGAAGCCCGGAATCGAGGAGCCAACAAAGGAGAGCGTGACAGCGGCGTAGTCGCCGATCGAGTACTGGTGGACGGCGCTGTAGATGCCAACCGGAATCGCGATCAGGAGTGTGATGGCGAGCGAGGTCCCCATCAGCAGCAGGGTTGGCCCGATGCTGCGGCCGATCATGGCGAGGACCGCCTCGTGGCCGCGGATCGAGTAGCCGAGATTGCCGCGAAGAAGCTGGCGCAGCCAGACGAAATACTGCACGACCCAGGGCTGGTCCAGGCCGAGCTGAATCGCCCGGGCGTCGATGGCCGCCTGCGAGACGCGCGGGCCGCGCATCATGTCGAGCGGGGAGCCGGCCATGCTCATGATCAGGTAGTCCACGAGCGTGATGCCGATCAGAACGGGGATGGCGATCAGGATGCGTTTCAGGATGTACTTGGTCACGTCACCGCCTCCTTTGTCATGAGATCGCGGGCCGCCACCGGACAGGCGAGCAGATGCCTGTCCGCCGGGCGTTCACCATAGCTGCGCACCATCGTCAGCGCCGGCTCCTCGAGCCGGCAGCCCGCCTCCGCCAGCGGACAGCGCGGATGGAAGCTGCAGCCGCCGGGCGGCGTGACATTCGAGGCGATATCGCCCTCGAGCAGCTCGACATCGGAGCGGCGCAGACGGGGGTCGGGGACCGGGGCGGCGGCAATCAGCGCCCGGGTATAGGGGTGCAGGGGCCGGCGGAAGAGCTCCTCCGCGGGGGCGAGCTCGACAATTTTGCCCAGATACATGACCGCGATACGGTCACTCATGTAGTTGACGACCGGAAGGCCGTGACCGATAAAAAGGTAGGTCAGACCGAGCTCGTCCTGCAGGTCGAGCAGCAGATTCAGGATCTGCGCCTGAATCGAGACATCCAGGGCCGACACCGGTTCGTCGCAGACGATGACGCGGGGCTTCACCGAGATGGCGCGGGCGATGCCGAGGCGCTGGCGCTGGCCGCCCGAGAACTCATGGGGATAGCGCGCCTTCGCACCTGCGGCGAGACCGACCATCGCCAGCAGTTCATCGACGCGGCGCTCGACGGTCTTTCTGGTCTCGAGACGATGGTAGAGCAGCGGGGCGGCGAGAATGTCGAAGATGGGCTTGCGCGGATTCAGCGACGCATACGCATCCTGGAAAATCATCTGGAGGTCTGTGCGGATCGGCGCCATCTCGCGGGCGTCGAGGCGCGAGAGCACATGACCCCGGTAGTGGATGCTGCCCGCGGTCGGGCGCTCGAGCCCGACCAGCTGGCGCCCCAGAGTGGACTTCCCGGATCCGGATTCGCCCACCAGACCGAGCGTCTCACCCTCATAGAGATTGAAGGAGACGTCGTCGACAGCGCGGATCGTCTGTCTGGACGCGAAGAGACGGCGGCTGCGGGCATAGTAATGGCGGCGCAGCTCGCTGACGGTCAGCAGGGGGCTGTCGTCGTAGGCCGGCGTCGCGAGGCCCGGCAGCGGACGGTCGCCCGTCATGGGGACACCACCGCCGCGGCGGGCTGCAGCAGCACGGACTCGGTCGTCGGCAGCTCTCCCGCCGCCGCACGGTGACAGCGCACGAGATGGCCGGGATCGGGAAGCCTCTCCCCTGCCTGCAGGGAGAAAGCCTCCAGCGCCTGTGGTTCGGCACAGGCGGAGACGGCGTAGCGGCAGCGGTCGCGAAAGCGGCAGCCCGTCATGGACTCGTAATTCTCCGGAACTACGCCGGCGATGGGCCGCAGACGGCGCTCGCGGCTGTCCAGCAGCGTGGGCACGGCCAGCATCAGTGCCCGGGTATAGGGATGGGCCGGCTGGTCGAAGAGGGTATGGACATCGCTCTGCTCCACCACCTGGCCGGCGTACATCACGAGGACGCGGTCCGCCATCTCGGCGATCAGGCCGATATCATGGGTGATCAGGATGAGGCCCATGCCGGTATCGCGGCGCAGGCGCCCGAGCAGAGCCATGATCTGGGCCTGAATCGTGACATCCAGCGCCGTCGTCGGTTCATCGGCAATCAGCAGATCGGGATCGCAGGCCAGCGCGATGGCGATCATGGCCCGCTGGCGCATGCCTCCCGAAAGCGTGTGGGGATAGGCCGCCATGATCCGCTCGGGATCCGTCAGCCCGACCTGATCCAGCAGACCAACGGCGCGCCGCCAGGCCTCCTGCCGCGGCAGCCTGAGATGGGCGCGGATGGACTCCATGATCTGGCTGCCGATCGTAAAGACCGGATCGAGCGAGGACAGGGCGTCCTGAAAAACCATGGTCAGGCGGTTGCCCCGCACCCGATCGAGTTCCTTCTCGTCGAGTGCGAGGAGATCAACGCCCTGAAAGTAGACTTCGCCCTGCGAAACACGGCCATTGGCCGCGAGCAGGCCCATGATTGAGAGCGCCGTCACGCTCTTCCCCGATCCGGATTCGCCGACTATGCCGAGTATTTCGCCTTTGTCGATCTGGAAGCTGACCTCGTTCAGTACGGTCTTTTCACCGAAGTCGCTGCTAAACGTCGTCTCCAGGCTGCGGACGTCAAGCAGTCTCGTCATCTTCCCTCTTCACCTCAGGGAACGAGTTCCCAGGTCTCGATCGCGTTGAAGAAGCCGTAGACGGAGGCTTTGGCATTTACGAGACGTTTGGCGCTGGCGCCGAAGGAGGCCAGCACATAGGTATTGATGATAGGCACCTCGTCCTGCATGATGCGGTCGATTGCCATGTAGTATTCGGTCAGCTCTTCGCGGCTCGCCTGCTGCGTCAGACCGAGCAGACGCGTCACCTCCGGGTTGTCATAGCAGGTCCAGCTGTCGTCGCCGTAGGCGACCAGCCACTCGATGTCGGGGAAGGGGTCGACCGGAGCCAGCGTATACTGCACGGCCATCATGTCGCAGTCGTGATTCGCGGCGTCGGTCAGCAGCGTGTCGATGTCGAGCGGAGTCACCTGGACCTTGATGCCGATTTCCGCGAGCTGGGCGGCGATGACGTTGGCGCCGTTGACGAAGGTCTGATCGCCGGAGTTGACCTTGAAATCAAGGACGCGGCTCTCGTCCCAGTCCACCTGGGCCATCAGTTCCTTCGCCGCCTCGAGATCGTAGGCCACGGGCTCGAGCGAGCCATCATTATAGGGACTGGCCGAGGTCAGGAAGCCGTCCGCGATCTCGCCGTTGCCGAGCAGCAGGCCGTCCACCAGCTGCTGCCGGTCAATCGCGAGCAGCATCGCGCGGCGCATGTTGACATCCGGAATCTTTTTCGTATTGATGAAGATGAGGTTGCTGGTCACCGGATTGTCGAAAGCCACTTCGACGTTGTCCAGCTCCGCTATGGCTGCAAAGTCCTCCTGCGGCACCGCGGCCATCGTGTTCTGGACGAAGTCGATTTCACCCGACTTCAGTCCTGAGAGAATCTGGCTCGGGGTGCGCACGCGGATGTTGAGGCGGTCGATCTTCGGCCGGCCGCGGAAATAGTTGTCGTTGGCTACATAGGAGACATAGTGGGCCGGGTCTATCTCCGTCATGCGGTAGGGACCGCTGACAACCTCCGGCTGATTGAACCAGGTAGTGGTCTTCAGCTCCTCGGGCGACATCTCACCGAGGACATGCTTCGGCAGCGGCAGAATATAGCGGATGAAGGTGTTCTGGAAGGTTTCCAGAGAGATCGGCATCTTCGCCACAAACTGCAGCGTCTTCTCGTCGACGCGGACGAGTCCCTCGACCTCCGTCGTTCCATCCGGCACCTGGCCCGTTTCGTCGTCGAAGCCCTTGAACATGTAGAAGGTGCTGAACGAGGAGTTGCCAATCGTCTCGCTCATCAGGTTGAGAATGAACCAGATGACGTCATCGGACGTGACCGGTACGCCATCGGACCAGACGGCCTTCTCGTCCAGCGTGACGGTGAAGGTGATGTTGTCCTCGGTCTCGACGGAGCTCGCCAGCAGGGGGACAAAGTTGAGCTGGGAATCGAGCTCGACGAGCGGCAGAAAGCTCAGTCCCTGCGCGTATTTCGCCACCTCGGTCGCATCCAGCAGCAGAGGGTTGAAGGTTGACAGCTTATTGGTGACACCGATGTTGACGACGCTGTCGCCCTCGGCGGACGTTGTCTCCTGCTCCGTTCCGGCCGCGGTCTCAGTCGCGTCGGCCTCCTTCTCCGGAGCCGCGGTCGTGGCGGACGAGCCGCCGCAGGCAGCCAGTGGCAGCAGCAGCAGGAGCACGCCCAGCAGGACGGCCATCCACTTGGTCAGATACTTGTTGGTCATCACATTTCCTCCAGATGCGGGCATTCATTTCCAGAGCGGCCGCCGGCAACATGGCCGGGACCACCCGTGGTGGGTGGAAACAAAAGCAATCTTGATTATAATAGCCCCTCTTTTCTTTTCAGTTCCGTAGCAAATGTACTATTATTAACTTTACTGTCATAGATGTACGCCAGTCCGCCGCTTTTCTGAACAAAAAGCATCTATTCAGCATGTTATGAGGTGGAGCCCATTGAACACGCCCCTGCGCTATCAGCTTTCAGAATACGACTGCGGCCCGACGACGCTGCTCAACGCCATCTCGGTCCTCATGCCCCGGAAGCAGATCCCGCCGGACATCATCAAGCATATCTATACCTATGCACTTGACGGCATCGATCGCCGTGGTCAACTCGGACGGGCCGGTACCAGCGAGCTCGCGATGGTCTTTCTGGCGAACACGTTCAACCAGTTCGCCCGGGCGCGCCGCTGGCCGATCTGCTGCGAAGTGCTGGCTCCGGAGGACATCCATGTCGCTGCGGGAAGCCCCCTCGTCCGCGGTCTGGAACAGGGTGCCGTGGCCGTGGCCCGCGTCTATCACGGCTGTCCGCACTATGTGCTCTTCACGGCCATTGACAGCAGCAACGAGACACTGTATCTCTTCGATCCCTATTACGATGCCAGCCTGCGCGAGCGCGGCAGGCACATGAAGATTCTCAACGACGCTCCCCACCGCTGGAACCGCCGCGTCTCCTGGAGTCTGCTCGAACGCGAAAACCGCGGTCTCTACGCTTTGGGATCCAGGGACAGCCGCGAATGTATTCTGCTCTCCAACGCCTGCATACCCGGCGCCTGTCCGCCCGACTGTCCCCGTGCCGACTGCCCGCAGGCAGCCGCAGCCAATCGGCAGGCGGCGGCCGACACGACTGGTGCCTGAGCCATGTTCCGCTCTGCTTTCCGCCGCCTCCGACCCGGCTGTCTGCTGCTCATGCTTCTCTGCGCCGTGTCCTGCGGCGTGGCTACGCAGCATTTCACGGGCGACAACGGCGCCACCATCACCATCCACGGACCCTGGTCGCAGTTCGCCCCGGCCGCCTATGACGGACTGTACGAGGATGAACTGACTGACCGTGCCAGCATCTCCCTGGCGCTGGGACGCGACCGCGGCGAGACGGGCTACTTCACGCTGCGCATCCGGGAGGCGGGCGCCGAGCTCGATCAGCTGGCGGACTTTCTGAGCCGGCTCGAAGAATATGCCGCCACGGATCGCAGCCAGACCGAAGCCCGACTCGAAATCGCCTACGGTGAGCGCGTGCGTCAGCGCCTCGAGCCGGTCCTCGCCGGGAAGCGGATTTCGGATGACGACTATCTCCTGCTGCTGCAGGAAATCTATCTCGAGCGCCGCCTCCAGCCCCTGCTGGACGACCCCGAGCTGGAACTCGAACTCCAGCCCTACGAGGAACTGCGCATGTCCGGGCGGCCGGTGCAGGTGGCGCACTTTGCCTACAAAAACCGGCAGGGTATAAAGATCCGCCACTTCACAGCCTGTGTCGTGCGCGGCGACCTGGTCTACGAGCTCGATCTCTGGGCGACAGCCGAACAGCTGGAGACGTACGAAGATGAAGCGCGCAACCTCCTCGCCTCGCTGTGGCTGCCCGGTGAGACGGCTCCCACCACGACGGAGACGCCCGGGTGAACACGCTTATCCAACGTCTCAACCGCCGTTTCGGCCACCTCGGCGCCTACCGCTTTATCGTCGAGTTCATCGGCCGTGTCACCGAAGATCAGGTGCCGCAGGTCGGAGCCCAGCTCGCCTTTTATCTGCTGCTGAGCCTCTTTCCCTTTTTCATCGCGCTGCTGACCTTCCTCACCTACACTCCGCTCGCGGCCGACAGCGTGATCGCCCAGCTGGCCTCGATCCTGCCCGACGAAGCCGAAAACGTCGTGATCCCGATCATCCGCGAAACCATCGACTCGCGCTCCACGGCACTGCTGTCTACCTCTCTGGCCTTCGCCATCTGGTCGGGCTCGAGCGGTATCTCCAACATGCTGCGGGCGATGGACCACGCGTTCAATGTGCCGCGGCAGCGTAACCTCATCCTGCGGCGCCTGATCGCGATCTTTGCCACCCTCCTTCTGCTCATCACCATGATCATTGCCCTGCTGGGCCAGGTCTTCGGCCGGACGATCATGAACTTTCTCGTGCGTCATCTCGGCGATCACGAGCTCCTGCACCTGCTGGGCACGGTTGCCCGCTTCCTGCTCCCGCTGGTGACCATGGTCGTGGTCTTCGCCGCCTTCTACCTCTTCGGTCCCTCGTTTCGCCGCGGCTCACGCATCGGCTTCGGACCGGCTCTGCTTGGCGCCGTCTTCACCACGATCGGCTGGACCCTGATGTCGGCAGGCTTCAGCTTCTATGTCAGCAACTTCACCAACTTTGCCACCACCTACGGCTCGCTCGGCGGTGTCATCATCCTCCTGATCTGGCTCTACCTGACCTCAACCATCATCCTGCTCGGGGCCGAGGTGGCGGCGAGCTACATCGCCGTGCGTTCCGGGCGCGACAGCACCGGCATGCGCGTCCGGCCGACCTCCGAAGTCCGTCATGATTGAGGTCCGGGGGCTCTCGAAAGAGTACCATGTCCGGCGCCGCGGCAGCGGTGCGGCTGCCGTCTGGCGCTCGTTCTTTTCGCGTTCCCATGATGTCATCCAGGCGCTCGACGATGTCAGCTTCCGCATCGCCGATGGCGAGATGGTGGGCTATATCGGCCCGAACGGTGCCGGGAAGTCCTCCACGATCAAGATTCTCTCCGGCATTCTCTGGCCCGACAGCGGCTCCTGTCTGATCGACGGCCGTGTCCCCTGGCTCGAGCGTCGCGAGCATGTGCGCCAGATCGGCGTCGTCTTTGGCCAGCGCAGCCAGCTCTGGTGGGATGTGCCCGTCGGCGACAGCTTCGTCCTGATCCGCGAACTCTATCAGGTACCTGCTGCCGACTTTCACCGCCGCCTCGACGAGCTCAGTGAACTGCTGGACCTCGGTGAGCTGCTTCGCACCCCGGCACGCCAGCTCAGCCTCGGCCAGCGTATGCGCTGCGAACTGGCAGCCGCCCTGCTGCATGGGCCCCGTATCCTCTTCCTCGACGAGCCGACCATCGGCCTCGATGCGACGGCAAAACTCGCTGTGCGCCACTTCATCCGCGAGCTCAACCGTGAACACGGGACCACCGTCATACTGACCACCCACGACATGCAGGACATCGAGGCGCTGACCGGGCGCATCCTGCTCATAGGCCGTGGCCGCATCCTCCTCGACGGCTCCCTCAGCGAGCTGAAGCAGGCTTCTGCCGGACACGGGAACCTCGACGAGCTGGTCGCCCGACTCTATCAACGCTATGAGCTCGCCTGACCGCACGGGAAGCCTCGCGGTCTACCGCCAGATCTTCCGCATCCGCCTCGCAGGCGGCCTGCAGTACCGCGTAGCCGCTCTCGCGGGCCTCGCCACCCAGTTCGCCTGGGGCTTTATGAAGCTGCTCATGTACCGTGCCTTTCTGGAGGCAAACCCGGCCGCCTTCCCGATGACGCCCGCTGCCATCGCCGCCTATGTCTGGCTGCAGCAGGGGCTTTTGATGCTGCTGTTTCCCTGGTTTCTGGACCATCAGATTTTTGCCGGTATCAGGAGCGGCCAGCTCGCCGTTGAACTCCTGCGCCCCTGGGACCTCTACACCAGCTGGTTCGTCGCAAACATCGGCCGCCGCCTCGCCGCCACGGTTCTCAGAGCCCTGCCGCTCTTCGCCGTCGCTGTCTGCCTGCCGCCGGGCTGGCGCCTGGGACCACCGGTCTCTGCGGTCGCCGGCTTAAGCTTTGCATTTAGCCTTATCCTGACACTGCTGCTGGTCACCGCCTTTACCATGTTTGTCTATATTGCCTCTCTGCGGGCCCTATCTCCGCTTGGGGCGCGCACGCTGCTGCTCGGTTTCAGCGATTTTCTGACCGGCGGCATCATCCCGATTCCGTTCATGTCCCCGGGTCTGCAGCGCCTGCTTGGGCTGACACCCTTCGCCTCCATGCAGGATGTTCCCCTGCGTCTCTGGAGCGGGGACATTCCGCTGGCGGAGATTCCCGTCACTCTGGCCCGACAGGCCTTCTGGCTCGTCGTCCTGGTCGCGCTCGGCTGGCTCTGGATGCGCCGGGCCCTTCGCGCGATTGTGCTGCAGGGAGGCTGATTGTTGTGTCAGAGCCAGGCCAGCCCTCCCGAACATCATCCCCGGTACATTCCCGAGCGTCTTCCCGGGGCTTTTCCCGCCTGCGTCTCTATGGCCATGCTGTCGCGATCCAGCTGGCCAGCCAGCTTGAGTACCGCTCTTCGTTCTGGCTCATGCTTCTGGGCCAGGTCCTGACATCGTTCGGCGCGCTGCTCGGTGTCTGGTTCATGATGGAGCGCTTCCACAGTGTGGCCGGCTTCACACAGGCTGACGTGCTGCTGTGCTTCGCCTCCGTACTGATGGCCTTCTCCCTGGCCGAGACCTTTTTCCGTGGTTTCGACCAGTTTCCGGCCCTGCTCGCCGATGGTCGCTTCGACCGCATGCTGCTGCGCCCGGCTCCCCTCATCCTGCAGGTGCTGACCGGGACGATCGAGTTCACGCGCTTCGGTCGCCTGGTTCAGGGTTTCATCGTCTTCTGCTGGGCCCTGCCCCGTGTCGCGGTCGTCTGGACTCCGGGACATGTCGCGGTCCTCGCCCTCATGCTGCTGATGAACACTTTCGTCTTCGCCTGCCTCTTCGTACTCTATGCCGGCATCTGTTTCTTCACGATTGAAGGACTTGAATTCATGAACATCTTCACCGACGGCGGCCGTGAGTTTGGCGCCTATCCCTACGCCATCTACGGCAAACGCGTGCTGCAGATTCTGACCTGTCTGGTCCCGCTCGCTCTGGTGCAGTATTACCCCCTGCTCTGGCTGACGGGACGCAGCACTTCGATCCTCCATGCACTCGCCCCGCTGGGTGCACTGTTCTTTATTCTCCCCACGGCGCTGGTCTGGCGGCTAGGGCTGCGGAGGTATCGCTCAACAGGCTCCTGAACCGGTTCAGAGAGAGTCAGGTGCGAAACCGGATCGGCCCCAGGCTGACGCGTCGCTTCCCGTAAAAGATGACAGTCCCGCGTGATAGCCTGGGACAGGAACATGGCACATTCCTCCTGCCGGGCCAGAATCTGCTGCTGCGATGATCTTCACTCCGACATCAGAATACGGGGATCAAAAAACGGCCAAAACGCTGACAACAGTGCGTTTCGGCCGTTTCTTCCGCGAATTGGAAAAATCCCGTCAGTCCTCGGCTGCTCCCGGGACGAAGCCGTCAGAGTCGCCCTCTGCCTCCGTCTCTTCTTCCTCCGTCACCGTCGGCGCGGCGACTGTAACGATGGTCTCGTCCGGATCCGTCACCAGCTCGATGCCCGCAGCAAGCTCCAGGTCGCCCGCACTGCGGGTATCGCCGATCTCCATCTGACTGACGTCAATGCTGAAGTGTGCAGGGATGTTCTGCGGTTCGGCGATGATTTCCACCTGCTGCAGGATATGCAGAACAGTGCCCTGCTGCACAGCCTCGACGCCCTCGAGAAGGACCGGGACATGGACATTGACGGTCTGGCCGGCGACGAGCGCATAGATCTCGAGGTTCTGGATGGTGCCGCGCACCGGATTGCGGCTGACCGTGCGGAACATCGCCTGGACCGGTTTCTCGCCGGGAATAGCAAGCTCAAAGACACCGTTCATGCCAAGACTGCGCAGGGCATGCTCAATAGTCCGCTCGTCGACTTCAACCGAGATGGACTCACGACCACGGCCATAGACCGTGGCAACGGCGCGGCCGGCGCGGCGCGCGCGGCGTGAAGCTGGACTTCCGGTCGCCTCACGGCGCATCGCTTCGATTCTCATCAGTAGACCTCCAAAATACGTATTGTGCAGCCCGTCTGCGCTCGGTAAAAATGCCGGGCATTCGGGCTTCGTGGCTTTCAGCCAATCATGATACCATAGACTCCGAGCGCTGTGATTTGGAGGCTGCCATGAGACTGATCGATATTTTCGCCCGCAACTTCATCCACTTCGACTTCCTGATCTTCCTTCTCGCCGTGGTCGAGTTCCTGATGCTGCGCCGCAGTCTGACCCTGGCGCGCCAGATCCAGAAACTCTTCTATCCCACCGGCTATCTGCCCGGCGGCCGCGAGAATCAGCGGCAGCTGGCGCGGCACTTCGATCACTATCTCGGCCGCGAGGGTGAGGAGGAAATTACGAGGCAGTATCGCCGCCTCGGCCTCTCCTATTCCCTCTACGAGAACATCGCAGCCCTCTTCCCCCTGATGGGCATCCTCGGCACCGTCATCTCCCTGATCCCCATGGTAGATGCGCTCGACGGCGAGAGCACGAACCTTTTCTTCGCCGCGCTGACCTCGACCTTCTGGGGCATTGTCTTCGCCATTGTCTTCAAGGGGCTCAACGGCTGGCTCGCGGCTGAAATCAACTTCTGCGAGGACTCCGTTGCCCTCTATCTTGAGCGCAACACCCGCCTGCTGGACCCGGCCCCCGAGCGCTCCAGACCGCCCGGGACGGTGCCGGACGACCGCGCCGCACGGGAGGCGGACATGGATCTCATCGCCCATGAGCTCGCGACGCAAAGCCTGCCGGGCACCGTGTCCCCGCCGGAGCTCGACCTGCCCGCCAATGACCTCGACAGCGATACGGCCGGCTGGCTCGACTACTAGCATGGCACGGCGAAAACGGGAACTCGGCGTCGATCTGACGCCGCTGCTGGACGTCATCCTGATCCTGCTTTTTCTCGTGCTGGTCTATACCGGCCAGACCGCCGTCCGCCGCGAGACCGAGCGTGAACGTGAAGAGGCCGCGCGTGTGGCCGCCCATGAGGCGGAGCTCGCCACCAGGGAGGCCGGTCACGAGGAAGCCCTGCTGCGTCTCGAGAGTCAGCTGGCTGCGGAAGCCCGGGCGCGCCTGGAGGCCGAGCAGGAGGCCGAGATTCTCGAGCGTGAGCGCCGCTATCTCGCTGAGGACCTGGCCGAGCTCGAGGCCCGCACCGGCATCGACCGCGAGAGCAGCGAGCGCTACGCGCTCTTCGACCGCAACTCCGACCGCCTCGATCTGAAGGTGCCGCGCGGCTATCCGGACGCAGCACTCACCCTTGAGGTAAACGGGCGGCCGCAGGGCAGGCAGCCGAAAGACAGCAGCCTCGCCGAATGGCTGGAACCCGTCATTGCCGGCCTCGAACAGCGCATCGTCGTGCTCACCCTGCACTACGACAACGAGGCCATCTACTGGCGCGACTACCAGCAGCTGCACCGCAGCCTGCTGGAGCTGCGCGCCGCCTCCTCGCAGCTCATTCTGTATAATGAGCGGAATTGATCAGGCGGCGTCAACAACACGGAGGAAGGACCCATGCATGATCCCGCACCTGAGAAGAAGCGGCGGCGCAGACTGCGTCTCCCCCTGAGTCTCGCCCTCCTCCCGGCCCTCGCCGCCCTCCTGCTCTTCGGCGGGAAGGGACTGGGCATCTACGATGGTCTCGGCTTCATGCCCGCCTTTTTCCGCAATGTCGCGAATACGGGTACGGGCGGCGTGGGTGACACAACAGCCGCCGGGGACGAAACAGACGGGCGGGTACCGACCAGAATGACGGATACAGCCGCCGCGGAAATGACGACGACGTTGAGTCCCGCTGCAACAGCCACGACCAGCCCGTCCAGCAGCGAAACCCGGGGCACGAGCGAAACCACGGCCGGCACGACCGCTGGCCCTCTCGTCATCCGGGTACAGGAGCGCACCTTCCATGTGAATGATGAAATCATGAGTCTCGAGGCGCTGGGCCGGCATCTGGACCTGCTGGAGGAGGGCTCCACGGTCCGCCTGCTCGATGACCACGCCATCAAGTCCGCCTACGAGGCGGTGCTCGAACTGCTGGACGAGCGCCGGATCAGCTATTGGGAAGGTATACCATGAGCGGAAAACGCAGATGAATGCTCCAGCCGGGCCACGAGGCCCGGGACAGGAAACATGACCAACGGCCGAAACACCTGCTGTCAGGGTGTTCCGGCCGTATCACAGTGGCCCGGCTGAGAAGTCCCGCTAGAAGTCCAGCACGACCTTGAGCATGTCGGCGGGATTTTCGATGAGCTGGCGGATGGCCGTCTCTGCCTGCTCCAGCGGGAAGTGATGCGAAACGATACGGGAGGGGTCAATTCTGCCGGCTTCGATCTCCGCGATGACTCGGGGGAAGCCGCCGCGGGTCAGGCGTGAGCCGTAGATGGTGAGCTCCTTCTTCGTAATCTCGGCAGCGGGCAGGGCCACCTCGTCGGCAGCGGTGGTCAGGCAGACGACACGGCCGGCGGGCGCAGCGGTCAGGACCGCCTGCCGCAGCGTCTCGGGACGGCAGACGGAGTCCACGATGACCTCGATGCCTTCGTCGTCGGTGAAGGCGGCGATGGCTTCGTCGAGGTCGTCGGTCTGCGTGTTGACGGTCACTTCAGCGCCGGCGGCGGCGGCACGCTCGAGGCGGCGGTCCAGGATGTCGGTGATGATGACGCGGGCACCGCGGGAGCGGGCAATCTGCATCGCGCAGCTGCCGATGGGGCCGGCACCGAGAATGAGGACACGGTCGCCGGCTGCGATGCCGGAGCGCTCGCAGATCTGCCAGCCGATCGTGTAGGGCTCGACGACACCGAGAAGGGCGGGGTCGAAGGGTCCTGTGAAGCGGTGGACATTCGCGGCCGGGACAGAGACATATTCGGCGAAGCCGCCGTCGCGGTGGACGCCCATCACGCGGAGGGAGCGGTCGACATTATAGCGGCCGACGCGGATCGCGTAGCTGTCGGTAGCGGAGACGGTTGTCGGGTCGACGGCGACATGGTCGCCGACTTTGCAGGAGGAGACCCCCGCGCCCACTGCCTCGACGATGCCTCCGAACTCGTGGCCAATGAGACGTGGATAGGTAGCGAGGGAGTTGGTGCCGCGATAAATGCCTATGTCCGAGCCGCAGATGCCGGCGGAGGTGACGCGAATCAGGACATCGTCGTCGGCCTTGATAACGGGCTTCGGCAGATCGGCAATTTCAAGTACGTGAGGCTGGGGGATGATGACGGCTTTCATGGATGATTCCTCCTGACTGACTATCGCGGCGGCTTCGGGTCTCCGCCCAAAGTAATTTCATGGCCTATTCTACGCTTGATTAATGAACAGTGGGGAAGCTCTTTCCGTTCTCTTCGCCGTCCGACGTCCCGCAGGATCTCTATCGCTGCCTCAAAATCATCCGGGTCTGTGCATCTTTACGAAACAGCTTGCGCTGACGTACTTCGCTGGTATAATGTTCGATGCTCGGAAACAGCAGGGAGAAGTACCCAAGTGGCCGAAGGGGACGGTTTGCTAAACCGTTAGACGTGCAAGCGTGCGAGGGTTCGAATCCCTCCTTCTCCGCCACCCCGTTCCGAGCGGACAGACGAACCCCCGAAACGCCTGGTTTCTGGGGGTTTTCTTTATGTTCAGGTGGTCCGACTTGATATGGATCATGTTCGGGTGACGGTGCAAATGACGGTGCAGAGTGACGGTGCAGACAAACACTCGTAACGGCAGATCGCGTCAGGTAAGGGCGGATTATGGCAGGTCTATCCGACCGCTGCCCATGCCACGATGGCGACGGAGGTGACCGCCATGCATGTACTCACTGATGATCAGATCGCCGACCTGCACCGAGCTGCCGTGCTGCTTGATCTCGTGGAGCTCACCGACACCGAGCTGCAGCGCAGTGTCCTGCTACAGATGGTCAGGGAGTTTGTTGCGGAGATTCTTGGGCAATCAAAAAAGCCGCCCACCCCGTAGGGCAGGCGGCTCTGCAAGTCTTCGTTATTCTTCGTTAACCTTCAATGGTGGCCTTTTTGGCCGCCATCTTATCGTCGCGGACAGCCTCCTCGATGCGCTGCTTAATCCACTGGTTAGCGTCTCCGGTCACCTGCCGGAGAATCTCCATAGTGCTGTCTGACATCGTACGTCTGGCCAACTGTAAGGCTCTGTCCGCGGCAAGGCTGGCAGCCTCCGGAGACCACTCTCCGGACGCCCGGAGATCGTCAACGAAGGTCTGTGCCGTAGTAGATACCGCCGCGATGATCGAGCGCTCGGCCAGCATGAGGGCTGTCTCGATCTCGCTTGCCTTGGTGCGGGAGAGGATCCACTTCCGCAGCTCGACCACCGCCCAGGTGATGAGCGGCACGAGCAGCAGCTGCACAATCATGGTGATGATTTCAGTAATGTCCATCTCATTTCACTCCATATCATCTTTGTCCTCGACCTTAGCCAGGGCGAGGTAGTCCTCGTAGGACAGATGCCGGACGGGGACTTGAAGCGCGGCGTCAACTAGGGCGGCGATCTCCCCATTACCCGCGAGTCCCTTGTAGCTTGCTTGACCGTCTTTGATCATCGCGGCTTCGATAGGTGTCATCCAGTTCCGGTTGATCACCCTCGGACACAGGACGGAGAGGCGATATTTCAAGATAGTGCGCACGCCGAGATCCTCGTACTGGGCGGTGGACAAATACTTGTTTAGCTTTACGAGGATCTTTGCGATCGGGCGTCCGAGACCAATGGTCAGACCTGCAATGGCCGTCAAGGCTCCCGACCACTTGGCGAGCTCCCAGATGTCGATGTTGATCATCAGTGCATCACCTCATTTCCCATGCCGGAATCCGCAGGACTGTCCCGACACGCAGCAGCGCGGGATCAATGCCGGGATTCAGGGCTGCAATCTCGGGCCAGCGTCTACCGTCTCCCAGCTCCTTCACCGCGATCTCCCATAGCGTATCGCCCCGGCTGATGGTGACCGTGTTCTCTGCATCCCGGACATGCCATGCTTCCTCGCTGTGGATGTGGTACCAGATGCCGGTGGCAGCATCCCGACCGAAGTAGTCCTCGCCTTTGTTGAGCCTGCGGTCGATCGTGAAGGTCTGGCCCTCAAACATGATCGGTCGCGTTCCACCGCGCCACAAAGGTTCCGCGTAGCCCTGGATGTCTCGGTTTGCGATATAGGTGGCGTGGAACTCGTGCGTCTCATCGCCGATCGTTCCGCCGCCACCGGGTACGTCATCGGTCTGCTCGGGCGGCTGGTACTCCACGCTGTAATCCACGTAGGTGTCGCGGAACCACTCCTGCCAGCGTGGATAGTCCCCGATGCGCATGCGACGCAGCCCGACCCTGCTGGAGAAGGCATCAACGAAGATCCAGTCCTGCCAGCGCTCTGCGCTTACATCGACGACGTAGCCGACATGCCCCTCATGCCAGAGCGTGATGCCAACCTGCCGCGGGATCGTGGCCAGAGGCCCTTTTTCACGTGCCGCAGCATGACTCATGGCGTCGTTGCGGTCCTGGGCGGCCTGGTACCGTCCCTGCCCGGCCATGTTGCCCCAGAGGGCGGCCTTGAGGATCCCGATGCAGTCAACGGCTATCCTGCCGTGGAACGTGTCCAAGAGGGCACGCTGAGATGCGTTCGATGAGTACTGCCTGCACTTGTAATCAAGCAGGGATGGGGTCA
Organism: Bacillota bacterium; assembly: GCA_030057555.1. GTDB lineage: Bacteria > Bacillota > Clostridia > Saccharofermentanales > Fastidiosipilaceae > JAEZYR01. Next base: position 20,956 of record JASGUU010000049.1, on the reverse strand, counting down.
CGACGTTCCCGAACGTGCCGCGGACGTAGACCCACTTCTCCCGATGCATCTGCTCCGCGGCTTGGGCGAGCTGTAGATTGTTAAGTGCCATGTTGATGTTCCTCCTTGCCCCTTTTCGGGGCATAAAAATAGCGGCCCTTTCGCCGCTTGTTTCCTAAGCTATTCTGCTTTCAATTCATAGAAGATTCCAGAAGACTCACTTTAGTAGGAAATACAGGGAAGATGAAATCAAAAGCAAGAGCAGAAGAGAACCATTCACAACAAAGAAGATCCAATTCTGACGCCAGAATCCTTTTATTGGCTTGTAAGTACCCGCTCCTGGTGACTTCGCAGACGCAGCCTCATTCCGCCCAATAATCCGATTGATAAAATGTGCGAATACTAATAGCAGATTGAACATTCCGATGCCCCAGATCGCTCCCATGGATATGATCTTGAACAGAGGCTCTGTGAACAATTGAGTAACTGTTGATAGCGCGGAGATCCCACCGAACAAAACAAAAGATAGTGCGGTGAAGATCGCAACAATTCCAATTATCTGATTCGTCATACTCCTTTCAGCGGAATCAAGAGCTTCGAGTGCTTTCCCCTGCATATCGCGAAGATCCTTCTGCGTGTTATCCAAGTCATCCACGCGACTTTCAACGTCTTTAACTTGTAACTTCAGCCACCCGCTAGGTGTGCGGATTTGACGATGCTGTACCAATGCTAGCTGAACATGATCATATAGCCGTAGAAGGCTACGTGATATTCTTTGCTTGCTTTCATCATCGAGAGCATCTGATTCGTGAGCATCAATTCCGCGAAGCAGACTATCTATATTTTGGGACAAGCAGTCAATTTCCTCACATATTGGCTCCAGCAGATCCTCCAAGTTGTTTTCGTCAAGGAGTGTGTAGCAGAATTGCGTCGTGACAGAGTAGTTTAACCGCCCGTACGTCCTGCTAATCCGGTCGATTTCTTTATATATATTCTCGAACTCGCTTGGTTTCAATAACTTTACAAGCTGTTTTAGGAGTATGTTCTGATCCCGTTCTGACAAGTAGATGATACTATCTGGTTGATTGAACTCATCACCAAATTCAAAGACATCATCAATATGTATACTCATGTCCTATCTCTTCTTGCCGCAATCGACTTGAAATATGCCTCAATGGCTTTCATTGGGATCTCAACTTTCAGCCCTTCTCGGTAGTAATCCTTCCAAGGTCCTCGGCTGTGAGTAGCGTCTACTAAAGCTGTAGCTGAGTAATCAGACAGATGACGCACTAGTTCTCGTATGAGATGTGCATCCGCAGGTTTGATCACGTCCTCATATGGCTTGGTTTCAAACAGATCTATTGTATCGTCGAATTCCAATCCTCTATCTGCCCTGTGAACAGGAACAGATGTCACCTTTGGTATTGATAAGCCCCCATGCCCACAAAACTCAAGGTATACAGACCTCACCACAGGGCCAAGAGCCCATGCCTCAATCTTGTCATCGAATAAGGTGCGGTTCTTATATCCAAAAAAGTACCCCTGAAGGTAGTAGAGAATCTTTTGGAGCTTAAGATTTGACACAGGCTTCCCTATATCGTGGGAATAGTTCACGACATAGCGTGCGACATCAACTGCTGAGTATGCCATGACCTTGCTCCCTTCTTGAACAGTTATTCCTTCTGTATGTTTAGTATACAGACTTTTGGTAACATACGTGTCTCTTTTGTGCCATCATCCTCCATTTTCATATCGTCGCCTTTCTGGGCACCCCGCTCTCGTCGCCTATCCACACTTCTTTAGCCCGCACGGGCGTGCCGCTCTCGTCGCCAATCCAGACCTCTCCTCTCACGACAGAGCTGCCTGCTTGAATGTAGACATATCCTGCCAAGACAGGAACATTATCAAGTGTGGTACCGCCCTGCGGATGGCTGTCGAGATCAAGCGCCGAACCTCCGGAACCAGTGATCACCAGCCGCGCCGTGCGCTGCGCATTCCCGGTCATCGGAAACGTGACAGAATGCTGCACGTTGTACGTCCGGTTGGCCGCCCACGTGGTAGAAGAACTCTTAATCGTCCTGCGGTAGGCCGTGCCGCTGATAATAATGTCCGCATAATAGGTGATGCCCGTGCCGAAGCTCGCCGCGTTGGTCTGAACCGTGATCACGAAAACGATGGTACAGGTGCCGTCACCATTGTCGACGGGCGTGCCGGCCAGCCGCACGCGGCTGCTGATTCCCGATGTTGGCCGATAGCCGACGCCCCATGCATCAGACAGCTCTTGGCTGCGCGCTCTAATGTCGGTAGCCATGGCTAAATCTTCACAAAGATTTGCCCGGGTTCAAGCGAGCTCGGAACCGACGTGCCGGACAGAATTTTGCTGTCTACGTAGCTTTTGTTGGCTGCATGCCCCGCAGATATGGGCGATGATATAAGAAACCGGCCATTGCCGTCACGCTGCACGATCGTGTTTCCAGCATTGGGAGAGCTTGGCTCCATCCCATCCAACTTGTCAGCATCCAGCCCCGAATCTATTCCGTCATTCCGAGCATGCCATAGCGGGTCAATGTCAACTGCTTTCAACCGTGTCACGCCAGATGTCGGCATTGCAGCATTCGCGACGCTTTCGATGCAATTGTATTCCCGCCGAACGCCATATACGGTCGAATGTAGATGAAAAAACAGCGTTGTAAATGTCCGCTGCTGCCGCAGCCATATATGTATTTTGTCCTGATAAATAAAGAACTTGATGTCTGCGATGTTTCCGGTAGCCACCGCACCGGTATTCAAGAATGCATCGCTCGGGATATAATGATAACCCTGAACCACTGCCAAAACGGGCGCGATGCCCGTGTAACTGTTTCCGTACACATACAGCGTCAACATTGTCGACAATGTGGCCGGAATCCGCGTCCGGATTAGATAGCCGTTCTCGTGATTGTAAGCGCTTGAGAGCGCGAACCGGTCGCGCACAAATCCGAGCGGCACCGCATCCGCCTCATTTGCCGGGTCCTGAAGCGACACAATGCGCTGCAGCCCCATATCTAGGGCGCCTGTCATGACGCCGCCTGATCGCTCCAGATATGCAGCGCCTTCTTTCCCATCGAGCTTGTCGGCATCCAATCCACTGCCGCTGCCATGCACGGTCTTAATCTTCGCCAGCACGTCAGCGGCTGTATAACTAGACGCGGGCAGCGCTGCATTAGCCGTGCTCTGCGCCGCATCCGCCGCCGTCTGTGCAGCACCCGCCAGTCCGTGGGCGTCATAGATGCCCTGCTCCATCTCATTCAGCCAATCCTCGCGAAGCGGCGTGCCCTCCTGGGTCACGCTGTCAGGCTCGTTGACCAGCGCGAACAGCTGATTCGAGATCGTGTCACGGAACTTGTTCAGGCCGCTTCCGAGCCGTTTCAGCCATTGATGCTTGGTGTATGCCATCGCTGCCTCCTCCCTACTATTAGTTCAGTGTGACGATGTCCTGCCTCATGATATTGAGGATGGTGTTCGAGTTCTTCTCGATATCTACCAGGGCACGCGACAGCATCAGCCCGCTGTCCTTCGCCATCGTCGCAGCGCCTCCGCAAAAGATCGCGATCTCTCGGATGCGGAAGTTGGCTGCTGTCTGGAAAGGGGAGATGCTGACCATGGTTGTCAGGCGGTCAGTGCTAAGGGTTTTCGCGGTCACCTGCTGTCGATAGCGCTCGTTGTCGAGCTTTGTCTGCGTGATCGCAGGTGCTGATGTTCCGTCGCCGATTGCGAGATAGCGGACTGTCAGGTCATTGATCTGCAGCCCATTCAGCTGCCCCGCCAGCTGTCTAAGATAGCGCTGCCGCGGCATGTCCATCAGCAGATTCTCGAGCTCCCAGCGCTCGATGAGCTCCAGCGTATCAGCGTCAAGCAGTTCGATTTCGTATCGGCCTGCCCATGCTTGTGGTTCGATCAGTATTGACATGTCCTTCTCTCCTTCTAAGCCGGATAGATTGCCAGTCCATCAAATGGGTCATTTGCCGTTGCGGTTGATGCGACCGGCCAGAAGACCGGGTGACCGTAGCTCCATTCCAGGGCTTCCCAGATACGCGGCGTATCCTCGAGCTCCTGCTGCGTGACAACGATCACATCCTCGCGGATGTTCCGCTGCTGCTGCTTGACCAGCACCTTCAGCGTCTGCCCATAGCTCCGCACAAAGCCACGGTCCACGAGCTTCAGCCTGATCCGCAGACCATCCTCGAAGGGCATGGCTGCGGACATGCTCTCAAGCGTCCGCTCGGTAACAACAAAGTCTCCGGAGAGTCCGATCTCCGGCATCGCAAACGTAAACTGACGCATCAGGCGGAAGTCATCCAGCGTCAGGTCTGCAGCGTCCAGGTGTGAGCTCCTGAGCCAGAATGAAACCTCTCTCCTGGCGTCCCCATAGTTACTGATCAGGCTGTCAGCAAGCCGCTGCGCGTCCTCAATCGTTGTCAGAGTGTTGTCCTCGTGGACATGATCAATGAGACCAGACGTGCCTGTCTGAGCGGAGATTTCCGCGATCTTCTGGATGTTGTAGCTATGGACACGGATCGGGAACTGGCCAGCATAAGACACCGAGAAGGATTGCCCAGCTGCCAACCAGCTGGAGGTTTTCCGATAAGTTAGCTCCCGGCTGTTGAACGCAAACAGAAACACCATATTGGGGCTCTGATCATCAATGCCTTTCACCCCTATGCGATCTTGCGGAAGGATTATGCCATCGCCGCGTTTGATCTGCGTCGGCTTCTGCACGATCGGGAAGGCGGTGTCAAAGACATCCTTCACCCCGTCGAAAGAGAAAGATTCCGTCTGCGTGTCGGTGATCGCCATGAGTCCCTTCACCGTCTGGCTCGTGCGCGTGTCCTGATCTTTGGTTTGCGTCTGAATTTCCGCACCCAGGAACGTTGACCCGGTTACAGTTGCAGGGAAGTGGTCAAAGTCATCCTTCGCGATGAAATGGAAGACACGGTCATTCGTGACCTGCCAGGCCCCGCTCACATAGTCAGCGAGCTCATTTAGAACGTCCTGCAGCCCCATGTCCGCAGCAGTGTAGGCATTGAGCGTGATGGGGATCGCCGAAACAATCCCCTTGCTAATGCCTTCCGCCTGGATGTAGGTGGAATAGAGATATTCCACGATCTCGGTGATCGTTTTGTTTTGTGTGCCGTAATTGACAATGCGCCTCCGCAGAAGGCTGTTCCCGTTGCCGCACACGATCTTGTAGATCCGCGGCGTCAATGGGCTTTTGAACTTCGGAGAGGTGGGGATCCCACACGTGCCCAGAAACAGTGTCCCGCCGTCTTCTTGCAGCTCAATGAGGTCGCCGGCGACCGGGATTCGCTGGCCATCGGCGACCTCAACAAGGATAGTTGATGACGTGTTGTTCCCTGCCTTCTCCGAGATGGAGAACGGAAACTGGAGCGCGTAGGGCACACCATTGATTCTGCATTCAATCATTAGTTGAGCCCCCTCACATCGTCCATGTTTCGAAACATGACTTCACCCAATGTGAAACCGTCAACATCAATGGTCGCTCGGAGTTCGATGTGATTCTGGATCGCCGGCATCCCGGCAAGTGCGAGTCCAGAGGCTTCCGGAAACGCTGGCAGCTCGTAACGCGGCAATCCTCTGCGCCAGCGCCTGGCCTCCTCAGCTGTCAGAACAGCCTCGCCTTCGTGCAGCAGTGCCGGGAACTCGTCTGCCGGCACATACTCCATGCCGACTCGCAGCCGAGGGATCGGCGGAATGTTGAATCCTTGTCCGCCCACGGCGGGCACCCAATCTGGGATGCGGATGTTGTTGAGACCGCCGAGGAATCCGTTGATGAGGTCAATCAGGGTATTGATCGGCATCTTAACCAACGCCACCAGGCCATCCCAGATTCCTCCGAAGATGTTTTTGACGGCATTCCAGGCCTGTTCCCAGTTGCCTGTGAAAACGCCTGTGATGAAATCAATGAGCCCTTGAAATACTTGAATGAGCGGGTCAATCGCATCTGTAACGGCCTGTATTGCCGTGCCAAGAACTCCACCTAGAATCTCTGCCAGCGCATCGATGACCGGCATGGCATCCTTAACGATTTGGGCGATATACTCACCCCAGACCTCAATCAGCGGACGCACAGCCTCCGATATCTGATCTATCACAGGCTTGAGCGCATCAAAGAGCTCCGTCAGGGGCGGGATCACCGCGCCGATCAATTCCATCAGAGGCTCTATCAAGCCCTCGAAGAGACTGATTAACGGTGGCAGAACGGCATTAATGATCTCGCGAAGAACAGGAATGATCGCATCAAACAGCGCCGTGAGTGGAGGAATAACGGCCTGAATGAGCTCCAAGAGCGGCGGGATAAGGTTCTGAAAGAGAGCTGTGATCGGAGGCAGCACTGCCTCGATGATCTCCATCAAAATCGGGATGATGGCGCTGAACAGTTCCGCCAGAGGCGGAAGTATGCCCTCGATGATCTCCATCAGAGGAGGAATCAGGTCCATAAACAGCTGCAGCAGAGGCGGCAGGAGTTCCTCAACTATGCGCTGGACGATAGGTGCCAGTATTTCAAACAGTTCTACCAGAACAGGCAGCACGTTCTCCACGATCTCGAGGATCACAGGGATGAGCTGCGTGAACAGGTCAACCAGAACAGGCAGCAGTGCCTCGGCCATCGATGTCAGCGGCTCGATGAGGCCGACAAAGAGATCGACCAGAAGGGGCATCAGCGACTCGACCAGCTCCAGCAATGGCTCTGCCAGAAGCCCGAACGCTCCAATCAGGATCGGCAGAATCGCTTCCGCGATCTCAATGATCGGAGGAATCAGCTGCGAAAACAGGTCGATAAGCGGAGGCAACAGGCCGCTCGCAAGATCAGCCAGAAGCGGAAGCAGCTCTACCAGCGCTTCGCCAAGGAGTGGAACCACTTCGGCAGCAGCGGCCATGAGAGGCGGCATGATCTCGCGAAGGGCATCCATGAGCTGAGGCAGCAGCTCCATGATGAACGGCTGCATCTCAAAGAAGAGCTCGATCGCACTGTTTTTCAGCTCGTTCAACATCTTGTCGAACTGCATGCCGGTTGTCGAAGTCACCTTCTCAAAAGCTGCTTCGACCGCTCCCGTCTCAGCTGCCATCTCAGCCAGGACTTCGCTGTAATGCTCGGCATTCTGCCCTGACATTGTCAGAGCTGCGGAGCCCGCTTCGATGCTTCCGAACATGTCAGCCATTTGCAGGCCGTTTGCCTCAGCATGATCGCCGATCAGCGTCAGGAGCTCAGACAGCGGCACGCCTTCAGCCATCAGTTCCGCGAAGGACTTGCCGGCATGCTGGGTATTCTTCGTGGCGGCCTTCAGGGCGTCGCTGCCCTTCGTGCCAGACTTGCCAAGCTCATTGAGGAGGCTGTTCAGTTTCGTCGTTGCCTGAGCAGTCGGAATACCCTGGGCTGTCATGACGGACAGTGCGGCACCGATCTGTTCGAAGCTGACGTTCATGGCTGCAGCAGTCGGCGTGACCTGCGCAAGGCTGTGCCCAAGTTCATCGACGGTTGTTTTGCCAAGGTCCTGTGTCTTCTGCAGGATCTCATGGACGCGCGATGTCTCGGTTACGTCCATTTTGTAGGCGTTGAGGATCGATGTTGTTGCGTCGACAACGGTGTCGAGCGTTGTGAAGCCCGACTTGGCCAGCATCGTCGACTGCTCGAGGAACGCCAGAGCCTCTGCCATATCATCAGATGCCGGGATGCCAGAAGACAGCGCCAGCGTGAAGCCATCGGTCAGCTCACTCGCTGCCACACCCGTGCTGCTCGAGAGCTCGAGCATGCGCCGGTTTAGATCATCCATGTTCGGCGTGAACTCGCCAAACAGCGTGCTGGCATTCGCCATGCCCTGTTCGAAGTCAGACCCGAACCGGATTGCAGCAGTTCCAGCCGCAGCGATGCCAGCTCCAAGCGCAAGGCCTAGCTTTGCGGCTGTCGCACCGAACTGACTCGCGCGGCCTTCCACCTTGGCATTAGCCTGGTCGAGATCGTGCTCGATCAGGCTGCCGTCTGCGCGTAGCTCATAGAGGACTTTGCCATCTGCCATTTGCCAGTCCTCCTTTGCTCATGATCTGGAAACGGATTTCGCGAATGCGAACAGGGCTTCAAGACCCTGCTGGTAGCTCACCTGGGCGGCCTTCAGGGCATAGAATCGTTTTGCTTTGAGTAGGGCTTCACGGGACTTTGCGTTGTGCTTATCTGGCATCGGCACTTCAGCTGCACGGATCCGCACAACTTCACGCAGCTTTGTGTTGTCTGGCAAACCATCCATAAGGGCGGAGAACTCCGCCCAGGACATCCGACCGCGCTCCCGCAGGAGATCGATGCCGTATGCGGACCGGAAGCTTGCGAAGATATACGCAGCGTCCTCGGTGTAATCCATGACCTTCGGGCCGCCTTCGGAAGGCCGCTTATCAGTCTGGATGTGCTCGCTGAAGATGACGGAGAGAAGGCGATGCTGGTCCTCTTGGGCGAGTCGTTTCCAGCGCCTGCCGGAGACCAGAATCTGAAGTGCAATTTCGAGCTTCAGACCGTCATCGGGCTCAGGATCAGCCATGAGCTCATAGACCAGGAGCACGCGGTCAAATGACAGGCGCAGCTTGAACCTCCGCCCGTCCAGACTCACCTCATGGCGCTGTGGCCGAGTGAGGCTGAGCATGCCGGCCTCACTTCCTGAACGGCAGAATGCCCCTCGATGTGCCGTAGTTCTCGCGCAGCCTGTCGGCCTTCTCCTTCGCCGCTGCAGTCACGCGAGGAAAAACGACTTGGATCAGGAACGGGAACACTTCTGTCGCGATCTCGGTGGGCCTGTGCTCATAGTGGTCAAAGATCACTTCCGCATTCTCGTCGCCAAAAACAAGCCGGACCATGTTGACGACAGCATTGCCGTAGGCCGTGTAGGCCTCGATGAGATTCGTCTGCGTTCCGTCAGACGTAGCCTTTTTGATCGTCTGTTCGGCCATGATGATGCTGTTCCAGCGCTCATTGAACGCCTTCCCGAGCTGGTCAACATCAAAGTCGACCTGAATCGTTCTGACGGTATTGCCGGCCTCATCGCAGAGCGCGATTTCCTCTTTCAAACGCTTAGTCCGCTGAAGCTTGTACATTTGAGTTCCTCCCCGCATATGAGAAGAGGCGGGGATCACCCGCCTCTTCTATCAGTTCTGTTGTTGCTGTTGATCGTGATCAGGTCACGGTGCCGATGCTGGGCTGGCCGTTGCTGTGGATCTCGACAATGAGGCTGTTCGGTGCAGTAGCGTCGCCCATGCCCATGGTGATCTTCGCGAGCGTCACCGCCCAGATGATCTGCTCATTGCCGCGAGACAGGCGGATGTACGTTTTGCGCTTCGTTCCGAATCCGTACCGCCTCGCCGGATCCGTCAGATAGTCAGACACGGTGTCGCCAGGCATGACCTCGCCAGTGAAAGTCGAGATCCACTGTCCTCCCGTGACCTCCGTCCGGCCCCAACCGCCGTCGCCGTAGTAAGACGCCTGAAACAGGATTTCATTGAGCGAGGGCGCAATGTTCTTGAAGCACGCCCCCATGTCGGACCAGGTGGGGTCGACCGCCGCATCAACTCTGGTGTCGAGCTCTGCTTTGATTGTGTTGTTGATCTCGAGGTCCGGAAGCGGACTCGGAATAGTCGGGATAGGCATTCTTCTCTCTCCTTACGAGTAGTATGTGATCTCGACGTTGTTCACGTAGAGCCACAGCTTTGTTGATTCGTCCTGACCTACGGGGATTGCACCGCCAGACTGCATTGTCTTGACCCGCCACCCATCTCCCGAAGGGTACTCGGCAGCCCTGGTCATCAGGCGTCCAAGGCCGTCGCACAGTGCAGCAGCTTCCATCTGAGAAGCACGCTTGACATAGACAGTCAGAGTCATGTCACGCAGCTCTCTGCGATCGAAGTAGGTGTTGAGCACTCCGGCAGCATTGGAGCTGATGGTCACCGCTTCTTCAGGCCCAGGGATTCCGATCGTGATGCTCTGGCCTGACTTGGCAGCGACCCACTCCCTGATTTCAGAGATCATCTCGCCATAGTCCATGTCAGACCTCTTCCTGCACAACCTTCTGTGCCATTCGCATGTACTTCGCGCGGTTCAGCTTGTAGGCGTGGTGTGCCCACATAAGCCGGGCCTGTTTGTTCTTGTCCGTGCTCGGTCGCCCGGTGTAGTAGACGCGCCTGGCGTAGGGAGTGTCCCAAACGAGCAAACCCTTCTCGGGGTCGCTGGCCCGAATGGATGAGTCGATCAGCTCACCTGAGTAGTGCCGGGCGTAAGAGTTCGCATCCTTCAGGAACTCGTTGGCCATGATGAGGGTCGCCTTTTCTCCGGCAGCCTTCAGCCTGGCGGCAACCGCCTTCTTGTTGAAGGTCACCGTCACTTTCCCAGCCATCAGATCAGCCCCACTTCCAGATGATGAGGCCCAAACGCGATCAGAGTGTCGACCGATGCGACGTGAAAAATGGCCCCGTCATGAATCACCTTCTGCCCAAGCTTGAACTCGGCTCCTAGCGGCCTGCTGTTCACAAGGTCGAAGAAGAGCACCGCCTTCAGCTGAACCTGCTGATTACTGGCATCTAGCTTCAAGCTGGAGTTAGGCTCGATCCTGACATGCTCAAGCTCAACGCTTCCCGCAGATTCCTCCATCTGCCATGCGTCAAGAACAACATCCTGCAGTGTCGCAGTATGCGGAAGCAGATAGAGCGGAATTGGAGGCACATACCTCATAGCCCAGCACCTCTAAAAAGCATGCCTGTCGGCCAGAGGATGGAGGCAAGCAGAGGCGAAACGGGGATCCCTGCATGGACAGCACCGGCAGTGCTGTCATAGCTGAACCGACCGATTGTCACCTTGTTTGCTCCACCACTCGAGCTTAGCAGCGCTGCCATACCACCCTGAGCTGCCATGTAGGCCACCTGGGCGGCGGTTGCATCCTTCACCAGCGGCTTATCTTCGTCAGGCAAGTCATCGAGCTTCTCGCCGATCTGGTTGCCGCAGATGCTGTTGATCAGGCGCGAAGCCATCTGCTCCAATTGCGTGAAGTCGGCAGGAGCCGGCTGGCCGGTGAACCCTGCGTAATAAGCAGCGTCGATATATGCCATCTCGGCCCCTCCTTCCTACTTCTTCGCGGTGCTGCGTCTCGCAGCAGGCTTCTGCACTGTTGCTCCAGGTTCGACGAGCGTTGCAACTGTCGCGGCTTCAGGAGCCTTCTCGATGGTCGCGGGTTCGGATGCAGCAGCCTCCGGTGTCGTTTCCTCCCAGCTGGGAGAGGCGATGAGCACGTCGAGAACCGACTGGTGCTCAGAGACGTTCATCACCTCGCCGCTGGTCACGTGCCTAAACGTGCGCACATCAGCCTCCCTACGCCGTCTTCTTGACCTGGACAGTCAGAGCGCGGCTGATCTTCTGGCCGTAGCAGATGCGGCCCTTGACGGCAGATGCACCGACAAAGAGAGCGTCACCAGACAGGTCCTGCACATACGGGTTCACGCGCCAGTCGATGACACGGTGAGACCAGCCAGGATGCCCGGCGATGAACTCCGTCTTCGGGCGTGAGAAGTTGTTCGTCTCGAAGACGTTGAAGCCCGCGATGCGGCCAACAACTCCGGCGGCAACCAGCTCCTGGGCGAGATCCCCGGACTTGATGAATTCCGGGGACAGGAGCAGGAGTCCCATGATCTCCGGGGAGACGAGCAGATAGCGATTGTCCGTCGGAACATTTGCTTTCCCGAGCGCCGTGCGTGCAGCGATGATCTTCGTCATCACATCGGCCTTCGTGCATGCTGTCGTGTCCGTGAGCGCGGTGCCTCCGGTCTCGAGCATGGTGATGCCTTCCTGATCGAGGGAGAGACCGAGCGCATAGCCAGCACTGTCGAGACGTTCGGCAATAATGCCATCCGGGACAGCGGCAGCATCATAGCCATCGATCAGTTCGTTCACGGCCTTGTCCTTGTTGATCGGGAGGTCCATGTAGGTGGTCGTCCCGGTTTCAAGAACAATGCCGGTGGCCTTGTTGTAGTCGCGCACTGACGGGTTGGTGTCGCGCACGGGAATCTTGACCATGCCAGCGGTCGGCGTGCCCTCGTAGATATTGTTGAAGATGAAGTTATCCTTCGTCACGAGGGTTGCGTGGAGCTTTGCCAGCACGAGCTTGGCGTAGCGATCCTGAGCAGCGTGTGCCATTTAATTTGTCCTCCTTAGACTTTTCCTTTCAGGGTCGGATTCCGCCGGAAGAACGCATCCTCGACCCCATCCGTTTTCGGAGGAGCACTACCATGGCGCATCCCTTCCGATGAGGGTGGAGACTGCTGACCCGTCTTGAAGCGCTCATTCGTCTTCAGCCAGGTGATCAGGGCGGTGTCGAAGTCCGTGTCATCATTGACGAGCTTCTGGACTTCATAGGTCGCATAATCGGCGAACTCCGCCGCGACCCCTGCCTTGATCGCTTTCTCGCGGTTCTCAAACATCTGGATCCGCGCCTCGGCCTCCGCCAGCTTCCTCAGGGCTTCATCAGCCTCAGGATTCGGCGTCTCGGACTTTTTCTTCTCCTGTTGCCATGCCTGGAACTCGTCCCAGGCTTTCTTATCCGGCAGCTTGGCCTTCTGAATGGCAACAAGACGGTCAACTTCTTCCTGCGTGTACGTTTTGGTTTCTTTCCCCTTCGTCTCATCGACTTCGGGCTGCGTCCCAGAGGTCTCATCGACTTCGGGCTGCTTGTTCTGGTCGTCACTCATGGGATCCTCCCGCGGCCTCATCGGTCCGCTGATTTAGAGCCTCATCGGCTGTTTGATGGTGCGCGATCGCGCTGGAGCCCGGCTCGCCTCCTGCAGCTGCAGCCAGACATAAATGGCTCCGAGCACTGTTCCTCGGCCAGTGCGCCGTGAGCAGCGGGGGTCTGCTCAGCGTGTAATCTCGGAGCCGCCGCGATGAGGAATCGAACCTCCCCTTAATCCAGGTGTCACCAGTTCGCGGCATAAAAAGAGCGGCAGCCTTTAGACTGTCGCTCCAGTTGGATGGTTCTCTCTTGCTTAGAGTTTGTCGCCTTCCGCCTCGGCCAAGCGTTCCGCTTTGAGGTATTCCTCGTAGGCCTTCCGCTCTTCAGGTGTGGCATCTTCGCTCAGTCCAGCGACAAAACCATCTTCGTCATAGATGAGTTTGTCCCAGAAGATCGGTTCCTCAATCATGGTGCCAGCTCCTTTCTGATTATGTCGACAATCGCCTGTGAGTAACGCTTCGCGTTCGTTCCGTTCGTGTACACGTCTGCCACGGCCTCAGCAAGACACTCGGATGCGCTCTTCGTCGCATACCTCGAAATGTCCTGCGTGATCTGCGCTTTGCTCATCCCACGGTAAACTGCATCCCCTCGCACGTTCAACCATGCCTGGCGTGTGATGCGCTTCGCCTCGGTGCATTTCGACCACGCCATTGATCGTTCAAGCGCTGATGTGTAGGTCGCATTTCGATTAATGATAATCGACTCAAGCAGGTGTCCCGCCTCATGAGCTCCGATGCTTGCAGGCGTCGCGTTGGCTGGCCAGAATCTGGAGGCTGAACAATTCCTCGCCGTCGCCTCCAGATTCTTCATGCTCGTGAAATATCTTGGATTCACGCCAAGTCTGCCCATTCGATTCATGCACATGACGCCTCGATCAACCGGTGCAATCTCTGTGAAAGCCGGAATCAAGTCAGGGTACTCATCCAGGATGTCGGTGAAGCCAGTGACAACAGACTTCACTGCATCAAAATCGCTCCGGCTCAATCCAGAATCATAGACAGCAGAATATCTCTGCGTAATCACCTGCTCAAGTTCGCTGTGAGTCTTTGCATCTCGCACGACCGGCGGCGCTGGTGGCTTCGGAGCCTTTGATGTCGCTGACGGCACGGTTGGCGGTCGATGTGTAGAGGGTCCCTTCGATGGAGATGATCTCGGCACGCCTGCAACGTGCTCGCGATCCGGCCTCCGTGTGCGTCCAGTGGTTCTAACGTGCTCGCGCATTTCGGCTTGTTTTGCTGCCAGGCGTCTACGCGAATTTGCGACGCCAGTATCATCGCCCGCAGCATCAGCAGCGACAATCTTACGTTTCTCGCTTCGGATGTCACGCTCGAGCTGTCTCTGTCGCTGGGCTTCGGCATAGACACGATTGTTCTCCTCCATCGGAACCGGACGGTAGGCCCGTTCGCTGACTCCCTCAAAGTATGGGTAGAACGTGTGGCCGCAGTTGACTCCTCCGAGCCCGCCGGCGGTTCCGTACCCTGTCACCTGGTAGAAACTCGGATACTTCCTCGACTTCCCGCTTATGCTGTAGATGCGGCCCTGCCACTCGGCATGCGAAGGGCGCGCTCCGACGTGGCTTGACACCTCAACGAGGTCGCTGCCCCATTGCTGCGCTCTGGTCAACTGCATCTCGTTCGTGACCTGCGCGCTTGATGTCAGCACATTGCGGCGAACTGCAACATCAAGTTGCTCCTGGCGTCTGTAGGGCCTTCCGTTTCGGTCAATGCCCTGGTACGTTGCGCCTTTGATGCCTCGCTCTCCGAGCTGCTGCACGGCGTGTCTGATCGCGCTTCCATAGTCGCGCGTTCCCGTAACCACGGACAAATAAGCCTGATTCACTGCATCAAGATAGGCCCTCCTGGAGGACTGCAGAGCAGTAGTGTTCGTCAGGTTTAGCTCTTGCCTCGCATTGGCAGCAACAGCGTCCAGGATGCGGCGGATCTGTGGCGACTGACTTGCCGACACCGGAATGGCCACAAGCCGCCCGAGGCGATAGGCCTGACGGAAGATTCGATCAGCCTCCGCGACTGCTCCATAACCGGCGTCCTGAATCGCCTGAATGAGTGCCTCCTCCTGGGCTGGCGATGAGCGTGCAATGATCTCGACGTTCTCTCTGTGAAGCGCTCCAAGCTGATGGAGCTTCTCCATGTACCAGTTGTCGATCCCGGAAACGGCCCCTTCATCGTCGACCCTGATGCGCCTTGCGATGTTGGCGATGAGATCATCCTCGAGCTGCTGTGTCAGCTCCTCGAGCGACATTGCCTCATTCACCACCTGCGCAATCATTTAACGCTCCTCTTGGCCCTCGTCTTCCGGTTCGATGAATTCGGCATGCTCCTGAGGCAACATCAGCGTCTCCACCGTCTCTCCCTGTCGCGCCTTGATGTCAGCAACAAACCGCTTTGCTGTTTCCTCATCCAGTCCGCGCGTCTCCATGAAGTAGGCAACCTCATCAATGAGGCCGGCCTGATATTCGAGCATCGCCTTCTGTCGGATTGCTGTCTCGTCCTGGATGATGCTGTCATCAAAATTGACCGAGATCTCGACATCCGGATTCATGCCCGCCATGACAGCAATCGATTTGCAGAGATCAATGATTGCCTTCCTGACCGGCAGCTTGTGACGCTGGAGGTTCTGATAGAGTGTTGACTTCTCCGATACCACCTCAGTCGCAGTCTTGACTCCGCCCCCTCCACGCTGGTATTCGTACCGGTCTGTCCCGAGGCCGACCCCGTCTGACAGGTAGTTCAGAGCGTCCTGCAGCCCCTGAGAATGTGCTTCGATCCTGAGATCCGATGTCAGATCAATGGGTTTCTGGGTCTCTCTGCTGTCACCACCAAGGTCAAGGCCATAGAAGGCGACGTCATTCGGGTCAAAGATCGGTTTCTTCTGTGCCTCTGCAACCGCTGTTCTGGCCATCGTGAGCGGCACGATGATCCGCTTCTTCCCTAGCTGGAACTCGTTATTACCTGAATCAAAAATCAGGTCGACCTTCTTCAGTCGGTCGATTGCGTTCGCGTAAACCGAGATTCCAAAGGGGCTGTCCAAGTCGACATTGTTGACCAGATTCGGCTGCATGATCTGAAATCGGGGCTGTGAGCTTCGGGTCGGGACTTCCGGAGCAATGCCATCCGGCAGGGCCACCTCTTTGCCGCTGTCCTTGTCGATCAGGTGGTTTGTTACAACATACCCACCAGTCTTCAGGCTGTGAATCGCGACGTAGTAGCGATCCTTCCCGGCCACACGCCGAACGCTCGCAAATGCGCAGTCAGTGATCTCGCCATTCTCCCAGGCAAGCGGGTAGATGCAATCGCCCCGCACGTAGTCAATGACGATCTGCCCACTGGCATCAAAGAACTCCACGAAGGCTCCTGTCCCGAGCGCGAATGTTAACTCCACGAGCTGGTTTGCCCTGAAGTCGAAGCCATTGAACTCAAAGACGTGCTGAACTAGATCGTTCAGGCGCTCATCTTCGGTCGAGACTTCAACACGCTCCGACAGAAGCAGCGATGCCCAGTCGGCGCAGATCTGCTTGGCCATGCGCATGCTCGCCCGCTTCTGCCCAGTGAACGCGATGCCGTTGTAGACCGTGTATGAATGAAAGCTCTCGGTATTGCCTTTGTACCAGGCAAGCCATGTCTCCATCTCTTCAGGCGGCGATGCCGGATTGAAGCCCTGTTTGCGAAGGAACTCGATGACTGGCATCCACTCACCTCCCGTAAAGAAGAGCCTCTGCGTAGGGCTCTGTGCTGTATTCCTGGCTGTCGATCGGGTCAATCACCGTTGTCCCGTCATCAAGTCGCCTGTCATCCATCGACTTACTGTCATAAAGAGCCGACCGGAAGGCTCCAATTGTCGACTCGCAATCTCTCATGATCTGCCAGCGGTCTCGCGCCAGCAGCAGCGTATAAAGCCGGATCCGATCAATGATCGGCCCTTTGATTGCGTTCTGTACCTGGTACGGCATCCGCGCCGCGATCAGAGCGGAATTCAGCCCGGCGATTAGGACCTGCTCAGCGCTGTCTGCGCGGATGTCGACGATGGGGATCTTGTAGCTCTGGCAACGCAGTAGAAACGAGATGAAGTCCGTCTCCAGCTGCGCGGGCGTGATGATGCCCTGCCGATAGTGGTCTGCAATGGTAACCACCCGATCCAACGTCCTGGGCAGCCCCGTGAATGTGAAGCTGTGGCCAGATTTGTTTCCACCGAAGTCAATGCCGATCGTTCCGAAGGCAAGGCTCTCCGGGAGCTCATCGATGATGTAACGCTCCGGGTTGTCAGCCAGCAGCTTGTAAATGACACCTTCAGCTGCCACCCACAGGCCTTCGATGTAGCGGTCATACAGGACTGATCCGGCATACTCCTTCTTTAGCTCCCGCACGAACACCGGATCAAGGAAGGTGTTGTCGTCGATGCTGTAATGCATCGAATAGATGTCGGCGTCTGAGTCGAGGAACACTTTCAGCCAGTGAGTAGGTGCTGCGGGGTTTCCCGTCCCGTCAAAGGTCGAGTTCGGACGGTCGAGACGGCTCTTCAGCATGTCAAATACGTCTCTGTGCCAAGTTGGTATTTCATCGCCGTAGCAGTATTCGATCGAACTACCACGGATCCGCTCCACCATCGAGATGTTGTCGGCTCCGAGCGCCCAGGCAGAGCGCCCAAAGAGATTGATTTCGCCCGAGCTCCTTACTCGACCGATCATCCCTTCCCCCCAGATGCCGCGCATTGGTTCGAGGATGTTTCGTTCGATGGTCGCCCTGGTGTTCCCCATCAGCACGATCAGGCCGCTTCCCGTTGTGCGCCGGACCCGTGCAGGGATCCTGAAGTAGTCCAGGTATGTCTTTCCGCTTCTAGCTGCACCAATCTGGAAGTTCCAGCGATGATGCTTCCGCATGGTCTCGCGCCATACTTCTTGCTGCTTAACTGTAAATGCCGCTGCCATTAGCCCATTGCCTCATCGAGCTTCTCGAGCAATGCATCGAGGCGATCACCCGAGTCAATGTCACTCGGCTCACGGCGCTGTCGCCAGTGCTGAGGCAGCCGGTTGTTAAGCCAGATCGCGATGCTGGTTGGGTCGGGCGGATAGTAGACAGAACTCTCTTGCGTTTGGATCTCCGTCCGGATCGTCTTGCCCGCGGCATTGACGATCTCTTTCTTCTTTGTGACCTTTTTCGGCACGCGGAAGCCAACAGCACGCTTGAACAGCGCATTCTCGACAAGAGCATCCGCCTGATCTTTGCTCTTTTTTAAGGCCTGACAGATCGGACTATGAGCCAGCTTCCACCGGGAAAGAGTGCGGACAGAGATCCCGATATTTTGAGCGATTTGCTCCTCGGTGAGACCGCGCCTAGCCCAGGAGCTGAGGATGTCGAGGTTGTCCGGCTCGAGCCATTCATGATACCTACCCTTCGCCACACAATCTCACCTCCAATCCCTGGCAGAAACCTCCGTAAAAGCAAAACGCCTCGGCGGGGTCCCGCCGTGGCGCACGTGTTCACATACAAAATAACACGTTTTTTCGGTTTTGTACCGCCAGCCACCGCCAACTAGCGCCAACCAGCGCCAAAAAGCTTTCCGTATTCCTCCAATGCAGTTTGATGATGTCCTCGAATGGCGCTGTAGCTGCACTCTTCTGCATCGGCAATCTTTTGCAGCTCGATTCCGTAGATCCAGTGAGAAAGGAGAATTCGGCGGTGTTGTGGGTTCTGCAAACGTCCGATCTTCAGTTTGACCTCTTCGCAGATGCGCTCCGCATCCTTCTGTTTTTCGCTGAGCTCAATCGCTTTGTCTGCAAAGCGCACCATCGCATCCTCAGTACGGTTTCTGTCGGAAAGATCTGGTAGCCGATCCTCGTTCATGGCGTGAGTAACTTTCTGGGCATCTTCCCGCAGCTGTGTGAGGATCAATTCAATATGCGCGATGTCTTTTTTCGCATGCCGGTAGCGCCCGAGATCCTCCCGGGCGCTCTCGCGCATATCATTGCGGATATCAAAGTCGAAAGTCATGGGCTCCATCATCCGCTCTCTCCACTCTCAACATCAGGCTGGCTTTATCACGTCTTTCTCATGCATCTCCAGCCATCGCTCAACATCATCGGCTTCCTGCTCCCAGATCCAGTCGCGGAGCATCCGGCTTGCCACTTCGAGCGCAGCGACTGCCTCGATCTCGGCTTTTTCGTGTGCTTCTTTCAGCAGGTTGCGCACTTCATTCAATGCCTGCTTGGCTTCCTCAACACTGAGTGTGCCACCGCCATCATCAACAGGGCGCTGCAACTGCTGCCGTATGCGCTTCCACTTGATGTAGTCGTTCAATTCATCTCCCTCCGCTTCTGTTCACGAAATATCAGCGCAGCTGCTAAGAAGGAAGCCACCCGATGCTCACCAGGTGCATCGGCGCATTCTTCGAAGAATCTTCCCGCCTCAGCAAGTGCGTGGTCTGGGACCTTGTCAATCCTCATCGCGAGATACTCAACTGCGCCTGCAACGTCATTGCAGTCATCACTGATCCCGATAATTCGTTTCAGAGCATCAGTGCCAAAGATGGACACCTGACTGCTTTCAGCAGGACGGCGCAGATTTTCGAGGATGAATCGCAGCTTCAGCTGTGTCTTAAGTGCCATCGGCTCACCATTCTCGATTCTGGTTACCGTCTGCCTGCACACGCCCATGAGCTCCGCCACGTCCGGTTGCGTCATAAAGTTCTGCTTGCGCAGAGTTCTAAGTTCGTTCCCGAGCTGCTGTCTCTCCACTGCTGTCATCGAGTCCTCCCTTCATCAGCCAGCTTCCAGCAGCCTGACCTCAACGCGCGGATGTACTGCGTCAACCTCGAAGTCATCCGAAAAGCTTCGGATCCACCGCCATGAGTCATCCGGCAGCACGCCCGCCTTTGTCATTCCGTCGAGGATCATCTTTTTCGCGCTTGCGAGATTATCCGGATCCGTCCGCTTGTCTTTGGCATACCAGGTGCAGGCGACTCTTACGCAACTCGCCACCGGGCGCAGCTCCTGCGCTCGGCACTCGAGCGCGACCAGGTGAGTCGCTTCGCGTTTCAACTTGGCGTATCGCGAGCGGTGGTCCTTCGCAGCGCTGATCACCTGGTTAAGCGAAGGCAGCGTTCCATGGATGATCAACACCTGGCTCATGCTGCACCTCGAGTCCTGTAGTCAAGCGAGCCCGTGTCGATGACGTTGCACATTCCCTTGATCCGGCTCACGATGGCTTCTGCTGTCTTTCGATCTCCACGGCCACCAACCAGACGCTCGATCAACTCCGTGTCGGTGTAATTGCAGGTGATGAGCACCGGCTTCTTCTCCGCATACCTCCGGTCAATGACGTCAAACAGCTTCTCGAGCGTCCAATCCGTTGGACGCTCTTTGCCCAGGTCATCGATCATCAAGAGATCCGACTCGGTCAGCATCTGCATCAGTGCCATTTCATCGAGCAAAGCGCCTCGCTCGTATGTCGCCCGGATCCGCTGGTAGAGCTCGACCGACCGTAGAGCAACAACAGGGACGCTCTGTTCAACGATGGCCAGCGCTGTCGCAGCAGCCAGGTGTGTCTTTCCGGACCCGACTCCGCCTGCGAGATAGAGGCCTGTGCCTCGATAGCGGCCGCCTTCCGTGTGCAGCTTCACGAAGTTCGCCGCATACCACCGGCACTTCGTAACGGCGATCTCGAAGGCCTCAGTTGTTGGCTTGAGCGACTCGAAAGTCTTGCCGGCAAATGTCTTCTGGAGCTCCGAGCGGTCCAGCATGCTGCTGAGTCGCTCATCGCGCAGCTGCATCTCGCGCTTCAATCTCGCGTCCTCGCGTTGCCGTTTCTGAAGCATGTCGTACGTTGTCCAGAATCGGACAGCCTTCTCACAGTTACACCGGATCGGGGCAGGTCGCCAGAAGATCCCGCCCCGGTCAGTGCCGGCGATGGACCCGACCAGATCCTCGATGCCGATAAGGCCGTAGGTGGGCAGGACGGCCCCACAATGCTCACAAGTGACGATCGGCGGAGTGAACTCGTTCGCGGTGCCTTCCTCGAACAGCCTGACATTAGAGGTCCGGATGTCCGGCTCCTCGCGCATCATCTTTTCGTAGTCATGCCGGTTCATCGATCACACCACCTTCCGGTCTCAGCGTGTCCACGTGAACGCGCTTGAACCAGGCTTCGATCTCGAGA
>JASGUU010000048.1 GCA_030057555.1 Bacillota bacterium | reverse complement strand
CCTTTCCAGACTCCATTTTTTATTAGCATGCTTTCTTGACACTCATTTTCACGAACTCACCAGTCTTTTAATCCCTTGATTTCAAGGCTTTTCAGCCATTTCTTGACATCAATACTACCGTCTCCACATGGGTCGTCTGCGGAAACATGTCAAGCGGCTGCAGCGACTGGATCCGATAGTTTGCGCCAAGACGCGCGAGATCACGGGCCAGAGTCTGCGGATTACAGGAAACATATATCATGCGCGACGGGGCGAGAGTCTCAATCGAGGCGAGCAGGGATTCCTCGAGACCACGACGGGGCGGATCTACCACAAGCAGGTCGAAGCGCTCACCGGCTTCCAGCAGTCCGGCTGTCAGGGCAGCGGCGTCACCCGTCAGGAAGCGGCAGCGCCCGCCAAGACCGTTTAGCGCTGCATTGAACCCGGCATCACAGATGGAAGCAGGGACGATGTCAATCCCGGTCACACGGCCGGCGCCCGTGGCCAGACGGCAGCTGAGGGTGCCCGAACCACAATGGAGATCAAGAACCTCCTCCCCGCCGCTGAGACCGGCTGCTGCCAGAACGACACGGTGGAGTTCGTCCGTTACTTCGGGATTGATCTGGAAGAAGGCGCCTGCCGTAATGCGGAAGCGCAGATCCAGAATCTTCTCTGTAATGCTGTCATGACCCGCCAGCAGTCGAAATTCACTCCCGTGTTCGCCGGCCCCGGATTCCAGCTGCAGACCAAGGCCGACAAGACGCCGGGCATCGACCCGGGCGACGGCGGCAGCGAGCGCCTCGTAGAGAGCGGCGATCCCTGTGCCGGCATCCGGCTGTTTCTCGAGGGCCGCGGCTGAGCGACAGACGAGGCTTACCTGCACTTCACCCGTAGCACGACTGACCTGGACAGAGAGGCCGTGGAGATTCCCCGTCTGTCTGCCGTCGTCACGGGGACGCAGCCAGTCATAAGCGTCTGCCTGAAGAAAGAGCTCCAGGGCATCTCGGACAGCAGCGATCGCGGGATCGAGAATAATGCATGAGCTTGAGGGGACGACATCATGCGTGCCGGCGGCATAGAAGCCAATGCCGTCGGGGCTGACGGGCAGGCGGGCGCGGCAGCGATAGTGATGGGTGCGGGGCGAGGGGACGATCGGCCGGAGGACGGCCGCAATCTGTTCACGGTCCAGGCCACCGGTACGCACGAGGGCTTCCAGCAGCCACCTTTCCTTCCAGCGCAGACCGGCCTCGTAGTCGAGGTGCTGCAGCTGGCAGCCACCGCAGCGGCCGAAGACGGGACAGGGCGGCTCGACCCGCTCGGGAGCCGGGTTGAGCCGCCTGATGACGCGGGCGCGGGCCCAGCGGGAGCGGCGCTCTGTCAGCTCCACCTCGGCCTCTTCGCCGGGCAGGAGGCCGTCGACAAAGAGCGTAAGCCCGCGGGCAGGCGTGGCGGAAAGATGCGCTACACCCTGGGCAAAACCGTTGAGATCGTGAGCCCGAACGACCAGGCGCTCATCAGTAGACATGCTTGACCGTCATGCTGCGGGCCGTGGGGCCCCCCGTCTTCTCCCCTTCAGCGTAGCCAAGAGCCACGGCGGCGACCGGAACCAGTGTGCGCTCGAGAAGAAGCTGCGCGATGAGATCTGCTTCATCACGGAGAACACGTACCCAGCTGGTAAGCAGGATTGAACTGATGCCGAGGCTGGTCGCAGCGAGCATCATCGTCTGGGCGACAGTGCCGGCGTTGGCCAGGCCAATGCCCCCGGCAATATAGGAGTTCGTGGCGATGACGATGAGAGTGGGCGCATCGTAGAAGGGCCTGGCATCGAGGTTTGCGGTCAGCTTCTGGTAGCGCGCTGTCATGGTATCGATGAGGCGACGGTCGTGGATCGCCGTCAGCTGCATGTTGCTGTACATGGCGCCCGCTATCGGAGCCTGCTGGCCGGCGCGGAGGATCTGGCCCAGCTCATGTTCGGGGACGGGCCGGCGGCTAAAGGCGCGGCAGCTGTGGCGCGCGTGAATGGCGAAGAGTGTATCCACTGCTGTGATCCTCCTGAGGGTCCCGGTAGCGGCGGCCGTGACGCTTTTTGACAGTGTAGCACGGAGTGAGAAAAGGTCCCGCCGGACTGGGCGGGAAGCCTGGGCTTCGTTATACTCCGAGACGGCAGACCGGCCTCAAATGACAATCGTCTGGAGAGCATGATATGAACATTGACAAGGCGACGAAGCGGCGCGAGTGGTCCTGGATCATGTATGACTGCGGCAACTCAGCCTATTCGATGGCGGTCACAACCGCCCTTTTCCCGATCCTCTACGGCATGTACAGCGGCAACGCCATGACACTGGGCTACTGGTCGTCGCTCGCCAGCATTCTGGTGGCCCTGCTGAGCCCGATTCTGGGGACAATTGCGGATTTCCGCGACCGCAAGAAACGCTTCTTTCTCTTCTTCGCGCTGCTGGGCATCATAACGACGGCCGCCCTGGCCCTGGTTCCGCAGGGACAGTGGGTTGGACTCGTCTGGCTCT
This sequence comes from Bacillota bacterium, assembly GCA_030057555.1. Classification (GTDB taxonomy): domain Bacteria; phylum Bacillota; class Clostridia; order Saccharofermentanales; family Fastidiosipilaceae; genus JAEZYR01. The sequence continues at coordinate 3,134 of JASGUU010000048.1, read as the reverse complement.
TCGTCGCGAGCGAGATCGGCTTCGCCGGGGCCAATATTTTCTATGATGCCTTCCTCGTTGATGTCACCGAGGATGAGCGTATGGATCTGGTCTCAACACGCGGCTTCGCCTACGGCTATATCGCGTCGATCCTGCCCTTCGGGATCTGTCTCGCTGTGGTTTACCTTAGCGGGATGGAAAAACCACTTGGCTACCAGATCAGCTTCGTGATCACGGCGCTCTGGTGGGGACTCTTCACAATCCCGCTGCTGCGCCACGTGAAACAGCGCTACTATGTTGAACCCGTTCCCAATCCCGTAGCAGCCTCATTCCGGCGTCTCGGCCAGACCTTCCGTGAGATCCGGCGCTACCGTTACGCTTTCATCTTCCTGATCGCCTACTTTTTCTATATTGACGGGGTCGATACCATCATCCGCATGGTGGTGCCCTATGCCACCGAGCTCTTCGGCTCCGATGCCCTCGACACCTTCGGCCTGCTCGCCATTCTGCTGCTGGTGCAGGTGGTGGCCTTCCCCTGTGCACTGCTCTTTGGACGGCTGGCAAAGCGTTTCGGGACGCTGTTCATGATCCGTGTCGCGATCGGCATCTATCTGGTGGTCGTCGCTTTCGCCTATCAGATTTCATCGCTTGCGCACATCTTCGTCCTCGCCTGCCTGATCGCGCTGGCACAGGGCGGGATACAGGCGCTTTCGCGCTCCTACTTTGCCCGCCTCATCCCCAAGCAGAAGTCAAACGAGTTCTTCGGTTTCTATAACATTTTCGGCAAGTTCGCCGCGATCATGGGGCCGGCGCTGATGGCCTTTATCAGCGCGCAGACGGGCTCGGCACGTCATGGCGTGCTCGGGATCCTCCCCCTCTTCCTGATCGGCTTTGCTCTCTCCTGGCTGCTGCCGACCGAAGGGGCGGCTGTGGTCGAAGAGGTGGAGGGGCAGGCCTCCTAGAAGCGGCTGACGCGGGCAGATCAGAGAGCATGAGTCAGCATAAAACAAAAGCAAAGGGCACAGGCCTGATCTATGCAGCGGTCATTCTGACCGGCATGGTCATCGGCTTACATATCGGGAACCTGCTGGACGGGAGCGGCGTCGGCATTCCTGTTTTCGTTTTGCTCCTGTTTGCCGCGCTGCTGCTGTCTCTGCTTATCCATACCGTTCTTCATGAGCTGGGACATCTGGTCTTCGGGCTCATCAGCGGCTATGCATTCAAATCCTTCCGCGTGGGCAGCCTCATGCTGGTCAGGTATGAAGATGAGGGATTCCAGCTGAAACGAAGCAGCATTGCCGGCACCTGGGGCCAGTGCCTGCTGGACCCGCCCGGTAGGTATGGCGAGCCCTTCCCCTACAGACTCTATCTGTACGGTGGTGTCCTGTTTAATGTGACTTTCGCCGTGCCGGTGGCGGCTGTGTCCCTGCTTCTGCCAACGGGAGCGCTGACGGAACTGTTCGCCATGGTGTTCACGCTGACAGGCCTGCTGCTGGCTTTCGTCAATTGGGTTCCGGTCAAAAACGCCTACATACCCAACGATGGGACGAATGCACAGATTCTGGCCATTGACAGGGATTCGAGCAGGTATCTCTGGGCCCAGCTGAAGATTGCCGCTCTGAATCAGGAAGGCGTGAGGCTGAAAAATATGCCGGAAGCATACTTCCAGGCGGAAGCGAACAACTATCTGGCTTCCTCCCTGCGAGTCTTTCGTATTGGCAGACTGATCGACGCGCAGCATTTCGTTGAGGCAGAAGCCGCGATCGATGAACTGCTGGACGATACCAGTCTGGTGCCCATTTACCGGAGCATGCTTGAGCTCGAGAGGGTATTCATCCGGATACTCTCGGATGCCAAACCTGCAGACCTCGGCGTTCTGGAACAAAAAGGGATCAGACAGTTGAGGAAGGCCATGAAGGACTTCCCGTCCATATTGAGATTTGAGTATGCTCAGGCACTGCTGCTGGATGGAGATACCGGCAAAGCCAACACAATCAGAGAGAGGTTCGAGAAGACCTGTCTGCATTATCCCAACAAGGCAGACATAGAGTCCGAAAGCGAGCTGATGGAGCTGGTGGCGGCTACGCATCGGAAAAGGCAGGGATGTACTCTATACCCCTGACACCCAGGCCTGGAGACCTGACCGGCTTGACGGCACAGCACGGCGGGTTACGATTCAGCTGAGAGAGGAAGAACAATTGAGGCTGTTATGGAAGCGGGGTATTGCCGATATGACCGTAATTGAGTACATCAAAGACAAAGTGCTGAGGGCAAACCGGGAGTACCTGGAGCATTCCCCGGAGCGTTTTGACTTCTGGGAACAGCACATCAGGCTGGTCGTCCGGGAGGCTCTGGCTCTGGCAGATGAATACGGCGCGGACCGGGAAATTGTCGAGCTGGGGGCGCTGCTGCACGATATGGCGCTGCTCTCGCGAGTTGGCACGAGACAGGATCATCATATCAACGGCGCCGCCATCGCTGACAGACTGCTGACGGAATACGGCTATCCCGATGACAGAAAAAAGCGGGTGCTGGGCTGTGTCCTGCATCACAGAAGCAGCCAAAACGCCGAGAACATCGAGGAGCTGTGCGTCGGCGATGCCGATATCCTCTCTCATTTCCACAATATTCCGATGTGCTTCAACTCGGCCTTCAGGTCCAGCCGCATCAGCACCGGATCTGTTGACGAGTGGATCAGCTACTTTGAGCAGGAGTGGAACGATCTCAGCGAAAGGACAAAAGTGAAATTCAGGCAGAGATACGAAAACATCATGGATGTGCTGTTCGGTGCCCTGAAAGAAGACTGGCAGAGCAGAGCATGATGCCTGCGCCTGCATGGAAGTGAGTACATCCGGTTCGCATGTTCCGCTGTCTCAGTCCTGATTCGGGACTGCGGCAGCCCTCCCGGAACCTCATTCAGGCCAGAAGAAGCCGTATTCTGTATTCTGGGCAGAGTATGCAGCGAGCATGGAGTATGCAGTGAGCGAAAAATGAACTTATACACGCTAGAGCGTGTATAAGTTGTCTATTTGCTTGTATATTGCAGTCGGCCAAGGATACATGGCCTTGGTCAGGCTTTCCACAGATCCTATGAGCCACATAGGATAATGGAACCGTACAGTTGAGGGCGCCGTTTTTTTGCTTGGGATCTAGTC
>JASGUU010000047.1 GCA_030057555.1 Bacillota bacterium | reverse complement strand
GATCCCGCCACCGCAAGGAATATCAAGGCGCGAGCGAGACAATTGCGAGTAATGGTGGCTTCAATTGTTTTTACTCACAAAATTACAAAATTCAAAACTGTCCTTGACTTGGGGTACAGACCAGTTGGCTATAAAATATGAGAGGAAAACAGTCATGTTAAAAGAAAGGCACCGAAAACTGTATTACATCACAATCACCCTGTTCCTGGTATATTTACTGTTTCTTATATGGGTTATCATGTTTAAACTGGAGTTTTCATTAGCTGGACTTGATCAGGTCAGAGAATATAACTTTATTCCGTTTCACTACGAGGACGGACACAACATCGGCTTTCATTTTTACGAAGTTATTGATAATATGCTGATCTTCATTCCCATAGGCGTATATCTGTGTCTGGTTTCAAAGAAGATGCCTCTTTTAGGAAAAGCAGGATTTGTTTTCGCTATCTCTCTTGCGCTGGAGTGTTCTCAATATGTTCTTTCGGTAGGCCGCTTTGATGTAACAGACTTAATTACGAATACCGCTGGAGGGGTTATTGGCATTGGAGTTTATCTGATCGGGCGTTCCTTGTTTCGTGACAAAGTAAAAGCAGACCGGGCCGTTGCCGTTTTTGTGAATCTCGTTACGGTACTGCTTGTCGGCGGGACAGCCCTGATACTATCGTTAAATTGAGAGATGGTACTGTGATTTCATCAAATCAAAATACAGAAAAGAAGCTCCGAATCCGGCTGTTTGTGACGCTGTCTTTATGGGCTGTTGTGGGTTTTGTCGCGACCGGGCTGCTGGGGACTGTGGCCGACGAAGCAGATAATGTGGTAATTGTCTGGCTTGGCTCGCGGCTTGATCTTCTATATATCATGTTCCTTATCACCGGTTTCTTTGGCATTTTCTATTTCTATTGGAAAAAGCCGTGGAATTATCTGAATGAAGTGATTGACGCGACAGAAACAGTCTATGAGAAAAGCGCAGAGAGCATCACACTTTCTGCGCCGCTACACGAGGTTGAAAGCCGCATGAATCAGATTAAGATGTCTGTTCTAACCAGCGAAAGAAGCGTTGCGCAGGCCGAAGATAAAAAGAATGAGCTGGTCATGTACCTTGCCCATGATATACGCACTCCATTGACCACAGTGATCGGGTATCTTAGCCTCTTGGATGAAGCCCCGGATATGCCGTCAGAGCAGAGAAAGAAGTATATTGGGATCGCACGAAATAAATCGGAGCGTCTGGACGTGCTGATTAATGAGCTGTTCGATCTGACAAGATACAATTCAAAAGCGGTATCGCTCCACAGAACGGAAGTTGACCTCTCTTGCCTGCTCTCTCAAATCACAGACGAGTTTTATCCGGTTTTTTCGGCAAACAGGAACACCGTGAATGTATCAGCGGAGGACGGCTTGACACTTTCCGCTGATACAGAAATGCTTGCCCGCATGTTTGGCAATCTTCTTAAAAACGCTGCCTCATACAGCGACGCCGGAACGGAAATCATCATTTCAGCAAAGAAAGAGAATGACTTTGCCGTTGTTACATTCCAGAACACAGGCGAAACGATCTCGCCGGAGAATTTGCAAACGGTTTTTGACAAATTCAGTCGTTTGGATCAGGCGCGGACGTCGGAAACCGGCGGAACAGGATTGGGCCTGTCCGTAGCAAAGGAAATTGTCGAATTACACGACGGGATGATCACCGCACAAAGCAAAGACCGGACGATTACTTTTCTTGTCCGGCTGCCACTTGCCCATTAGGAAAAAAGACATCTTACGTGTAGGAATATCTAAATCCATCTCAAGGTTCATCTTTGAGATTCAAAAACTCATTCCGTCAATGAAGCGTGGTGGATAAGGGGTTTCCCTACTGTTCAGAGGGGGTAGCTGAGTATTTCCAGCACCTTCATCATGCTCTATCCTTTCCTTTTCCATACCTTCTATTTCTCCACAAATTCCCAGTTTGCAGGACAAAGTCTTGTGCAAAAACCACCGGATGTCAGCCTCATTTTGCCTGCGTCTAGATACGCCATTTTTGTACAGCCCAACAGGAGCAGATTTTTTCCAAACGGCTTGTTGTTTCTGTTGCCATTAACACGGAGAACAACTACGGTATCCAGCACGTTCCATGATTCAATTTTCGCGCTGGACAACAAGGAGCTTCCTGAGAAGCAGCTAAAGCCGTCCGGAACGCACGATTTCCGCACCTGCAGGAAAGAACATCTCAAATTCCAGACGCAGTTGGCATGTATCCAGAGCTTATGGCACTTACCTGCCTCTCGCCGCCCAGACCAGCTGACATTTGATAAAGATTTTTTCGCCAGGAAAGACAAGAGCTGCCTCATTCATGGGGCAGCTCCTCTCTTTTTTCAGAACACAGCCGGTGCAGATGCTGTTTCAGCGGCGATCGACTCCCAGCAGATTCTCATAAAGCGAGTCAAAGAGCTCGCCGGTCAGATCGGAGGAATGCTCCCAGTACATGATGCCGCGCAGCCCGGCTTCGCGAACGTATTCCGCTTTGTATCGCATGGAGACGGGATCGTCATAGGTGATGAATGAAGTCCCATTGAAGAGCCAGCAGGCCTTCGCGGCATCGTCCCAGTACTTGATATAGTCGTCACTCGGTTCGTAGAGAAGACGGATGGCCGTATAGCTCGGGCCATAGATCATCGGCGTGTCCATCTTCTGATTCATACCGTTGTTACGGTTTGGCACGCCATCCCAGCGATGGGTGTAGAATGCCGCGCCGATGACAATCTTGTCGAGCGGCACGCCCTGCTTCACGTACTTCTCCACACAGCCGACGATACTCTCATCATAGAAGGCATCCTGCGGTGGATACAGATTCGTATGGTGACCGGTGTAGTTCTCTTCCCAGGCGCCGTCGCGGATGTCGTAGGTCATCAGATTGATAAAGTCCAGACAGGGTGTGACCGCCGGAATATCCGTATTCAACAGGTACTTGTCCCAGGCGGCCGCTGCGATGGTGAGCCAGGTCTTCCGGCCGCGCTCGGTGGCATAGTCGTCAAGAACTTCCCGATAGCGCTTCATCAGCGCAACATGCTGTGCCTTTTCCTCCATGACACCGGTGTTGCAGGGAAATTCCCAGTCACAGTCGATACCGTCAAGCTCCAGACTGCGGACAGCTTCCATGGTCGACTGGACAAAGCCCTCGAGGTTCTCCGCTTTCGTCGCTTCGCCGTGGCCGCCGGCTCCGCCGCCGCCCGTCGAAAGACACATGACAAGATCCGGGTTGACCGCCCGGATACGGTCCAGATGGAAACGCATGGCGGACAGGCGCCGGACATCGATCCTGTTGTCAACAACGATGCCAAAAGCGAGGTTCAGATGGGTCAGGCGCCTTGCCTGGCTGTCCGTTATATTCTGGAGGGCCTGTGGTGTCACATAGGCCAGAAAGACTCGATCATTCATGCGGTACCTTCCTCTGAAGAGATGCGCGGATCCGGTTGCCGGATCCGCGCCTGCCTGTCATGTGGTCGTGGCAGTTTCATCCAGTTTGCGGCTTACTCGAAGCCCTTCTCATCGATGATCTCCTGGTAGACGGCAATCAGGCGGTCGACTCCGGCAGAAGCCAATGTATCCTGATAGCTCTGCCAGTCGGCATCAATATCGAGTTCACCGGTAACAAATTTGGCTTCAAACTCGGTAATCACAGTATTGATCTCGGTTTGAATCTCGCGGACGGTATCTGCCTGTGCCTCCGTCATGGGCAGATTGTTCCAGATAATATCCGGGATAAATGGTTTGTTGATCTCGGAGCCCTTCAGAGAGGTGGGATAGGTCTCGCCGCCCTTGAACGTATCATCGGTCAGCCAGGCCGGGTTCTGCCCACCGGAGCCAATGGCATAAAGCAGCAGAGCATTTTCCTGATTCAGTCCGTCTTCGTTATGCGTGATGTGTTCGGTCAGCTCGTATTTTCCATCCGCAGTCTTTGTGTAGGCTGTTCCTTCGAGACCGAGATAGTATCCGACGGCGCCCTCTTCGGTGTAGAAGTAGTCAACCCAGGACAGGAGCTTCTCCGGAGTGGCACACCTGTCGGTGATGACAAAAGCACCACGCGAACCGAAAGTTCCGGAAACATTGTTCTGGTGCTGACCCATGTCACCCTTGAGCGGTGCCGGCAGCGGCTGGAACACGTTAACCAGATCCGGGCCGGATACCGATGCCCAGAAATTGTGCACACCATATTTATCTTCGAGGATGTTGTTGTAGAAGATCGAGCCGGCATCAGAGGTGAAAATGTTGTGATCAAAAAGCTCCTCGTCATACCAGGTCTTAATCGTCTTCAGTACTTCCTTCATCGGCTCGGAAATACGCCAGTAGCGAACTTTTCCTGTATCGGGATCAATGTCAAACTGGCCGGGCGAGGTGCCGCGATTGCCCAGATCCCAGAGGCTGTAGATATGGCTGTAAAGGCCGGAGACCGAGGTCGAGCCGATCGGGAACTCATCATCGGGATCGCCGTTGCCGTTGGCGTCCTCTGCCTTGAACGCGCGCAGCATGTCAGTAAACTCGTCCAGGGTAGTCGGCGGCTCCAGACCGACATTCTCAAGCCAGTTCTCGTTGACAAAGGTCTTGCCAATGCGGACACCATCGGAATCGAAAATGGTAGGCATGCCATAGATGCCGTCGCCGAGCACGAGGAAGTCCTCAATGTCGCGCTCTGTCATCAGCTCATAGAAACGTGGAGCATGCTCCTTGAGGAGAGGCTGCAGATTGACGAAGCGGCCCTGGCTGCCATAGTTGATGAGGTCGGTGGCCTGAATGTTGCCCTTAAGGAAGGCATCCGGATAGTCACCGCCGGTCATCAGGATATTCATGCGCTCTACCCAGTTGCCCCAGGGAATGGTTTCCCACTCAATGACAACATTGGTGGCTTCCTGCAGAGCGGCGTAGAACGGCATCTCATTCGGTGTGGTCCAGGCGTCGGGACCACTCGGCGGGGTGGTATGCGCCAGAATCGAAAAGGTGGTAGGTTCATCGAAGAGTTTTCTGGCATTGGGCAGCAGAGCAGAACCGCCGGCATCAGTCTCAGCCGCCTCGGTCTCCTCGGGGGCCGCAGTGGTCTCTTCAGGAGCAGCGGTCGTCTCTTCCGGTGCCGCCGACGTTTCTTCTGGTGCTGCAGTCGTCTTCTCGGGAGCTGCCGTTGTCTTCTCTGCCTCTTCAGTCGCTTCCTTCGACGCAGGTGCGGTGGTTGTCGCGGCTGTCCCGCCGCAGGCTGAGAGGAACATTCCGATTATGAGCAGTATGCCCAGGACCCGCAGGAACTTCTTGTTCATATTGACGCTAACCTCCAGATAGTGGCTGACGCCACTCATGATCTTTCGATCGGCCCATTGCTGTCATGCTGTCCTAACCTTTGATAGCGCCGATCATCACCCCCTGTACGAAGTATTTCTGCATGAACGGATAGAGAAGGAGGACTGGAACACTGGACACAATGATGACCGCATATTTGATGGATTCCGCATAGCGCACCTGCTCGGCCACACTCGCGATGCCAACGGCCTCCACCCGCTCCGCACCCGTGATCAGGATGTTTCGCAGTACGAGCTGAAGCGGATAGAGCTCGTTCTTTGACAGGAAGACAAGAGCATTGAAGAAGCTGTTCCAGTGTCCGACGCCATAAAAAATGGTCAGGACAGCCAGAATTGGCTTTGACAGCGGTATGACAACCCATGTGAGTGTCTTGAGCGCCGAGGCACCATCTATGTAGGCGGCATCCTGCAGTTCGCTCGGGATGGAATTCTGAAAGAAGGTCCGGGCGATGATAACGTTGTATACGCTGATCATGCCGGGCAGGATCATGACCCAGCGGGTATTGATGATGCCCAGGCTCCGATAGACCAGATAGGTAGGAATCAGGCCGCCGCTGAAGAACATCGTAAACGACAGCAGAAACGTAATCGGCCCCCGCCCGCGCAGATCGCTCTGAGCCAGAGTATAGGCTATAAGGACTGTGGCGACGATGTTGATGCTCGTGCCAGCTGCCGTATAAAAAATGGTATTTCGATAGCCCAGAACAATGTTGCGGTTCTGAAACACCATCTCATAGGCCTTGAGCTGAAAGCCCTTCGGAAGGAGCGTGACCTCGCCATTCAGCACATGGCTGGATGAGCTGACAGACGCAATGACGACAAACCATAACGGATAGGCGACTATCAGCAGGGCCAGAATCAGCAGCGAATAGTTGACGAAATCGAATATGCGATCGCTCTTTGATGCCCGCATCTTCGAATGTGCCAGAAACATGACCTTCCCCTCCCTGCTAGAACAGGCTGATCGAGCTGACGCGCTTGCTGATCTGGTTCACGCTGATCAGCAGGATGAAATTGACTACTGAGTTAAACAGGCCGATCGCCGAAGCATAGGAATGTTGTGCCCCCAGGATGCCGGAGCGGTAGACATACGTTGAAATCACATCCGACTGCTCCAGATTGAGATCCGTCTGCAGCAGAAAGACCTTCTCAAAGCCTACGCTCATCAGCGATCCGGCATTCAGAATCAGCAGAATGATTGCTGTCGGAAGCAGGCAGGGCAGGGTGATATACAAAATCCGCTGGACTTTGTTCGCGCCATCAACAATCGCGGCCTCGAACATTTCCTGATCCAGACCCGAGAGGGTCGCGATATAGACAATCGATCCCCAGCCGGTAGACTGCCAGACCCCGCTCAGGACATAGATGGTCTTGAACATTTCCTTGCGGGTCATGAACGGAATGGATTCCCTGCCGATCTTCTGCAGAAAGAGATTGACCAGACCCGTTTCCGGGCGCAGAAAGATCAGAATCATGCTGGCCATGACAACCGTCGAGATGAAGTAGGGCATGTAGGTAACAGTCTGAACCGTTTTCTTGAACCACAGATGCCTGACTTCGTTCAGCATGATCGCGAGCAGGATGGGCATCGGAAAGCCGACAACCAGAGAGTAGAGGGAAATCTGCAGCGTATTCCGCACCGTGCGTTCGAAATAAATGGATTCAAAAAAGCGTTTGAAATGCTTGAATCCGACCCAGTCTCCGCTCAGGAGGGGAGTACCCGGCTTATAGTCCTTGAATGCGATCAGTACGCCGTACATGGGTGCGTAATTGAAGACAATAACGTACGCCAATACGGGAATAATCAGCAGGTAGAGCTGCCAGTACTTCCGGACCGAACGCTCAATCGTCAGTGTATGGCGCGAGGTTTTTGCGGTCAGTGTGCGCATCGTTTTACACCCTCCGTTCCAGCCCGGGTCATCTGGTTCACCAGAAACAAATAGTAAACACACTATATCAATATATTTAAATAAGTGAAATCAGTATAAACTTCCCGCGTGTAACGTGAAAAAACTTATGTGCATTAGTTCAGCTACATAAGCATGTTCTGATGTTCCTGGTGTCGTTCGCGGCTGAAAAAAGTCAGGCCGGAGCGGCAGGCATATGGCCGATTCAGGTACGGGATGCCGCGAAAGTTAAACATGACATTCTTGAATATCATTCATTTTTATGGCATAAAGAATATATCTGCACGAAGCAGGCTCAGGAACGCTGAAGCGTAAGTTTCCACACGACATGTAGTAATCCCTGTTGAAGGTATGCCATTGAAGGCATATGGTTTTTCAGAAGAAGAACCGTATGTCTTTTTGCTTGGGCTGCGACAGGTGGCTCCTTCACGGTGATTGCATCATTTCACGAGGAGGATCAAAAATGGCTTGCTTTCTTGTACCTGTTGCAGAGGCCGTCGTAACAACCGTCATCGCCAAAGCGGCAAAGTCCAGAGAAACTGAATCGGCAGGCTCGAAGCCCGGCTCCGGCAAAGGCCGCTTCGAGACAGAGAACAAAGTTCCTTTCTCCCGTAAGTTGAAATGGCTCAGCAACATGCTCTGGGGCGGCTCCGCCCTGCTTGCCTTTGAGCATGTGTGGCATGGGGAAGTCGTGCCGTGGTTCCCGTTCCTGACCGCCGCATCCGACCCCGCCGAGACAGCGGAAATGCTCGCTGAGATGGCGACCGTCGGCGTTTCCATGGCCGTACTGGTCACCGCCGTCTGGGGCGTGATGCTGCTGGTAACAAATGCGATGGAGAAAAAGGCTCTCAAAGCGCAGCCCGCTCTGAATTAGGGAGGCTGTCCATGACTTTGCTTACCACCGTTTTCGCGGCAATCATCTGTACGATCATCTGGTATAAAAACGCTCCCCAGAATGACATGAAGGTCGGCATCCTCTGCTGGATGTTCTGGGGCGCTTCCCTGATGTGGCTGGTGGACGCAATCTTCGAGTATGCCGAGCTGCAGGCGGAATACTTTACGCCGGAGCCGGCTGACATGCTCAACGATTTCTATCTGGGGCTCTCCGTCGTTGCGCTGGGCCTGGTTATCTGGCTGGTCATACTGCTCATCAAGGATCCCAAGGGTGTTGTCAGGACCACACTGTTCAGGAAAAAGCCATAAGCTGTCCGGACGCAAAGACAGAACGGGCGTGCAGTTCAGGAATCGAAATCGTCTGCTGCGGCTTGCCTGGGCTCAACAAGGTTCTCGGCACGCCAGATACATGGTTACCCGTCGCGTTGCCGAAACCTGAAGCCGCACGTCTCCAAACCGCTCGTGCGGCGCCCGGCGCACGCGAATTCAGGCTTCCGTGCCTGCTGCGCGGAAGCCTGAAACATGTCCCGGAGATGGTCCGCCGCTAGGCGCCGGCTTTGGCTTTGGCGGCGCCGGCTTTGGCGGCCGCCTTCTCACGGTTGACGGGAGGCGCGTCGAAGTCGCGGATGGCGTGGGTGGGACAGACCTCGACGCAGGCTTTGCAGTTGACGCACTTATCGTAGTCAATGACGGCCAACGCACCCTGCATGGAGATGGCGCCGTGCTCGCAGGCGCGCACGCAGCGGGTGCAGCCGATGCAGCCGGTGTCACAGTTGGCGCGGACGACGTTGCCGCGGTCATCACTGTTGCAGAGCACCATCACCCGCTGGCGGCGTTCCACCATCACGATCAGCTGCTTGGGGCAGGCCTTGATGCAGCGGCCGCAGGCCTTGCAGGCTTCCTCATCGATCACCGCAATCTGGTTGACGATGCTGATGGCGCCGAAGGGGCAGGCCTCGACACAGGTACCGTGGCCCAGGCAGCCGGCCGCACAGGCCTTATGCCCATCGAAGATCTGGACCGCCGCGAAACAGTCGTCGATTCCGGTGTAGATGTACTTCTCCCGGGCGAGTCCGACATCACCCTGGCAGCGCACACGCGCGACCATGGCAGGGCCGGCATCTCCGGCATCCACGCCCATGATCTGCGCGAGCGCGTTGGCTGCTCCCACGCCACCCGGGATGCAGCGGTCGACATCGGCCCTGCCTCCCGCAACGGCCTCCGCATAGGCATCACAGCCGGCGAAGCCGCAGACGCCGCAGTTGGCGCCGGGCAGGGCCTCGCGCACTTCGGTGACCTTGGGGTCGACATCGATATGGAAGATGTGGGCGGCCACGGTCAGGAGGACACCGGAGGCAACCCCGAGCCCCGCCATGATCAGGAGCGGCGAGGCAAAGGCAGTCAGGCAGACAGGAAGCATGCTGGTCACCTCACAGTTTCATACCCTGGAAGCCGAAGAAGGCCAGGGACACCAGAGAAGCCGCGATCAGGGCGGAGGGGAAGCCCTTCAGCGCTTCGGGGATATCAGACTCCTGCATGCGAATCTGGATGCCGGAGAAGAGGACGATGGCCACCGCGAAGCCGGCACCGGCAAAGGCGCCGTTCAGGATGGAGTCGACGAAGCCGAGTTTGGCCTGGATGTTGACGATGCAGATGCCGAGGACGGCGCAGTTCGTCGTGATCAGCGGCAGGTAGACACCGAGGGCGCGGTAGAGGGCGTCGCTGGCTTTGCGAATAAAGAGCTCGACAAACTGCACCAGGGCGGCAATCACCAGAATGAAGGCCAGGGTCTGCAGATAGCCGAGGCCGAAGGCGTCGAGGATCTGCTGGATGCCCCAGGTGGCGGCCGAGGCCAGCGTCATGACAAAGACCACCGCGGCGCCCATGGAAGCGGCAGTTTTCGTCGACTGGGAGACACCCAGGAAGGGGCAGATGCCGAGGAAGCGGGCCAGGACGACGTTGTCGATGAAAACGGCAGTTATAAAAGCGGTCAGGATGTTACCGATCATTGGGCACCTCCCTCTTCAAGCGCGGGAGCGGGATGGGTTTTCAGGTTGACCTTCACCAGCTGCAGCTTGTTCATCAGGCCGATCAGCAGGCCGTAGGTCAGGAAGCCGCCGGGCGGCAGGGCGGCCATCAGCATGGGATGCCAGTTCTGGCCGAAGATGGCGACGCCGAAGATGGTGCCGGCGCCGACGATCTCACGCAGCGAGCTCATGGCGATGAGGGCGAGGGTGAAGCCCAGGCCCATGCCGAGTCCATCGACGGCGGAGTAGAGCACCGTGTTCTTTGATGCAAAGGCTTCCGCCCGGCCGAGGATGATGCAGTTGACCACGATCAGCGGGATGTAGAGGCCCAGGGCCTGGTGCAGGGCGGGTACATAGGCCTCGAGCAGCAGCTGCACGACGGTGACGAAACCGGCGATGATGACAACGTAGGCGGGGATGCGCACCTTCTCCGGGATGATGCGGCGCAGCAGCGAGATCAGGACGTTCGAGCAGATGAGCACAAAGGTGGTGGCCAGGCCCATGCCGACGCCGTTGATGGCGGCGGTGGTGACGGCGAGGGTCGGACAGGTGCCAAGGACGAGACGCAGGGTCGGGTTCTCGTCGATGATACCGTTACGCAGGGTGCGAAAGAGGGTCATGGTGTCGTTCCTCCCTTCTCAAGGGCCTCTGACAGCTCGAGGGCGGCGTTGGCGGCGTTCACCACCGCCCGGCTGGAGATGGTGGCGGAGGCGATGGCTTCGATGCTGTCGGAATCCGCCTCGCCGCCGCTGCGGATGACGTTGAGCACGGTCGCGGGGCCGCCTTTGCCTGCGAAGCGATCCAGAAAGCCCGGCTCCACGATCTTCGCGCCGAGTCCGGCCGTCTCCTCGTGGCTGAGTACGCGCACACCCGAGAGGGTCAGGTCATCCTTCTGAACCGCAACGATCAGACTGACATCACCGCCGTAGCCGTCCACCGTCACATCGTAGACATAGCCGACCGCAGCGCCGTCCGCCGTCGCCAGATAGGCGGCCGTGACGGCGCTGTCAGGGACGAGTGACTGCCAGTCGGCGGGCTCAAGCTCGGTGAACTCGTCGGCCTGGGGCATGACCTCGAGACGTTTGGCGGAGGCATCCGCCGCCTGCCGCGCGGCGATGACATCCACGGTTGCCTCGTTCACCAGCACGAGAGCGAAGGTCATGGCGAGGCAGATAAGCAGCAGGACGATCGTGGGACGCAGCTGTTCACGCATGGTCCGCCTCCTTCCTGCGCCGCTTCGGACCGCCGAAGGCGGGCGGCACGATGGCGCGGTCAATCAGGGGTACACAGCAGTTCATGATCAGGATGGCGTAGGTGACACCCTCCGGATAGCCGCCGACAGCACGGATGGCCATGGTCAGGAAACCGGCACCGGCACCGAAAATGATGCGTCCGAGCCGGGTCATCGGGGTCGTCGTGTAGTCCGAGACCATGAAGATCGCGGCCATCAGGAAACCGCCGTTCAGCACATGGAAAAGAACGTTGCCGGTGAACAGGCCGTCCTGGCCCCAGAGCCAGGCGAAGAAGGCAAAGCTCACGAGGTAGGCCAGCGGGGTATCGAGCGTGATGATGCGGCGGTAGAGGAGCCAGGCGAGGCCGATAAGCAGGGCGATCACCGAGACCTCACCGATTGAGCCGGAGGAACGGCCGATGAGGCTCTCAAAGAGGGTCGGCACCTCGCCGGCGCCATAGCGGAAGGCGGGCAGCGGCGTCGCGGAGGCCACGAGGTCGGTGGCAGGCCTGGGATTCATGAAAGTCGCCATCTGCGACGGCCAGGAGGCGAGCATCATGGCGCGCGCCGCCAGGGCCGGGTTGACGAAGTTCTGGCCGAGGCCGCCGAAGATCATCTTGGCCACAACAATGGCAAAGACCGCACCGATCGCCGCCATCCACCAGGGAACCAGGGGCGAAAGCGACAGAGCGAGCAGCAGGCCGGTCACGGCGGCGCTCAGGTCCATGATGGTCATCGGCAGCTTCATCAGCCGGGTATAGACAAACTCGGTTACCACGGCCGCGATCACCGAAACGGCAATGACCATGAGGGCACGCAGGCCGAAGAAAATGATGCCGGCGACCGAGGTCGGCAGCAGGGCGATCAGCACATCGCGCATGATGGTCTGGGTGGTATCCGGGGCCTTGATATGCGGGCTCGAGCCTGCGGTCAGGAAGAGTTCCATCTTATTTCTCCTCCCCTGCTGCTGCCGCAGCCTGGGCGGCGCGGCGTTCGGCGAGGCGGACCTCGGCCTTTCCATAGCGGAAGGACTGCACGAGATTGCGCGCCGCCGGGCAGATGTAGCTGCAGCAGCCGCACTCTATGCAGTCGTTCAGGTGCCAGACAGCGGCCGCCTCCTCTGACTTGCCATCCAGGATCAGGCGGTTCATGGTGCTCGGCATGAGGCGCATCGGGCAGGCGGTGACGCAGCGGCCGCAGCGGATGCAGACCGACTCGGCATCCTGGTTGATTTCGTCGGGCGCGAGGGCGAGCAGGGCATTCGTCTGCTTCAGCACCGTGTTGTCAAGCGAGAACTGGCTGACGCCCATCATCGGGCCGCCCATGATGACCTTCGCGGGATGGCTCGTGAAGCCGCCGCAGAAATCGAAGACGTCGCCGAGGCGGGTGCCGACGGGGACACGGACATTCTGCGGTTCGGCGACTACACCGCCGTCACAGGTGACGCGGCGGCTCGTGAGCGGCATGCCGGTTTCAAACCATTCGGCGATCGCGGAGATCGTGTTCACCGAAAGCACCAGGACGCCGACGGCAGAGGGCAGCTGGCCGGCGGGGACGATGCGGCCGCAGACGGCATAGATCAGCTGGCGCTCACCACCCTGGGGATAGCGTGTGCGCAACGACAGCACATCGATTTCGGAGTCCCGCTCACTGGCATGAATGAGACGGTCGATCGCATGTGCCTTATTGTCCTCGATTCCGATGAGGACGCGGCGGATACCGGTCATCTGCTGGACGAGCTTGATGCCGCGAATGATGCGGATCGGCTCCTCGACCATCTCGCGGTAGTCCGAGGTGATATAGGGCTCGCACTCGGCGCCGTTCACAACCAGTGTGTCGAATGTGCTGCCGGGCGGCGGAGTCAGCTTGTACCAGGTGGGGAAACCCGCACCTCCGAGGCCGACGATGCCGGAGTCGCGCACCGAGGCGATCATCCCGGCGGGGTCCCGGGTACTGACGGGAGCGAGCGCCGGGTCGAGCGTCTGCTCGCCGTCGGCCTCGATCTGCACGCTGGTGATGTGGCGGCCGCCGGCATAAAGCCGCGGGCCGACAGCCTTTACCGTCCCCGAGACCGAGGCGTGTATGGGCACGGCGAGGCGATCGGTCGGGGCGCCCACCACCTGACCGACGCAGACCCGGTCGCCCTTTTTGACCGTGGGCTCACAGGGCGCGCCGATGTGCTGCTGCATGGGCAGGACGACTTCGGCCGGCAGAGGCATGACAACCGTCTCCAGATTCTCCGTTCGCTTGCGCGGGTCTGGATGGACGCCGCCGGGTATTCGTTTCACTCCGTTGCGCATCCGGCCCACCTCATTTCCATCATAGCTTCGCATCCCTCCCGTAGTTTCTATGCATCCTGCGCGCCTCCGAGTTCACTTACCGCCCAGAAGACGGCCTCGCTCAGCGCAGGATGCGGTGTCATGATTGCGTTCATCCGGGCAACGTGGTCGCGGCTGTCCGCCGCCGGTGCGCCGAGCAGCAGAAGCAGCGGCTGCAGCAGCAGGGCGGCCTCGTGGCCGATGATATGGGCACCGAGCAGACGGCCCGGCGTCTCCCCGGCGTCGATGATCAGGAGAACGAGACCATCCCCGGGGGTGCCGGCCTCATGGCCGAGGGCATAGCCCTTCGCCGTCTGGCTGAAGCGGCGGCGGGCCACCCGGATGCGATAGCCGGCGGCTCCGGCCGCCTCCGCCGTCAGGCCGGCGTGGGCGACTTCCGGCGCCGAAAAGGTTACGCAGGGCACGGCGTCATAGCGCATCGGGCGCGGTCCGGCGCCGGCTTCACCCGCGGTCCTCGTTTCAGGGAACAGATTGTCGGCGAGACAGATGGCCTCCTGGTTGGCGACATGTCGGAAGGAGTAGCGGCCATTAATGTCGCCGATGGCCCAGACGCCGGGGCGGCTGGTCTCGAGGAATTCATTCGTCCGAATCCAGCCCCGGGCGTCTGTCTGAATGCCGGCCCGCTCGGGATGGAGGCCGTCGTGCGGCACGATACCGGTGGCCAGCAGGATGGCGTCACAGACCACGGTCGTCAGGAGACCGCTCGTGCGCCCGCGCAGGCGGCAGAGGATGTCGCCGTTTGCTGCACGCGTGACCTCATCGCAGACAGTGTCGGTGTGGACCTCGATGCCTCGCGCCCCGAGTGCCTCGAGCAGCTGCCTGCTGATCTCCGGTTCGGCCGCCGGCAGCAGGCGGACATTGCGCTGCGCCAGAGAAACGCGGCTGCCGGCCTCATGGAAGACATGGGCGAATTCGACACCGACCGGACCGCCGCCCAGGATCAGGAGGCGCTCCGGCGGCGTGCGGGGCCATTTTTCGGCAAAGAGCGTCTCGCTCGTCAGAAACATGTCGTCCGTGAGCCCGGGCAGCGGATCAACGCGTGTGCGGCCTCCCGTCGCGATGACAATGCGCCTGCCCGCGAGGAGATCGGGGACACGGCCGTCTTCGTAGCTGACTTCGAGGAGGCCGTCCTCCGTAAACGCTGCGCTGCCCGTGTAGACATGGCAGTTCGGCTGGCTGCGATAGTAGTCCTCGACGGAAAAGCGCTGGCTGACCCGCGACTGCACACGGCGCGACAGGGTCTGCCAGTTGAGTCTCGCATGCTCAGTCTCGACGCCTATGCGGGCACCCCGGCGGGCATCCATGGCCAGCGTCGCCGCCGTCGTCAGGACTTTCGTCGGAATACACCCGCGCGTCAGGCAGGTGCCGCCGAAGCGTCCCTTCTCGATCAGGGCGCAGTCATGGCCGGCCGCCAGGGCGCGGTCGAGCGTCACGAGGCCGCCCCCACTGCCAATGACAATCAGGTCATGCTGTCGAGGCTGCCTGAATCTGCGATCCGTTCCCGTGTTCTGCATAAACAGCATCCTATCATAGAGAGGGGCACTTTTTCGCCTTTTTTTATAGAATAAATACAGATCAATTTGGCTGATACCGCTTCTTATCGGGGAGTTTGCCAGTTTCATCAGAATTAGCCGGCAGTCCGGCTCCGCTTCATGCGCAGGGGAATCCTGTATCTGCTGTTTCTGTGTACTGATGTGGATTGACCAGTTCCCCGTGACGGGAGCGTTCTGGCCTGCATGTCATGAGGATATGTCCGATATGAATGTGCCGGCGCGGGCCGCGGCGGTCGCGACGGTCGTGACGGCAGCCTCATGCATTGTCGTATAAAATAGGAGAGAACTCTGCACTGCCGGCCGGATTGACTCGACCGAAGTCCAGCGGGCGGCACACCATTTTACAAGGAGCCAGCCATGTCACAGCCACGCGAACTGCCCTGCATTGTCCTGCTCGCCACCGGCTTCGAGGAGATCGAGGCTCTGACCGTCGTCGATGTGCTGCGCCGCGCCGGACTCAATGTCCGGATGCTCGCGACCGGGCCCGATCTCTTTGTCGAAGGCTCACACGGTATCACGGTTCGTGCCGACGGCCGCCTCGCCGATCTCAATCCCGACGAGCCCCTCGCCGCCGTCATCGCCCCCGGCGGTCTCCCGGGCGCCGAGTATCTGCGCGACGACCCCGCGGTTATCGCCCTCTTCCGGCGTCAGGCCGCGGCCGGCGGCCTCACGGCCGCCATCTGTGCCGCTCCCATCGTGCTCGAGGCGGCGGGCCTCACCGCAGGCCGCCGCGGCACCTCGTATCCGGGCTTCGAAGATGAGCTCGGTTTTGCATCGTATGAGAGCGACATCGTTATCGAGGATGACCATGTGATCACCTCGCGCGGCCCGGCCACCGCGCTGCCTTTTGCCCTCGCCATCGCTGCCCGACTCGCCGGACGCGAAACAGCCGCCAGACTCGCCGACGGCATGCTGCTGACGCGCCTTTCCGTTGCCCTGCCCGACTGGCTGCGCGCAACAATCGGCCTCTAGCGGGACCTTCCGGGCCAGCAAACAAAAGACGTCCGGGACGCCTGACAGCAGCGCGTCCCGGACGTTTTTACACCGGGGTGCATGACGGGACTCCGGATGACCGGTCGGTTCACCTGTTAGGGGTTAGGATGCTGTCGGCTCCATCCAGCTGCCGCAGCCGGCTCCTTTGTTCGCCGAAAACAGCATTCTGGGATCTGGGTACAGTATGCAGTGAGCAAAAAAGCGATCTGTACACGTTCCGGCGCGCATAACCTGGATTTTTGCAACAAAATCCACTGCGAGTGGTGGTTTCAGGCTCAGAATTACAACTAATGCGCGCCACTCCGTGTACAAATTGAAATTTTGCTCACGAACCCTCTATGCAGCAGGCCAGGCACCATGCCGGCCGCAGCACAAACCAGCCCGGGCGCCCGGGGGTCACCCCGTCGGAAGCTCACGGGCACTTCTCAATCACGAAGTCGGAAAGTCCCGCTAGAGCTCGTAATAGAGCTTGTCGGTCGCGTAGACGGGATCGTTCGTCATGTCGATCCCGAGCTGCCGGTAGGTGTCGGCATCGCCGCGGCTCGCAATGACGGTGACGTGGGCCTGGCAGTGGCGCAGGCCGGAGAGGCGGTCCATCGCCAGCTGCGCGAGCGGATTCGTTGCCGCCGACAGTCCGAGGGCCATCAGCACCTCCCGGCAGTCGAGTGCGGTGACGGTGAGGCCCAGAATGTCACGCTTCATGTCGTAGATCGGCTCGAGGACGACCGGCGAGAGCAGATGCAGACTGTCGTCGATGCCGGCGAGCTGCTTGACCGCGTTCAGCAGCAGGGCCGCCGGCGCCGTCATGCGACCACTGCCGCGCCCGGTTACCACGCGCCCGTCCGGCAGTTCGAGAGCCGCGACGGCCTGCTCCTCACCCGTGTCTCCGGAGCTGGCGAGACGGGCCGCATAGTCGCGGGCCTCCCGCACGCCCGGCCTGTCGGTATCCTCCAGCTCCAGGTTTTCGAGCAGCAGCTTCACGCGCTGCAGCGTATCCGCTTCGATCTCGCCGCGGCGATAGTCGACGGCGAGGCGGAAAGAGCGCCGGATGATTTCCTGACAGCTGGCCTCGCGTACGACCTCATCGTCGATGATGCAGAAGCCCGCCCGGTTGACGCCCATGTCCGTCGGCGAGCGGAAGACCGGAGCGCCGGCCCCGAGTTTCTCGAACATGCGCCGCAGCAGCGGGAAGGCCTCGACATCACGGTTGTAGTTGACCGCGCTCTGGCCCGTCGCCTCGAGGTGGTAGGGGTCAATCATATTGACGTCCTTGAGATCAGCGGTGGCGGCCTCGTAGGCGAGATTGACGGGGTGGTGCAGCGGCAGATTCCAGATCGGGAAAGTCTCAAATTTCGAATAGCCCGAGCGCATCCCCCGGCGCATCTCATGATAGAGCTGGCTCAGACAGGTCGCGAGCTTCCCGCTCGCGGGACCGGGGGCGGTGACTACAACGAGTCGGCGCGTGCAGGGTATGTATTTGTTGTGCCCGTAGCCCTGTTCGCTGACGACCGCATCGATGTCAAAGGGATAGCCCACCGTCGCCTCGTGGCAGCAGACCGCGATGCCACGGCGCTCAAGCCTGCGGATAAAGCGCTCGGCCGAGCTCTGCCCCTCATAGCGTGTCAGCACGACCGAATTGACCTCGAGGCCGCGCTCGCGCAGGTTGTCGATCATGCGCAGAACCTCGAGATCGTAGGTGATCCCGTAGTCTCCGCGCACCTTGTTCTGCTCGATATCCTCGGCGAAAATGCAGATCAGGACCTCAAGATCGGCACGCAGTCGCTCCAGGACCTTGATCTTCGCCTGGGCATCGAAGCCCGGCAGCACCCGCGCGGCGTGCAGGTCTTCCATGAGCTTGCCGCCAAACTCGAGATAGAGGCGGTCGTGCCTCTCCAGGCGCTCACGGATGTAGCGGCTTTGTTCCTCTATATAGCGCTCCGCGTCGAAACCAATCCGAAACGGCATGAATGACTCCCCCTCCAGTTCGCTTCACCATAGTATACGCAAAACCTCAACACTCCGCCCGCATCCTAGCGCAGAGAGCCGCGCTCCAGTATCTGCACACCGAAGAGGAGGCCTATGCCGAACGCGGCCGCTCCGGTGACCGGCACCAGCAGAGCCGGGATCCAGGCGATGCCGGGATTCTCCGTAAAGGCCAGCACGAGAGCTGCTATGCAGGAAGCGATGGGCGGTGTGACGGCGAGACCCGAGATCAGCATGGTGATGATGCTTTCGAAGGTCGATGTGATGCTGCCGAGCAGGCGCAGGGCAACAATCTGGCTGCCGATCAGCGGCAGGCTGAGGCTCCACGAAAGAACAAAGCCGAGAACGAGCCCGGCGGGACCGAGACGGGCAATGATGCCGGCTGCGAGCCAGGCGGGTGCGAGGTCGATCACCATGCGCAGGAAGCAGAAGCGGGTCGACTGGACGAGCTTTGACAGCGGCGCGACGGGTGCCGTGAAGAAGAGCGGGTTGGTCAGCTCATCGGTGAGCGGCAGCGAGAGCCCGTGCCAGTAGAGGATCAGCCAGGACACGAGGACAAGGATCAGAGAGCCGGCGGGGGCGGGAACTTCCTCCTGGCGCAGCATCCAGGCCGTGGCGCCGAGGGCCGCGAGATAGACCAGATTCATGATGCCCAGAACAGCGGGGCGCAGGCGGCTGAATTCGCGGCGGTGCTTGTGGTAGAAGGCCACGGCGCCGTCGCCGCGGCCGATGCCCTGTCGGCGGACAGCGTAGCGGCGGGCGGGAAGGTGCCCCTTTTCGGCCTTTTTCTGGCGCTCGGCGAGAACAGTGACGCGGGCGGCGGCGTCCTCGTAGTAGTCGGCCTCGGAGTAGCGGATCGCGAGGATCATGAGAACGGTGGAGAGAGCGAGCAGAACGACGGCGATGACAGCTGTTGTGTCGAAGCCGCGGATCGCGGCACGCAGCAGGGCATGGAGCCAGCCGACAAGCGGCAGGAGCCGCAGGGTGGTACTGCCGAGGGCTTTGTCAGCGTAGAAGGCGAGGGTCAGCGGATTGCCGAGGGAGCTGCGAATGGAGCCGCCAGGCAGCGCAGCGAGGATGGCGGCCAGGGTCACAAACGGCAGAGCGATGATGACGGTCTGCAGCGGACGGCGGAGTTCGGGCTTTGCCTGCACGATTAAAAAGACCAGCATCGAGGCGATCTGGGTAACCGCCAGCATCACAAACCAGCCGACAAACACCAGCAGCAGCGAGAGGCCGCGCAGACCGGCACTGTAGAGATTCGGCAGCTGGTAGAGCATGAAGACGGTGCTGACGAGGAGGCTGCCGAGCGTGGAGACGAGGCTGTAGATCAGGACGGCCTGGGGGCTGACGGGAGCGGTGAAGAGAAAATGCGTGTCGGCCTCGCTGAAGGTGAGCCCTCCCTGTTTTGTGCCTGTCCAGAGGGAGCTGGTGCTGATGAAGAGAACCAGCAGGAGGAGAATGCCCTCGACGAGGATGAGGCCGCCGCTGCCGCTGCCGGCCACCGTGGCGGGGGCGGCGTCCTGCGCCTCGCTGAGCATGTCGCGGATGGAAAAGACAAAGGCGATACCGAGAAAGACAGTGAAGAAAATGGCAGGTACCAGCTTGGCGGGCTGGTGGATGAGCTGGCGGAGGCTGTTGCGCAGGCGACAGCGCCAGATGAAGACGAGTGCGCTCATGGTGCCTCGGCTCCCGCTGCGCTGCTGTTCTCGGTCAGCGTAAAGAACATGGTCTCGAGGTCGACGCCGCGCTCGGCCAGCAGCCCAGGGGTGATTTCGGCGATGAAGCGGCCGTTCTGCATGACCAGGACGACATCCCAGATATCGTCGATGCTGTCAAGGATGTGCGTCGACAGCAGCAGGCTGCAGCCGTCGGCACGGAGTTCGGCGAGCGTGAGCTTGAGTTCGCGGATGGCATGGGGATCGAGCCCGATCAGGGGCTCGTCGAGAAGGAGCAGACGCGGCCCGGGCAGCAGAGCCGAGCAGATCGAAACCTTCTGCTGCATGCCTTTTGAGAGTTCCGAGCCGAGCTTCGTGCGCTTGTCGGCGAGCTCGAAGCGTTCGAGCAGGCGCTCGGCCTTTGCCTCCCAGTCGGCTACGCTGTAGAGCCGGGCGACAAGTTCGAGGTGCTCGGCCACGGTCAGCAGCGGGTACATCTGCGGGACTTCGGGAACATAGCCGCTGAGGCGCTTGGCCGCGAGACTTTTGTTGTGGTGGCCGTCAACATGAATCGTGCCCTCAAAACGCAGCAGACCCATGATGCACTTCAGCAGGGTGCTTTTGCCGGCGCCGTTCGGTCCGGCGAGGATCGCTGTCACGCCGGATGGCACCTCGAGACTGATCTGATCGTTCGCCAGCACCCGGCGGTAGCGCTTGGTAACGTTGTTAACTGCGAGCATGTATTCCTCCGCCTGCTCTCTGTTGAGGCAGGAACGCATTACTTTAGCACAGGAAAAACAGAAGGTGTTTGGGAATTGGCGCAGATTCCGTTAAGATAGTTCAAATCCGCCGACGGACAGAGGGACGCCGTGAATGCGCACAGGCACCTCACGCACTTGTCCGCCATTCCAGAAAGGAAGCAGCCCTTGTCCCTCTCCCCGTCCGTTGCCGTCCTGTACCGCTTCCTTCACCGGCTGGCGCGCCCCATCATACGGCTGCTCTTCCGCTGCCGCATCGTGCCCGATCCGCAGGTCCTGGATTACCATGGCCCGCTGGTGGTGCTGGCCAACCATGTCGGCTTCGCCGATCCTGTCTTCGTTGCCCTCAGCCTGCCCGCCAGCCGCCCGGTGCGCTTTGTCGTCGGAGCCCATCTTTGCGCCAAGCCTGTTGCCGGCTCCCTGCTCCGCCTGATCAAGGTCATTCCGAAGCTGCAGTTTGTCCGCGACTCCACGGCCGTGCGCCAGATTCTCACGGGCCTGCGTGAGGGCAACATCATCGGTATCTTCCCCGAGGGACAGCGCAGCATAGACGGCCGCAGCCTGCCCATCGATCCGGCCATCGCCAAGCTGGTGCAGCGCACCGGAGCCGCCCTGATGACGCTGCGTCTCGACGGCGCCTGCCTCGCCTGGCCGCGCTGGCGCGGCATGCGCCCGACACCGGGGAAAATCGCCCTGCGCAGCCGTTTCTACGCACCGGAGCAGGTCGCCGCTCTGAAACAGAACGAGCTGCACTGCCTGATTCTGGACGATCTGGGCGGCAATGACTATGACTGGGCAGATGCAGCTGGACGTCCGTATTATCTCGGCGGCCGCTCAACGCGGGGGCTGGTAAACCTTCTCCATCGCTGCCCCGACTGCGAACATGACCTCGTCATGCGGCAGGAGGGGCGACATGCCATACGCTGCAGCTGCTGTGGTGCCACCAGTGAACTCAGGCGGACAGGCTTTTTCGCCGAGGGTGCCCCCTTCCCGCACCCCGCCGCCTGGCATCTCTGGCAGATCGCAGCCGCCCGCGAACAGCGCGCCTCGGGTGCCGAGCGCGTGCTGCGCGCGACCTGCCAGCAGCTCGGCGCCGGGAACGACCCCTATGCCGCGAACGGACCCCTGCTGCACGGCAGCTTCATTCTGGAACAGGAGCGGCTGCGCTTTGTCCCCGATCCCGGCGCTAGCGACACGGCCCACGACGACCTCTGCTGGGCTCTGGGTCCGGAACCCGCATACTTTTTCATGGATCTGGGGCTCTATGTAGACCTCCATACCAACGGCACGCGCCACCGCATCCAGCCGCTCACGTCCCAGGCCGTCGGCCTGATCAACGACTGGGCCGAAGCCGGTCTGCTAGAGGCAGCAACGGCAGCCGAGGCCGGGGCAGCAGCCGTTTAGCGAACGCTTTTCGGCTCACCACGCCGGCACGGGAAGCAGCATACACATCCGGGAGGCAGTGAACAGGTGTGGGAGGCCGGCGCGCTCAACGTTTCAGTTTATGTGCAGCTTCGCGTGGATAATACACGTCCGGCACCCCTGAGATGCGACTGCAGGAATTAGACAACCTGTCTGAAACCACGACAGAGAACGGTTGGAAGCGCACCCGGGCGGGAAGCGGGGGTACATGCCAGAAGGACGGCTGGCAGGGGAAAAGCAGCCTGCGGACTTCTGGTGGTCAAAACGAGGAGTTATCCAAAAAGCGATTTGGATTACTCGTTGTCCTGACCACAAAAGGGCTGGTTCTGGTCAAAACAAGGAGTTATCCAAAAAACCATTTGGATTACTCGCTGTCTTGACCACAAAGGGAGTGTTTCTGGTCAAAACGAGGAGTTATCCAAAAAAACATTTGGATTACTCGCTATCTTGACCACAAAGGGGCCGTTCTGGTCAAAACGAGGAGTTATCCAAAAAACATTTGGATATGACATGCCCCTCAAAATGGAACCTAAGAACTACAGGGTGCCGGGCGTGTATGAATAAACCGATTTTTCGCGCTTTCGAGGCGCTTTCTGCTCAACATTTCGCTTTGTGCGTCGTTTCACATCGATAAACCGGTTTTTTGCTCCGGCTCCAGCCGGGGCAGCGTCAGTTACGCGAGCGTGGCAAAGGCGCGGAACATTCCCGGCCCGGGATGGCTCCGCGCCCCGGCTGTGCACGCTCAGCCCTCGGCGTCTTCGCGGCCCAGCGCCCTGAGGCGCCGGACCTCGCCGAACAGGTGCCCGGCCTCGCGGATGCGCTCCATGCCACCGACGACACAGATGCGGCGGTCAGCCACGCCGGCACGGAAGGCCGGTGCGAAGCGGGCGAAGTCCTCCGGCTCCATGGCGAGCGCTTCGGCGAGCGAGGCCTCAAGCTCGGCGACGCCCCGGCCCGTAATCGCGCCGGCGAGCAGGCGCGTCCCATGGAGGGCCGGCGTCATCGGCGGATCAAAGCGGTTGACGGAGCCGATGATCAGGCTGTCGAGCTCCCCGCGGGCGGGGCAGAAGGACTCGAGGCGGTCGGCGATGCTCTCGTAGACGCCAAAGGTCCGTTCGAGATGAGGATCGCGGTAGCTCGTCAGATCAACCGTGCCGTTCCTGCGCAGCGTGGCGCCGCAGCCGTAGGCCCCTCCCTGGGCACGGATTTCATTATGCAGATAGCCGAGCGAGAGCCAGGTTGAGAGCACCTGCGCCCGCCCGTCATAACCGAGGCCGCCGTCGCCGAGGTCAAAGGTTTGAGCAACATACTGGACTTCGGAGGTCGTGCCGATGCCTTCGTTGCGGCGCTGGAGTTCCAGCGGCTGCTCCCAGCAGATGAAGCTGCGCTCGCAGCCCTCCTTTAGCGGGGCGGCCAGCACGGCCGGAGCTGCCTCCCCGACAAAGGCGGGCAGGATGCGCCCGGCAACCCGCTCGACGCCATCCGGATCGCCGGTGACGATGACCAGGCAGTTCCGGGGCACAAACAGGCGGCGGTAGACACGCTCCAGCTCAGCCACCAGCCGCTGCTGTCCCGCTTCGCTGTCCAGCATGTCAAGCTGCCGGGTCAGGTCGACATAGGCCTCTATGCCCGACAGTCGATCGGAGACGGCCGCCTCACGGTGGCTGTAGGAGCGCGCGCGGCGGGCGGCAAAGCTGGAGCCGGAATTCATGATCTGCTGCTCAAGCCTGGTCCTGGCCATGCTGACGAGCTCGCGGATACGCCCGACATCCGTGAAATCCGTCTCCAGCAGCAGCTCGGGCAGCAGCTGCACCAGTGAGTCCAGCGTCGCCCCGGTGCACTTCGTCGTCACGACAATGCGCAGATCGAGACGCTCGGGATCATCGGGATCCTCGAAGACGGTCGGCGCGACACTGATGCCGCCCGAAGCCAGATAGACAGCCGTGTCGAGGTCGCGATAGTCGCGCTGGCGGGTGCCGACGCTCCCGATCAGGAGGCTCACGAGAGCCAGCCAGGAGAGATCCCCGGGTGGCAGCTCCGGCAGCGCCCAGGCGGCCTGGATGTAATAGATCCCGCTGGCGAAGACGGGCTGGCAGATGAGCTCGAGATCGCCGGCACGGCGGCTGCGGCAGCCGGGATTCTCGAGCCGGCCGTCGATGTCGCCGAGCTCCAGCCGCGGGATGGTCGCCCGCGCCTCGGGACTGTCAGGCGTCAGCTGCCATTCGGCGAGGGCCGCCGTAGCAGCGCAGACGGCCTCGTGTTCGGCCGGCGTCATGGCCGCGCGCCGGGCTTCCAGGGAGGCGGCGAGCTCGGCCTCGTGTCGGGCGCCCTGCCCGGGATCGGCCGTCATGTGGACCACGGCACGATGGGGATTCTCCAGCAGCCAGCGCCGTGCCTGCTCCTCGACGATCCCCGTCGGGATGGCGGCCCGCACCTCGGCGAAGAGGCGGTCAAAGCGCAGCATCTCAAGCGGATCGCCGTCGTAGAGCCAGAGATCGAAGGAGCGGATGAAATAGATCAGGCCGCGGGTCGGGTAGCCGTCACACTCGCGCAGGCTGTACTCGAGGCGGTTGAGGGCGGCGGTGACGCGGTCTTCGGGGAGGCCGGCGGCGAGCGTTTCGGCGAGGACGGACTCGACGATCTCGGGGACACGGGAGGCGGCTTCGGGCTTTGCCTGAATGGCGGCGATGCCGAGCACCCCCTGCTGGGCATCCCAGCTCAGGCTGCTGACATCCGCGCTGAGGCCGGACTGCAGCAGGGCGATGCGCACCGGAGCGGACTGGCTCTCGAAAAGCAGGTCGGAGATGAGGGCGAGGAGGAGCCGGTCGCGCGGGCTGAGGCCGGCCGGGGTGGCGGCGGCCCAGGCGACATAGTCCTGCGCCTCGCTGTCATCGGCGGGATCGGAAGGGTAGGTGGTCTTTGCGTAGCGCGGAGCGTCGGGTGCCGCGGCCACGGCGATGCGGCTGTCGAGCTCCAGGCGCTCGAAGTCGCCCAGCCATTCCCCGTCGAGCCAGCCCAGCCAGTCCTCGACGTCCATGTCGCCGTAGAGATAGAGCCAGGCGTTCGAGGGGTGGTAGTAGCGGCGGTGGAAATCTAGGAAGGCTTCGTAGCTGAGCGACGGAATCGCATCGGGGTTGCCGCCGGACTCATTGGCGTAGGCAGTGTCGGGCAGCAGGGTCTGGTTCACCGTCTGCTGCAGGCGGGTGCGTGGATCAGAGTAGGCGCCCTTCATCTCGTTGTAGACGACACCACGGATGCCAAGCTCGCCGTCGGGCTCATTCAGCTCATAGTGCCAGCCCTCCTGGGCGAAAATGCGCTCGTCCTCGTACATGCGCGGATAGAAGACCGAGTCGAGGTAGACGGAGGCGAGATTGCGAAAGTCCCGATCGTTGCGTGAAGCCACGGGATAGAGGGTCTTGTCCGGATAGGTCATCGCGTTCAGGAAGGTCTGCAGGCTGCCGGAGTAGAGATCCATGAAGGGCTCTTTGGTATGGTAGCGCCGCGAGCCCGAGAGAACACAGTGCTCGACAATATGGGCGACACCACTGTTGTCGGACGGGGGCGTTCGGAAGCCGATGCCGAATACCTTGTTGCGGTCGTCGTTGGCCAGCACCAGCAGGCGGGCACCCGTTTTCTCGTGCTCGTAAAGCGTGGCCGTCGAGCCGATCTCGGGGATGTCGCCGTGGTCGCAAAGGCGGAAACCGTGCGTGACTTTGCCTTCAAAATACATGTGAAACTCTACTTTCTAGCGCAGGCGGGTGCTGGGGCGGGCGACAAAGGAACTGTCGACGGTCACGACGATGTTCCAGTTTGGATCGTGTTCGCGGAGGGCGTCGATGATGCGCTCGTGCAGCTGACAGTCCTCCTTCTTGAGCTCGTCGGGGCAGCCGACATCGAAGATCAGGTTGGTCCGGGCGGGACCCGGTACTACACGGAAATCGTGGATGGACAGGCGCGGGTCGAGCCCCTGCACCGTTCTCTTCGTCAGCTCGTAGAGGCGGCTGGTCTCGGGGTCGTCGAGGACAATCGGGTCCATGTGGATGCTCAGGTTGATGCCGAGATCGAGCATGGCGTTGCGCTCCAGATTGTCGAGGCGGTCATGGGCGGCGAGCAGGTCGCTGCGGGCATCGACCTCGACATCGGCGGTGACGAAGTTGCGCCCTGGACCGTAGGCATGGACGATGATGTCATGCACGCCGAGGACGATCTCGCAGCGGCTGAGATAGGCCTCGATCCGGCTGACAAACTCGGGCGGGGGCGCCGTGCCCAGCGTGTGATCGGCCGTATCGCGGAGAATGCCGATGCCCGACCAGGCGATGAAGCCGGCCACCGCGATGCCCAGATAGCCGTCGAGGTCGAAGCCCAGCGCGGGACTCAGACAGGAAGCGGCGAGGACGGCAGCAGTCGCCAGCACATCGGAGAGGCTGTCGACGGCCGTGGCCATGAGCAGCTGCGAATCGATACGGCGAGCGAGGCTGCGATAAAAGAAATAAAGCCCGACTTTGAGCAGAATCGAGGCTGTAAGAACCACGAAAACGACGGGAGAGAGCGGGATGACGCCCGGCGCCCTGATACGGGCGACGGAATCGCGAAACTGGACGGCGGCAATCAGGAGGATGAGGACGGCGACGATGGTCGAGGCAAAGTACTCCACGCGCGCATGCCCAAAGGGATGGCGCCTGTCGGCCGGCTTCTGCGACATGCGGAAGCTTACCAGGGCGATCGCGGACGAGATGCTGTCGGAAAAGTTGTTGACGGCGTCACCGCGGATGGCGACGGACTGTACCAGAAGACCTGTCACCAGCTTCCCGACGGCGAGCAGCAGATTGACGATTATGCCGACCAGCGCCGCCAGGAGTCCGAGACGTGCCCG
The DNA here is from genome assembly GCA_030057555.1 of Bacillota bacterium. Classification (GTDB taxonomy): domain Bacteria; phylum Bacillota; class Clostridia; order Saccharofermentanales; family Fastidiosipilaceae; genus JAEZYR01. The sequence continues at coordinate 1,419 of JASGUU010000047.1, read as the reverse complement.
CAGCTCAGCCGGGTGCGCCTCTCCGTCCTGTGGCAGGAGACGGCGGATCAGACGATCCGTCAGGCTCATACGGCGCGGTTCGCCTCGATTCGGCGCATCAGGTCGCGCGAAGTGGCCTCCATGTAGCGAAGAGTGCGGTCAAAGTTTGTCTCCGGCTGGCGCTGCAGGGTGAAGTCCGCCTCGAGCGTGAAATCGCCACTGTAGTTGATCTCACCAAAGGCGACAGTGAGAGCCTCCCAGTCGATGAGGCCAAGATGCGGCGCGAGATGCTGGTCGTCGCGGTGGTTGTTGTCATGGATGTGCACCGTGGTCAGATGCCTGTGTCCAATGGCGCGCACGGCAGCGGCTGCATCCTCGCCGACCAGGCCGCTGTGGCCAACATCATGGCAGGCGGTGAAACACTCGGGGTCGAGACGGTCGAGGAAGGCGGCCAGCTCGCTGCCGCGGCTGAAGATGCCTCCGATGATGTTGCCCTGTGCATCGTGGCGCCAGAGGTTCTCGACGGCAATTTTGACACCGCAGTCGCGCAGGAGGGGTTCAAAGGCCTGATAGAAGGCGAGGTTTGCCGCTATCTGCTCCTCCCCATCCTCAGAGGCAAAGAAGGGGTGAATGACGATCGCCTCAATCCCGAGGCGCCCCGAGATTTCGATGGAGCGGCGCAGGCGAAAGTCCATGAATTCGTTGTATGCGCTGTCTCCGAGGCGGATGCTCGGGAAGGGCGCGTGCGCCTGGGTAAAGGGCGTGCCGAGTTCCCGGGCCAGAGCCAGCAGATCATCGGCTCGCAGCGTCCAGTCGTCCGTGAGGAAAACGTGCTTCTGTCGGGCGAGATCGAAGAGGGAAAGGTCAATGCCGTCGAAGCCGGCACGGGCGATGCGACGGATCCCCTCCTCATAGCCGAAGTGGGCCACACAGGCATCGGTTTGCGTAACAAGTCTCATGGCGGGTCCTCCTGCCGATTGCCGCGCTGCTGGCGCGGCGGCCTGAGGGCAATTATACGTGAGAGCCAAGGCGGATGGGGGCCATCATGAAAATGATTCGAGTGTCAAATTGACGTTCGCAGGTGTGGCGCTTATAATACGCTTTCAGTCTGGAAGCGTATCGAAGTGGTTATAACGAGCCGCACTCGAAATGCGGTGTACCGCAAGGTACCGTGGGTTCGAATCCCACCGCTTCCGCCACAATTTGTCCGAAAACCCTGAAGATAAAGGGTTTTCGGACATTTTGGTTTTTAATATTCAGATTTGCAAAGGCGCTTTATGCCTCTGGTCTGTCAGATTTCATATGGTAATTCGGAAAACGCCGAGAGAAAGCGGGCACAGAAAAGACACAAAAGGAATCGCCTTCTGTATCTATCCCACTTTCAGGCACAGTTCATGCATGCGTTTCCTGTCCCGGAACAGGTCAAGCAGCTTCTCCATG
>JASGUU010000046.1 GCA_030057555.1 Bacillota bacterium | reverse complement strand
ATTTGGGGCGAGGCCTCCTTCTGGCCGCGCAGGTCCAGCAGCTGTCTGAGGATGAGGCGGCGAAGCAGGGCCAGACGCGCGGATCTCAGGCAAAACCTGGCACGGCGAACAGCGAGCGCTCCCGCCTCGCCCAGCAGTCGGGAGAGGCTGTGAAGAGGAGCCTTGGCAACCGCCTGCGCGGCGTGGATCCCCGCCTGGGCCCATAAATGGGCGGCCAGGGCCTTGGAGGCCAGACGCATCTGATAACGGTGGGCCAGACGGCGGTTTCTCAGATACTGGTCATAGTTTTTGTACAGCAGGACCTTCGCCGCATCATACTCGTTTGAGAGACTGTGATTTGATTGGGTTTTTTCGGATTCAAACAGTATTTCGGGCAGGATGGCCACCTGGGATGAGGCGGAAAGCCGGATCATCGCATCGGCATCATATTCGGCGGACAGCCGCGTGTCGAAGCCTCCGATACCGATCAGCGCGGCCCTCCGGTACACGCACTGCCCGCTCAGCCTCACGGGATCGCTGAGGATCCACTCCAGCGGCCCCGCTTTGAGGTCCGTAAAAATAGGCCTTCTCTCCATGCCCTGGGCGGATGTTCCCGGATACAGACCATTGCAGCAGGCGGCCGAAAGCTCCCGGTTTACCCTCAACTTCCGTATCTGCCGCTCCGCCTTATCGGGGTACCAAAGATCCATTCCGTCCGTAAAGGAGATGAACTCGCCTCTTGCGGCCTTCAGCGCAGCATTCCGGCATTCTGCCCCGCCCGTGTCGGGCGCGGCGAGCAGGCGGATATCCGGGTAATGAGCCATATCCTCCTGCAGTGACAGGCTGTACTCATCCCCGGCGTTGTTCCTGTCGATCACCAGGATCTCGCAGGGCGCGGCAGACTGGCCCAGCAGGCTGTTCAAAGCTCTCTGAAAGGTATAGCTTGTGTTCTGCCTGCTTAAAACGACGATCGTCAGGAGGACGCGGCCCGCGTCCGTGTTTTTGGCTTCACCCATCAAAAGATCCATTCTCCTATGGCGTTGGACGCATCGGTGTTGGCAAAACGTACCTCACGGCCGGTTTGCGCGCAATGAAGCTCGAGAAAGACGGAGTATCTGCCCTGCAGCGCCGCCGCGTCAACAGTAAACGGGATGCTTACCCTTTGCCGGGGCAGCCAGTCCCTGGCATCGCTGTCGGCGCGGATACGCGTTTCCGCGCCCGGGCCGCGCAGCACCAGCTCCACATTCAGAGGGCGGTAGCAGGGCGCAAAGCCCTCGTTGCTCACCGCAACGTTCAGCGTGAAAGCGGGTGCGCCGCCTGCCGCCTTTGCGGCGGTCAGGCCGGCGATCAGGAACCTGTACCCCAGACGGGCGGCGATATGATCGTATCCGCTCAGGCCCCTGAAGGCGCTTTGCCAGCCCTGGACGGGGGTGTTCCTCCACCTGTCGAGCACCGCCCGATCGTATCTCCCGTTCAGATAGGTCAGTCGCATCAGCTCAAAGGTCTTCACGGCGTCCGCAAAATCGGCGGGGGGAGAGCCGTTCAGAACTTCTCCGCCGTTTGGCACATAGCGGCACAGCCTGTTCTGAAAGTTCAGCTCATCCTGCCGCGTCAGTTTGTCCCCGGGCCTGGCGGCTGTCGCGAAGCTAAGGCTGCCATAGGTCCCCAGATCGGTCTGGGAACCCAGGATGGCATCGTTGAACAGCCCGAAACGGGCGCGCGCACTGCCGCTGAACGCTTCCCTGTCATCGATGCTGCCGAAGCTTCGGAAGATCATCCGCCACAGATTGGGACAGCGGACGGCGGCAAAGGTGCTTTTTCCCGTCGCCTCCGCCATGGCGCCGCTCAGGCGGATCAGATCGCCCTCCGCCGCGTATCTGGTATTGTGCATTTCCCCCCAGCTGCCGATCAGCAGCCCCTGACAGACAAACAGATCGGCCTCAAAGCGGTGAAGCACCGGGGAGAGCTGCCGCAGGTGCTCCAGGATCAAGCCCAGCTCCTTCGGCTCATGCTGCGCGCCCAGCCCCTCCCAATCATACATCAGCCGCAGTATGACGCCCTGCCGCAGCCGGTGAAAATGCTCCAGTATATCCGCGGTGTTTTTCAGGGCAGTGTCATTGAGAGGCCGTGCCGCGTAACGGCCCAGATTGATCTCGACCAGGCTCAGGGTATGCTCCGGATCGGGCCTGTAGTCCTCAAGAGGAATCTTTTCCTCCGGCATGAAGGCATCCTCCGCCCAAAACCGGCAAAGCGTGAAAAACCCGCGGTAAGGGTTGCGCAGATTCTCGGCGGTCTCTTTCAACGGGGCGGGGAAAAACTTTGGGGAGGAGCGGCGCAGCAGCATGGTTCTTGTCCCTTTCCGAAGGTTCAGCTGTACAGCTGAACAGACTTTTGGCTGTGTTCCCTGATCCTGATGTAGATGGCAAGGATGCTCAGGGGCATAATCATCATGTAAAGCAGCGGCTTCAGGATGCCGCTGTGCATGGAAACGCCCGTCTCGCGGGGGTGCATCACGGCGGGGATCTCCAGCACCCGATACCCCATCATCAGCATTTGGATCACCATGTTCGCGTCGGGGTACATGCAATCAAAATTCTTGTAAACCGAGTAAAAGAGGAAGGCTCTGCGGCTCAGCCCCTGCAGCCCGCTGGTGGGGTCCATGATGCTCTGGCCGGTGGTCAGCCGGATCAGGCGCCGGAAGAAGCGGATGCTGATCCTCTTGATCGGCGAGATCGGAAAAGTCCGGCTTCCCTCGGCAAAGCGGGAACCGATCACGATGTCCGGCGGCAGGCCGTTTTCATCGCGTGAGATCAGCTTGTCATAGATGCTCCGTATATTGCATGTGTCGTGCTGGCCGTCGGCATCGATCTGGATGACATACTGATAGCCAAAACGCACGGCGTATTTGTAGCCAAGCTGCAGAGCGCTGCCGTACCCCAGATTGAAAACATGGGTGATCACCTTCGCGCCGCGCTGCTTGGCAATGCGGCTCGTCTGGTCATGGCTCGCGTCAT
>JASGUU010000045.1 GCA_030057555.1 Bacillota bacterium | reverse complement strand
GTGGCTGCACCGACAAACGATCCAGAACTACGCGCACGCTCGTCGCCTGGTCTTTGAATATATTGAGGCGTTCTACAACACGGTACGCAGCCACAGCCACTGCAGTTATCTGTCACCGATGCAGTGGCTGTGGCAGAATACTACAGGCACAAGGAAGACGCTGCCGAATGTGCAGCTTGAGGATGGATAGAGATTGGCGAATCTAACTTGTACGTTTTCTTGACGTAGGACCAGTAGCGGCGGATGGAAAAGCAGGGACTGGTATCATCGAGACATCAACGCAGGGAGGTGCCCCGATGCTTTACCCCGAGAGTCAGAACAGCTGGTCACCTGATCACTTCGCCGATCCCCCCGCCGTCTACCGCGGCACCCCGTTCTGGGCCTGGAACACCGCCCTTGACGCCGCGGAACTCAAACGCCAGATGGACGGCTTCCGCGCCATGGGCTTCGGCGGCGCCCACCTGCATGTCCGCGACGGCCTGCAGATCCCCTATCTCAGCGACGAGTTCATGGCAATTGTCCGCTCCACGGTGGAGCACTGCCGCGACACCGGGATGCTGGCCTGGCTCTATGATGAGGATCGCTGGCCTTCGGGCTTCGCGGGCGGCCTCGTCACCCGCGACCATCAGTACCGCGCCAGGCGCCTGGTCCTGACGCGAAAGCCGGCCGGACCGGCGCAGTCAGGCACCTTCTACGCCGCCTGGCACTGCGCCTGGAACCCCGACGGCACGCTCGCCGCCTGCACCTGCCTGGGCCAGGAGGCCGCCAACGCAGCGCTCACGGCCGCCCTCGCCACCGCGGATCCCGATGAAACGGCGGCCCTCGGCAGCAACTTTGAGCGCATGGACCGCGACGAGGCGACCCGGGACCTGCTGCCGGAAGAGGGGGAGGTCTTTGCTTTTCATCTCATCGAGCCGGACAATCCCCGCTTCAATAACGAGGCCTATGTCGACAGCCTGAATCCCGGGGCGATCCGCCGCTTCGTCGAGATCACCCACGAGCGCTACAAAGAGGTCGTGGGCGAACACTTTGGCACAACCTGCCCGGCGATCTTCACCGACGAACCGCAGTTCAGCCGGAAGAACCGCCTCGCCACCGCCGCCGACACCACTCCCGTCACGATTCCCTGGAGCGATGATTTCCCGGAGGACTTCCGGCGCCGCTACGGCCGCGATCTGCTGGAACGTCTGCCTGAATACGTCTGGGACCTCCCGGACGGTGAAGTATCAGAGCTGCGCTGGCTGATCCATGACTTCATTGCCGAGCGCTTTGCCACAGCCTTCGCCGATACCGTGGGTGCCTGGTGCGAGGCAAACGGCCTGCCGCTGACCGGCCATATGATGGAAGAGCCGACATTGACCTCGCAGACCGCCGCTCTCGGCGACTGCATGCGTTCCTACCGCTCCTTCACCATCCCCGGCATCGACATGCTCTGCGACCGCATCGAATTCACGACCGCCAAGCAGTGCCAGTCCGCCGTCCACCAGTACGGCCGCGAGGGCATGCTCTCCGAACTCTACGGTGTGACCAACTACGACTTCGATTTCCGCGGTTACAAGCTGCAGGGTGACTGGCAGGCAGCCCTCGGTGTCACGGTGCGCGTGCCGCATCTCGCCTGGGTCTCGATGCTCGGCGTAGCCAAGCGCGACTATCCGCCGCCCATCGGCGAACAGTCGCCATGGCACGTTGACTGGCCCCTGATCGAGGATCACTTCTCCCGCGTCAACGTCGCCCTGACCCGCGGCCGCCCGGTTGTCCGCATTGCTGTCGTTCATCCGGTCGAGAGCCTCTGGCTGCTCTGGGGTCCGGGCGACCGTAACCTCGACCGCATCCAGAGCTTCGAGGAGCAGTTTGAGTCCCTGACGGAGCTGCTGCTGACGAGCCAGCTCGACTTCGACTTTATCGCCGAGTCGCTGCTGCCCGATCTTGTCGGTGAACAGAACACGCCCGGCCGCTTCCGTGTCGGTGCGATGGAATATGATGTCGTGCTGCTGCCCGAAGTGCTGACACTGCGCGCCACGACGGTCCGGGAGCTCGCGAAGTTCCGCCGCTCCGGCGGTGAGGTGCTGACTCTGGGTCCCATGCCGCAGCTCATCGATGCAAAGCCCGCCTCCGCCTCCCCCGCTCTCGCCCGCGACCTCGCGGATCTCTATGCCGGCCAGACCCCGCTGCCCGTCGAACGTGCCGCGCTCTGCCGCCGCCTCGCCCCCTGGCGCGAGCTGGAGCTGCGCCGCGCGGACGGCGCCCGCTCGACCGACCACATCACGCAGCTGCGCGAGGAGGCCTGCGGGACGCGCTGGCTCTTCATCGCCCGCGGTACGCGCGTCGAGCTTCCCGACCTGACACCGCCCGCCGACTATCTGCTGCGCCTGCGCGGCACCTGGCGCGTCACGCTCTTCGACACCGCCGATGGCAGCAGCCGCCCGCTCGCGGCGGGGCTCGATCCGGCCGATCCCGACTGGACGGCGCTTGACTGCCGCCTGGGCCCGCACGACAGCCTCATGCTTGGCCTCGAGCCTGTTCAGGATCCCGCCCCCTATGTGCCGTGCCCCGCCATGCGCGCGGACTGGGAGCCGGCGCGGATCGTGCCCGGCTCGCTCGAGGTGGAGCGGCTCGACCCGAATGTCGTCCTGCTTGACCGCTTCTCGGCCAAGCTGGAGGATGGCGAGGTGCTCGAGGCAGAGGATCTGCGCCTGCTCGACGCGCGGCTGCGGGCGCGCTTTGCCTGGCATGACGCTGATGCCCAGCCCTGGGTGGTGCAGGAAACGACCCGGCTCGAACGTGTTCGCCTGCGCACCGTGATCCACAGCACGATTGCGGTGCCGGCAGAACTGGCGCTCGAGCGTGCCGCCGACTGCCGTGTGCGGCTCAACGGCGAGGAGGCCGGGCGTACGGTGCTGGGCCACTTTGTCGACCGGGCGATCGAGCGTATCCACCTGGGTACGCTGGTGCCGGGCGTGAATGCGCTTGAGATCGAGGTGCCCTTCGGAAAGCGCGTGACGCTCGAGAATGCCTATCTGCTGGGTGATTTCTCCGTGGAGCTGCACGGGGCGATGCCTCTGGTGACCAGACGTGAACTGCCGCCCGGCTGGGGCGATCTCGTACAGCAGGGGCTGCCTTTCTACGGCGGCAGCATCCGCTATCGTTTCGTGGTCGAGAGTGACGGGCGTCCGCTGCGACTCGGCCTGATCCGCTATCGCGCCCCGCTCGTGCGCGTCTTCGTGGACGGCCGGCGGCACGGGGAGATCATTTACTCACCCTATCGTGTGGAGCTGGGGGACCTCGCTCCGGGCCGGCACACAGTCGAGCTTGAGATCCCCGGCAACAACCATAACAGCTTCGCACCGCTGCACTTCGCGATTGATCACGTGCCCTGGGCCGGCCCGCCGGCCTGGACGCCGCCGCGCAGCGCCCACACCGACAGCTACGTACTGAAGCCCTTTGGCATCCTCGACGAACCGCTCGTCGACGTGCGGAACGACAACGCCTGATGGACGGAGCTTTCAGTTGCTGCCACAGCTGCTGTCCGTTTTCCCGGGTAGTTCCGGCTTACCCCGGCGGCTCCGGCTTCCGGCAGCTTTCCGAGCCTGGTTGAGCCCGGAAAAGCAGCATTCTGCAGCACGTTTCGATTTGGGTAGAGTATGCAATGCTCAAAAAAGCGACCTGTGCGCATTGTCGCTGTGTACAACTCGAATGGTTGCACAAAATCCGCTGCGAGTGGTGATTTCAGGCTCAATAATGCGACCTGTACACGAGCTTCCGTGTACAGGTTGAATTTCTGCTCACGATCCCTTTATGCAACAGCCAGCGCAACAGCCGGCACAGCGGCCGTCACCCGGGCGGAACAAAAATGACGAATCCCTCACATTTGTGCGCGGATACGTCAAACCGCCCTAAACGCAATTGAGAATCATGCAAGTACCGCCGCCCGATCGTGCTATACTACTTGGCATTGCCGACACAGCGGAGCTGTTCCATGGGCTGAGCCACGGTTCAACCGGATCTCTCCGACGGCTTCCAGCCCGGCTGTGTTGAGCCCAAGCTCCGGAGGAGACTGACACATGTCCGAAGCTGCTGTTGCACAGCGCCGTCCCATACCCCTGCGCTTTGCTTTTGAGGGTGAGCTCCATGATGTGACACCCGATTACGGCGAAGGCCACATCAACGATACCGTGCTCGTCCGCTGCCGCCTCGCTGACGGTTCGCTGCGCCGCTACATCCTGCAGCGCGTCAACCAGCATGTCTTCCACGAGCCGGAGGGCCTGATGGAGAACATCGTCGCCGTCACCGCCTGGCTTCGTGAGAAGGCCCGTGCAAACGGCGGTGATCCCAGCCGCGAGACGCTGACCGTCATTCCGACCGCCGGGGGCGCCAACTGGCTCGTCGACGAGAACGGAGAGTACTGGCGCTGCTACGACTTTGTCGAGGACACCGTCACCCTGCAGGCAGCGCGCTCGACCGAGGATCTGAAACTCGCCGGCCGTGCCTTCGGACGCTTCATCTCCCTGCTCGACGACTTCCCCGCCGAGAACCTCAACGTCACCATCCCCCGCTTCCACGACACCGTGCACCGCTACGAGCAGGTGATGGAGGCCCTCGCAGCCGATCCCCTGCAGCGCGGCCCCGGCTGCCGCGACGAGATCGCCTTTGTCGAGGCCCGCTACGGGGACTGCTCCTGGCTGCTGGACCGCCTCGCCGACGGCCGCCTGCCCCTGCGCGTCACCCACAACGATACAAAGCTCAACAACGTCCTCTTTGATGCCTCGACCGGAGAGGGGGTCTGCGTCGTCGACCTCGACACGGTCATGCCCGGTCTCGCAGCCTATGACTTCGGTGATGCTGTCCGCTTCGGCGCTTCCACCGCCGCCGAGGATGAGCGCGATCTCTCCCGCGTCCACTTCAGCCTCGAGCTCTTCCGCGCCTATGCCGAGGGCTTCCTCGAGGTTGCCGGCGGCGTCATCGACGAGCTCGAACTCGAATCCCTCGCCTGGGGCGCGCGCCTGATCACTCTGACGATCGGCATGCGCTTCCTCGCCGACCATCTGAACGGCGATGTCTATTTCAAAATCAGCCGCCCCGGCCACAACCTCGACCGCGCCCGCACCCAGTTCAAGCTCGTGCAGGACATTGAGACGCACTGGGACGAACTGCTCGCCATCCTCGGACAGGCGCACGCCGCGAGCGGGAAGCAGGACTCTTGAAGCGCCGGAAGCGGGAAATCCCCAGCGCCGCACCCGGACGCGAAGCCGGGCAGGATGAACTGCGGCGCCGCAGCGTCTCCGAAACCATCGGCCGCCTGACCCCGTACATGCGGGGCTATCGAGCCGCAGCGGTCCTCTGTCCCGTGGTGATGCTGATCGAGGTCGTCACGGATGTCACGATCCCCCTGCTCATGCGCGAGATCGTCAACCGCGGCATCCTCGCGGGCGACCAGCAGCTGGTCGTCCGTTATGGCCTCCTGATGATCCTTTCGGCCATCATCGGTCTTGTAACCGGTGTCGCCTCTGCGTTCCTGGGCGCATATGCCGGCTTCGGCTTTGGTGCCCGGATCCGCGACAGCCTCTTCACCAGCATCCAGCGCTTCAGCTTCCGCAACCTCGACCGCTTCTCCATCCCCTCGCTGATCACGCGCCTGACGAACGATGTCAACAACCTCGCCAATACCGTCATGATGCTGCTGCGCATGGGCATCCGCGCCCCGGCGATGTTTGTCTTCGCCCTCGTCATGGCGATCCGCATCGACGCCGAGCTGGCCGTTGTCTTCGCCGTTGCCATTCCACTGCTTATCGTGACCGTGCTCATGATCATGCGCCGTGCCCATCCCCGCTTTGTACGCATGCAGAGCCGCGTAGACCGCGTCAACGCCCGCGTCCAGGAAAACCTCGCCGGCATCCGTGTTGTCAAGAGCTTTGTCCGCCAGGACCACGAAAAAGAGCGCTTCGCCGAGGCCAACGATGACCTGCGCAATTCCGCCTTCTCCGCGATCTCGCTCGTCATCATCATGGGTCCCATCATGTCGCTGGTCGTCTCGGGCTGCATCGTGGCGATCCTCTGGATCGGCGGTCTGCGCATCATCGACTCGACTCTGCTGCCGGGCGACCTGATGTCCTTTGTCACCTATGTCGGACAGATCCTCTTCAGCCTGATGATGCTCTCGATGCTCTTCCTCAACTTCACCCGCGGGAAGACCTCTTCTGACCGCATCCTCGAGGTCATCGACACCGAGGTCGATATTCTTTCGCCTGAGGCAAAGCCCGACTTCACCCCCGTCGCCCGTCTCGGCGATGCCTCCATCCGTTTCGAGGCTGTCCGCTTCCGCTATCACGGCAATGCGCGTGATGCCCTCGAAGACATCAATCTCGACATCCGTCCCGGCGAGACCATCGGCATCATCGGCTCGACCGGCTCCGGAAAGACCAGCCTGATCCAGCTCATCCCCCGTCTCTACGACGTCACCGAAGGCCGCGTCCTCGTCGGCGGTGTCGACGTCCGCGACTACGACCTCGCCGCCCTGCGCGACGGTGTCGCTGTGGTTCTGCAGCGAAACACCCTCTTCTCCGGCACCATCCGCTCCAACATGCTGTGGGGGAAATCCGACGCCACGGATGCCGAGATCGAAACGGCCCTGCGCCAGGCCCAGGCCTGGGACTTCGTTGTCGCCGATCCAGCCGGCCTCGATGCCGCGGTCGAGCAGGAAGGCACGAACTATTCCGGCGGTCAGCGGCAGAGGCTTTGCATAGCGCGCGCCCTGCTCAAAAAGCCACAGGTGCTGATCCTCGACGACTCCACCTCCGCCGTCGACATGGCCACCGACGCCCGCATCCGCCGTGTGTTCAAGAGCGAGCTCGCCGGCGTCACCACCCTGATCATCGCCCAGCGCATCGCCTCGATCGAGCATGCCGACCGTGTGCTGGTTCTGGATGACGGCCGCATCGACGCCTTCGGCAGTATCGCCGAGGTGCGCGAACAGAGTGCCATCTTCCGCGAGATTCAGGAATCGCAGCAGCGGGGGATTGCCTCATGAGCCGCGGACAGGGGGGACGTCAGGGTGAACGGCGCGGTCCGAGCCGCTTCCAGAAGCCGCAGCATCTGGGCAGCACCATCCGGCGCCTCTCCCGCTACCTGAAGGGCCGACTGCACCTGCTCTTCATCGGACTCGTGCTGATGGCTGCCTCGTCCGCTGCCGGTGTGGCCGCCAACGCCATGCTGCGCCCGATCATAAATGCCTTCGTCTACGAGCACTCCTGGCAGGTCGCCCTGCCGCTGCTGCTGCAGCTCGTCGTCATCTATCTCGTCGCCTCACTGGCGCAGTACATCGGCTCGCGCGTGATGGTCGGCATCGCCCAGCGCACGACACACGCCCTGCGCCGTGATCTCTTCGACCACCTGCAGCAGCTGCCGCTGTCCTTCTACGATGCCCACAGCCACGGCGAGCTGATGTCCTCGTTTACGAACGACATCGACAACATCAACCAGGCTCTCGACCAGAGTCTGGTGCAGATCATCATGGGCACGATCACCTTTGTCGGCACGCTGGTCATGATGCTGCTGCTGAGCCCGCTTCTGACCTTCTTCGTCGTGTTGATGGTCATCCTGATGTTCCTGATCGTCGGCCGGATCATGAAGCATTCGGCGACCAACTTCCGCCGTCAGCAGGCCTCCCTCGCCGGTCTCAACGGCTACATCGAGGAGATGATGGAAGGCCAGAAGGTGGTCAAGGTCTTCAACCGCGAGGCCGAGACCATCGAGGGCTTCGAAGGCCGCAACGAAGAGCTGCGCCAGGCCTCGACCAGGGCCCAGGTCTTCGCCGTGGTCCTGTTCCCGATCATGGGCAATCTCTCCTATGTCCAGTACGCGTTCACGGCGATGGCCGGTGCGGTCATGACGATCCGCGGCATCTTCGACATCGGCTCGGTCGCCTCCTTCCTGCAGTTTACGCGCGAATTCTCCAGGCCCATCAATCAGGTGTCGAACCAGTTCAACATCCTGATCTCCGCCCTCGCCGGTGCCGAGCGTGTCTTCCGGCTGATGGATGTGGAGCCCGAAATCGATGAAGGCCGCGTAACGCTGGCGGACGGCCACTGGCTCGTGCCGGCCGGGGCGCCGGCTCCTGTTGCCATCCCGGGCCTCGAAAACGAGACGCGCAGGGACGGCAGCCGGCGGGTGCGGGCGAAGGGCGACATCCGCTTCGAGCATGTCAACTTCTCCTACGTCCCCGGCACGGAAGTGCTCCACGATATCTCTCTCTATGCAAAGCCCGGCCAGCGCATCGCCTTTGTCGGCTCGACGGGCGCCGGTAAGACGACCGTCACCAACCTCATCAACCGCTTCTATGACATCGACAGCGGCCGCATCCTGATCGACGGCATCGACCTGCGCGAGATCCGGAAGGCCGACCTGCGCGGCGTCCTGGGCATGGTGTTGCAGGACATCCATCTCTTCGAGGGGACCATCGCCGACAATATCCGCTACGGCCGTTTGGATGCCAGTGACGAGGAGGTCCGGGAGGCGGCCCGCCTGGCCAACGCCGACGGTTTTATCGGGCACCTGCCCGAGGGCTATAACACCATGCTGACACGCGACGGCTCGAACCTCTCACAGGGGCAGCGGCAGCTCCTTTCGATCGCGCGCGCGGCCCTCGCCGACCCCCTGATTCTGGTTCTCGACGAGGCGACGAGCTCTGTCGACACGCGCACCGAGGCGCAGATCGAGCAGGGCATGGACCAGCTGATGGCGGGCCGCACGGTCTTCGCTATCGCCCACCGCCTGTCGACGGTGCGCCACTCCGACGCGATTCTCGTGATCGAGGACGGCGTCATCATCGAGCGCGGCGACCACGATCAGCTGATGGAGCTGGGCGGGCGCTACTACGACCTCAATATTGGCACGGTGGAGCTCGACTGACGGCGGCATAGCCCGGTGCTGGGGAAGGCTTTGTTGGGAAGCTGCGTCGCTGCTTAAATAGCTGTATCGTCTTTTGTAGTCGCTGCTTATATAGGGGATAGGGAGAAGACAGTCGATTTGTACATGGGAATGGCGTGAAAGTCGTCGGTTTGAGCGCCAAAACCATTGATCACGATTTTTGACCTCCCATGGTCGATTTTTGCATTCCCTTTTCAGGCAGCACAGCAAGTGTCGCCCGCACAACTGCTTCCTATCAATCGTTTGCTGCCGCTTTGTGATCAGAAAAGAGAAAGCGGCGGTAGAGATCACCAGGTGAAGTAAAGGGGTGGGGACTAGTTTTACTGCTCCTGCCCCGGTTTCGGGGCACCTGCGCAATTTTTCCACCTGTTGAACAAGTTTTGCGATAGTAAAATGAAACAACCTTCTTCAGAAACGGAGAGTTTAGCCATATCCATAGCTGGAAGCCGAGTAAGTCAGTTTTTAGAACTGTGCACATCATTGTCCGCTCAGTTGGAAAAACACCCAGGGCACCCTTTGCCATCAGAGGCAGTTCAGGTAGTCGGATCGCGTTTAAGAGCCTTTCAGACAGCAAATGAAGAGCCGTCAAAATGCTGGCGGCTCAGTTGTTTTGGCTGTCTCATCAATTCCAGTCCGGAAGATTTCACTATTCGTTGGGGTCTGTCTCAAATCTCCAGGTCAGCATGATCCAGAGCTCCTGGTCAACCTGCAGCAGATCATAGTCATGAACGAGGTTGACAGACAGGTCCTGAGTTGTGGCGGCGTCAGCCTTCAGAAGCCAGTTGTCGCTGTAGCCAAAGCCGCTCTTTTTCTGTACGGCGCTTATGAAGTCCTCCCGGCTCGTCTCACTGAGCCAGGGGCCAAGGCGATATTCCAGACCCGGGTAAGTGGTGGCTTCACCGTATTCTTTCTGCCGTGATTCAAAAAGGGACTTTGCGAGCTCCCAGGCAGTTGCAAGTTCTTCTTCGCCGGCTGTCGTTTTTACTATATTTACAACATGCAGTCCGGTGAGTTTTTCTTCCAAAGCTTCGAACTGGACACGGTACTCGACACCGTCGATTTGGCAGGTTTCCTCAAACTGGGCCAGCTCATCCGCCTTCGGACAGGCGGGCTGCCTGGCGGTTGGGATGCCAAGGGCAGTGAGCGCTTCAGCCCAGGGTTTTCCGATGGCGGCGGGGATGTCTTTTTCTTTCAGCTGCAGGCTTTCCGTCTGACCAGCGGCTGTCGTCGTTGCAGCAGCAGTTGCTGTTTCCGCCGCTTTGCTGCTGGTTTGCGGTGTTTTCTGACAGCCGCCGAGGGCGAGCAGCAGGCAGATGATGAGCACAAAGCGGGGCATGAATCTCTTCATAATTGGTCTCCTTTCGTGACTCGTGGGCGAACGTTGGGGCGGCACGGGATGGAGGTTGCATCTGAAAGGAAGACTGGATCTGGCTGCGAAATCATCAGGCAAGCCCCGTACCTGGTCGGCATCTTCTTGAGTCATGAAAATCGGTACTGTGCCTGAATTCAAAACTTTCTGTAAACACTGGACCTCATGTCGTCCGGGACGGTGCCGCCTGTCACAATGGCCACAGCGGAAAAATCCTGTTTCCGATACTATCTTTAATAAGTCAATCGGGAAGCTGGAGGATTTCGCAAAAATGAAAGTAAAAGACAAACGTGAAGCTGTTGCTGCGACGAGCATCAACGAAGAGCGGGTGGCGGCCGGTTTCAAAAGACTGACGGATAGCTATGTGCTGAACAATGGTGTGGAAATTCCCGCCGTTGGTTTTGGAACCTGGCAGATTGCTGATGGTGACGACGCCTACAACTCGGTGCGTGTGGCGCTCGAAACCGGCTATCGCCACATCGACACGGCCGCCGGCTACGGTAATGAGGAGAGTGTCGGACGGGCAATCGCGGATTCGGGGATAGCCCGGGAGGAGATCTTTGTCACGACCAAGCTGCGTAACAGCGATCGCGGCTACGAGGTCACGAAGGCTGCCTTTGAGGAGTCCATGGGGAAACTGGGGCTCGACTATCTCGACCTCTGGCTGATCCACTGGCCGAACCCGATCACCTCGCGGGCGAACTGGGCGGAAGCGAATGCCGAATCCTGGCGTGCCTTCGAGGAGTTCTATGAGGCCGGCCGCCTGCGTGCGCTGGGCATCTCGAACTTCCGTCCGCACCACATTGAGGCGCTGCTCAAGACGGCGCGGGTTGTGCCGCAGGTCAACCAGATCCGCATCTGTCCCGGCGATATTCATGTTGAGACGCACGAGTTCTGTCGCCGCCAGAACATCCTGCTAGAGGCCTACAGTCCTCTGGGCACCGGGAAGATCGGCGAGATCGAACTGCTCGACACGATCGGGAAGAAGTATGGGAAAACGGCGGCGCAGATTGCCCTGATCTGGTCGCTGCAGCGTGGTTTCCTGCCGCTGCCGAAGTCGGTCACGCCATCGCGCATCCGTGAGAATGCCGACATCTTCGATGTCAGGCTCACAGCGGAGGAGATGGAGCAGATCAACGCGCTGGACGGTGTCATCGGAACGGCACGGGATCCCGACACCATCACCTGGTAGACGGCTGCGACACAGAACATGAGAAAGCCGGCCCGGGCGCGAAGCCCGGGCCGGCCCTTGTTTCGCCATGGCCAATTCCCTCAGGGCTCCCTCAGGGCTCCAGATCGCCCCGCCAGAGGCAGCCGTCCTGACGGATGTGCCAGCAGTGCTCCGCCCCCCGGGCGATGCCCTCAAAGAGGCTCGGGGTGACGAAGGCACGCATCTGGTACCTCGCGGCCTCCTCGCCCATGAGCCGCTCGACGTCGGTGGTGAAGCCGCCCTCGCGGCAGGCATGGGCGTGCTGGCGGTAGTAGAGACGGCGCAGCGCGAGTTTGACATCTTCGTCCGGCGGCAGCGGCCAGTCCTCGCCCTTTTTGGTAAAGACCAGGAAGCCCCACATCTCGGGCAGGTGGATGTCGATCACGCCGGTGGGCGCCCAGACCCAGTTGTCCTCCGGCAAGGGGAGGCCGGTGGAGGGGTCGAGGTCCTTTGCATAAGAGCCATCTTCAGCGTGGACGCGCCACTGGACGCGGGAGAAGTTGGCCCGCCAGACCTCGCCCGGCAGCGGGGCGAAGCGCTCCGGCCAGCACTGGTCAACTCCGCATTCGCGCAGGGAGAACCAGGGGATCTTGAGCTCGAGGGACCAGAAGCGGTTATCGGCACAGGGGTCGTTGAGGCGTCCCTCGATATGGACGGCGGAGTCGAGTCCCCGGATGTCCCAGCCGATGATGCGGCGCACCCTATCGCGCTGCGGCTTCTCCATCAGCAGGTCCCAGACCGTGCCGTGGGCGTTGATCTCGAGCTCGTAGTAGCGATGCGAGGAGTCCTGCGGGGCGAGGAAGACCTCGAAATCGTTGTCGACGAAGATCACATGATCTCGCTCTGTCACCGTCGCCCAGATGGTGTCGTCATGGAGGAGCGCGCCGACATAGAGCGCCTCCTCGTCCCAGAGCATCTTGACGCGGGTCTCTTTCGCGGGACGCGGCCGGCCCGGACCCTCGATGTCGTGGAAGTCCTCGATCCACTCGCCCGGCTCCCAGAAGGGGCGGTCGAGGCGGCCGGTTGCCTGCCCGAAGGGGGCCGTCGCGCGGACACAGTGATAGACGGGCGGATTCCAGGGAATCCGGGGCTCGCGGATGCGGGGGTTCGGGATCAAGTGCTGCTTCCTCCGTCAGCGCAGATCGGGCAGCCGGCGAGCCAGGTGCCGTAGTCGCTGCAGAGCAGCCAGACGGGTTCCTCATCCTCCTCGATCTGGCTGAAGCGCTGCTGCGGCAGGAGGAAACGGTTGTCGCTGTTATCGTCGTTCACCTGCGAGACCTCGCCGGCGAGGACCGCCCCGCCCTCCGCCCAGAACGAATGGTACTGATAGGGCAGCAGGGTGATGCTCTGGCCGGGTTCGAGGATGATGCGCGTACCGGCGCCGACCGTGGTTACCGTGCCGTCGATGTGGACCCGCACCGGCTCGTCCGTCCGCTCCTCTTCACGGCTGGCCTGATAAATCTCGATAACGAGGCGGCCGCCGCCGCGGTTGATAATGTCCTCCATTTTGTGCCAGTGAAAGTGAAAGGGGGTCACCTGCTGCGGCTGGACCAGCATGTACTTCTCGGCATAGGGCTTGGGGTAGCCGGGCAGTTTGAGATTGCCGTTACGCAGGGTGAACAGCAGCAGACCCTCGCGCTCGAAGTCTCCGGAGCCAAAGTCCGTGACATCCCAGCCCAGCTGGTTGTCCACGATTTCACGCGAACCCGCATCCTTCTGCCGCCATTCGGCGAGGCTCCAGTAGGCAAAGGGCGGCAGCCGCCAGCCCATTCCCGTGAATACAGCCTCCGCTTCACGCAGCAGCTGGTTAATCCGTGAGCGTTTCATGCTGTCATGCTCCTTCCGAATGTTTCAGTCCATGTAGAAGATCTCATCCATAAAGTCGATGGCATTTGACTGACTGAAGTCGAATGAACCCTCGACCATCTTCGAAGTGATGGCGTTCCAGCGCTGGCAGTCGGGATCGTCGTTGAGGTAGGCGTTTGCCGCCTCCGGATCATCGCACTCGTACACATAGAAGCAGAGATTGCCCTGGCAGAAGATCGAGTAGTCACGGATGCCGGCCTTCCGGTGCGCAGCGATGATTTCGGGCCAGGGGTTGAGGTGCATGCGGATGTATTCTTCGAGGTCTTCCTCGCGGATGCGCCAGACCCAGGCGTGGCGCTTCCCTTCTCCTGGTTTACGGCTCGTCATACTCATGATTTTGTCCCTTCGTTGTCTCCGGACAGGCGGCGCTGCCGGCTCGGGCTTCTGTATGTCCTGATTCTATCCGATTCCCGACTTCAGATGGGAGCGGCCGGAAACCCGGATGGTCCGGAGCCGGCGCCGACGCGGCGACCCCGGCTTATGACAGCTCCGAGGGACCTGACCGGGGCAGGAAAGCAGCCCGCTGCGGCCTGGGTACATTATGCAATGAGCAAAAATCGGACTTGTCCACGCTGCGGCGTGTACAGCTCGAATTTTTGTTCAAAATTCGCGGCGAGTGGTGGTTTTATACTCAACAATCCAACTTGTACACGAGCCTCCGTGTATAAGTCATTTTTTTGCTCACGACCCCTTTATGCAGCCGGCCAGATACCCGGCCGGCCGCTCCCTGCGCTCACTCTGGCCTCACACAAAAGAGGCTGTGCCACATTCCGTGACACAGCCCCCGATCAGATGCGGCCTTTTCGGCCTGCCGGCAGGCGCCTGAAGCAGCAGCCGCCGCCCTCAGTCGAGGTAGCGGTGCAGGGGATAGCTGGCGTGCTCGATGACCGGCAGCTGATCCACGGTCACATAGCCCGGCTCAGCTGCGATGACCTGCGGGATACGCTGCACGATCGTGGCACAGGTGTGCTCGACGGTCGCCGGCTTCTGCACGAAGAAGGTCGTCTCCGGCTCACCGATGATCTTCCAGTCGCACATGTCGCCGTCGTCGGGTCCGTAGACCTTCCCGATGCACTGCGTCTCGATGACGGGCCCCTGGTAGGTTTCGGTCGTCACCACCGCGCTCATGCCGATGCAGTTTCCCTTCGGGATCGTCTCGCCGAGCGTCTCGGAATAGAGATCCGTGTCATAGAAGAAGGGGACTGACTTCTGCGTCTGGCTCCTGATCGTCCAGCCCATGCGCGCACACAGCGCCTCGTTCGAGTTCCAGACATAGGAGGGCTCGAGCGTCTCGGGGTGGGCAAGCTGCTTCTCGAACTCCTCGGGCGTGAAGCCGGCACCATGCGCCTTTGCCAGTGCCAGACCGTAGTCTTCGACGTTGTAGCTCACTGCGCCCTCGATGCGCCGGATGGACTGCACACCGCCGGCCACCTGGGCCACCATGTTAACCCAGAAGATGTCCTGCATGCCGCTGCCGGTGATGGTGCAGTCGTTATCGAGCGCGAGACGGTCCAGACGATTGGTGATGGGCGCCGCCGTCGTCCACGGATAGATCGCTTCCTCACAGGTCGTAATGACGTTGATGCCACGGCTGAGGCAGTTTTCGAACATCTCCTCGCAGTCAGCCACAAAGCTGAAGGTCGTCACCACCGCGATGTCGGGTGCCGAGCTGTCGAGCACCGCCTCGGCGTCCGCCTGAATGGTCACGCCGAGCTTCATGCCGAGCCCGGCAAAGTCGCCGACATCCATGCCGACGACGTCAGGATTGATATCGATGGCGCCCACGATCTGCGCGCCCTTCTCATGCAGATAGCGCAGGATGACTCTGGCCATCTTTCCGCAGCCATACTGTACAACACGAATGTTCCGCATAACTGACCTCCTTTGCGGTTCGGGCCCGGCCCGAATTCGTTCCTCGGAGAACAGTTTAAAGCTTTGCCTAAGACAAAGGTCTACTTGTTAATTGCTACAAATATACCCAATTAATTCTGTGCAAAATCCCCACCCGCCTCCGCGAACGTCACCGGCACCTGCAGCCGCATCAGCATCTCGCGTGCCGCACTGCTGGCCACCGGGGGTTCAAAGAGGACCTCACAGATATAGTCGCCGGTGATAGAAAGGCCGTCCGCCGCGATGGCGTCGAGCAGCATGTTGGCATAGGGGATTTCATCGTCGAAGCGATTGCAGTAGATGGAGGACCAGGTGCCGGCCGGCAGGCGTTCCGTCGCCGCCGTCCTGGCTTCCTCGGTGTCAAGAAAGACAAAGATCTCGGTCGAGCGGAAGCGGCGTTCCCTGAGATCGGCGAGACGCAGCAGAGTGCCGGGGTTTGCGAGGCCGGCTTCGCTCAGTCCCATGCCGCGGAGGTGGTCGCGCAGCTGGCGCAGCATGCGTTCATAGGCCTCAATGCCGCCGCGATAGAAGTCGAAGTCGGTCGCGAGCACGTGGATCGGGCGCTCCGGAATATATTCGAGCACGACACGCCCATCCGGCGGCGCGCTCTCGTAGCGCCGGATGCTCTCGATCATGCGGCGGATGGCGCGCTGCTGTTCGGCGAGGTCCCTGAACTCGTGATCAATCTCACCCAGCCGGCGCTCGAGCTGGGTGATGACCTGGGCGGTGTCGCCGTTTTCGATATGGGAGCGGATCTCCGCCAGTGTCAGGCCGAGCAGCTGCAGGTGACGGATCATGTCGAGGCGGGCGCACTGGCGGATGGAATACCAGCGGTAGCCGGTATCGGGATCGACGGCGGCAGGCGTCAGCAGTCCGGCACGGTCATAGTGACGCAGCGTCTCGGTTGAAACGTGATTGAGTGCGGCCATCTGGCCGATCGTCAGCTGGTGGGCGTGCCCCGCCATGTCCGCTAATCCTCATATACGGGGATCCCCGAACTCGCGAGAAAGCGTTTCAGCTCCCCGATCGTGATCTCGCCGAAGTGGAAGAGGCTCGCGGCGAGCACGGCATCGGCCCCGCCCTCGATGATGGCGTCGCGGAAGTGGGCGAGCGTGCCGGCCCCGCCCGAGGCGATAAGGGGGACGTCGACAGCGTCGGTGATGCGGCGGTTCAGCACGTTGTCATAGCCGGCTTTTGTGCCGTCGCGGTCAAAGGCCGTCACCAGCAGCTCGCCGGCACCGAGCTCCGCGCCGCGGCGGGCCCACTCGACGGCATCGAGGCCGCTCCTTTTCGTCCCGCCGGCCGTCACGACCTCATAGCCGCCGCCCGGACGGGGGATGGCATCGATGGCGAGGACGATGCGCCGGCTGCCGAACTCCGAGGCGGCTTCGCGGATGAACTCCGGGCGGGCGACGGCGGCGGAGCCAAGCGAGATCTTGTCCGCGCCGGCGGAGAGCAGATGGCGGATGTCGGCGAGCTCGCGGATGCCGCCGCCGACGGTGAAGGGAATGCTGATTTCGCGGGCCACGCGGCGGACGACGGAGATGATGGTCTCGCGGTTCTCGAGTGTGGCGGTGATATCGAGCAGAACGAGCTCGTCGGCACCGGCCTGATCGTAGCGGGCGGCGGCTTCGGCCGGATCACCGGCATCGCGCAGGGCGGCGAAGCGGATGCCCTTGACCACGCGGCCGTCACGGACATCGAGACAGGGGATGATGCGCTTCTTTGTCACTTTGAGTATTCCTCCGGGGAGTCTGTCAACGTATGGGGGTCAATTCAGCTGTGGCAGCCGCATGACTGTGGAGAGCGGTCTGGTCGTGGCAGATCACCGCGCTCGGCCCGGGGGTAGTGGTATGAGTCCCGGACCTGCCGCTCCCGGCCCAAAAAGAGTTGGTGCCCTCTGGGGAGCACCAACCTGGTCTTTGTGGATCTGTGTTTTGCCGGTAAACAAAGGCTGGACGTCAGTCCGGGTGCAGCTGCTGTGCCCGCAGCCGGATTCAGACAGAGAACAGCGGCTGCTGTCGAGGCGGAACGGCAGGCAGCCCGCCCGGTATCGCCTGTTCCGGCTTCAGACCTGGAAATCGCGCCCGGGAACACCGTAGTAGTAGTTGTTGCCAAAAGCGAGGATGAGCATGAAGATGAAGCCGAGGAAAATCAGTCCGGCTGCGAAGCCGC
Organism: Bacillota bacterium; assembly: GCA_030057555.1. GTDB lineage: Bacteria > Bacillota > Clostridia > Saccharofermentanales > Fastidiosipilaceae > JAEZYR01. Next base: position 11,353 of record JASGUU010000045.1, on the reverse strand, counting down.
CGCCTTTGCCAAATGCCTGGGCCAGCTTGACCATGGTCAGGATCATGATGACGAAGTTGACCAGCGGAATCAGCATGAGCAGGAAGAACCAGCCGTTGCCCCAGGTGATCTTAAAGAGGGTATAGAGGTTATAGAACGGGATGATGGCAGCCCAGCCGGGCTCGCCGGCCTTGGTAAAAATGCGCCAGATGGCGACGATGACGATAACGCTGAAGATCAGGCTGAAGATGAGCATGGGCATCATGGATTCCAACAAGCGCTGACCGTACGCCCGGCGGTAGTACGAGAGGAATGTCTGGGTCCAGAGAGACAGTGTAGGCATTTTGAGTTACTCCTTGCTACTAGTGTTTATGGTTCAGGCGACTCTTCGGGTCAGCTAAAAGTTTATCATGACAGGCTTTCAATTCAAGAGCGAACTTTCAACCGCCACCTCACGGCTTTCACTGCTGCTGTCAGGCGTCGCGTCCGGGCACGCCCAGATAGCGGCTGCCGCCGAAAGCGAGGATCAGCATGAAGAGGAGATGGAGGAGGATCAGGCCGAGCGCGAAGCCGCCACCGTGGCCGAAGGCCCGGGACAGCTTGACCAGGGTCATGAACGCGACGACGATGTTGACCAGCGGGATGAACATGAGCAGGAAGTACCAGCCGCTGCCCCAGGTGATTTTGAACAGCACATACGCGTTGTAGATGGGGATGAGTATGGCCCAGCCGGGCTCGCCGGCCTTCCTGTAAATGCGCCAGAGGGTAACGACACTAACGAGCAGATAGACGAGACAGGCGATGGCCAGGCCGAAAAGAATCACTCGGATGTCCTGCTGGCCGACATCGATGCCTTCTATATATTCACTGTTTGCGGTGCCCCGTGTCAGGGCGATGAGTACAGCAGTCATGGGAATCCTCCTTCTGTTCAGCTTGCCTGTCGCGACTCTCTGGCCATGTCAGGCTGGACGTACAGCAGTCTGAAAAAAGTGTAGCATGGCGCGAAGTTTGCCGAACATGTAACAAATGACCAAACGATATCGATTGAGACCACTATAATGGCTGGCGAATATCGGCGCCGCCCCGGCCGGAGATCCGGGTGGACCGGCGCCGCTGCCTGTTATTGGGACGGACATGTGAAAGGAACCGCTGTTATTCATATGAAACCTGAGCTGATCATAGAGCGGCTGACCTGCCAGATTGACGGGACGGTCATCCTGCGGGATCTCGACCTGACCGTGCGGGGCGGTGAAGTCCACGCGATCATGGGGCCCAACGGCACCGGAAAATCGACCCTCGCCGCCGCCCTCATGGGCAACCCGCGCTACACGGTGACCGCCGGCAGCGTCACCCTCGACGGCGCCGACCTGCTCGTCCGGACAGTTGACGAGCGCGCCCGTGCCGGACTCTTCCTCGCCATGCAGTATCCCAGCGAGGTCAGCGGCGTGACGAACGCCGACTTCCTGCGCACCGCCATCAACGCCCGCCGGCCCGAGGACCAGCCGCTGGGCCTGTTCCCCTTCCGCCGCCGGCTCAAGGAAGCCGTCGCGGCCCTCGAGATGAACGAGAACCTCCCCGACCGCTACCTGAACGAAGGCTTCTCGGGCGGTGAGCGCAAGCGCAACGAAATCCTCCAGATGCTTCTCCTGGAGCCGCGCATCGCCATCCTCGATGAGATCGATTCCGGCCTCGATATCGACGCCCTCCGCGTTGTCGGCGCCAATCTGACCCGCATGGTCGCGGAACGCGGCGAGGAGATGGGCCTCCTGCTGATCACCCACTATCGCCGCCTGCTCGACCATATCCGCCCCGACTTTGTCCACGTTCTGATGGACGGCCGCATCGTCCGCAGCGGCGACATGGAGCTGGCCGACCGCCTCGAGCGCGATGGTTACGACTGGCTGCGCGAGGAGCTTGGCCTCAGGCACCTCAGCGACTCCCACTGCGAGGCGGACACGTGATCCTGATTGATGAAACCAGGCGGACACTCGGCCTCGCGGTGTGGCCGGCTGTTGCTCTGTCAGGCAAAGAGCGCAGCTGGCTCGAGCCCCTCGACCCGCCTGCCGCCCCCGTGAGCCGTCCGCAGCTCTGCGGCGCCGCCGCTCCCGACCCGGCGGAACTGTCCCGCTTCCGCGCCCTCGAGACCGAGGCCAAGCACCGTGCGCCCGCCCGCCCGCTGCCCTGCTGCGGCCGCGTCCGCGCGACCCGTCTGCGCCTCGCCGCCGAGGCCGGCCGTCGCTTCCTGCCTGTCTTCATCTCCGGCGAACGCGGCGACGGCACGCTGCTGTATCTGGATGTCGCGCCCGGCGCCTCGGCCCACGTCGTCCTGCTCACACTGGCGAGCGAGGCCCCCATCTACATCGACGTCACGGTCGGCGAAAACGCCCATCTGCAGCTCGACATCATCAAATGTCCCGGCCATGACAGCTGGCAGCTGCTGTCGTGGCGGGCGACGGTGGAGCGTTTTGCGTCGCTGGTGCATAACTCCGTCGACCTCGACTCCTCCGCCTACCAGGTGGGGCAGGTCATCCTCGCCGGCGAGGGCGCCGAGCTGACCAGCCGCGCCGCGGCACTGATCCAGAGCTTCGAAGAGCAGCGCCTCGATGTCACCGTCACGCACGGTGCCGCCCACAGCCGCTCGCTGGTCGAAAACCACGGCGTTGTGCAGGAGCGCGGGCACGGCTTCTTCGCGGTGCGCGGGCGCATGCCGCAGGCGGCCGTGGCGGGCGACTGCCGGCAGGAGAGCCGCTTCCTGATGCTTTCGCCGCAGGCGGAGGCGCACAGCTACCCGGTGCTCGAGATCGACCAGTACGATGTCGCGGCCGGCCATGCCGCGAGTGTCGGCGGCATCGAGCCCGAAACCCTCTATTACCTCCAGAGCCGGGGCCTTGGCGAACAGGACGCCCAGCGTCTGGTGACGACCGGCTTCCTGAGCCCGGCGATCCATGCGATCGGGGCGGGCTCGGAGGGCGGTGCCCTGATTGCCGACTGCCTCTTCGCCGGCCTCGCCGAGCGCATCTAGGACGGACGAACCATGAATCCTGATTTTCTCTACGCGATCCGCACCTGCCCGGCTCTGGACCCCGCTGTCCGCGACGATTTTCCGATGACGGGGATACAGAGCCACGGGAAGCCCTTTGCCTATCTCAACAACGCCGCCACCACTCTGAAGCCGCTCCCGGTCCTCGAGGCCATGGACCGCTACTATCGTGAGTACGGCAGCCCCATCCACCGGGGCGCGGACCGCATCGCGCACAAGGCCACAACCGCCTTCGAATCCGTGCGCCGGACGGTGGCCCGCTTTCTCGGTACGCCGCACCCCGAGGCGGTCGTGTTTACCGGCGGTACGACGGCGGGGCTCAACCTCGTCTGTCTCAGCTACGGTGAGCTGGTCGTGGGAGCCGGCGACGAAGTTGTGGTGACGCCGAACGAGCACCATGCGAATTATGTGCCCTGGCAGCAGCTCTGCCGGCGGAAGAACGCAAAGCTCGTCCTCGCCCCGCTGGATGCGAACGGCTGCCTCCAGCCCGAGGCTCTGGAGTCGGTCATGACGGAGCGCACCAGGATCGTCGCCTGCAGCCATATCACGAATGTCATGGGCGCTGCGATGGATCTCAGGGCCCTGGCCGCCGTCGTCCACCGCCACGGCGCGGTCATCGTCGTTGACGGAGCCCAGGGGGTGGTCCACGAGCGGCCGGATGTCGTCGGCTGGGACATCGACTTCTATGCCTTCAGCGGACACAAGCTCTACGGTCCGACAGGCGTAGGGGTTCTCTACGGCCGACCGGCGCTTCTCGAGAAAATGCCGCCGGTTGTCATGGGTGGCGAGATGATCGATATCGTCGACGTCTACGAGACGAGCTTCCGCGAACCGCCCTGGCGCTTCGAGGCGGGCACGCTGCCCGTCGCCGAGGTGATCGGACTGGGGGCGGCGATCGACTATGTGCTGGAGCTCGGCTACTGCGGCATGCAAAAGAAGGTCCTCGGCCTCACCGAGCGCGCCGTCCGTGGCCTCTCGGGGCTCGAGAACGTCCATGTCTATAATCCCGAAAACGCCTTTTCCGGCGTGCTCTCGTTCAATATCCGCGGCGTGCACCCGCACGATGCGTCCTCCGTCTACGACCGTGAGGGGATCGCTCTGCGCGCCGGCCATCACTGCTCGCAGCCGACCATGCGCTGGCTGGGGGTGGGGGCAACGCTCAGGGCCTCCTTTGCCATCTACAATGACGATTCCGAAGTGGACCGCCTTATCGAAGCGAGCAAAAAAGCAGGTGACTTCCTCGATGTACTCTTCTGATCTTTACCGCCAAATTATCATGGACCATTACCAGAATCCCCGGAACCACCACCTCACGGAGAATCCGGATTACTGCACCGTACGGCTCAAGAATCCCAGCTGTGGCGACGATATCACCGTCCAGGTCTGTCTGTGCGGGGGCCGGGTCGCCGACTGCCGGCAGAACGGCTCCGGCTGCTCCATCTGCTGCTCGAGCGCCTCGATGATGTCGGAGCTGCTGCGGGAGAAGTCTGTGGAGGAGGCCCTCGAGCTGGTTGCCTGTTTCCGGCAGATGGTGATGGGCGAGCCCTGTGACCTCGACATGCTCGAGGAGGCGCAGAGCCTGGCCGGCGTTGCCAATCTGCCACCGCGTGTCAACTGTGCGACTCTAGCCTGGCAGGCGGCCGAGCGTGGAATTTTGCAGGCAGCGGCGGAGGGTGTGGAGCAGGGGGCTCCGGGAGAGCTCGCGGACGGAATCGAGGAGGCCAGGTGATGAACGACGATTATCAGCTGCCGGACGACGAGAGAGGAACATATCAGGCGGAGCCGGATGGGGAGCTCCGCGTCAGTCCGGAGACGATCACCCGGCAGCTCGACCAGGGCTACCAGTACGGTTTCCGCGACGAGGTGCAGCCGGTGACGCGCCTGCCTAAGGGCATCAATGCGGATATCGTGCGCCAGATTTCCGCGCTCAAGGGTGAAGGCGAGTGGATGCGCGACTTCCGCCTGCGTTCCTATGAGCTTTTCGAGCGCCTGCCCATGCCCGAGTTCGGGCTCAGGGACACGATCGACTTCCAGGACATGACCTACTACATTCGTGCATCCGAGCGTTCGGAGACGAGTTGGGATGAGGTGCCCGAGGCAATCAAGGACACCTTCGAGAAGCTCGGCATCCCGCAGGCGGAGCGCGACTACCTCGCGGGCGTGGCCACCCAGTACGAGTCCGAGGTCGTCTACCACCGCATGCAGGAGGAAATCGCGGCCCTCGGTGTCATCTTCCTCGATACCGATTCAGCCCTGCGCGAGCATCCGGAGCTCTTCCGCAAATACTTCGGGAAGCTGGTGCCGGCGTCGGACAACAAGTTCGCGGCGCTGAACTCCGCCGTCTGGTCCGGAGGTTCGTTCATCTATGTGCCGCCGGGGGTGAAGGTGCCGCAGCCGCTGCAGTCCTATTTCCGCATCAACGCGGAGAAGATGGGCCAGTTCGAGCGCACCCTGATCATCGTCGACGAGGGCGCGGACCTGCACTATGTCGAGGGCTGCACCGCCCCCAACTACTCCTCGCAGTCGCTGCATGCGGCGGTGGTGGAGATCTTTGTCGAGAAGGGCGGCCGCTGCCGCTACACCACCATCCAGAACTGGTCCGACAACGTCTATAACCTGGTGACGAAGCGCGCCATCTGTGCCGAGGACGCCCAGGTTGAGTGGATCGACGGCAACATCGGCTCGCGCCTGACCATGAAGTATCCGGCTGTCTACCTGCGCGGCGCCCGCAGCCGTGGGACGACGATCTCAATCGCCGTGGCCGACCGCAACCAGACACAGGATGCCGGCTCGCGCATGCTCCATATCGGCCCGGATACGAGCTCGACCATCATCTCGAAGTCGATCGCCCGCCGCGGGGGCAACGCCACCTACCGGGGCACGATTGATCACGGTCCGCGCGCCGTGAACGCCCACAGCCACGTCGAGTGCGACACCCTGATCCTGGATGCCGAGAGCCGCTCGGACACGCTGCCCACCAACCGCATCCGGAACGGCTCCTCCCATCTCGAACACGAGGCCACCGTCAGCCGCATCTCCGAGGAGCAGCTCTTCTACCTGATGAGCCGCGGCATCTCCGAGGAGCGTGCCATCGAAATGATCGTCCTCGGCTTCATCGAACCCTTCACGCGCGAGCTGCCGATGGAATACGCCATCGAGCTGAATCAGCTGATGAAGCTCGACATGAGCGGCGCGGTCGGTTGAGCGGGAGGGGGAGAGGCGGGCATATTGGCGTGAGGATGTGCCCGGGGCGTGTACCGGGCGTGAGGCCGGAGTCTCTACACCGGCTGGATGTGCAATTTTTCAAGGTTCCGCACGTTTTGGCCGCGGAAGGTTGAAATTCTGCACAAAACGCCCTGGAAATGTTCATTTATTCAAGGTTCCGCACGTTTTGACTGCGGAAGGTTGAAATTTTGCACAAACGCCCTGGGAATGTTCAATTTTTCAAGGTTCCGCGCGTTTTGGCTGTGGAAGGTTGAAATTTTGCACAAAACGCCCTGGAAATGTTCAAATTTTCAAGGTTCCGCGCGTTTTGGCTGCGGAAGGTTGAAATTCTGCACAAAACGCCCTGGAAGTGTGCGCTGTTTCAGGGGCCTGAGCGGTTTTCCTTCTGAAACAGGAAGCTCTTCGAGACACCGGGCTTGTTTCCCCAAAACGGGATGTCTATCGGCGGGACTTCCCGAAACCAGTTCCCCTTTTGCATCCGGTACCGCTGCCCGTGCAGAAAAATATTTTGCATGCTTATAAAAGGATGTTTAGAATAAGCAGGTATGGACGAATCCGTAGCGTCCCCAAAAATCGAGCCAGTGGAGGAGAGAAAAATGGCAGAGCAGAAGAGCAGCATTCTGGATGCATTCAAATTCGATCAGACGAAACGTACGATCGTAGATCCTGACAAGAAGGTGAAAGTCGCCATCATCGGGACCGGCTGGATTGCCGAAGCCCATGTGGCTGCCTATAAGACCTTTCCGGATGTCGAGATCGTCGCCGCCGCCGACCTGATTCCCGGGAAGGCAGAACAGTTCTGCCGTGACAACGGGCTTGAGAACGTGCGTCTCTACGGCCATCACAGCGAGCTGGTTGAGGCAGAGAAGGGCGTCGTGGATGCCGTCAGCGTCTGCGTCTACAACACCCAGCACGCTCCCGTCACCATTGACTGCCTGAATGCGGGTTTCAACGTCCTGCTCGAGAAGCCGTTTACGGTGACCCTCGACGAGGCCGTTGACATCATGCGCGCCGAGAAGGCCTCCGGAAAGATTCTGACCATCGGCTTCCAGCCGCGCTTTGACATCAACATGCAGATGATCAAAAAGATCGTCCAGTCCGGCGAGCTCGGAAAGATCTACTACGTCCAGACCGGCGGCGGCCGTCGCCGCGGCATTCCGACCCCCTTCGGCACCACCTTCATCGAGGCCGAGACCGGCGGCATCGGCGCCCTCGCCGACATCGGCTGCTACTCCCTCGACGTGGTCCTGAACGCGCTCGGCAACCCCAGGCCCCTGACGGTCTCGGGCTATGTCTCGAACTACTTCGGGAAGAACCCCGACTACTTCACCGCCGAGGGGAAGCCCGCCGAATACGCCGACCTCTTTGGCGTCGATGACTTCGGCGCGGCCTTCGTCCGCCTCGAGGGCGATATCATCCTCGACTTCCGCATTGCCTGGGCCATGCACCTCGACACGCCCGGCGACACCATCTTCATGGGCACGAAGGGCTCCCTGCGCGTCCCGTCGACCGAGTGCTGGAACGGCAGCTTCGACGAGCCGATGACTGTCTACACGGAGGTCGCAGGCGAAGCCGTTGACATCAAGATCCCGCTCAGGACGCAGTACAGCGATCTCTTCGAGCTCAAGTGCCGCTCCTTCCTCGATGCGGTGAAGACCGGCGGGAAGGCTCCCATCCCCTCAAACGAGATCCTCTACAACCAGGCCATCATCGACGGCATCAACCGCTCCGCCGAACTGGGCCGCGAGATCGTCGTCGAGATCCCGGAGATCTAGGCAAAGCATCATCCCGCGCAGACAGCGCAGGCAGACCGGGGGGCGTGGCGCAGGAAGCGTCGCGCCCTCCCTCTGTCTCCCGCCCGGCCGCCGGATCGGCTATCATGCCCCTATGGATGTCAACAACGCCGCCCACGATGAGCTCCGGGATCAGATTGCCCGCTGGAGCGCCGCCTTCCATTCCGAGGACTGGAGCGGGCGCCTGCCGCTCGAATCCGAACGCTGGCGCCGCCGCCTGGCCTATCGCTGCGCCAAACGCGGCCTCGACATCGCCTCTGCCGCCCTCGCCCTGCTCCTCCTGGCCCCGTTCTTTCTCGTTCTGGCCCTCCTCATCCGCCGCGACAGCCCCGGACCCGTCCTCTTCCGCCAGGAACGCGTCGGCCGCAATCTGCGCCCCTTTGCCATCCTCAAATTCCGCACCATGTATCACGAATCCACGCAAAGCTCCCGACAGCTCACCGTCGGCAGCGACCGCCGCATCACCCCGAGCGGCCACTGGCTGCGCCGCACGAAACTCGATGAACTCCCCCAGCTCTGGAATGTTCTCGTCGGCGACATGAGCCTCGTCGGCAGCCGCCCCGAGGTGCCCCGCTACGTGGCCTGTCATCCGGAGGCCTACCGCGTCCTCCTGCTCGCCCGTCCCGGCATCACCGACCGCGCTTCGCTGGTTCTGCGCGACGAATCCGCCCTCCTCGGCCGCGTAGGCGCCGATCCCGCCGCCGCCGAGCGCTACTACCGCGACGAGCTCCTGCCCGCGAAGATCTGGCTCTCGCTCGAGGATCGCTCGGAGCACGCGGGCTTCGTTCACGACCTGCGCCTGATTCTGGAAACGCTCGGGGTGCTGCGCATCGCCCCATGACATCCGGAGCGGGACAGCAGGCCCCGCTTCTGTCATACTCACTAAGATACTCTCCATAAAGCTCCGCCACCCACAGGACGATGGAAGCCCAATGTCAGAGGAGGATGCCCACGTGAACGACCAGGTACAGCAGTCTGCGCCAACCGGTAAACAGGGATATAAATGGAATCCCGGCAACGCCGGCCGGACCTATAACTACGGTGCGCCGCTCGGCATCGGCGGGTCGGCCGCCGGCAGGAAGCTGCGCGGCTCCGTGCTGCTGCGCATTGCCAGTACGCTGCAGTACCTCTCCGCCGGCTTCCTCGCTCTCCTGTCAGTTGGGGCCTTCCTGAGCGGTGGCACCATCACCAACGTCATGGGCATGAAATTTGCGGAAGAAGGTGGCTACTCCAGCATCTATATCTTGGTAGGCATGATTACGCTGCTGATGGCTGCGGGCTATTTCATCATCGGCCGCCTCGCCATGAAATGGCGCAGCGACCCGGAGCGCGCCTCCGCCCTGCTCATCATCGGATCGGTTCTGCTCGGCGTCACGCTGTTCTTTGGCCTTGGCACCCGGAATTCCGGTGCTGTCGGCTTCCTGATCTTCGGGCCCGGCTTCTACTTCGCCGGCGGCCTGCTCAACTACCTGCAGGTGCGCAACGAAGATCCCGAAGTCTGAAGCAGCGCGAAACGGACACAAAAACGCCGGCCACTCAAACGGGTGACCGGCGTCTCTCATGGCTGCATCAGCAGGACATCACGCCTCGCCGTCGATGCCCTCCCGCAGAGCCGTCAGCAGCTCGCCCGTGGTGTCGCCCGCATACTCCCAGTACATCAGGCCGCCGAGGCCGCGCTCGCGCACATAGGCCCCCTTCGCCCGCAGCGACTCCGGGTCCTCATAAGAGATGAAGGTGGAACCGTCAAAGAGCCACGGCGCCTTCGCGATGTCATCCCAGTAGCGTGAGAAGCCGTTCAGACCGATCTTCTCGCGCACCAGAACCTCATAGTCGCCGCCCCGCACCTCGAACTTGGATGACGGCGCATGGAGGCCGTTCACGCCGTCGCCGTCCGCCGTTGCCTGGACACCCGTCCAGCAGCGCCCGTAAAAAGCCGCGCCGAGCACGATCTTCTCCAGCGGCACGCCGCAGCCGTGAATCAGTTCGACGGCCGTGTGACCACTGGCATCCGACTCGTCTGCCGGGTTCGGATAGAGATTGGCATGGTGCCCGGTCAGATAGCGGGTCCCGTGCCTCATGTCGTAGCTCATCAGGTTGATTTCATCGAGGAAGGTGCCGAGCTCCTCCATCTCCATGATCTTCGCATAACGCGGATGCCCGCAGCCGATCGCCATGCTCAGGCGATAGTAGCGCCCCGTCACCAGCGACAACGCAGCGAACTTCGAGCGCAGCAGGCGCATCATTTTTGTGAAGTTGAACTTGTCCTCCGGCAGAGCGTCGATGTCCGCCGAGTCGATCGTCGGATACTCCCAGTCCAGATCGATACCGTCGAAGTCATATTTGAGCATCAGTTCCACGGCACTCTGGGCAAAGCGTTCGCGACCCGCAGCCGTAGCGCAGGCATCGGAGAAGCCTCCCGCGCCCCAGCCGCCGAGCGAAAGGATGGTCAGCAGCTCCGGCTTTTTGCGCTTGAGTTCCGCCAGCTGATCGGCGGAGGTCCAGTGATCGCCGGAAATGCGGCCGTCCACCACCAGCCCAAAGGCGTAATTGACGCGGTCGAGCATCGCGAGATCGCGATCCGAGACACGCACGCCGTTGCGGTCGAAGACATAGGCGGCGACGAAGGGGCAAACGGCTTCCTGGCGCTCAAGTTTGGGTTGAGACATTCGTACTGTTCCTCATTTCTGTCTGCTCCGGCAGTGGTTGCTGCCGGGTGATTCCGGCTCAGGGTAGCACATCGGCAGGGGCGGGGGCGGACCGTTTTATCGCCAGCCCCTGCTGTGCTTTTTGGAAAACTCGCGATCCTGACCAGAAACAGGCTTCTGGTGGTCAGGATGGGGGGAAATCCAAATTATATTTTGGAAAACTCGCGATCTTGACCAGAAACAGGTCTCTGGTGGTCAGGATGGGGGGAAATCCAAATTTTATTTTGGAAAACTCGCGATCCTGACCAGAAACGGGCCTCCGGAGGTCACATAGAGCGGATCCGTGTGTTTTCCTCCTCCTAAAAGTGGCGTTGGCTTTTTCCATACAAAAGGGGCCTGCGTCTGCAGACCCCTTTCGGGTGTTGAAGGATTGAAAGTTCTTCTCAGGCCTCGAGCATGGAGGGCTCCCAGCCCGCAGGAGGTTCATGGCCCAGCAGTGTAACGACCGTTGTCGCAACGTTGGCGAGACCGTATCTGCCCTTGCGGAGTCTGTATGCACCATCTGGATCTGCGATGATAAAGGGCACCGGGTTCAACGAGTGGGCCGTCCGCGGCTGCATCTCCGTGGAACCCTTGACCTTCTGGAGCATGTCGTCAGCATTGCCATGGTC
>JASGUU010000044.1 GCA_030057555.1 Bacillota bacterium | reverse complement strand
GATGCTGATGCTGTCCGGGGGCTGCTGTCCGCGGGTGCTTTCGCCGACAGGCGAATCGGTGTAACCGCAGGTGCGTCGACACCAGACAGTATGATCTTGGAGGTATTTCACGCGATGAGTGAAAACGAAGTCATCGGCAACGAGCATGAGGAGACGGAGCGGATCGAACCGGTGCTGACAGAAGCACCTTCGACGGAGGATCCAGCCGTCGACGAGGAACCGACCGCCACCCAAGCAGCCGAGGCAACCTCCGCTGCCGTCCCGGCAGAGTCGGTTTCAGAATCAGAAGAAGAAGTGCCCGCCGCCGCCGCTGAGGAAGCGCCGGCAGAAACAGTCGCAGCCCCGAGCCAGGCAGCCGCTGATCAGACGGAAAGCATGTCCTTCGCCGACATGATCGAGCAGATTCCCGAGATCCACCGCGGCGCCACCGTAAAGGGCATGATTATCCGCTACGACGACGACAATGTCTATGTGGATGTCAATGCCAAGTCCGAGGGCCGGATCCCGAAGCACGAATTTGACGCCACCCCGGAGTTTGACCTCGACGAGGCCGTCCGGACCCACCGCGAGATTGACGTTTACGTTAAGAATATCCGCAACACCGACATGGGCAAGGAAATCATCCTCTCAAAGGCCCGTGTCGATTTCGCCAAGTTCAAGGATCAGGTCGAGCAGGCCTACAACGAGCGCACCCCGATCACGGTGAAGGTGGTCAATGTCGTGAAGGATGGCGTCATCGCCAGCTACGGCGGCATCGACATCTACGTACACCGCACCCAGCTGGAAATCGGCACGGTCGAGGATCTCGAACCCTATCGCGATCAGAGCTTTGACATTCTCGTGACTCAGTTCGACCCCGAGCGCCGCCGTCTGCGCGTCTCGGGTTCACGCCGCTCCCTGCTCAACCGCGAGCGCAAGGCCCGCGCCGAGGAGCTCTGGGCCACGATCGCCATCGGCGACATCTATGACGGTGTCGTGCGCAGCCTGACCGACTTCGGTGCCTTTGTTGACATCGGCGGCGTGGACGGCCTCGTCCACATCTCCGAGCTCAGCTGGACCAGGATCAAGCATCCCTCCGAGGTCCTCAGTGTCGGCGATGTGATTCAGGTTTATGTGAAGGACTTCGACCCTGACCGCAAGCGCATTTCGCTCGGCTACAAGCGCATAGAGGACGATCCCTACCACAATGTCGAGGAGCGCTTCCCCGTTGGCTCCATCATCACCGGCAAAGTGGTCCGCATGTTCAACTTCGGCGCCTTTGTCGAGATCGCTCCGGGTGTCGACGCCCTCTGCCATATCTCGCAGATCTCCACCCAGCGACTCAACCAGCCGCAGGATGTGCTGACCGAGGGTCAGGAAATCCAGGCGCGTGTGCTGGATGTCAGCAACGAAGCCCGCCGCATTTCGATCAGCATCCGTGATGTGCAGCCGATCGATGCCCCTGGAGGTGCAGCACCTGCCGCCGCCGCGCCGCGGCGTGACTCCGAAGGCGGCGAGCGCCGTCAGCGCCGCGGGCGCAGAGAACGCAGCGACGACGAGTTCTCGCAGACCTCCTACAGCGACAGCGGCCAGGGTACGACGCTCGGTTCCATGCTGGCCGGCCTGGATCTCGGTGATGGCGGCACTGATGACGAGGCCTGAGCCTGCTCCATCGTCCGCCTGATTTCTCCGAACAGATGAGAAAGAGCCTGGATGTCCCCGCATCCGGGTTCTTTCTGTACATAGCCGTCAGGTCCGAATTCTGATCTCATTCCAGCGAAAGGCAGGATGCTCATGAGCAAAAACGCTCCGCTTTACGAAGTTCGCCATATCCGCAATCTGAAGGAAATGCTCGCCCAGTCGGTCGACATCTGGGCGGACGCGCCGGCCTTCCTCACGAAGCCGGTGCGCGGCGAGCCCTATGTTCCGGTGAGCTATCGCAGCTATGCCGGGGATGTAGACCGTGTTGGCACAGCCCTGCTGCGCCGCGGCATAGGCCGGGGAGCGGCGGTGGCCATACTCTCCGAGACCCGCTACGAGTGGTATGTCAGCTACCTCTCCGTTCTGAACGGGGAGGCCATCATTGTGCCTCTTGACAAGGAACTGCCGGGCGAGGAACTGCGCAGCCTCCTCGAGCGGGCCCATGTGCGCGCCATCTTCGTCTCGCCACAGCAGCTGCCGAAACTGCTGCCTGTGCTGCCTGAGCTCGATGAGCTGGAACTCGTCATCTACATGGGCGAAGAGGAGCCCGGGCTCACGGCGGAGCCGGCACCGACGCAGACCTTTGTCTCATTCTCCGAACTGATGGAGGAGGGACGGCAGGCACTCGCGGACGGGGATGAGAGCTTTGCCCGGGTTGAGATAGATCCCGAAGAAATGCGCGTCATCCTCTTCACCAGCGGCACGACCGCCCGCTCGAAGGGTGTCATGCACAATCACCGCTCGCTGTGCAAGAATCTGATGGCCATGTGCCAGATGACCGATGTCCACCATCCCGACGTTGCTCTCTCGGTCCTGCCCCTGCACCATACCTACGAGTGCACCTGCGGCTTCCTCTGTCAGCTTTATCGCGGCAATACTGTCGCGGAGTGCGAGGGCCTGCGCTACATAACAAAAAACATGGCCGAGGCCAGGGCCACGATCATCCTCGTGGTGCCGCTGATGCTGGAGGCCTTTCACAAGCGCATCTGGTCGGCGATCCGCTCCGACGAGAAGAAGGCCAAAAAGGTTGCCTTCGCCCTGCGTCTGAGCCGTTTTCTGCGCCGCATCGGCATTGATATCCGAAAGAAGCTCTTCGCCCAGATTCATGAGAGCTTCGGCGGTGCCATGCGCATGTTCATATCCGGTGGCGCCGCGATCAATCCCCAGGTTCTGGCCGACTTTGAGGACTTCGGCTTCATCGCGATCCAGGGCTACGGCCTGACCGAATGCGCACCGATTCTGGCCCTTAATCGCGACATTTACAGCAAGCACGAATCCGCCGGCCTGCCGCTGCCGGATGTCGACGTGAAGGTGCTCGATCCCGACGAGAACGGGATCGGCGAGTTCGCCGCCCGCGGCGAAAACCTGATGCTGGGCTACTACGAGGATCCCGAGCGCACCGCCGAGGCCCTGGTTGACGGCTGGTTCCACACCGGTGACTACGGCTACATCGACAAGGACGGATTCGTGATCATCACGGGGCGGAAGGTGAACGTCATCGTCACGAAGAACGGACGCAATATCTTCCCGGAGGAGCTCGAGGCTCTGCTGAACCGCAGCGAATACGTCCTCGAATCCGTGGTCAGCGGGAAGCCCGCCCGTGACGGCGATCAGATCGTAGCCGTCGAGATCTATCCGAACCATGACGCCATCGCCGCCAGGCTAGGCATCGCGGAGCCAACGGAAGAGCAGATTTACGAGCTGCTGCGCGTCGCCGTCCGCGAGGTCAACAGCCAGATTCCGTCGTATAAGGCCATCCGCGACATCTCGATCCGCGACACGGAATTCACGAAGAACACCTCGCGGAAGATTGTCCGCGCTCACGTGAAACGCTGAGGAGGTACGTCGACGCTTATCTAACGCCCGGACCGGAACCGTGGAGAACGGCCGAAACGCCTGCTGACAGGCGTCTCGGCCGTTTTTAAAGGACAAATCTGGCGGAGGAGGCTGTTCTCGCCCGCAGTCTTTCTTTGCGTCCGCCGGCTGAGCATGCCTGTATGTTCTGAACGTTTACCGGTCTTTCCCCGTCGGCTTCGCGGTCCAGTACACGTCCGGCACCCTGTGGTTCTTAGGTTCCATTTTGGGGGGTATGTCATATCCAAATCTATTTTTGGATTACTCTTCGTTTTGACCAGAAACAGCCTGTTTGTGGTCAGGATGGGGACTTTTCCAAATGTTTTTTTGGATTACTCTTCGTTTTGACCACCAGAAGTCCGCAGGCTGCTTTTTCCCCTGCCAGCCGTCCTTCCGGCATGTACCCACGCTTCCCGCCCGGGTGTGCCTCCTGCCGTTCTCTGTCGTGGTCGAAAGAATTATCAGCGCATGAAGCTAAGCGCCAGGGCTGCTATTCCACTGCCTGGAATCCCGGTGAATATGTTTTCCACCAGTCGGACAAAGGCGATTTCGTCCCCAATCCGGTTCGTAACCGGCATCGGGAGGGGAAGCTTCTTCGGTCTGCGTCGGGCGGCCTGACATGCTGGGTACACAGCACACCTCGAAACGTGTTTCTTCCCTTTTCCGCTGTGCGGTCCATGTCGTGGTTTCAGACAGGTTGTCTAATTCCTGCAGTCCCATCTCAGGGATGCCGGACGTGTAGTCCAGAGCTCTGTGCACGCACAGATAAGGGCTTCTTAGCTGAAGGGCTGTGGGAAAACCAGTTAGCTGCAACTTGTGCCAGGATTTGACCGCCTGTTGACGGCGAAAATGTGGCCCGGAAAGAGAAGAAAGCGGACGCCTGAGGGTCCGCTTCCTCTGGAAGTCTGAGTGACGACAGCCGTATCAGCTGCGTCGGTAGATGCGGTCGAGTGCCCGGAAAGCCGTGGTGTAGATCTGTCGGGCGCGGTTGAGACTGGCGAGATTGACCGACTCACCGGTCTGGTGGGCGCCGCCGTCCTCGCCGGGGAAGCCGGGACCAAAGGCCACGGTATTGGGCAGCGAGCGGGCATAGGTGCCGCCGCCCATGGCCATGGGTTCGGTGTTTTCGCCGCCGGCAGCGCGATAGACTTCCGTCAGGGTCGCGACCAGCGGGTGATCCTTCGGCAGATAGAGGGGATCGGAGTGATGGATGACGTGGACTTCGCCGCCATGTCCGGCGACGCGCGCACGCATTTTCGCGAGCAGATCGTCGAGCCGCCAGGTCACGGGGTAACGTATGTCGCAGGTCAGGCAGACGCCGGAGCTGTCGAGATCGATCAGGCCGACATTCATGGTCAGCCGGCCTGAGACTTCGTCGCTGCCGGCGATGCCGAGGCGGCTGCCGTCGGTCTCGAGGCCGATGAGATCCTGATAGGCGGTGACGAGACTGTCGGACTGTCCCGCTTCAGCGAGCCGGCGGGCGGCCATGTCCATGGCGAGCGAGATGGCATTCTTCCCGTTTTCGGGGGCGGCGGCGTGTCCCTGTACGCCCTCGACATCGCAGGTTTCGATGGACTCGTCGGCATGCTGCCAGAGCAGACGGCAGCTGCCGGGGATGACGTTCGGACGCGAACCGGCGATCACGCGCACAAGCCGGAGGCCGGGCTCCGCTCCCTCGTCCGCTGCCGCGGCCGGGATGTGAATCTGGAACTGCAGCAGCCCCTTCTCGGCATGAATGACCGGGAAGCCGGCGTCGGCGGTAAAGGCAGCCGCCGGAGCTTCGTCGACCTCGTTGTAGTGGGCCATGCAGTTCATGCCGGATTCTTCGTCGAGACCCAGTATGAGTCGCAGACGGCAGTCGGGACGATAGCCCGCCTCACGCAGATCGCGCAGGGCGAAGTAGCAGGCGACCGCCGAACCCTTGTCGTCGGAGCTGCCGCGGCCGGTCATGACGGAACCGTCGAGACGGGGTGTGAAGGCATCGGTCCAGTCACCGGCGGGTACGACATCGAGATGACAGACAGCGGCGACAATCGGCCGTTCCGGGTCGTCCTCCCCCAGCTCGATCCAGCCGGCGTGGCCGTCGAGATTGCGCACGCGGAAACCGTCGGCAGCGCCCTGGGCCAGAAAGTCCTCCAGTGCGCGCAGGGTTTCGGCGCCATAGGGGGCACCCGGTGCGGGAGCGGACTTTGTGCTCGGGATGCGGATCTGGCGGGCGAGCAGGCGTGCCATCTCGGCCTCGCGTGCGGGCAGGGCGGCAAAGTCAAGCGTGGTGTCAGGTTCAGGCTTCGTCATCATCGGCTTCCTCCGGTTCAGGGCTGGCGTTCCCGTCGGCGATACAGGCGGCATGGGCATAGCAGTACAGGTCGAGGTAGTAGTCCCGCTCCGAGGGCAGGCAGCTCTCCTGGCAGACGGCGCAGACGGGATCCAGCGGCTGCTCCTCGCGGATGAGGGCCGTGAGGATGGCGATGGTGGAAATCAGGCGCTCCGCTGAGAGCGCGAACAGACCCTGCCGGAAACGCAGGAAGTAGAAGGCGTCGGACTCCTCAAAGTCACGCAGACGCAGGCGCTTGCGGTTGCTCAGACAGTAGCTGGCGAGCTTGTCACGGGTGGCCGGCAGGAGGGAAGGAAGATAGAGGATGAGGGTGATGCCGTGGTCCGAGTCGAGAATGGTAAAGAGCAGGTCGTCGACATCGCCGGAAATGCGGTCGTCGTCTACCCGCCAGTTCTGTTCGCGGGCGAGGCGGATGAATTGCTTGCTGAGCATGCTGTACCTCCGCGGCCGGTTCCGGCCGGCCGCTCGATTTCTTTCGTCACGATTTATCTTAGTCGCCGCTTTCGGGCTTGACAAGTGAAGACGCGGGCGGCAGGGCGGCGAGGCGGGAACGCAGGCGGAGGCAAATCTCGTCAATGCGCAGACCGTCAACCGCGACCTGCAGGTGACGGACTTCCTCATAGGCGGGACGCCGCTCCTCCATCAGCCGGCGGATGGCGGCGGAGTTGTTGCGCCCCGTGAGCAGGGGGCGGTCCTGCGCTTCGCCGACACGGCGCTGGACGGTTTCGGGTTCGGCTGTCAGTTCGATGACGACAAAGCCCTGGCGCAGCAGACAGCGGTTTTCAGGGCGCAGCGGAACCCCGCCGCCGGTGGCCAGCAGCAGCGGGTCGGAGCCACAGGCGAGCTTCTGGAGCAGCCGGGTCTCGAGGGCGCGAAAGCCGGCTTCGCCCTGCCGGCTGAAGATCTCGGGTATGCTCATGCCGGCCGCAGTGACAATTTCGCGATCTAGATCGCGGAAGGGGATGCCGAGAGAGGCGGCCAGGCTCTGCCCGACGGAGGATTTTCCCGTAGCCATGAAGCCGATCAGGGCGATGCGGGGCCGGGCGGGGTTCCAGGGAATATCAGTGAGAGGGTGGCAGGGCATGAACAGACTCCCATATCAGGAAGAGGAGGCGCGAAGCCTCCTCCATCACAGGCTGGTCGAGGTGAAGGGACTCGAACCCCCGACATCCTGCTCCCAAAGCAGGCGCGCTAGCCAACTGCGCTACACCTCGTTTTCAGACGCCAATTATAGCATGCCCGTCCCTTCCCGTTTTTTAAGCTATGCTATAATTTGCCGATCGTTCCTCGCGGGCGATTGATATCTCGAGGGGGGCCTGATGGAGATGACGGAGATTCTGCAACAGCTCAGTGGTGGTTTCATGAACTTCACCTGGAAACAGGGGGTTATGATCGCGATCGGTCTGGTGCTCATATACCTCGCGATAAAGAAGGAATATGAGCCCATGCTTCTGTTGCCCATCGGCTTCGGCGCCATCATGGCGAACATCCCGCTCTCGGCGGCTGTCGGTCCGGAGGGCTTCCTGACAACGCTGTACAACATTGGCATCGCAAACGAACTCTTTCCGATTCTGGTCTTTGTCGGTGTCGGTGCGATGATTGATTTTACGCCGCTGCTGCGACAGCCGGTCATGCTCTTTTTTGGCGCCGCCGCCCAGTTTGGCATCTTCGCGGCCATGCTGATGGCCTCGGCCACGGGTTTCTTCAACATCCGCGAGGCAGCCGCCATTGGCATCATCGGCGCCGCCGACGGTCCGACCTCTATCTATGTGGGCAAGCTCTACGCCCCCGCCTACATCGGCGCCATCACCGTCGCAGCCTATTCCTACATGGCCCTCGTTCCCCTGATCCAGCCGCCGGTGATCAAGCTGCTGACGACGAAGGCGGAACGGCGCATCCACATGGATCAGGACTTTACGCTCGAGACTTCGAAGACGGTGAAAATCCTCTTCCCGATCATCGTGACGATCGTGTCGGGCTTTGTCGCCCCGCTCTCGGTGCCGCTGATCGGCGGCCTGATGTTCGGCAACCTCGTCCGCGAGTGCGGTGTGCTCGAGCGCCTGTCACAGGCGGCACAGAATGAGCTCTCGAACCTCGTCACGCTGCTGCTCGGCCTCACCATCGGTTCGACGATGATGGCCGACAACTTCATCCGCCTGGAGACGCTGATGATCATGGGCATCGGCCTCGTCGCCTTCATTTTCGACACGGCGGGCGGCGTGGTCTTTGCCAAAGTCATCAACATCTTCCTGAAAAAGAAGATCAACCCCATCATCGGTGCCTGCGGCATCTCGGCGTTCCCGATGTCCTCGCGCATCGCCCAGCGGGTGGCGCAGCAGGAGGATCCGACCAACTTCATCCTGATGCCTGCCATTGGTGCCAACGTCTCGGGACAGATCGGCTCCATCATCGCCGGCGCTGTCATACTCGCCCTGCTCGCCTGAGCCGGCACGGATCTTTGGAGGAAATCAAAAGATGTTTGCTTCGATTTGTTACCTGCTTCCCATCCTGCTGACCGAACAGCTGAGGCCGCTGCGCGAGACCGGCTCGCTGCTGACGGACTCCATCATCGGCGACGCCCTCATCATCATGGGTGTCGGCTTCGGCTCCGTCTTCGTCGTCCTCGCGGTCTTCTATCTCGTCGTCACGCTGCTGAACCGCATCTTCCCCGCGCGCAGGGTGGAGGACTGAAGCCAGGCTAACAGGTATTTGCCCATAACGGAAATATTCTGCTAACATAGCGACCAGTGCAGACAAGAGGGAACAGCATTTCTTTCTCGTCCATGAATCAGCCCGGTGCGATTCGGCCAGAACGCTCGTAGATTCGTTGTTGATTGAGAGAGGAGTGCTTTTTCATGTCCAAAACAAAGCCCGCCAGCCGGGGGAAGAATCTCGCAGGGCGCATCTTTCAGCGCTACTTCATCGATGCGATGGGCTCGATGGCCTACGGCCTTTTCGCCTCGCTGCTCATCGGCATCATTCTGAAGCTGATCTTTGACTTCATCGATGCCGAACCCGTCCGGATTATCGCCGATCTGATCGACGGTCAGACGAATGCCGCTTCGCCGGTGGTCGGCGCGGCCATCGGAGCCGCGATCGCCGTCGGGCTGAAGGAGAAGCCTCTCGTCATCTACAGCTCGGTCGTCGTCGGTGCGATCGGCTATTCAGTCAGCTCCGGCGGCATCAGTGCCGGACCCGTCGGGGCTTTCGTGGCCGTGGTGGTCGGCGCCGAACTCGGCCAGCTCATCGCCGGGCGCACGAAGCTCGACATCATCCTGATTCCCTCCGTCACCATCATCAGCGGCAGCATCATCGCCTGGCTCGTCGGTCCGGGCGTGGCCGGCTTCATGCGGGCACTGGGCGACTTCGTCAACGCCGCCACGCTGCTGCGGCCCTTCTGGATGGGCATACTGGTTTCGGTCGTGATGTCCATCGTCCTTTTCCTGCCGACCAGCTCGGCGGCGCTGTCCATCATGCTCGGCCTCTCGGGCCTCGCGGCCGGTGCGTCGACGGCCGGCTGTGCCGCCTCCATGATCGGCTACGCCGTTGCCAGCTACCGCGAGAACGGGGTTGGCGGCCTCGTCTCGCAGGGCCTTGGCACCTCCATGCTGCAGATCGGCAACACCATGCGCCATCCCATCCTGCTGGTGCCGGCGACCGTAGCCGCGGTGGTCGTCGGTCCGCTGTCAACGCTGGTCTTCAAGATGGAGAACAGCGCCTACGGGGCCGGCATGGGGACGAGCGGACTCGTGGGCCCGATCACGACCTATGCCGAGATGGTCGACACGCACGCCCCCTGGCTCCTGATTCTGAAGATCATCCTGCTCTATTTCGTCATCCCGGCGGTTGTTGCGCTCGCAACCTCCGAGCTGCTGCGCCGCCGCGGCCTCATCCAGCCTGGCTGGTACAAGCTCGAGTCCTGAGCCCTCTGCTACGGAAACCCTGCGGGGTCCTTTGCTATAATCGTCCCAGTTTGACACGGGAGTGCTTATGGACCTGACCTCGGCTGAGTTTTTCCGCGCCTTTCTCATGACACTGATCGCAGGCCTCGCGACGGGAGTCGGCGGCCTCATGGCCGTGCGCAGGCGCCGGCTCGACCAGCGCTTCCTCTCTCTGGCACTGGGCTTCTCCGCCGGTGTCATGATTTATGTTTCCTTTGTCGAGATGCTGCCCAAGGCCCAGGAGTCCCTCAGCGGGCACTACGGCGAAGCCGCCGGCCCCTGGGTTGCGACACTGGCCTTCTTCGCCGGCATCGGCCTCATCGCCCTCATCGACCATGTGATACCGGAGGCCGAGAACCCGCATGAGCCGAAGGACTGGAACGACATGGATCCGGAAGCGGCCGGGCAGCCGGAGCAGAAGCGCCAGGCGCTGCTGCGCATGGGCCTGTTTTCCGCGCTGGCGATCAGCATCCACAACTTTCCGGAGGGCTTCGCGACCTTCATGAGCGCCCTCGAGGATCCCGCCCTCGGCCTCTCGATCACGGTGGCCATAGCGATCCATAACATTCCGGAGGGCATCTCGGTTGCCGTTCCGGTCTACTACGCGACGAACAGCAGGCGGCGTGCCCTGCGCTATGCCTTCCTCTCGGGTGTTGCAGAGCCCCTGGGCGCCCTCGTCGGCTTCCTGCTGCTGCGCCCCTGGCTCGATGCGCGCCTGCTGGGACTTGTCTTCGCCGCCGTGGCCGGCATCATGGTCTACATATCACTCGATGAGCTGCTGCCCTCGGCCGAGAAGTACGGCTGCCATCACCATGCCATCATGGGCGTGGTATCGGGCATGGCCGTCATGGCTCTGAGCCTCCTGATACTCTGACGGCATTTGACGGAAGGGGAAGATAAGCGATGACCGAAAGCCGCAGCCGCCGACCGCTTGAAAGCCGTGATTTCGCCGCTGTCCCGATGCTCTCGGAACCGCTCTTTTCCCCCTCCGGCCGGCGCCTGGTCTATACCCGCACGGAAGCGCGCCTCGAACAGGACGACTACATCTCGCATCTGTGGCTGCTGGACCCGCAGACGGGGGAGAGCCGGCAGCTGACGAACGGCAGCGGCGAACGGGCGGCCGTCTGGCTCGATGACGAACGCCTGCTTTTTGTCGCCAGAGGCCGCTCCGCTCGCGATGAGAAGACGGCGGGGCTTCTCCCGCAGACGGATATCTATCAGATTGACTGCCGTGGCGGCGAGGCCGGGCTCTTTCTCGACATCCCCCTGGACGTGCTCACCCTGCGGCCTCTCGACGAGGAATGCCTTCTCCTCATCGCCCGCTGTGAGCCGGAGCGTGACGCGATCCGCCAGCTGCAGGGCAGCGAGCGTGAAGCCGCACTGCGGAAACTCGAAGAACAAAGCTCCGTCGAGGTTCTGACCGAGCTGCCCTTCTGGGCAAACGGCGGCGGCTACCGGAACCGGGTCCGCCGTCGCCTATATCTCCTGCGACGCAGCTCGGGGGAACTTGTGCCCCTGACCGGCGAACTCGATGACTGCGATGATCTCGAGGTCTGTCGACGGACCGGACAGGCGCTTTTTACCAGACGGCGCTGGTCCGGACTCTGGCAGCTGGAAAACGAGCTCTGGCTCTATGAGCATGCGACGGGAGAGCTGCACGACATCGGCCCTTTCACGGACTTTGTCTATGGTGGTGCCTGGTTCTGGGACGGTGACATTGCCTTTGTCGGCAGCGACATGCGACAGCGGGGCCTGAATCAGGACCGCGATCTCTGGCTCATGACGGCCGGCAGTGAAACGCGCCGACTCATCGATGCAGAGGAGACGGGCGTTGATCTGGGCAATTCGCTCAACAGTGACCTGCGCCATGGCAGCGGCTGCCGGCTGCAGCCCCTGGGTGACTGGTTCTACTTTGTCCATACCGTGCGCAGTGATGCCCATCTCTCACGTGTCGACCGCAGCGGCCGCCTGGAGACTCTGGTGGCGGCGGAGGGCAGTGTGGAGAGCTTCGCGCTCTCCCCGGAGCTCCTGGTTCATATCGCCTTCCGCGACCTGCGGGCGGCTGCTCTCTACAGCCTTGACCTCCCGGAGGCAAAGGAGGAAAGGTGCCTCGGTGATACCGCTTCCATCTGGGAGGAGGACCGTCTCGGCCGCTTCGAGCGCTTCCATTTCGAGTCGGGGGGCGACAGGCTCGAGGCCTTCGTCCTGCTGCCGCCGGACTACGATGCCTCGGGCTCCCTGCCTGCCCTGCTCGCGATACACGGCGGTCCGAAGACCTCCTACGGCACGATACTCTTCCACGAGTTGCAGCTGCTGGCCAGCCATGGCTACCTCGTCTTCTTTACGAACCCCCGCGGCAGCAGCGGTCACGGGGCCGACTGGGCCGACATCCGCGGCGCCTACGGCAGGCGTGACAACGAGCAGCTGATGGCGCTCACCGATGCCGTACTCGCACGCTACCCAGCGATTGATCCGGCGCGTCTCGGCGTCCTTGGCGGCTCCTATGGCGGTTTCATGACCAACTGGATCATCACCCATGAGACGCGCTTCGCGGCCGCCTGCACCCAGCGCTCGATATCCAACTGGTTCTCGATGTATGGCATGTCGGACATCGGCTACTATTTCGTGTCGGACCAGATTGCAGCGACGCCCTGGTCGGATCCCGGGCGGCTCTGGGAGGCTTCGCCGCTCAGACTGGCCCCCGCCGTGCGGACGCCGACACTGATTTTGCATGCGGATCGCGACTATCGCTGCCCGCTCGCCGAGGCACAGCAGTTCTTCGCCGCGCTTCGTCTCGCCGGCACCGAGAGCCGCCTCGTCATCTTCCATGGCGAGGATCATGGGCTGAGCCGCGATGGAAAACCGAGGCAGCGCGTGCGCCGCCTCGAGGAGATTCTGGCCTGGTTTGCGAGTCATCTCAAAAACCGGGATGAAGAGAAAGCAGTCGAGCCGCCCTCCGGGGAGGCAGCAGGTGGAGGGGAGTGGATTCCATCATGAAGAAAACACAGCAGTCTGAGAATGTCTGGATTCCCGGGACGCTGGGAACGGATCCGAAGATTGGCGAGGTCCTGACCTATACACGCAGCCATACCGACGGCTCACAGGTCACACTGTCCACGCTGGGCGCCAGGATTCTCTCTATCCGTGTACCGGACCGCTGCGGCCGGGTTGAAGAAGTTACGCAGAGCTTCGATCGCCTGGAGGACTGGCTCGGGGGTGGCTGCTATCACGGTGCGGTCTGCGGCCGCTACGCCAATCGCATCCGCGGCGCTGCCTTTACCCTGAACGGCAGGCACTATAAGCTGCCGGCCAATGAACGCCGGAATACGCTGCACGGCGGCTCTACCGGCTTCCATCTCCGGAACTGGACGGCCGTCGTCGATGGCGATGATCTGATCTTCAGCCACTCGAGCGCCGACGGGGAGGAGGGCTTTCCCGGCCGCCTCGACTGCGAGGTCCGCTATCGTTTTGACGCCGACCATACGCTGACCCTCGACTATGCCCTTACCAGCGACCAGGACACCGTGGCCAGCCTGACGAACCATGTCTTCTTCAACATCGGAGGCCCTGATGTGACAACGATCACGGCTCAGGAGCTCCAGATCGCCGCTGATTTCATCACGGAAGTCGACGCGGAGCTCATCCCGACAGGCGCCATTCTCCCTGTTGCCGGGACGCCCTTTGATTTCACCACCGCGAAATGTATCGGGCGCGACATTGAGAGCGCAGATCAGCAGCTCGAGTATGGACACGGCTACGACCATAACTTTGTGCTGCGCCAGACAGAGCGCGGTGCCCTCAGCGAGGCGGCCCGCCTCTATGATCCCTCCAGCGGCAGAGAACTCGTCTGCAGCACCACGCTGCCCGGCCTGCAGATCTATACGGCCAACGCACCCAATCCTACCGCCGGTGCGGATGGGCGTCACTACGGACGCTTCAGCGGCATCTGCCTCGAAACGCAGCTCTTCCCGGACAGCCCGGGGAAGACCTGGTTCCCGAGCCCGCTGGTAAAGGCCGGCGAGAGCGTGACCTCAAGGACCGTCTATGCCTTTGGCGTGCGGGGGCAGGGCTGAGGGAACGTAGTTCTTTGTTTTCGACAAAACTTGACATGTCGACCGGAATTTGTTAACGTATCGTGTAGTTGAGCGGTTCGCTCGTGTGGCGGAATTGGTAGACGCAACGGACTTAAAATTCGTCGGAGTAATCCGTACCGGTTCGAGTCCGGTCATGAGCACCAAATCGCTACAGATACCGCGGAGTGGAGCAGCTGGTAGCTTGCCGGGCTCATAACCCGGAGGTCGCGTGGTTCGAATCCCGCCTCCGCAACCACCTGGAATGGTCGTCCATGTGAAACATGGACGACCATTTTATGATCTGCATGCATGGAGTCTGCCGGGTCATGACAGAATCCTGGTCCGGATCGTGCACGGAAAAGCTATGGAGTCAGCCTGTCGCCCTGCGATAGAATGTAGCAGGAAACGTGATTCTTTCCATATTCAGACCTTATCTGAATGTGTTCCGCATCGGAATATAGAAGGAGACTGCAAATAGATGGGGTATCCCGATGGCACATATATCACGCAGCGTCTGAGGAGCAGGCTTTCCAGAATTGACAGCCGGCCCATTACCACCGTGATCGCTCCCATGGGTTACGGGAAGACAACCGCCATTAAATGGTGGTCAACGCGCAGGACGAAAAGTCACGAAGCCGCACTGTTCTTCCGGCAGATCATCATGACGGACTCGATTACAGATTTCTGGACGGGCTTCTGCCGCCTCTTCCGTGACTTCCCTGATGTGTATGAGCAGCTGATGAAACTGGCTTATCCGCGGGATCTGCGAATGCTCCTCATGTGTTCGGAGATTCTCTACTCCTCTCTGGCGAAGCTTGAGAAAAACCTGTACTTCATCTTTGACGATCTTCATGTTCTGCCGGCGAAGGTGATCACACAGATTGTCCTGTTCTTTGCCAGAGATATGCCGGAGAATATCCATATCGTATTAATCTCGCGGAATCAGATCTTTAATCAGGAAGAGAGAATGCGGCTCGGAAACATGCTCGGTGAGATTTCCACCGCTGATCTAAGCCTCAGCAGAGACGAGCTGCACGACTACGCGAAATGGTGTGGAGTAGAAGCCGCTTCAGATGAGATCGATACACTCGCCAGGCTGAGCGAGGGCTGGTTTTCCATCGTCTATCTGAACTTCGTCTTTTATGAAAAAACGGGAGGTGGCTCGCGAGTTCTGCCGACATTTTCAGCCTGATCAATGAAGTTCTGCTGGAACCTCTGAGTCCCCAGGAGAGGGAATTTCTGATCCTGAACGGTAACAGCAACGAATTTACCCGGGCACAGGCCGCCAGGCTCTGGGCCGGGAGCGGTTTTGCCGGTGACAGCGACATGCTCCTGGATTCTCTCACGAAGAACAATGCCTTTATTTCCAGAACAGACAATGTATACCGCTACCACCTCATGCTCCAGCAGTGCACACGGCATCATTTCTCGCAGAAACCGCTGGAATACCAGCAGCGGAGCCATACGAGTCTGGGCGACTGGTTTATGGAGCAGGGCGATTACCTTCAGGCCTACTACAGTTATGCGAAGGCCCAGAATTACGGGAAGATTCTATCCTGCATCGAGGCTGACAGATGCCTGAGCCTGAATGGGGAGCACGCTGAAGATTTCTTCTCATGGATTGCGAACTGTCCCGAGGAAACACGGCTTGCGTATCCGAGTGCCCTGACCATCAGCATGCTGGCCATGTTTTCCTTCAACAATATCCCGGAGCTTAAGCGCCTGAAAGCCCTGCTTCTGAAGTCGCTTGATCTAAACACGTCGCTCTCGGAAGAGGATAAGAACAATCTGCTGGGGGATGCAGAGATTTCCGAAAGCTTAACAGCCTATAACAACATCTCCGCCATGAGTGAATACCACAGGAGAGCCTGTGCCCTGCTCACGAGACCCACATACAGCGTAGATCCTAACGACGCCTGGACCTTTGGTTCACCCTCCATTCTCATGATGTATCACAGGACTGTGGGTCTGGCTGATACAGAGAGCGAAGAGATGACGTCATGCATGCCGTACTACTATCGGGTTACAGGCGGGCATGGAAACGGTGCGGAGCTGGTTTTTCAAGCCGAACTCCATTATGAGCGCGGGAACTTCATCGATGCCGAAATCGCGAACAAAATCGCCATGTCCGCCGCGCGAAGAGACAGGCAGTACAGCATCATGCTGGCAGGCGAATTCCTGAACATGCGGCTGGAGCTTCTGAGAGGAAATTTCAACCGGATAGAGGCCGGTATGAATGAGCTCAGAGAGTTGTTTCGCAGGGAGAAACAGTATACGCTGCTCAGCACGCTCGATATCTGCCAGGTGTTCATCGCATCCATGCTGGCGCGCCCGCAGGATGCACCCGAGTGGCTCGCCGAAGGAAGACTGTCCGAGACCCTCACGCTGTTTCCGGCCATGCCCATGTTAAACACATACTACAATCAGATGCTGCTGGCCGGTGGTGAATATACGGAGCTGATCGCCAGAAGAGAGGAGTGTCAGGAGCTCTACGGAGTATTCAACAACGTTCTGTGTATTGTCTGGCTCCATATACAGCTCGCTGTCGCCCTGGGTAAAATTGACCGGCCGGACGAGGCAGTTGACGAGCTGCGAGCGGCTCTGGCTCTGGCTCTGCCGGATGGCATGATCATGCCGTTTGCCGAAAACTGGATCTGGCTGTCAGACTTGTCGAGCAGATTGAGCGACGAAGAAAAACACCCGGCATACCTGGACGAGATAAGCCGGCTGGCGGAGATGGTACAGTCCGGCAGGAAGAAGATTCTGGAAACGTATTTCAGTGAGCCCGGAGACTATGGGCTCTCGGACAGGGAGCTCGAAATTGCCCGACTCGCCTCCCAGCGATTGACGACAGCAGAGATTGCAGAGAAACTGCACCTGTCTCCGGGGACTGTGCAGAATCATCTCTCGCGTATTTTCAGCAAACTGGAGATTTCCGGTACCGGGAAAAACAAAAGGCTCGAGCTGGAGAAGTTCTTCGCTGCTCCTGATCCCTGACAGTCAGAGCGCAGCAAACAGGCCAATGATCTCAAAACGCTTCGGCTCTGTAGAATACCAGGGCGTTTTTTCAGCGTTTCCGCTGTGCCTGGAAGCTTTCCAAATGCTGCATAAAAAGAAAAAACAGTGAGACATACTCACATGACAACGGGCCATTCCGAACATAACATGATTCCATGGGGCAGGCTCTGCCTCCTGGGAGGAGTGAACGTGAACGAAGGACCGATTTCAGGAGTAAAGGTACATGAGCACGGCGTGCTGCTGCTGGACTTTGACAGCGGTAATTCGCTTGTTCTGGACATGAAACCGACGTTTGGCGCTTTTCGTTTCGGTGTACTCGCCAATCCCGAGATCTTTGCCACGGCAGATACGGACGGCAATTTTATCCACTGGTACAGGGACGGGATGATGGTGGCGGAGCTGGGTTTCGGAGAGATCATGAAAATGGTGTTCGGAGAAGCGTACTGAGACAGACTGCTTTTTGTTTGTTTTAGAGATGACTGCAGAACGAAACAGAGTTGACAGGAGGATGAAGGATTCATGCGGACGAAAAAAGGAGCAGCATTGCTGCTGGCACTACTGATGTTATGGGCGCTTGTGCCTCTGGAAGGGGTGGCTGCGGCAGGCTCACCTGCCATCGTGTCTGACGCGGAAAAGGTCAGTGTGGGCAACACGATCTGGTTTGGCAACTACAACAGCGCGCCTGTTCAGTGGCGTGTGCTGGGAGATGGGAATGTCAATGGAGACTACAAACTGCTCCTGTCTGACAGGCTGCTGGCCGAAACTCCGTTTGATCCGGATGTCACAAGTGCTGCATGGCAGGGAAGCGCAGTCCAGAGCTGGTGCAGAGACTTTTATTCCAATACTCTGAATGCAGTCGAACAGAGCGCTCTGCTGGCAACGACAAAGGATGATCCGCAATTCTCTGCGACTATTTATAACTGGTATCCCGCTTCCACTGGAATATTAAACGGGGACCATGTCTTTTTCCTGTCGGCTGAAGAAGCCATGTCATATACCTTTACCGATGACGCCAGTCGGGTCGCATATGACCTTTCTGGCAATGCCCCGGGCTGGTGGCTTCGTTCGCCTGTAGCCTGGTCTAATTCAGCCGGCTATGTTTTTGATACTGGCGAAGTGGCAGCCAGCTATTTGGATAATCAGCGCGGCGCACGCCCGGCCTTTAATCTCAAACTGGATTCCGTCCTCTTTACGTCGGCAGCCACAGGTGGCAAAACCAGTGGCCCGCTCGGCCCCGGGGCTCTGTCAGCTGTTCCGGCTACTGATACGACCGAGTGGAAGCTGACGCTGAATGACAGTACGAGGAGCGGCTTTTCCATCAATCAGGTGATGATGTCCTCTCTCTATGCAGTCATCGACTACACCGGAGCAGTGACCGGGCCGAATGAATTCATTTCGGCTGTGATGAAAGGCGATAACAGCGAAGAGATCAAATACTATGGACGTCTGGCGCAGCCTGAGTCTGAGAGCGGAAGAGTGATCATCAACCTTTCGGATGTCTCGGCCGACAGCAGTCGACTCTTTGTCTTCTCGGAGCAGTGTAACGGTGACAGGCAGACCGACTACGCCAGCGGTACATTCAGGCAGGAGATTTCTCTCGACGAGGTCAATTCCCATGCCGTGACGAATATTCTGACCAATATCACAACCAGCAATGATGCAGTCTGTCACTTTGTGGATGACTTCGAATACACGGCTACTCTGACTGCAGAGAGCGGTTATATGCTCCCGGAGGAGATCAGTGTCAAAGTGGGCGGCGTCGAGCTGGTCAACGGCACAGGCTACAGCTATGACAGCAGCAGCGGTGCGCTGCGGATTCTCTTCAGCTCCCAGATTCCAGTCGCACGGAGAACAGCTTCACTTTCCAGCCGGCATGGTGCTGTAGCGGGCGGCAGTGGACTCAACCCGATAAACGGTGGCGATATAGAGATTCGTGCGAAGGGTGTCCCGATCCGCTATGTAACGGTAGAGACGGCAGGCAGTGGCAACGCCTCGGCAGTGCCATCATCCGGTATCGCGGGAACACAGATACAGCTGAATGCTACAGCCGATCCTGGCTGGCAGTTCAAGGAATGGCAGGTTCAGCCCTCGAATGTCGACATCACGGACGACAGGTTCACGATGCCGGACTGCGATGTTACGGTTGTGGCGGTATTCGAGCCGGCAACGGTCTACCCCATCAGCGTCATAGATGGAGAAGCACGCCTGGCAGGCACGCAGGTAACGGAATCGGAGGCTGGTGTCACGATCGACCTCGTAGCCACGGTACCCGTCGGTAAAGTCTTCGACAAGTGGATCATCCTCTCCGGTGCTCCTGAGCTGCAGCTGAATGATGCCGGGGCAGCCACAACCAGCTTTGTCATGCCTGCCAGGGCAGTTTCCCTTCAGGCTACGTTCAAAGATGAAGCGGCACCAACTACGACGGAGGCCGAAGAGGCAACGATCACATTCGATCCAGCCGGAGGGCTGTGGGCGGATGAGTCAGACGCTCCCCGCATCATCACGGCAGCGGTAGGCAGCGAGATAACGATCGTTGAAGCTCCAGTCAGAGAGGGTTTCGACTTCCAGTA
Organism: Bacillota bacterium; assembly: GCA_030057555.1. Classification (GTDB taxonomy): domain Bacteria; phylum Bacillota; class Clostridia; order Saccharofermentanales; family Fastidiosipilaceae; genus JAEZYR01. Next base: position 215,123 of record JASGUU010000044.1, on the reverse strand, counting down.
CTGGCAGGGCTCGAGGTACCAGCCAGGCGACAAGTATCTCGTACCGTCAGGCGGGCATCAGTTCACTGCTGTCTGGAAGGAAAGCGAAGTAACGGAGAGCAGTGAAACGACAGAGACCAGTGAGCCGACGGAGAGCAGTGAGCTAACGGAGACCAGTGAGTCGACAGAGACCAGTGAGTCGACGGAGAGCAGTGAGTCGACAAAGACCAGTGATCAAACAGAGACCAGTGAACCGACCGGGACCGACGGAGCGACAGAGAGCAAAGAGACGGAACCGGATCAGACGGTACCGAAGACCGGTGTGAACAGCGACCCCTATCTGTGGACTGGTGTGCTGTTCCTGCTTGCCGGGTGCGTGCTGCTGGTACTTGGCAGGAGAGGAGCGAGAAAGAACGATTGATTCGAAGCTTGTCTGTGAATGGATCAGGAAGACGGTGAAGAGAGCCATGGTCTCCCAGTCCTGAAATAAGCCAGCAGTACGAATGAAACAGCCAAATGCCCTGAAGCCGGATGACTTCAGGGCATTCTTCAGGTGCCGGGCATGGAGTTCTTCGTTGATGTGAGTCGCGCGGGATCATCTTTTGTTGATTGCGACGCAGTAAGAGTACGCGTATGGGAAGCTCTTCCGCTGCTGCACGGTAACAGGCTGCATGAGCCCTGGATCTCGATACTGATTCGCGACGGGCTCGAATCGCAAAGACAATCGTACAGAATGACCGCCTGATGTCAGGATGGTCGCAGTCGCAGGTAATCTGGATGCACATCACCACTTCCCATCGGAAAGCGTCACAGGCTGCACAGCTTCGAACCCTCTACGGCTTCTTCACCTGCTGCAGTATGCGGTTGATCTGTCTGATGTGCTCTACCTTAACGTCTCCGGCCATCTGGATCAGGGAGATAAGGGGTCGCCGGCCCAGCATGCGCTGCAGGTGGGGATTGCGGATCACGCCCGCGGCCATTTCGCCCCGGGAGGCGGCAGCCGCGGCGAAAAGCCGCTCGAGGACGGCGCTGGTCTCGGGATGCCGGCGCAGCTCGCCGAGCGTATCGCCGACGCTGAAATAATCCGGATCCACCTCGTCGGCGTCGAACCAGTTCGCCATATCCTTTTTTTCGGGGAGGACATAGTCGGGGTTGGGCTCGGCAGCCCTGCGCACGCGGATCGTGTCGCTCAGACCAGCGGCCCGCGCTTCGATGACGTGCTCGCCGGTGAGGGGAAGCTGAAATCTGAAGATGCGTCTGCCGCTCTGTCTGGCATACTCTCTGCCATCGACATACAGTGTCACTTCCGGCTGATTTGAGTAAACCTTGATCTCGCTTAGCTGCTCGTGGCGCTCGACATAGCGGCGGCCGCAGATGTGGACCATCGGTTCCGGGTTCCAGGCGGATTTGTATAAATAGAAGGCGTCCTTCCTGAGCCGGCGGTCAAAGCTCACCAGTCCCTTCTGATTGCGTCCGCGTTTGCCTCCCTCATCACGTGCGTCGGCAGCGAAGTCGAACATGTTCCAGACATGGGTGGCCCAGAGCCAGGGACGCTCCTCGATGATCCGCAGCATGTGCTCGTGGTAGACCGCCTGATAGGATTCCGTGTAGTCGCCCTTTTTCGGATCGGCGCTCTGATAGGCGGGGTTGGCATCGGCGCCGTATTCGGAGCAGCCGATCGCCCGCTCCGGGAAGCGGCTGTGGAAAGCGTCGAGGAAGGCGCCCGTCTCCTCCACCTCGCCGACATACCAGCCGTAATAGAGGTTGTAGCTGTTGAGATCCGCGATTTCCAGCAGCGGAGAATCCGTTTCGAGCATGAAGACATGGGCGATGGTTGTGAGCCGGGTCGGATCCAGGCGGCGGCAGAGATCCTGCAGCAGGCGGTGATTTTCCAGCAGATCGTCGTCGACCAGGCTGGCCGCCGTGATCTCGTTTGACAGGCCCCAGACGGCGATCGAGGGATGGTTGTAGTTCTGGACGATGAGCTCGTGCATCTGCGAGAGGGTGTTGTCCCGACCCTTTTTCATATGCATCGTGATATAGGGGATTTCCGCCCAGACAATAAGGCCGTTCTCGTCGCAGAGATCGTAGAACTCCTGGGCGTGCTGGTAGTGGGCCAGGCGCAGCGTGTTGGCGCCCAGCTCCTGGATGAGCCGCATGTCCCGTCTGTGATCCTCCGCTGTCAGGGCGTTGCCGACGCCTTCCAGATCCTGGTGACGGCAGACACCGCGCAGGGGATAACTCCTGCCGTTGAGGAAGAAGCCGCGCTCGGGATCGACGGCAAAGTGGCGGCAGCCGAAGCGGGTCTGGATCTCGTCACCGCTCGCGAGTCTGGCCGTGGCCTGATAGAGCCAGGGATCCCGGAGGCCGTCCCAGAGCCTGACATCCTGCAGCAGGAATTCGGCTGTGGCCTGGCCGTCCACGGAGGGCACGGTCCGGCTCTGTCCGTCCACTGTTATCGTGACCCGGTCCGCGTTCTGCCAGGTTTCCACGCGCACCCGCGCGCTTTTGCCTTCCAGATTGACCGTTGGGGTGACCCGGATCCCCGGTGCTCCACAGTAGTCCAGAGCGAAATGCTCGCGGGGTACCAGGAGCAGATTGACGGCGCGATAGAGGCCGCCGTAGAAGGTAAAGTCGGCCATCTGCGGATAGATCCGGTCACTGCTGCTGTTGTCCACCCTGATGACGAGCGTGTTATGGGGCTGCAGAGCAGCGGTCAGCCGGACTCTCCAGGTGGAGAAGCCGCCCTCGTGCGAGCCCAGTTCTGCACCGTTCAGATAGACGCTGGCGGACAGTGCCGCGCCCTGGATTTCGAGATAGACCTCGCCGTCCGTTTCCGGTACGGCCAGTTCGCGGATGTACCAGCAGCTGCCGCGATGATAGTCGTTGCCGCCGTCCTGGCCGTCCACGGCATTCCAGGTATGCGGCAGTGAGACGGCTGTGCCTTCCTCTCTCAGCGCAGCGGCAGCGTCGGAGGCCTGCCGGACAAAGCGCCAGCCGTAGGTGAGGGGGAGTATCGTTCTCATTTCTGTTTCTCCTGTATGTGCTGTCTTTGTTTTCCCATGACTCTCCGCGGTTTCGAGAAAGCGGAATAGCAGCATAGATCCTCGATGACGGCTGCCGTTCTGCCGGCGGCTGTCCGTAAAAGCATACATGAAAACAGGCTGCGCCAGCTCCGGATACAGCGTTTTCCGCCGCAGTCGCTCCCGCATTCCTCCGGGCGCGGGTGTCATCTTTGTGGCAGGGGAGTATCTCCAGGCGCCCGGCAACATATATGATGGAACCATGCCAGACAGACGCTCTGTCCTCCATGTGGACATGAACAACTTCTTTGCCTCCGTCGAGCTGCTCGAACGTCCGGATCTCGCCGATCGTGCCGTGATCGTGGGTGGCGACATCGCCCGGCGGCGCGGTGTCGTGCTGGCGAAAAACGACATCGCCAAACGCAGCTCCGTGCAGACCGGAGAAGCCCTGGTCGACGCCCTGCGAAAGTGCCCCTCGGCCGTCGTCCTGCCGCCGCAGCGGGAGCGCTATCAGGAGTATTCGGAGCGGGCCATGGCGATCTACCGCCGCTATTCGCAGCGCCTGCGCTCGATGGGACTGGATGAATGCTGGATCGGTCTCGAGGACCGCTCACTCAAGGAGGCCACCCGGATCGCCCATGAGATACGCTGCACCGTGCGCGCCGAGCTCAGGCTCACGGTTTCCGTCGGCGTATCCTTTACGCTGACCTTTGCCAAGCTCGGTTCGGACTATAAAAAACCGGATGCCGTCACCGTCATCAGCCCGCAGAACTACCGCGGACTGATCTGGCCGCTGCCGGTGGAGCGCATGCTCTTTGTCGGGCCCGTCCTCGCCGAACGGCTGCACCGGCTCGCGATCCATACCATCGGCGACCTCGCCCGCACGGATCCCGAGACCCTGTTTCAGCTCTTCGGACGTCATGGCAGCGACCTCAGCCGTGCCGCCCGCGGCGAGGACGGAGACCGCGTGGAACTCGAGAGCGAGCAGGAGCCGGCCCGCTCGATCGGCGCGATGCGCACGACGCCGGTGGACCTGCTGGGTCTCGACGAGGCGGCGCCCCTGCTGCGCGAGCTGGCGGAGGAGGTGGCCGGGCGCCTCGCCGAGCAGGAACAGGCCGCCGGCACCGTGAAGCTGATCTATCGCAGCAGCAGCTTCGAGACCACGACGAGGCAGCGCAGCCTCCCGCTGCCGATATATTCGGCCGGGGACATCTATCGCGCCGCCATGGAACTCTTTTCGGAGCAGAGCGAACTCGGCGATCTGCCGCTGCGCCTGCTGGGCATCACGATGAGCCGCCTCGAGCCGCGCGGCGTCGGGGCGCAGCTGAGTTTTGCCGATCTTATGAATGCCTCTGCCGCAGAGCGCGCAGCCGAATCGCAACCGGACAGCCGGGCGGTCGACCGTCTCATCGCCGGATTCACCCCGGGGCTGCTCCGCCGCGGCCGGGATTTGTTAACAGCGGGTGAAATCGTGTATGATGAGCGGGACAAAAGGGGAGTCGGGGCCAGCCCGGCTGAGAGTGGACCAGATGGCGGTCCAGACCCGTAGAACCTGTTCGGATCATGCCGGCGTAGGGATCATCTGCCTTGCTCGTGGAGCCTCTGCCGTGTCATGGCAGGGGCTTTTTGCCGCTGCGAAAACCCGAGCAGCCGGAAGGGAGAGTGGAGGATGAAGAAAATAAATGCAGCGCTGGCGCTGCAGGTGCTGCCCAGGCTTGGAACGGAGGATCAGGAGGCGAGCTTCGCCGTGATCGACCGCGTCATCGAGGAAATCGCGGCCAGCGGGCTGCACTACGAGGTCGGCGCCTTTGAAACGACGGTCGAGGGCGACTTCGCGGAGCTGATGAGCCTTCTGCAGCGCTGCCTCGAAACGGCCGTCGTGGCGGGGGCGAAATCCCTGCTCTCCCATGTCAAGATCCACTACGCTCCCGGCGGGGAGCTGCCCGGCATCGATGAAAAGACTGCGAAGCACCGCCACTAGTCCCACCGGACGACGCCTCGTGCCCTGGCTGGGGGCGCTCGTGCTGCTGACCGTCTGGCAGCTGGTCTCCGGCAGCGGCCTGGTGCCGCGCTTCCTGCTGCCGTCGCCGCTCGACATCGTGCTGGCCCTCCATCAGGACCGCGCCCTGCTGTGGCGGCATCTCGGAACGACCCTGCTCGAGGCGGGCCTCGGCCTCGGCCTCGGCATCCTCGTGGGCTTCTGTCTGGCCGTCGTGATGCACCGCCGCCGCCTGATCCGGGAGCTTCTCTATCCGCTGCTGCTTTTCTCGCAGACCGTGCCTACGGTGGCCATCGCGCCGCTGCTGGTGCTCTGGTTCGGCTACGGCGTCCTGCCCAAGGTCGTCCTGATCTTCATCGTCACCTTTTTCCCCATGACCGTCAGCCTGCTGGCTGCCTTCGCCGCGGTGGACCGCGATGAGATCCGTCTGCTGCGCGCCATGGGTGCGGGGGACTTCATGGTCTTCCGCCTGGTTGTCTGGCCGGCCAGCCTCGGCAGCTTTTTCGCGGCGCTGCGCGTGTCGACCTCCTATGCCCTGGTCGGCGCCGTCATCGCGGAGTGGCTCGGTGGAAGCCAGGGACTCGGCGTCTACATGACCCGGGTGCGCAAGTCCTTCGCCTTTGACCGCATGTTCGCTGTCATCGTGCTTATCTCGGCCCTCAGTCTCGCCCTGCTGGCCCTCGTCAACCTGCTGCAGCGCTGGCTGATGCCCTGGGAGAGGCGCACGGCGGCCGCGGCGGAGAGCGAGGATCCCTGGGCAGCAGACAGCTGATGAACATAAAGGAGAGATATATGACATTTCTGAGGCAAAGCCTGCCCGGCTGCCGATGGTGGTCCAGACGGCTGGTCCCGCTGCTGCTGACCCTGCTGCTCGTGCCGGTGGCCGGCTGCGGGCCCGCTGCGGCCGGCGCCGACGCCACGGCAGCTCCGGCGGCGGAGACTGCCGTGCGTGACGTCGTGTTCGTGCTCGACTGGACTCCGAACACCAACCACAGCGGCATCTATGTTGCTCTCGAGCGCGGCTACTACCGCGAGGAGGGAATCCGGCTCGTGGTCGAGCAGCCGCCCGAGGATGGGGCCGAGGCCCTGGTTGCCGCCGGACGGGCCGACTTCGGCGTGTCCTTCCAGGACTATCTGGCGCCGGCCCTGGCAGGCGGCCAGCCGCTGCCGCTCGTGGCCATCGCCGCTCTCGTCAACCACAACAGTTCCGGCATCGTCTCGCGCAAAGAAGCCGGGATCGAGAGACCGGCGCAGCTGGAGGGACGCCGTTATGCGACCTGGGATCTGCCGGTGGAGCGCGCCATGGTGGAGAATATCATCCGTGCCGACGGCGGCGACCCGGAGAAGCTGCAGTGGATTCCCACAACCGTCAGCGACATCGTCACCAGCCTCGAGACGCTGGTCGACGCGGTCTGGATCTTCCGCGCCTGGGACGGGATCGCCCTGGAGCTGGCGGGCGTCGAGTACAACTGGTTCGCCTTCGCCGACATCAACCCCGTCTTTGACTACTATACGCCTGTCCTCATCACGAACGAGGATCTGCTGCGGGAGGAGCCGGAACTCGTCCGTGCCTTCCTCCGTGCCACGCGCCGCGGCTATGAGGACGCGATCCGGGAGCCCGGGGCAGCCGCCGCGATTCTGCTGCAGCATGCGCCGGAGCTCGACGCCGAACTCGTCCGGGCGAGTCAGGACTGGCTCGCCGGGCAGTACATCGCCGATGCGCCGCGCTGGGGCTGGATCGAGCCCGGGCGCTGGGATGCGTTTTACGCCTGGCTCGCGGCGGAGGGCCTGATCGGGCGAGAGCTGGCGCCTGGAACGGGGTTTACGAATGACTGCCTCCCGGATTGACAGGACAGCAGTCCTCGAGGTGCGGGGCATCGACGTCGCCTTTGGGGACAGGGCCATCCTCGAGAATGTCAGTCTCACCGTACGGCGCGGCGAACTCGTTTCCCTGCTCGGCCTCAGCGGCAGCGGGAAGACCACGCTCTTCAATGTCATCTCGGGGCTCCTGTGTCCGGACGCGGGTTCCGTCTGGCTGGAGGGGCGCGAGATCACCGGGCAGACGGGGCAGATCGCCTACATGCTGCAGAAGGACCTGCTGCTGCGGCACCTGAAAATCGTGGACAACGTCGCCCTGCCGCTCCTCCTGCAGGGCCTCCCGCGGGCCGCGGCGCGGGAGGAGGCGGCGCGCCACTTCGCCGACTTCGGCCTCGCCGGGACGGAGGCGCTCTATCCCGCCGAGCTCTCGGGCGGCATGGCCCAGCGCGCGGCCCTGCTGCGCACCTGGCTGGTCTCGAAGGCCGCCATGCTCCTCGACGAGCCCTTCTCGGCCCTCGATGCCCTGACCAGGCGTCAGCTGCACGGCTGGTTCCAGAAAAAGCGCACGGAGCTGGAACTCTCGACGCTTTTCATCACCCATGACATAGATGAGGCGCTGCGTCTCTCGGACCGTATCCTCGTCCTCGGGGGCAGTCCCGCCTCGATCCGGGAGGAGCTCGCGGTCCGGCGCCCATCCGCAGACGCCGACTTCACGGCGCATCCTGACTATCCCGACCTCAGGCGCCGGCTGCTGGAGGCGCTCGGGGCCTGAGTCCCTATCCGGGGACGACGATGTACTTGCCGTTGCGGGCGGCAGCGGGCTGCCGGAACCAGTCGGGCAGCCCCGCCAGCGTGACGCGGCCGGCGATCATGGAGGTGACGTCGATGCGCCCGCCCGCGATGAGGTCGAGGGCACGGGCCATGGTGGCCGGGTTGATGTAGGATGCGGTGAGGGTCAGCTCGCGGGAGAAGAGGTCATAAGGACGCAGGGTCATCTCGTCATCAGGACCTGTGAGACCAAAGCATAGCACCGTCCCGGCAAAGCCACAGAGGCGGAAGGCCTGTTCCATGGTCGCTGTCTGGCCTGCACATTCGATGCTGGCGGCGAATCGGCGGATGCCTGCCACGGCGAAGGCCGCCCCGAGCTCCGCATCGCTGCGGGGACTGCCGTCCGGGCGCCGGGGGTCGAGGACCACAGTCGCGCCCAGCGCCTCCGCCTGTCTGCGCCTCGCCGCCTGCGGCTCAAGCACCGCCGTCCTGGCGGCGCCGGAGAGGCGGGCCAGCTGCAGCATCAGCAGGCCGATCATGCCGGCCCCGATGATGAGGACATCGTCGCCGGGCCGGATCGTGGCCCGGTCGATGCCGTGCAGGCAGCAGGCGAGAGGCTCGGTCATCGCCGCCGCCGCCGCGTCCAGTGTATCCGGTACCTGCAGGGCCTGCTTCGCAGGTACGACCGTGTACCTGGCGAAGGCGCCGTCCACCGTCGTCCCGATCCCGCGCATGGCCGTGCAGAAATGCGGCAGACCGGCGCGGCAGGGAGGACAGGCGCCGCAGTTGTCATTGGGGTCGACGGTGACCAGGTCGCCCGGCCGGAAGTCCGTGACACCGGGGCCCGTCAGCTGCACGCGGCCGGCGAATTCGTGGCCGAGAATGCGCGGCGCGACCACCGGAGCAGCCCCCGGGGCGCCGCCGTAGATGTGGAGGTCGGTGCCGCAGATGCCGCAGGCCTCGATACCGACGAGCAGCTCGCCGGGACCCGGCTTGGGACGCGGGACGAGGCGCAGCCGGAGCCTGCCCGGACCCTCGTAGACCACCGCCTGCATCAGCTGATCATGTTGTTCCATCTCATTTTTCCTCCGTTTCGCCGGGCCTGCCGGCCGTCAGCAGCGCTTCGACGACATGGGCCGCGAGCAGAAAGCCCGCGACCGGCGGGACCCAGGGCAGACTGCCGGGTGTCCCGGACCTCGTGCCATCCGTTTCGATGGGGACCATGGGCTCTTCAGGCGACCAGACGACGGGCAGTTCCGTGATGCCGCGCCGCCGCAGCTCACGGCGCAGGATGCGGGCGAGGGGGCAGCTGTGGGTGTCGGCGAGCATGCCGCGGACGAGCAGCTCGGGGCGGCGCCTGTTGCCGGTGCCCATGCAGGAGACGACGGGTGTCCCCGCGGCCTGTGCCCGCTCGATGACGAGGACTTTCGAGCTCACCGTGTCGATGGCGTCGACGATGTAGTCATAGGCCGCCAGATCAAAGCCGTCGGCCGTCGCCGCATTGTAGAACAGTGCGTCCGCCCGTATTTCGGCCAGCGGATTGATGTCGCCCAGACGCTCCGCGAGCACCTCGACCTTCAGGCGGCCGAGCGTGGAATGCAGGGCAGGCAGCTGGCGGTTGAGGTTCGTGAGTGTAACCGGGTCGGGGTCGACCAGATGCAGGCGGCCGATCCCCGAGCGAATCAGGGCCTCGGCGCACCAGGAGCCGACCCCGCCGACGCCGAGCAGCAGGACGCGGCAGCGGGCGAGGGCGGCGACCGCTTCCGCTCCGAGGAGCGAGGCGCTGCGGGCAAAGGGCGACGAACCGCTCACGCTTCGCCGCCGGCCGCGGGATCGGGCCGGGTCATGCGCTCCGCTGCCGTCAGACGGTCGTAGTCCGCGGCTGTCAGCAGTCCAGAGGCGAGGGCCGCGTCGCGCAGGCTGCCGCCGCTCGCCGCCGCCTCCTGGGCGAGCCGGGCCGCCGCGCGGTAGCCGATGGCACGGGTCAGGGCCGTCGCCTGCATCAGCGAACTGTCGACATGGGTCCGGATTGTTTCGTGCCGCAGCTCGAGCCCTCTGATGCCGAAGCGGGCAAAGGACGTCATCGCGTCCGCCAGCAGGCGGATCGACTCGAGCAGGCGGCTGCCGATCAGGGGCAGGCAGACGTTCAGCTGCAGCTGGCCCTGGCTCGAAGCCATCGTGATCGCCTGGTCGTTGGCCATGACCTGGATGGCCACCATGATCAGCATCTCGGACTGGGTGGGATTGATCTTTCCCGGCATGATGGAGGAGCCGGGCTCGTTGGCGGGCAGGCGCAGCTCGCCAATGCCGCCGCGCGGTCCCGAGCCGAGCAGGCGGATGTCCGCGGCGAGCTTGAAAAGGTCCGCCGCCAGGGCGCGCAGCGGTCCGTGCAGATTTGTCAGCGCCGTCTGCGAGGCCATATGCCGTCCCGGGACGGGGGCCGCCGTGAAGCCGAGCCCCGTCTCCCGGGCCAGCCAGGCTGCCGTCAGCTCGCCGAAGCCCTCGGGGCTGTTGAGGCCGGTGCCGACCGCGGTGCCGCCGAGGGGCAGCTCGAGACAGGCGGGCAGCAGGGCCGCGAGGGCCTCCCCGTCATCGCGGAGCGCCCGTGTCCAGGCCGCGATCTCCTGCTCGAAGCGAATCGGGGTGGCGTCCATCAGGTGTGTGCGTCCGAGCTTCACGACGCCGCCGTGGGCGGCGGAGAGCTCATCGAGGGCGCCCAGCAGAGAGGCCAGTGCCGGCTCGAGCCCGTCCCTGATGGCGAGCGCGGCTGCGATGCGCAGGGCGGCGGGGAAGACATCGTTTGAGCTCTGCGAGCGGTTGACGACATCGTTGGCATGGAAACGGGCCGGGTCGGCGGACGGGTTTATATCCCGCTCGTCTGCTGCTGCCAGGCGGGAGATGACTTCATTGACGTTCATGTTCGTCTGCGTACCGCTGCCGGTCTGCCAGACGGGCAGCGGGAAGGCATGGTCGAGTTCGCCCGCGCGGATGCGCCGGCAGACGGCGGCGATACCCGCCGCCTGGCCGGTGTCTATCAGGCCGCAGCGGCGGTTGGCGGCGGCCGCCGCTTCCTTAATCCAGGCGAGCGCATGGATAATGGCCGGGGGCATAAGCTCCCCGCCGATCTGAAAGTGCTGACGGGCGCGCTCGGTCACGGGGCCCCAGAGGGCCGTGGCGGGAACGGCGATCCTGCCGAGACTGTCCTCTTCGTAGCGCAGATCCGCTCCGGGCTTCTCTTCTGTCATGGTGCTCCGGTCTCCTCTCGCGGCGGCTTTTGCTAACGGCATTATAGGCCGATTTACGTGACGGCGGCCGGCAGGCCTGACCTTTGCTAAAATGAAACCATGAATAAGGCATTCCGGTGCTGGATGCCGCAGATACGAGGAGGCGACATGCTGGACGAAAGATTGATTTATCTGTTCAATCGAGGGACCAACTATCAGTCCTATCGTTTCCTCGGCTCTTTCCCCATGCGGCACGGCGATCCCGAATCGGGCTACCGCTTTGCCGTCTGGGCGCCCAGGGCCGAGCAGGTCTGGCTGGTCGGCGATTTCAACGACTGGCAGACGGACAGCCATCCGATGCAGCCAACGAAGACAGGCGGTATCTGGTACATCGAGATGCCGACGGCCCGGCTCTGGCAGCGCTACAAATATGCGATTCAGGGCCGCGACGGCATGACGGTGCTGAAGTGTGACCCCTATGCGCGGCATCAGGAGACGAGGCCCGGCACAGCGTCGATTCTTTACGACCCTGACGACTATGAATGGGGCGACAGCGACTGGCTCGCCCGGCGGCAGTCAGCCACGACGCCGGCGCCGCTTAATATCTACGAGGTGCATCTGGGCTCCTGGCGGCGCTATCCCGACGGCAATGTGATGAACTACCGCGAGCTCGCCCGCCAGCTCGGCGACTACTGCCTCGACATGGGCTACAACTGTGTCGAGCTGCTGCCGGTGACGGAGTATCCCTTTGACACCTCCTGGGGATATCAGGTGACGGGCTATTTCGCCCCCACCTCGCGCTACGGCACGCCGGCGGATTTCAAGTTCTTTGTCGACCATCTCCACCAGCTGGGCATCCGGGTCATCCTCGACTGGGTGCCGGCACATTTCCCACGCGACGAGTTCGGTCTGGCACGCTTCGACGGCCAGCCCCTCTACGAGCATGCCGATCCGCGTCTGGGCGCCCACGAGGAGTGGGGCACGCTCGTCTTCGACTACAGCAGGGCCGAGGTCGAGTCCTTCCTGATCTCCTCCGCCTGGTTCTGGATCTCGGAGTTCCACCTCGACGGCCTGCGCGTGGATGCCGTGAGTTCGATGCTCTACACCGACTACGGCCGCAGCGAATTCGTCCGCAACCGCCACGGCGGCACCACCTACCTCGAGGCCCTGGACTTCCTCAAGCACATGAATTCAGTCCTGCTGGGCTCCTTCCCGTCCATCTTCATGATCGCCGAGGAATCGACGAGTTTCCCCCATGTGACGAAGCGGCCGGAGGAGGGGGGACTCGGCTTCACGCACAAGTGGAACATGGGCTGGATGCATGACACCCTCGACTACATGAATCTGGACTACTACATGCGTCCGCAGCACCACAACCAGCTGACCTTTTCGCTGACCTATGCCTTCAGCGAGCGCTTCGTCCTGCCCTTCTCCCATGACGAAGTCGTGCACGGGAAGCGTTCGCTGCTGGACCGCATGCCCGGTGATCTCTGGCGCAAATTTGCCTGCTTCCGCACCATGCTCATGTACCAGATCGCCCATCCGGGCGCAAAGCTCAATTTCATGGGCTATGAGCTCGGCACATTCATCGAGTGGCGCTACTACGAGGAGCTCGAGTGGTTCCTGCTGGAGTATCCCCGCCACCGGCAGACGCAGAGCTTCGTACGCGATCTCAACCGCCTTTATCTCTCCGAGTCCAGCTTCTGGCAGCACGATGCCGGCTGGGACGGCTTCGAGTGGCTGGACGCCGATGACGCCGAGCGCTCGGTCTATGCCTTTGCCCGCCATGGCGCAGATGGTGATCACGTGGTCTGTATCTTTAACATGACGCCGGCGCCGCAGGTGGACTATGAACTCGAACTGCCGCAGGTCGGCAGCTACCGTGTCATCCTGTCCAGTGACGATCATGTCTATGACGGCTCGGGCTACCTGAGGCCTGAGAGCCGCGGCATGATCCTCGAGACGGCAGCCATCCCCGTGGCAGCTCCGAAGCCCCTTCCGGAGGCTGCGGAAGAGCTGTCCGGCTCAGCTGCTGAGGATTCAGAGGCCCGGATCGAACCTGAGCCCCGCGAAGTGCTCATGACGGGAAGAGGGCTGCTGCGCCTGAACCTGCCCCCGCTGGCCGGACTCTTCCTGCGCTACGAAGGACCCCGATGAGCCCACGGCGGCCCCGGGAAAGCGACGGTATCGAGAGCTTTCCGCTCGCCGACCGCGGTCGTCTGCGCGACCGCCGGGCTCCGCAGCCCGGCAGCCAGCGCTTTGCCGACCCGGATTACCGCCCGCCGGATCCCACGCGCCGGGATCCGGCCGCGCTGCGCGCGACCGTCGCCGCCGACGAAGCTCTGGCCCGGCATCGCAACAGCCAGAAACAGCGTCGCCGCCGCCGTGCGGGCATGCTGGCGCTGGGCTTTGTGGTCCTGCTCGTGGTCGCCATCGTCATCATCGTCCATGTCTATGAAAAGGAGAAGAGCCGTCCGCAGCTGCTCTTTGTCTATCAGGAGCGTCTCGAGCTCGGTTTTGAGGCCGAGGCCCTCGTGATCCGCGACGAAGAACTGATTTTGAGTCCGCTGGCCGGCCTCGTTGACCCGGCGGTTCCCGAGGGCCAGCACGCGGCGGTGGGGGAGGAGCTCGTCCTCGTCATCGGCTCGACGCTGGAGCCGGTTCTCGACGAACGGCGCAGCATCGACCGCCAGATTTCCGACCGCCAGCTCGAGCTGCTCGCGACGGGACGCGGCGAGGCCGCGCGCCCTCTCTACGAGGAAGCCGAACGCAGCATCCGCCAGCTGGTCTCCGAGATGCGGCTGGCCGCCATCCGCGGCCGGGCGGCTGACTTCATCCCCCTGGATCAGGCCATGGCCGCCGCGCTGCGCCAGCGATCCGGCCGGCTCGCAGCTGTTGACCTCGACGACGGTCTGCTTTCCAGTCTCATGCTGTCGCGGGAGCGCCTGCAGGAGGTTCTCGGAGCCGGCTCGGGCGTCATCAGTGCCGCCAGGCCTGGACTGGTGTCCTTCCGCTCGGACGGCCGCGAGACGGAGCTCGTGCCGGGCCTGCTCGAACGGCTCTCGCCGGCCGAGCTGGAAGTCGCTCTCGCCGACGGGAGCGAGATAGCCCCGCTGGCGGAGACGGTGACGGCCGGTCAGCCGGTGCTGCGCCGGGTCTACGGCAGCAGCTACTATCTGCTGCTGTATGTCCGCGGCATCGAAAATGACTGGTTCGACGGGCGGACGGAACTGCGTCTGCGCCTGCCGGCGGAGGACAATCTGCTGCTGCGCTGCCGCATCGAGCGCAGCGAACCCGACAGCAGCGGCATCCTGCTGGGCCTCGCCACCGACGAGGGCATGGCCCGCCTGCTCGACGAACGGAAACTCAGGGTCAAGCTGCTGACCGGCGATGTCAGCGGCATTCTGGTGCCCCAGTCGGCTCTGCTGAACCGCAGCGGGGACGGCAGCCGGGCGGCCGTCATGCTGGTTACCGCCAATCGTGCCCGTCTGCACCCGGTCGACGTTCTCGGCCTGACGGAAGCCGATGCCCTGCTCGCGCCCGACGAGGAGCTGAAGCAGGGCAGCCTGATCGTGCGCAATCCCGAAACAGTCACAGATGGAGGTGTCATTGATGACTGACGGCCCTTCAGCGCTTGACGCCGCTCTGGCGGCCTGCTCCGAAGACGCTCTCGCCGCCGCCCGGCGGCGTCTCGCTGCGGTGCGCGAACGCATCTCCCGTGCCGCCGCCGACGCTGGACGCCGGCCGGAGGATGTCAGCCTGCTGGCGGTCACCAAGTCGCGCCCGCCCGAGGCACTGCTGCTTCTCCATGCGGCGGGACAGCGTGCCTTCGGTGAAAACCGTGTGCAGGAGCTGCTGGCCAAGCAGGACGCCATGTCCGCCTGGGAACTTGAGGCCGACTGGCAGCTTATCGGCACCCTTCAGCGCAACAAGGTCCGTCATCTCGTGCACCGCGTCGGCCTGATTCATTCCGTACATTCGCTGCGGCTGCTGCAGGCCCTTGAGAACATGGGCGACCGGAATGGGATGCATCCGGAGGTTCTGCTGCAGGTCAACTGGTCCCGGGAGGAGTCGAAGTCCGGCTTCGCACCCGGGGAGCTCGATGAGGCGCTGCGCCATGCCCGGGACCTCGAATGGGTGCGTGTGCGCGGCCTGATGACCATGGCGGCGCCGGGGCTCGACCGCGCCGCGCAGGAGCGCTTCTTCGGCCGGGTGCGGGACGAGTTTGACCGCGTGCGGGGCGATGTCAGCCTCACCGGCGGCATGGACTTTGACACCCTCTCGATGGGGATGACGGACGACTTCGAGGCGGCCGTCCGCTGCGGCTCGACGCTGGTGCGCATAGGGCGGGCTCTCTTTGAGAATGCCGACGCCCGGCCTGCTGTCCGTCCGAATTCCTGCGCGGCAGATTGCGAACATGAGCCTGAGACCCGGAAATGACAGCGCCCGCCTCATATATGCTGCGTGTATGCACACAAAAGAGCCACAAAAAGGACTTTGAGATCAAAATAATGGTCGCTGTATAACAAAACGGTGACAACTTCCCTACAAATTGCCTACAAGCGTTTAATAAAGTCTTTTAAGCCTTTTTACCTGCATAAAAGGTTTTATAATTATGTTAAGACCGTCTTGACGACAGTATGAGGCGGGATCCGGCGTGGTATATGCGTGCATGTAAAGGAGAAACGGGACTGTGATGCCTGAGTTTATCAATCGTCTTTTCGGCCGTTATGATCAGGATGACGAGGACGACAGCGACGTGCTGGGCGAGTACCCCGAAGAGGAATATGAAGCCCAGCGCGAGCCGCAGATGGAGACCATCGCCCGCTCCGCCTTCGGACGCCGCAGCAGCGACAAGGTCGTCAATTTCCGTGGCGCCGGAGCGCAGCAGCTGATTGTCATCAAGCCGACGAATATTGAAACTGCCAAGGACATCAGCAACCATCTGCGCGCCGGACGCACCGTGATCTGCAATTTCGAGCGCATCGACCCGGCTGTCGCCCAGCGCATCGTCGACTTTGTCTCCGGTGCCGCCTGTGCTCTCGACGGCCAGGTGGAGAAGATCTCGAGCGTCATCTTTGTCATTGTACCGCGTTCGGTCGCCTTCCTCGATGGCAAGGAAGAGGCCGACGCTTCGATGGACTACCTGCGCCGCACCGGCGTTTCGCGCTAGGCCGGGTGTCCCCGTGTCCCTGATCGTTGGACTTGACATCGGCGGCAGCACGACGAAGATCGTCGCTGTCGAGGCGGGCGTGCTCTCGGCCGCGCATCTTGTCCGTGCCGATGACCCCGTGACCAGTGCCTACGGCGCCCTGGGCCGCTTTCTGAACCGTTCCGATGGCCTGGTGCCGGAGATCTCGCGCATCATGCTGACCGGTGTCGGCCAGAATGCCATCGCCGGCGAGATCCTCAATATCACGGCCTGCCGTGTCGACGAGATGGAGGCGATCGGCCGCGGCGGCCTCGCCCTCTCGGGCTGTGAACGCGCTGTTGTCGTCAGCATGGGAACCGGCACCGCCGTCGTCCGTGCCGTGAACAGCAGCTCCACGGGTACCGGCGTCTGCCGTCTTTTCGGCTCCGGCGTCGGCGGCGGCACGCTGCTCGGCCTCTCGCGCTCACTGCTGGGAACCCGCGATTTTGTCCGCCTCGAGGAACTGGCCGCGGCCGGGAACCTGCACGAGGTCGATCTGACGGTCGGTGACATCGCCGGCCGTGCCATCGCCGGTCTTGCTCATGATGTCACCGCCTCCAATTTCGGCCGCATAGAAAACGACTGCCGTCCCGAGGACCTCGCCATCGGCATCCTGAACCTCGTCTTCCAGACCATCGGCTCCTTCGGTGCACTGGCCGCCCGACAGGAGGGCATTCCCGACTGCGTCTTTACCGGCAATCTCAGCCAGTCGCAGATCGGCTGCGGCATTCTGGCCACGGTCTGCCGGCTCTATGGCGTCAACTGCATCATTCCCGAGCGGGCCGCCTATGCAACGGCCTACGGCGCCGCCCTGGCTCCGCTCGTGCGGTGAGCCGCCAGCCGCGCCTCGTCCGCCTGCTGCCCGGTATTCTGGCCGGTTTTGCCGCCTGCCTGGTCATCCTGATCAGCGCGGTGGCCTGGGCGGCCTTCGACCGCGGCTTCTATCGGCGGCAGTATGCGGAGCTCGACACGGCGGCCGACATCGGCATCACGGCAGCGGAGCTGGAGGCGGGGACGACGGTGCTGCTGGACTACCTCGCCGGACACCGCGACGACCTCGGGATCGAGGTGCGGCGAAACGGCCGCCCGCAGCCGCTCTTCAACAGCCGTGAAACGGAGCACATGCTGGATGTACGCGAGCTCTATCGCACCGCCCTCGCCGTGCGCCGTGCCGCCGTCGCCGTCATCGTTCTGATGTGCGGCACGGTTTTTTTTGTTCACCGCAAAGTTCGTCCCGCCCTCCGTCAGATCGCCCGCGGCGCCGTCCCGGGCATGGCCCTTTTCCTGGCCTCGGTCGCCCTCGTCGCGCTCTGGGCCGTGGTCGACTTCAGCGGCTTCTGGACGCGCTTTCATCTGATCTTCTTCCGCAACGACCTCTGGCTGCTGGATCCGGCGACCGACATGCTCATCCGCATGGTTCCGGAGCCCTTTTTCGCGGCCCTCGTAAGGCGCATCGTTCTGGCGGCGGCGGGGGGCATCCTGTTACTATGGGGGCTGGCGTTTTGCGTCTCGCGAAGGGGACGCCGCCGTGAACCAGCCCGCCTCCGCTGATCGAAAGGACCTCAAGCCGTGCCCGTCCGCCCCGTTATCTTTGACCTCGATGGAACCCTGCTCGACACGCTGCCGGACATCGCCGCCGCCGTCAACCATGCCCTCGGCACCCACGGTCTCCCGCCGCTCGCAGCCTCCCGGATCGTCCTCCTCGTCGGCAACGGACTCCATGTTCTCGCCGGGCGCGCCCTCGCCGCGAGTCTCGCTCAGACCCGCGGGATGTCCACGACAGCCGTGACGGTTGATGAGGTGCATGCTGAACTGCTCGCCTACTACCGCGCCCACCCGCTGGACGGCACAGAACCCTATCCCGGCATCCATGCACTGCTGGATGCCCTCGGCCGCGCCGGTGTACCCCTGGGCGTGGTCAGCAACAAGGAAGACGGCCTATGCCGCCTCATCGTCCGCCATCACTTCGGTGAGCGCTTTGACGCCGTGATCGGCATGCGTCCCGGGCTGCCGGCGAAGCCCGATCCCGCGATGGCCCTCGCGGCCGCCTCCGCCTGGCCTGTCCCGGCCGCGTCCGTCCGCTATGTCGGCGACTCTCTGACCGACATGGCCACCGCCCGTGCCGCCGGCATGCCCTTCATCGCCGTCGCCTGGGGCTTCCGCAGCCCGGCGGAGCTCGCGGCCGGCGGCTGCAGCCCTGTCGTCAGAGATACGGCCGAGCTCGCCCGCGCGCTGGATCTGGAAGACCCGCTGCCGTGATTCTCCGGCCCGGCATCCGCAGACTCGGCCGTGGCTGGTGGCTGCTGCCGCCGCTTCTCGCCTGGCTCGTCCTGGAGCTCTTTCGCCGCCGGCCGGAGCTCGCCGAAGCCTATGCGGCCGACGTCCGCCCCATCCTCATCGCGCCGCTGCGCGTGCTGGCGAACCTCGTGCCCTTTTCCATCGCCCAGATCCTGCTCGCCGCCCTGATCCCCGCGGTTCTCGCGGGCCTGCTGTCCCTGCTGCCGCGGCTTACCCGTCCCGCCGGGCTGCTGCCGGCCCTCGGCCGCCGCCTGCGCGTTCTGGCGATCCTGCTTTCGCTGTCCCTGACACTCTATCTGGTCTTTCACGCCTGGAATTATGAGCGCCTGCCGCTCGCCTCCCGCCTCGGCTGGGAGGTGCGCCGGCATGATGCCGCCGAACTCTACCGGGCAGCCTGCTATGTCCGCGACGAGGCCATCCGGGTCCGCGCCGAGCTCCCCGAGGACGAGGACGGAGCCATGGCCGCGCGGGCGGGCGAGTCTCAAAGCGCCGAACTGGGCCGCGCCTTTGCCGGCTGGGAGAGGCTGGGTGAGATGTTTCCCGAACTCGCGACCGCTCCTGTGCGGCCGAAGCTGGTGCTGTTTTCGCACTACTGGTCCTACACCGGGATTACGGGCATGTTCATGCCGCTGACGGCGGAGGCCAATGTCAATGTCGACGCCAGGGTCGATGAGCGCCTCGCCGTGGCTCTCCACGAAATCGCCCACGTCGCCGGCTATGCCCGCGAGGATGAGGCGAATGCCCTGGCCTTTCTCGCCGGCATCCATCACCCGGACGCGGATTACCGCTACAGCGGCTGGCTGCTCGCCTTTGTCCACATGTCGAGCCGCCTCTCGAGCGCCGACAACGAGCTCTGGCTCGAGCTCTGGGACCCCGTCCCCGCCGGCATGCGGGCCGACATCGGCCGCCGCAACGCCTACTGGAAGAGCTTCGAGGGGCCGGTGCAGGAAACGACCACCCGCGTCAACGACCAGGTGCTGAAGGTCAACCGCCAGCATGACGGTGTACGGAGCTACGGGCGCATGGTCGATCTGGTTCTGACCTGGTACGAGACGGTAAAGCCGGATGCTTGAGGTCAGAC
This sequence comes from Bacillota bacterium, assembly GCA_030057555.1. Taxonomy (GTDB): domain Bacteria; phylum Bacillota; class Clostridia; order Saccharofermentanales; family Fastidiosipilaceae; genus JAEZYR01. Next base: position 195,742 of record JASGUU010000044.1, on the reverse strand, counting down.
TGCGGGGGCACGCTTTGTTCTTTGCCGTCCAGGATCTGCTGCAGCTCTTCTTCGGCCGGGCGGAGACAGATGAGGCGGCCGGCCTGCTGCGGGCACCCCGGGGCCCGACGCTCGTACTTACGAGCACGGTCGGGGAGGAGGAGGTCTCCACCCTGCGGGCGGACGGCCGCGGCCCCCGCGCCCCGCGTCCTGCCGACGAGCGTCTGCTGCGGCGCCTGCTGCGTGTCCAGCTCTATGAAGTTCTGGCCCGGGAGACGGGCCGCAGCTTTCCCTGGGGCTCTCTGACCGGCATCCGGCCGACCTGGCTCGTCCGCGAACGGCGTCTCGCGGGCTGGTCCCAGCTCGCCATCGCCCGTGAGCTCGTCCGCTTCTACCATGTCATGCCGGCCCGCGCCCGCCTCGCCCTCGCAGCCGAGCGCACGGAGCGGCAGCAGCTCGACCTGCTCAAGCCGGGAGACGTCCTTCTCTATCTCCACATCCCCTTCTGTCCGAGCCGCTGCGGCTACTGTTCTTTCGTGACGGCGACCGGCGTGGCCCGGCCCGCCACCGAGCACCGCGACTATGTTGCGGCGCTCCTGCGGGACATGGAAGATTTCTTCGGCTCGGACGTCTGGCACCGTCGTGCCGCCGCCGGCTGCCGTATCCGCGCCCTCTATGTCGGGGGCGGCACCCCGATCTCCCTGGCCCCCGAGGCCTTTGAGCTGCTGCTCGCGGGGCTGGACCGTGCGGCCCCGCTGCTCGCCGAGGCCCGGGAGCTGACGATCGAGGCAGGCCGTCCCGACTGCGTTACGCCCGCCATCCTCGCCCGGCTCAGGGAAGCCGGCTTTACACGCATCTGTATCAATCCCCAGAGCTTCGATGACCACCTGCTGGCTGCCGCCGGCCGTCCCCACGGCCGCCGCGAGAGCGAGGCCGCCTTTGCCCTCGCACGTGCGGCCGGCTTCCCCGAGATCCATATGGACCTCATCGGCGGCCTGCCCGGCGGCACGGGCGCCACGCTGCTGGCCGACGTCAGGCGGGCCCTCGAACTCGGCCCCGAATCGCTGACCCTGCATGCCCTGGCGCCGAAGCGCGGCGCCGACTGGTGGGAGACGGAGAATTTCCGTGAGAGTACGGATCTGGTGGCGGGCTTTGATGCCGCCACGCGCCTGCTCAGGCGCCGCGGCTACCGCCCCGGCCCGCTCTATCGCCAGAAGCGCATTCTCGCCGGACTCGAGAACTGCACCCATGCGCTGCCCGGCCGGGGCGGCCTCTACAACACCGCCATGCTGAGCGATGAAGCTGATGTTCTCGGCTTCGGTGCCAGCGCGATGACGAAGCGTGTCCTCGCCCCGGGCCGCGTGAAACGCCTCGCCGCCCCGCGCGACCTACGGCTCTACATGGCCCGGGTGGCCGAACTCGGACGGCGGCGCCGGGAACTGTGGGAGGAGAACGGATGACGGCCCCGGACTTTGCAGACAACATCATCCTGATCGGCATGCCCGGCAGCGGGAAGTCCTCGCTCGGCCGCCGCCTCGCCCGGCAGATCGGTTTCGGTTTCATCGACAGCGATACCGTGCTCGCCGCGCGCGAGGGACAGACGGTCGCCCAGCTGCTGGCGGCCTGCAGCACCGGGGATTTTATCGAGCGCGAGTCCGCCGCCGTCCGCAGCATCAGGGTCCGGCGCAGCATCATTGCCACGGGTGGCTCGGTGGTCTACTGTCCCCGGGCGATGGCCCATCTCGCCCGCCTGGGTACGATCGTCTACCTCGATGTTCCGCTCGGGATCCTGCGGCAGCGAGTCGGAGACCTCGCCGAACGCGGTGTCGTCTCGCGCACGGGTGGCGGTCTCGGGGAGATCTTTGCCGAACGCACGCCGCTCTACCGGCGCTGGGCCGATTTCACCTGGCGGGTGCCGCGCGTCGGTCGCCGCGAGGCAGCGGAGCGCCTCGCGGCCCTGCTCTCGGAGCATCTGCCGCAGCTGATTTCGGCGGAAACTTCACAAAGCGGGGCGAAATCAGGCACAATAGGGCATGAACGGCCCGCAACACCGGGTCAGGGCCGGCGCCGCCGTCGCCGGCGGCCATCCAGAGAGACAGGAGGGGGGCATGGCAGCGAAACGGACCATTGAAACCTATGCGGTCATCGATGTCGGATCGAATCAGCTGACGCTGAAGATCGCCGAGGTGCGTTCGAAGCGCCGTCCGCGCGTGGTCGAAGTCGTGCGCGGTGCGCTGGCGCTGGGGCGCGATACCTATAACGAGCAGCAGATCCGGACCGCGAGCCTCAAGCGCTGCATCGACATCCTCCAGGGCTTCCAGCAGAAGCTGCGGGAATACGATGTCCGCAGCTGGCGTGTGGTGGCGACCAGCGCGATCCGCGAGGCGGCGAACCGTGAGTTCGTGCTCGCGCGCATCGCGCAGGAGACCGGCTTCGAGGTCGAGGTGCTGGATAACAACGTCGAGCGTTTCTATCATCTGCGGGCGCTGATCAGCGACTTCGAGTTCTTTTCCGAGCTCAAGCAGAAGAAGCTGCTGCTCGTCGATGTCGGCTCGGGCTCGCTGCAGATCACGGGCTATGAGGGTGGACGCCTCCTCTACAGCCACAATGTGCTGCTCGGCGCCCTGCGCGTCTATGAAATGATGAACCAGCTGCGCGAGCGCACCCGCGACTATACGCGCCTGCTCGACGAATATATCACCTGCGAGCTCAATGACTATGAGCTGATCGAGGAGGCTGCCGCGCCCGACATTCTGGTCGCGCTCGGCCCCGAGATGCTCTGGCTGAAGCGTCTCGCGGGCCTGGATCCCGGAACGAGCGAGATTTCGCTGGAGGCCTTCGCCGCCCTCAGCGAACGCCTCTCCCGGGAGAGCAGCCTGACGCTGACGACGCGGGAGGGCGTGCCCGCGGACATGGCGGATCAGCTGCTGCCGACGGTCGTCATTCTGGACAAGTATGTCCGCCAGCCCCAGATCCAGCAGCTGCACCTGCTGCATACGGATCTCTGCGACGGCCTGATTCTGGAACACGCCGAGCGCTGGTACCAGCTTCATGTCAATCCGGTTGAAGAAGCGGATCTGCTGAACCTCGTCCACCATCTCGCCCGCCGCTTCCGTTATGACGAGCCGCATATACGCTATGTCGAGCAGCAGAGCCTGATGCTCTTTGACCGGATCGCCCGCCGCTATGGCCTCGGCGATCGCCAGCGCATGCTGCTGCGGATCGCCGCCATTCTCCACGATGTCGGGAAGTTCGTGCGCCTTAACTATCATGCCGAGCAGAGCTTCGAGATTATCCGCAATCTCGACCTGATCGGGCTGACCGATATCGAGCGTCTGCAGGTGGCCTATGCCGCGAGCTTCCATTCCGCGTCGCGGCTGCCGACCGTAGATGCCATCTCCGGACTGGATGCCAGGCGCCGCCGCCAGGTCCTGGAACTGGCCGCCATCCTGCGCCTCGCCGACGGCTTTGACAGCTCACACCGCCAGAAGCTCGGCGAAATCAGCTGCGATCTGCTCGAGGAGGAGCTCGTGGTTCACATTCAAACCGATCAGGACGCGACGCTGGAGACGGCGGTCAGCCGCTCGAAGAGTGGCCTCTTTTCGGCGATCTTCGGGCTGCGGGTCGTCTTTGACGTGCAGGGTCCGCGCTGAAGTCCCGGCAGGCGGGACAGACTGATTTAGCAGGAAGGGAGTCATCGAGGATGGCCAGAGAAATGTCCAATAATGAGAATGCTGCCACGCCGGCTCCCGAAGCGGAGACTGTGCGGCGGAGTCATGCCGAGCAGATTGCCGCCGGCGAGTCCTACCAGTCTGCGGGACAGACCCCGGATCTGGCTGCCCCCAAGCAGGGCTCCGAGCCCGGCAGCCGCTGGCTGGTGCCCGAATCGCAGTCGGGCGAGCAGCAGGAAACGCGCTCCCGTAAGCGCCGCCGCCGCGCCGCTGCCCGCATCCTCGAGGCCCGCCTCGGCCAGAACCTCGCGAACCTCAGCCCGGTCGCCTATTCCCGCGATCCCAACTTCATCAATCGCGAGCTCAGCTGGCTGCAGTTCAACGGACGCGTCCTCGATGAGGCGCGCGACCGCTCGAATCCGCTGATGGAGCGGCTGTCCTTCCTCTCCATCACGCAGTCCAACCTCGACGAGTTCTTCATGGTCCGCGTCGCCTCGCTGAAGGACATGGTCCAGGCCGGCTACACGAAGCCGGATATCGCCGGCCTGACGGCCTCGGAGCAGCTGGTCGCCATTTCGGAGCAGACCCATCTGCTCTACGGCCGCATGTATTCGACCTGGGGGCGTTCCCTCGAACCCAGGCTCGCCCGCGAGGGTGTTCACATCCTGAAGGGCGACCAGCTTTCTCCGGCTCAGCGTGAGGAGGCCGCCTGGTACTTCCGCACCCATGTCTATCCCATCCTGACGCCGATGGCCGTCGACTCCGGCCGTCCCTTCCCGCTGATCTCGAACGGCAGCCTCAACATCTGCGTCCTGCTCGCCGACAGCCCGGGCGCGGAGCCGCGCTTTGCCACCGTTCAGGTCCCGGGTGTTCTGCCCCGCTTTCATGTCCTCGGCTCCGCCCCCGCCGCTCCGGGAAAGAAGGAGCCCGTCGTCTCCGGCATCCTGCTCGAGGAGCTCGTAAAGCTGTTCATCGCCGAAGTCTTCGAGAACTCCGCCGTCGAGGCCCTCGCCACCTACCGCATCAGCCGCAACGCCGACCTCGACATCGACGAGGAGGACGCCGAGGACCTGCTGATCGAGATAGAGAAGCAGATCCGCCTGCGTGAATGGGGCGAGGTGATCCGCCTCGAGGCCGACGCTGACATCGATCCGCGTCTGCTCGGCTTCCTGGTGCCCTCCCTCGGCGTGGCCAGCGACGACATCTACCTGATCAACGGCCCGCTCGACCTGACCTTCCTCTCCGGCATCCGCTCGCTGCCCCAGGCCAAGCGCCAGGCCGCCTGGTACTACCCGCCCTACGATCCGCAGCCCGTCTCGATCTACCACGAGCGGCGCCAGAAGCTGATCGACGCGGGGGCCGAGGAGCCGGACTTCTTCTCCGTCATCGCCTCGGGGGACGTCTTCTGCCACCATCCCTTCGAGAGCTTCGACACCGTTCTCGACTATGTCCGCGCCGCCGCCGAAGACCCGGATGTCCTCGCGATCAAGCAGACCCTCTACCGCGTCAGCGGCGAGAGCCCCATCATCCGCTATCTCGAGCAGGCCGCCCGCAACGGCAAGCAGGTCATGGTCCTGGTCGAGCTGAAGGCGCGCTTCGACGAGGCCAACAATATCGTCTGGGCCCGCCGTCTCGAGCGCGCCGGCTGCCACGTGATCTACGGCCTCATGGGGCTGAAGGTGCACTCGAAGATCACCCTCGTTGTCAGACGCGAGTCCGACGGCATCCGCCGCTACCTCCACCTCGGCACCGGCAACTACAACGACCAGACGGCGAAGGTCTACACCGACATGGGCATACTGATGTGCCGCGAGAGTTTCGGCAGCGACGCCACGGTATTCTTCAACATGCTCTCGGGCTATGCCGAGCCCGACACCTGGAACCGTCTCATCGTGGCGCCCTACTGGCTGCGCAACAGCTTCGTCGATCTCATCGAGCGCGAGGTGCGTCACGCAAAGGCCGGCCTCCCGGCCGCCATCCGCGCGAAGATGAACTCCCTCGTCGACCAGGGCATTATCGAGGAGCTCTACCGTGCGAGCCAGGCCGGTGTGAAGATCGAGCTCGTCGTCCGCGGCATCTGCTGCCTGCGCCCCGGCGTGCCCGGCCTCTCCGATAATATCCATGTCCGTTCCCTCGTCGGCCGCTACCTCGAGCACTCGCGTATCTTTGTCTTCGCCAACAACGGCCATCCGGAGACCTACCTCTCCTCGGCCGACTGGATGCCGCGCAACCTCGACCGCCGCGTGGAGCTGCTCTTCCCGGTGGTCGATCCGCTCTGCATCGAGCGTGTCAACGAGGTTCTCGACCTCGAGCTGATTGACACCCAGCGGGCCCACATCGGCCAGCCCGACGGCGGCTATATCAAGCGCCCGCGCCGCGGCCGCAACGCCGTCGACAGCCAGGTCGCCCTCTGCGAGCTCGCCCTCGAGCGCGCCCCCCAGAACCGCCAGAACGGCGCCTCGCGCCTCTTCGAGCCGATCAACGACTGGACGCAGGTCGAGGCCGACGCCTACAGGTTGACGGTGGACGACTGATCGAGCAGGACAATGCCTTCCCGGCTGAAGGGAGCCCTGAGGCGGAGAAGGTCTCAGGGCTTTTTCAGGGCGATCAGAAAAAGCCCGTCCCTGCCAGCTTCATGCAGCTTCAGCCGGCAGACTCACGAGCAGTCCGCTGGAAAGCCCTGAAAGGGCAAAGTGACTTCTCCTTCAGACGGGCATCTTTAACTGGTACTGTGCAGGGGTTTCCGGAACGGCAGGATATCAACAGGTGTATGTTTGAGAATGCGCCAGGAGCTGTGAAATGGAGAGGAGTGACACAAGTCCAAAAGTTGACCAAGCAGTGCTGGATTTTTCCATTGCTCTCTGACAGCGCAAATCAGAAGAGTCCCTGGCGAAAAATCTCGTCTCAGAGTCACTTTCCAGACAGCTGTTCGGAGTAGATGATGTCCCCGTAGTGATCCTTCAGCTGTTTCGCCATGCAGGAAACCCGGCCGGAATAGTCCAGCGCATCCGGTCTTGTGTGAGAACCACCGTATATGCCCATGACCCTTTCACCGGCCAGTGAATCAAATTCGCGAATGAAATTTTCCGCCATTTTGTTCTCTCGGTAGACAAAGTCCGAGTTTTCGTAGAACTGTTCTCCCTGCCTGATAGCCTCTTCAGCCAGAGCATACTGACGGCTGTCCTCCAGATGATGCTGTTCCAGATATTCCAGATACCGCTCACCGGTTGAATAGAACTGATGTCCGACATCCGTGCCGTGGAAAACAGTGTCTGGGCAGTCTGCCTTAATCCGGCGATAGAATTCCTTCACGGCGGGAACATGGGCCGCCGTCCCCTCGAGGTCGTCGTACAGGGCGTTCAGAATCTCATCGCTGTCTTCCTGCAGCCAGATGTTCAGGAATTCAGCACTGAAATAGGGGAGCTCGAGAAAAAGATGCCGCATGCCGTCGCTGTGATAATGCTTATGCCAGAGCTCGTATTCCTGATTAATGATGGTGTCCACGCCGTGCTTTTCCCCATAGAGGAATATGCGCGCAGGCGAGCCTGGGACTGCAGCGACCTTTGTGTCATCCGTGTGATTCAGGAAGCCAATCGTGCCCAGCAGAAGCACGATTGCAGTGGCTGACAGCAGGACTTTCAGTCTTTTCATCTGCTTCTTCCTTCCATGTTCCATGCTGGAGCTCTTCCTAATCCGACCCATTGCCGCCTGGCTGCCTCAGGATGTGTCATCCCAGTGTCATCCACAGAGTGTTGAGGATGCTTTTTTCTTTGACCGTCCGTGCCCGCCTCGCTACTGCGTCCGGCCTGGACAGGGAGGATATGGTGGAGCTTCTCGATGAGCCGGGAGCAACGCGTTGGTTGACGGTGACTGGCCGACATCGGAGACCTGTAACAGCATGACAGAGAATCAGTATGTTTCTTTTAAGATCCGCTTAAGAACAAGGGTGAACTGGCAGAGGAGGGGATCCGCAGCCCAAGATGACGAACAGCGGGCCCAGCTGCGTCCTGTGTCTGCCTCCGGCAGGCATGGGAAAGCCCTGAAACACCGTCGTGTCAGGGCTTTCAGATTGGCGAGTCTAGCAGGATTCGAACCTGCGACCCACAGCTTAGAAGGCTGTTGCTCTATCCAGCTGAGCTATAGACCCAAAATGACGCGGCAGAAACTCTGGAGCAGGTGATGGGAATCGAACCCACGTGGTCAGCTTGGAAGGCTGATGTTCTACCATTGAACTACACCTGCACGATTCCGCCGCGCTGCCGGATCCAGAGGTCCCGGATCACGGCAAACGCAAGTGTAGCAAAAATGATGGCGGAGGTGCAAGGGATGGCGGCGGAAAGGATGCTTTGTCTCTTCCCGGGAGGATGTGCGAGTCGTATGATCTACGTAATGAATCGAAAACGGCACGGCCGAACGCAGCCCGACGGGGCCTGCTTCGCTGTTTAACCGCCGCGGCGCCAGGTGTGATCAGGAATGCAGGCTGGTGCCTGGTGTGGGCGGGTGATGGAAAGGAAGGTACCTGATGAAGAGACGGATCGCTGCTGTCATCATCGTCTTCCTGTTCCTGCCTCTCTGTGCCTGTGGAGAGAAAAGCGGGGAGGGCCCGGTTACGGCTGTTGCGCTCGGCTCGACACTGAAACAGGCCATGAAACTGGAGCCCGCGCTGGGCAGTTATAAGGAACATCAATACACCTGCAGCAAAAACTATGAGGGAGCAGAAGGAACACTGCTCATCTACTGCACTGCGCTGGCGGATGAAGAGACGGTCACAAGCATATTGTGGACTGCACAGCCCACGGGCGGAAACGGAAAAGCCGTCTATGACACGCTCTTTTCCGTGCTCAGGAAGCTCCATGGCAAACCCGGCAGGTGCAGTGATGAAAAGGATGTGGAGGCTCTCGTCGGCGTCTACAGCGAGGCGCAGGCGCAGTGGCAGCTCACTGACTGCACGGTACGCTGTTCCTACATAGAATACCGTGACAGTGGTTTATGTGAAATCCAATATGCCCTGAGAAGCAGTCACAGCTTCCACTAGATCAACGCTCCTGCGACTCGCTCTCCCTTGGACGGGCGTTTTACCCGGTTCTTTGTCCGTGTTTCTGCTGCTTCCTGAGCTGCAGCTGCCGCTCGAGACAGAGGGCTGCTGCCTGTAAGACTCATGCTCCGGAGAAGGCCATGCGTCAGCGAATATGCGAAGTATCCGGAGCTCCCGCCAGCAGCTCAGGAACCCATGAATTCCCACCTGCAGCACTTCGCGTCGGCCGGCCGGAAGCGTGCCTCCGGGCGGCCGGGATGAGGGCGTGTGATATAGTTACAGAAATGATTCTACCGGGTCTGGCGGCCCGCCGACAGGGATAAAGGCGGCTGCCCGGCCCTCCCGTATCGTGATAATGAATTCATGTGTTTTCGGCGACATGGCATCCACATTAAGGAGGTGGCGAGCCCTTCATGGCCCAGCACTACAACAACGAGAGCATTTCCCAGCTCAAGGGAGCGGATCGCGTCCGCCTGCGTCCTGCTGTCATTTTCGGCTCGGACGGTATTGATGGCGCCTGTCACTCGGTCTTCGAGATTCTTTCCAACTCCATCGACGAGGCCCGTGAGGGCTACGGCGATGTCATTCACCTGCGCCGCTTCGCGGATCATTCGCTCGAGGTGGAGGATTTCGGCCGCGGCATCCCGGTCGACTACAACCAGAAGGAGAAGCGCTACAACTGGGAGCTGGTCTACTGCGAGCTCTATGCCGGTGGCAAGTACCATAATCTGACCGGCGGCAACTATGAGTATTCGCTCGGACTCAACGGCCTCGGAGCCTGCGCGACGCAGTATGCCTCGGCCTGGTTCGATGTCGAGGTGCGTCGCGACAACACCCGCTATCAGCTGCACTTTGAGCGCGGCAACAACGTTGGTGGTCTGCAGAAGGAAGAGCTGCGCAGTCGCCGCACCGGAACGCGTCAGCGCTGGCTGCCCGACCGCGAGGTCTTCACGGATGTCGAGATTCCGCTCGAGTGGTTCCAGCTGACGCTGAAGCGTCAGGCTGTCGTCAATGCCGGCGTTTCCTTCGTCTTCACGGACGCCATCACCGGTACGGAGGAGACCTATCTCTATCCCGAAGGCATTACCGGCTATGTGCGCGAGCTCGATGAGGGCGGCGGCATGTTTGAGCCTGTTCACTGGGAGGGCGAGGGGAGGGGCCGAGACCGCGAGGACAAGCCCGAATACAAGGTCAAGCTCGAAGTCAGCTTCACCTTCAATCCCGAGAAGCCCAGAGTCGAGTACTACCATAACTCGAGTTTTCTCGAGTACGGCGGTTCACCGGACAAGGCAGTCCGGAATGCCTTTGCCTACGCCTTTGACCGCATCGCCCGCGAACGTGACAAATACAGGAGCGGCGAGAGCCGTATCACCTGGTCGGATATCGAGGACAGCCTGCTTCTCGTCATGAACAGTTTTTCGACCCAGACCAGCTATGAGAACCAGACGAAGAAGGCGATCAACAACCGTTTCATTCAGGACTTCATGAATGAGCTGCTGAAAGAGCGGCTTGAGATCTGGGCGATCGAGAACTTTCAGACGGCCGACCGGGTTGTCGACCAGCTGCTGGTGAACAAGCGCAGCCGCGAGGCGGCCGAGCGCCAGAGGCTGAACATGAAGACCAAGCTGATGGGGAAGATCGACCTGACGAACCGCGTCAAGAAGTTTGTCGACTGCCGCACCCGCGATGTCAACCGCCGCGAACTCTACATCGTCGAGGGCGACTCCGCCCTGGGCTCGACGAAGCTCGGGCGCGATGCCGAGTTCCAGGCGATCATGCCGATCCGCGGGAAGATCCTGAACTGTCTCAAAAGCGAGTATGAGCAGATCTTCCGCAACGAAATCATCACCGATCTGTTGAAGGTCCTGGGCTGCGGTGTCGAGATCAGGTCCCGCCACAGCAAGGGAATCACGAGCTTCGACATTGACCAGCTGCGCTGGAAGCGCATCATCATCTGCACCGATGCCGATGTCGACGGCTACCATATCCGAACCCAGGTGCTGGCGATGTTCTACCGCCTCGTGCCCACCCTGATCCGCGAGGGTTTCATATACATCGCGGAGTCCCCGCTGTTTGAAATTACCGACCGGTCGACACGGGAGGAGCACTCGTACTTTGCCTATGATGAGACGGAGAAGAACCGTATCCTCGCCGCGCTCGGCACTGATAAAGTGACCGTGCAGCGTTCGAAGGGCCTCGGCGAGAATGAGCCCGAAATGATGTGGCAGACGACGATGAATCCCGAAACCCGCCGCCTGATCCGTGTCCGTGTCGAGGACGAGGAGCGTATGGCCAGCCGCTTCGACCTCCTGCTCGGCGATGATCTCGCCGGCCGCAAACAGCATATTGAGGACAACGGCCACCTCTATCTGGAGTATCTCGATGTCGTCTAGGCGGAAGAAGCCGGCCGCGCAGCCGGAGGAAAATAAAGGACCGAAAAAAATCGAAGGCGTGCGCCAGCTGGGCGTCATCGAGGACGAGCGCATCAGCGACACCCTCGAGCGCAACTTCATGCCCTATGCGATGTCGGTCATCGTTTCCCGTGCGATTCCCGAGATTGACGGTTTCAAGCCCTCGCACCGGAAGCTGCTCTACACCATGTACCGCATGGGCCTGCTGCGCGGACCCAGGACGAAGTCGGCCAACATCGTCGGCCAGACGATGAAGCTCAACCCCCACGGCGACCAGGCGATCTACGAGACCATGGTCCGGCTGACGCGCGGGCACGGGGCTCTGCTGCACCCCTATATCGACTCGAAGGGCAACTTTGGCAAGCAGTATTCGCGCGACATGGCCTATGCGGCTGCGCGCTATACCGAGGCGCGGCTGGCGCCGATCTGCGAGGAGCTCTTCCGCGCGATCGACCGTGATGCGGTCGACTGGCAGGACAACTACGACGGCACCATGCGCGAACCGCTGCTGCTGCCGGCGACGTTCCCGTCGGTGCTGGTCAACCAGAATCAGGGCATCGCCGTCGGCATGGCCTCGAACCTCATCGGCTTCAACCTCGTCGAGGTCTGCGAGGCGATGACGGCCTATATTGACGACCCTTCCTTCGACATCATGGAGCTTATGCCGGCGCCGGACTTCCCGGGCGGCGGCGAGCTGCTCTACGACCTGCCGCAGATGCGCCGTATCTTCGAGACCGGCCGCGGAAGTGTCGTCCTGCGTGCCCGCTACCGTGTCGACAAAAAAGAGAACCGCATCCATGTCTATGAGATTCCCTACAGCACCAGTGTCGAAGCGATCATTGCGGAGATGACCAATCTGGTGAAGGGCAACAAGCTGCGCGAGGTTGTCGATGTCCGCGACGAGACCGATCTGAACGGCCTCAGCATCGCCATCGACTGCCGCCGTTCGGTCGATCCCGACCAGCTGATGACCAGGCTCTTCCACCAGACCAGCCTGCAGTCGACAGTATCGGCGAACTTCAATGTCCTGATTGACGGCCGGCCGCAGCTGCTTGGCGTCAAGGGGCTGATGCGCGAGTGGCTGGTCTTCCGCCGCCGCACCCTGACGCGTGAATACGAGCATGAACGACGCCAGAAACAGGAGCGGCTGCATCTGCTGCGCGGCCTTGAGGCGATTTTGCTCGATATTGACAAGGCCATCCGCATCATCCGCCAGACCGAGCGTGAGGTCGATGTGGTGCCGAACCTGGAGGCGGGCTTCGGTATTGACCGGCTGCAGGCCGAATATGTCGCCGAGATCCGCCTGCGCCATCTGAACCGTGAATACATCCTGAACCGTACCCGCGACATCGAATCGCTCGAGGCGGATATCCGCCTGCTGACTCGGAAGCTCAAGCGCCAGGATCTCATCGACCGCGATATCAAGGCCGATCTGGCCCGCGTCGCCGAGCGCTACGGCGAGGCGCGCCGCACGCAGCTGGTGGCGGCGGAGGAGGCCCCGCAACTCGAAGCCGGGGACCTGATCGAGGACTACCGTCTGCGCCTTTTCCTCACCGCTGAGGGCTATCTCAAAAAGCTGCCTCTGACCTCTCTGCGTTCGGCCGGCGACCTGCGCACGAAGGAGGGCGACCGCATCATCCAGGACATCGAGGCCTCGAACCGCCAGACCGTCCTGCTCTTCACCAACCGCCAGAACCTCTACCCCCGTGAAATCCACGAGATCCCGGATAATCGCCCCTCGGAGATGGGTGCCTATACGCCCAATCTGCTGGAGCTCGAGGGCGAGGGCGAGATCGTCGTCTACATGATGCTGGCGGGCGACTACAGCGGCGAGGTGGCCTTCTGCTTCGCGAACGGGAAGGGCCTGCGCGTGAAGCTCGACCAGTACCAGACGAAGACCAGGCGGCGACGCATCGTCAATGCCTATTCGGACCGCTCGCCGCTGGTGGCCATCCGCAGCCTGCCCGAACCCGCCACTTTCCTGATCCGTTCCGATGACGGCAAGGCGGCCCTGCTGGATTCCGACCTCCTGCCTCTGATGCAGACGCGCTCCTCGCAGGGGGTGCAGCTGCTGTCCCTGCGCCGGGGCCGGCAGGTTACCGCCTTCGAGCTCATTCCCGCCGCTGCGACCGGCAGCTTCGAGCGCTACCGCGCCCGCAAGATCCCTGCCCGCGGCCTCGTCGTGCGTGAGGAGACGCTGGAGGGACGGCAGATGGACTTTGATACGCTGCTGACAGAAATGAACGCGGCGGAAGCCGGGGAGAGCGAGACGATATGAGACGACGCGCGGTCTATGTGCAGCGCGGTGGTCCACTGAGCGAACCGCCCCGCCGCCGTGCGAATCCCCTGCCGCTGCTGCTGCTGCTGATCGTGCTGCTGCTGGCAGCCGCCGGTGTCCTCTACTGGCAGGTGCTGGAGCGTCGCCGCGAAGCGGCCGCGGTGCTGCCGGCCTTTCACGCGGCACTGGAGGAGGCGGACTACCCGGCAGTTCTCGAGTGCTATCACAGCGCCCGGGAGTCGGCACTCGTGGCCCGTGGTGACGAGAATCGAGCCGTCTGGGAGAGCACCGTAGCCGAGATGGAGGCGGCCGTGCACAGCCGTATGGATGCGATTCTGGCGTCCGTCCTCGCCAATGAGACCGTGCTTCTCGGCGATGACGACATCCGCTTTTTTAACGGCATGGCCGAGCTCTCGACCGCCTATCTCGAAAGCCGCGGCCAGCAGACGGCTGCGGCTGTGATGCTGGGCGAAACGAGTGCCTATGATGCCGGCAGGCTGTTTGCTGCTTTGCGTGACATACCGGCCATGGAAGAGACCGCTGCGGAGTATTTCAACAATCTGGGCCAGCTGGAGCTCTGCGGCGGGGCATACCGCGAGGCTGCCGCTCTCGCCGAGAATCAGGATTACTATCGTGCTGTTGACCTGCTCGAGAACCTGCTCAAGGAGCCGGATGTGCTGGATACCGGTCCGGCGCATGAGATTATTCAGGGGCAGATTTCCGCGCTGAAAGAGAAGATGCGCCCGTATTATCTCGACGAGATTCGCCGCCTGATCGCGCGCGGGCGCCATGTGACAGCCGGACGGCGTATTGAGATTCTCAGCCAGTACTACGAGGGCGATGCCGAGCTGGCTTCTCTGTACGAGGAGACCAAGGGCTACATGCCGGCGAATCTCGAGCGCTATACGGGCCGTGTGCGGCAGCTTGTCATCCGTCCGCTGATCGTTAACCGCGGGATTGCCTTCAGCGGGAATCAGGTGACAGCGGCGGCGGACCAGACGATGATGACGGTCAGCGAGTTCCGCGGCATGCTGGATCTGCTCTATGAGCGCGGCTACATGCTGATTGACCAGGCAACGCTCCTTGACGAGTCGGGAACGGCGGCGCCGCTGTATCTGCCGCGCGGACGGCGGGCCCTGGTGCTGAGCATCGATCAGCTGAACTACTATCCCGCCCGCCGCCTGTCCGGCAACTGCACCAATCTGGTCCTCGACGAGGCGGGTGAGGTAGCCGGAGTCTATCGCGACGAGTATGGCGAGGAGATCGTGGCGCGCGAGGCGGAGGCTATCGGGATCCTCGAGATGTTCATCGAAGAGCATCCTGATTTCAGCTATGACGGAGCGAAGGGGACGATTTCGCTGAGCGGGCGCTACGGTATCTTTGGCTACGCGATGAATGACACCCAGCTGGCGGCGCGCAACGCCCAGGCTCTGCGCTATGGTGTCGCAGCGGAGATTCTCGAGGAGGAACAGTTCGCTCAGAATCGCCGCGACTGTCAGGCCGTGATCAACCGCCTGCTGGAAAACGGCTGGACTTTCGCGAGTTTCAGCTACGCCGGGACAGAGATGGGCGAGCTGAGTCTCGAGGAAGTCAGGGAGGACTGTGCACGGTGGAAAGAAGAAGTCGGCTCCATGATTGGTCCGACCAATATCTTTGTCTATCCGAACGGGATCGCCTATCGCGGCTCCGATGAGCGCAAGGCCTGTCTCTTCGAAGAGGGTTTTCAGATTTTCGGCGGCCTGGGACCGACCATATATGTCTATTATGAGCGGGGCTACTACTTTATGGACCGCCTCGCCGTGGGCGGTTATTCGATGCGGCAGGGGATAACGCAGCCCGTCTTTGACGCCCGCTATATTTATGACGACTCGCGTCCTTCGCCGCTTCCGGCTCCGACCCCGACACCGCCGCCGACCCCGACGCCGACACCGCCTGACTACTCGGATCGCCGCTGAGCGCGGATGTGAGATACCCGGGACCCAGTTGGGCAGCAGAACAGCGCATTGCTACCAGGGTAGAGTATGCCATGAGCAGCGAAAAAACGGCTTGTGGTGCACCTGTTCACTGCGTATAAGACGAGGTTTTGAGCAAATCGCTGCGAGTGGAGGTTTCGGCTTAATTTTTCAAGATGTACACGTTTATGCGTGTATAAATTGAAGTAAGCTCAACGGCTCTTTCTGCAACAGACGCCGCTTCACCGATTGACAGACAGCTGTCGGGTTGCGGCAAAGCTGATACGGGACGTCCTGACCAGAAAAGGGCCTGAAATGGTCAAGACGAGGAGTAATCCAAATTTCCATTTGGAAAACTCGCTATCCTGACCAGAAAAGGGCCTGAAATGGTCAAGACGGGGAGTAATCCAAATTTCCATTTGGAAAACTCGCTATCCTGGCCAGAACGCCCGGCATTCGTCAGCCATTGTGGTGTCAGGATCATCGGCAGTTGATATCAGGAAAAGAACTCCTTGTACAGCTCCTTGACCGCGTAGTTGACGAAGGCCTCACGCACACCAAAGATCACCGAGATTTCCGATGCGCCCTGGATGATCAACTCGAGGTTGACACCCGCCCGGCTGAGTGCCGTGGCCGCCCGGGCCGTCACGCCGACCGTCTGAGCCATGGCTTCACCAACGATCATGACGATGCCGATCTGACGGTTGACCGACACCTGATCAACGCCCAGTTCGGTACGCAGACGATGGACGACAATCGCTTCCTTCTCTGCGGGAATATTGTGGGAACGGATCACGATCGAGAGCGAGTCGATGCCTGAGGGCATGTGCTCAAAGGGGATGGAGAGGTCGGCGAGAATGCTGAGCACACGCATCGCGAAGCCAACCTCGCGGTTCATCAGATGTTTCGATAGATGGAGCAGCGTGAAGCCCTTCGAGCCGGCGATACCGGTCACGATGCTGTCGTAGTTGTCACGCACCGAAACGATTCTGGTACCCGGTGAAGAGGGGTTATTGGTATTGCGAATGTTGACTGGTATGCCGCGCAGCTGTGTCGGACTGATGGCTTCCTCATGCAGGACGGTGAAGCCGGCATA
Source organism: Bacillota bacterium (assembly GCA_030057555.1). Taxonomy (GTDB): domain Bacteria; phylum Bacillota; class Clostridia; order Saccharofermentanales; family Fastidiosipilaceae; genus JAEZYR01. Next base: position 179,320 of record JASGUU010000044.1, on the reverse strand, counting down.
GGCGAGCTCGCGCATCTCGGTATAGGTGATCTCGCGCACGCCCTCGGGATCGCGTACGAGACTCGGATGAACGACATAGACGCCGTCGACATCGGTCCAGTTCTCATAAACCTCCGCCTTGATGGCGGCGGCCAGAATGGCACCGCTGATGTCGGAACCGCCGCGCGAGAACGTGCGCACACGGCCGGATCTGTCACCTCCGAAGAAACCGGGGAAGACCACGATGCTGTGTCTGCGGCGCAGCTGGGCGAGCCGCTCGTAGCTTTCCTCCTCGACCAGGGTCTGGCCGTTCTCCAGACGCAGCAGCATGCCGGCTTCGAGTGGATCGACATATTCGGCATCCTCGCCGAGCGCCTGCAGGTAGTCGGCCAGCAGGCGGGCGCAGCAGTCCTCGCCCGCCGCCTTCAGCGCATGGGTGAGATCCTGGCTGTCGCCGCCATAGAGCCTGATTCTCCGATCAAGATCATCGCTGACGAAGCTGTACCAGTCGCGCTCGAGTTCCAGCTCCTCCGCGATGCCGGCAAAGCGCGAGCAGATGGCTCCGCGCTCCTGCGCACCCTCATAGCCGGAGAGCACGGCATTGGCATAAGAAATCAGCAGGTCTGTGACCTTGATATCGGAATCATGACGCTTCCCCGGCGCGGAAGCGACTACGATATGTCGGCGGCGATCCTGCAGAACGATATCGCAGACCTTGCGGATCTGATCCGCACTGGCCAGTGAACTGCCTCCGAATTTACATACAATCATGCCCAGCTGCCTGCCTCTCCTGAATCACCGCTGACGCCCTGAAAAGCGCCGCGGCAACGCCATTAATCTTAATCTGCTCAATAAACGAACGGCGCTATTATCGCCCGAGCGGGCGCGGCTGACAAGCACGGGCGGCCGAACGGGACGGCGAGGCTGTGATAGAATGCGCGCGAGCTGGCCGTCGCATACCGATCCATGCTGCACGGCATTCGGTGCGGCAGCTGAGAGAGAGCCGGAGAGGGGAGGTGACAGGGTCTGAACACGATCTGGAGACGCTTCTTCCGTCCGGAGGCATCCTATCCCTCGCTCGCCGCCATCGACTGGCAGCAGATCGCCGCCCGTGGCTATCGCCTTCTGCTTCTCGATATCGACAACACCCTGATGCCGCATGGCAGGCACGCAAAGACGGACGCGGCCGACCGTGAGCTCGAGCGCATGCGCCGGGCCGGACTCGAGATCGTACTGCTGTCGAATGCCCGAGAGGAACGCGCCCGCGCCGTCGCCGCCTCCCTCGGGGCCGCCGTCGTCGGCAACGCTGCCAAGCCCTCGGCCCGCGGCATCCTCCGCGCTCTCGAGCTGTACCGCCAGCCTCCCGAACGCGCCCTCGCCGTCGGCGACCAGGTCTTCACCGATCTGCTGGCAGCCCGTCGAGCCCGGGTGCCCTTTATCCTCGTCGATCCCATCAGCCCGCAGGAGCCCTTTTACATCCGCCTGAAGCGCATGGCTGAACGCCTCGTCGGACGCCCGGGTCCCATGCACCGCTACGATGAACTGCCCAGCCCATAAGGAGATCCGGTTGTGAACCTCACCGACAGACACAAAGCATCCCAGACACCCGGCCGCCGCCTCGCCGCCGCCCGTGCCATTCTCACCCGTGCCGCCGTCGACGCCCTGCTGCTGACCAGCCGCCCGTCCAACCGCTACTACGCCGGTTTCAGCGGCAGCACCTCGCTGGTCCTCATCGACGCCGAACGGGCGCGCATCTACGTCGATGGCCGCTATGTCCTGCAGGCCGGGGAGGAGGCGACGGGCTTTGAAGTCGTCCATGCCCCGCGCCCTCTGAGCAGTCTCCTGGACGATCTCTCTGACCGCGGCGTCCGGCGCCTCGGCGTCGAAGAAACGGATCTCGACCTCGCCACGCAGCGACAGATCGAAGCTCACGGGAAGCTGGGGAACCTGGAGCTCGTTGCCGCCGGCAGCCTGCTCGCCGAACCCCGCATGCTCAAAGACGCTGGTGAGATCGCCGCGATCCGCCGTGCCGCCGCCATCGCCGACGAGGCTCTGACCAGAGTCATTCCCCTGATGCAGCCCGGCGTCACCGAGCGCCAGATCGCCGCCCGGCTCGAGTACGAGATGCGCCTGCTCGGCGCCGAAGAGGCCAGCTTCCAGACCATCGTCGCCTCCGGCGTGCGCTCGGCGCTGCCGCACGGCGTCGCCTCCATGAAGGCACTCGAGGCCGGCGATGCGGTGGTCATCGACTTTGGCGCCCGCTACGACGGCTACTGCTCCGACATGACCCGGACGATCTTTATCGAGACGGCACCTGCCGCACTGCGCGAGCTCTACCAGCTGGTTCTTGAGGCCCAGGAGACCTGCCTCGCGGGCATCCGGGCCGGCATTACGGGTGCGGAGGGCGACCGCCTCGCCCGCGATGTCATCGAGAGGGCGGGCTACGGCGCTGCTTTCGACCACTCGACGGGCCACTCGCTGGGCCTCGAAATCCATGAAGCGCCGCGCCTGGCCGCGACGTTCACGGACCCGATTCCGGCCGGCGTGCTGATGACGGTTGAGCCGGGCGTCTACATCGCCGGCCTCGGCGGCATCCGCATTGAAGATCTCGTCCTCATCACGCCGGAAGGCCACGAGAATCTGACCTCGTCTCCGAAGGAGCTGCTGGTCACGTGACAGCCTCCATCCCGCTGCGGGAGTGGTCCCCGAGGTGATCTGGGGCTGCGGTTTGCGGCCGGGGCGTGCTACGAGTACAATTTAACGCACGATTCTTACACGAACATGTTTATGGCATCAAACAGCTGCCCCCGGGAGGGCAGGAGGAGGCACGATGATCTCAGCAGGTGATTTCCGCAACGGCACAACCTTTGTCATGGATGGCGAAGTTTTCCAGGTCGTGGAATTTCAGCATGTGAAGCCGGGGAAGGGCTCGGCTTTTGTCCGTACCAAGTACCGCAACGTCCGCACCGGTTCGGTCGTCGAGCGATCCTTCAACCCGAACGACAAGTACGAGCCCGCCCGTCTCGACCGCCGCGACATGTCCTATCTCTACAGCGACGGTGACCTCTACTACTTCATGGACATCGAGAACTATGAGCAGATGCCTCTGAATTCGGCCATGATCGGAGACGGGATCAAATTTTTGAAGGAAAACATGGTCTGCCATGTGGTCTCGCACGAGGGCCAGGTCTTCAGTGTTGAGCTGCCCTTCTTTGTTGAGCTCACTGTCACCGACACCGAACCCGGCGTGCGCGGCGATACCGCCCAGGGTGCGATGAAGAACGCCGTCGTCGAAACCGGCGCCACCATCCGTGTGCCGCTCTTTATCAATGAGGGCGACGTCATCCGCATCGACACGCGCAGCGGGGATTACATGGAGCGCGCCTGAGCGCCCGCCCCGACAGCATGACTGAGACCGGAGTTCCCCGCAGCAGCGGTCCGCGCACGATGTCGCAGGGCTTTATCGCCCAGTATGCGGCCGAGGCGGCCATGCAGACCGAGGGCGTCGTGCGCCTTGATGCCGGCGGTGCCGCCGCGATCAAGGCCGCCTTCGGCTATGAACACGAGGGCGCAGGGATTCAGGTGGTCTTTCGCGAAGACTCGGAGGACATCGTCCAGATTACGGTCTATCCCGTCATCGAATTTGGCCGCATTGTGCCCGAGGTAGCCTGGAACATTCAGGAGCATGTCAAGTCCGATGTGGAGACGTTCACCGGCCTGGTCGTCGACCAGGTGGATGTGCATGTGAAGGACATCATTGAGCCTCAGACGACAGAGATGGAGGACAGCGATGCGTAAACTCGTTCAGGCCTTTGTGCTCATATCGTCCATCCTCGTCACCTGCGTTGCGCTGCTGATCGGTCTGCAGATCCTGCTGGCCCCGGAACACTTTTTCCTGCACCAGTGGCTGCTCGCCGTATCCACCTCGCCGACCCTGCGCGTCATCGTCCTTGCCCTGCTGCTGCTCGTGATTCTGGCCACGCTGGCCATGTTTTTCCACACGCTCGATGCCGCCCGCCTGCGCCGCACCCGGGTCCGCCGCAGTGAGCTCGGCAGCATTGACATCAGTGTCGAAGCCCTCGAGAACATCGCCCTGAATGCCGCGAAGGCGGCGCAGGCCGGGGTGAAGAGCGCGAAGGCCCGCGTCTCGCAGGGGCACGACCGCCAGCTCGAAATCGTCATGATTGTCGTTTTGTTCACGGACGTCGAGATACCCTCGCAGATGGCCCGCATTCAGGATCGTGTCAAAAAGGATGTCGAGCGCTATACCGGGATTCCGGTATCCGCGGTCGAGGTGAAGGTCAGCCGGGTCGAACTGCTCGGCTCCCGCGTCGACAGCGGCGGTCGCTAGGACCGGCGGAAAAAGGAGAGGAAGCATGCGCCAGATCTTCGAGCCGCTCCTGAAGCTGCTGCGGGGACGAAACGCCGGCCAGGTCGGTCTCGCGATCGGCCTCGGGCTCGGCCTGCTGCTTGTCGTCTTCGGCTTCTGGCGCAGCCTCCTGATTCTGGCCATGGGCATCGGGGGCTACTATGTCGGCGTACGCTTCTTCGCCGACACCGAAACCTTTCACGAACTGCTGGACCGTCTCTTCCCGCCGGGACGCTTCCGCTGACATTACGCACTGCTCAGGAGGAACCACAGCATATGAGTCGCCGCAGCGCCAGAGAGCGCGCCTTCCAGCTGCTGTTCCAGCTGGATCTGAACCATGACGAGCTGGAGACGCAGCTTCACACCTTTCTCTCGCTGGCACTGGCCGAATCCATCGAGGACCAGGAGGATCCGCGCCATCTCGAACCTCTCGACAGCGACGATGTCAGCTGGATCGAGCATGTGGTGCGGGGCGTGCAGGCAAAGCGCGAGACCATCGACAGCGAGCTGGGCAAATACCTGCGCGACTGGACCGTCGCCCGCCTGCCGCGCGTCGACCGCGCCCTTTTGCGTCTGGCAGCCTGGGAAATCCTCCACGATGAAACCCCCGACGCCGCCGCCATCTCCGAAGCGGTTGTCCTCGCCCGCCGCTATGCGGCCCCCGATGCCCGCCGCTACATCAACGGCGTTCTGGGCCGGCTCGCCGGTGTCGCCGAGGAGGAGCTGCGGGAGGCCGCCGACGCTCTCGATCCGGATCTCGCCGGATCTCTGCCACCCGAGGTCGGGGATGCCTGAGCTGGAGCGGATTCCGGTCAGCCGCCTCGCCGACTACCTGACCCGTATCGTGCGCGGCCTCGAGCCTCTGCAGCGCCTCGCTGTGGTTGGCGAACTCAGCAACGTCAAGCAGTATCGCTCCGGCCATGTTTACTTCTCGATCAAGGACCGTGAGGCCGCCATCAGCTGCGTGCTTTTTCGCAGTCAGGCCGAGCAGGTGACGTTCCGTCTCGAGGACGGCCAGCAGGTCGTTCTCTACTGCCGCGTCGACTTCTATGCCCGCCAGGGCCAGCTGCAGCTCATCGTTGACCGCGTCGAGCTCGAAGGGACCGGGCGTCTCTATGAGGCCTTCGACCGTCTCAAACGCCAGCTGGAGGCCGAAGGGCTCTTCGCCTCCGAGCGCAAGCGGCCGCTGCCCTTTCTGCCTCAGGTCATCGGCGTCGTCACAAGCCCCAGCGGAGCTGTTATCCGTGACATCATCCACGTCCTGAGGCGGCGCAATCCGCATTTTCAGCTGCTGCTGGCCCCGGCCACCGTGCAGGGCCCGCAGGCGGCCGCCTCGCTGGTTCAGGCGCTCGACCTGCTGAACCGCGACGGCCGGGCCGAGGTCATTATCTTCGGCCGCGGCGGCGGCTCCATCGAGGATCTCTGGCCCTTCAACGAGGAGGTCGTGGCCCGTGCCGTGGCGGCCTCCCGGATACCGGTCGTCTCCGCCGTTGGCCATGAGACGGATGTCACCATCAGCGACTTTGTCGCCGACCTGCGCGCTCCCACGCCCTCGGCCGCCGCCGAGCTCGTGATGCCCGACCGCCGCGAGCTGCTCGACCGCGTCAGCCGGAGCCGAACACGGATGGAGCGCAGCCTGGCGCGCCAGCTCGAGCATGCGGATACGAGGCTCAGGCGCCTCGCCGCCTCGCCTTACCTCAGCGATCCACTGGCCTCGATCCGACGCGAACGCGAACGCCTGGAGCGGGCTGCCGGGACTCTGCCTCTGGCCCGGCCCTACAGCCTGCTTGACCGCCCGCTGCAGCGTCTGGACGGTCAGCAGAGACGGCTTTTGCATGCGGGCAGCCAGACGGTGAACCGGGCCGGTACGAAGCTCGCGGGACTCGCGGCCGCCCTCGACGCTCTGAGCCCCCTCGCCGTTCTGGGACGCGGCTATCAGGTAACATACAATGCAGAGGGCCGGCCGCTGACGCGCGCCGCCGAGGTTACGGCCGGAGAACGCCTCGACCTGCAGTTTGTCGATGGACGGGTGCGGGCCATAGCCGAATATGTCCAGCCGCAGACCGAGAAGGAGAGATGAGATGGACTCTGGGGTGCCGGAAGAAACAACCGCTCAGAACAACGCCGAGCTTGCCGGCCTCAGTTACGAGGCGGCGATCGAGGAACTCGAACGCATTGTGAGCCAGATGGAGCGCGGCAGCCTGACGCTCGATCAGTCGCTTGCGGCCTTCCGCCGCGGCACGGCGCTCGCCCGGCACTGTCGTGCCCGGCTTGATGAAGTCGAGCAGAGCATCCGCCAGCTTGTGGAGCGGGAGGATGGCAGCCGGCAGGAGCTGCCTCTTGATGAGGAGGGTTTCCAGTGACGGGCGCCAGAACTCTGCACGACAGCGGATCGGAACAGATCGAAACGCTTCTGCGCGCGGCGCTGGAGAAACACCCGCCGGCTGTCGCCGGGCTCGGAGAGATGATGCGCTACAGTCTCGAGGGAGGCGGCAAGCGTGTTCGCCCCCGGCTCGTTCTCATGGTTGCCGGGATGCTCGGTGCCGGGCAGGATGCCATGCCCGTCGTGAAGCAGCTGACGGCGGCCATCGAAATCGTGCACAGCTATTCTCTGGTCCACGACGACCTGCCCTCGATGGATGACGATCGGTACCGGCGCGGCCGGCTCAGCTGTCACGCCCGTTTCGGCGAAGCGGAGGCGGTGCTGACCGGCGACGCCCTGCTGAACCTCGCCATGGAGACGCTGTTCGCCGCCTGCCGCGAAGCTGCGCCCGGGCGACGCGAGGCGGCCCTCGCCGCTGCGGCTGAGATGGCCCGCGCCGCGGGCGCGGGCGGCATGGTAGCCGGACAGATCCTCGATATCCACGGCCGGCCGGACATTGACGTCGAAGACCTGAAGCGGCTGCAGCGCCTGAAGACCGGCGCCCTGATCCGGGCCTCCTGTCTCGCTCCCGCTCTCTTTCTGGAGGCCGCGCCGGAGGTGCTGGAGGCGCTCGGAGACTACGCGGCGGCGCTGGGGCTCGGTTTTCAGATCCGCGACGATATTCTCGATGCCACCGGAGACGCGGCTGTCCTCGGTAAAAGCACCGGGAAGGATGCCCGCGACCGGAAGGCCAGCTTTGTCACCGTACTCGGACTCGAGGCGGCCAGGCGCGAGCTGGCGGCCGAAGTCCGGGCTGCCGAGACGGCCTGCGACCGGCTCCTTGCCTGTGGGCTCGACCCCTCCGAACTGCGTGCCTTCGTTCACGAACTGGCCGCACGTGATCACTGATGCAGCATGAAGCATAAAGACTGTTCAAACCCCGGGAAGAACACTCTCCGTCTCGCCGACATTTCCGACCCGAAGGAACTGCTGGGCCGCAGTCCGCGGGAACTGGAGGAGCTGGCCGGCGAGCTGCGCGCCTTCATCATCGACCATGTCGCCGTTACCGGCGGCCATCTGGCTTCGAACCTCGGCACCGTCGAGCTGACGCTGGCGCTGCTGAGCGTCTTTGATCCCGCCCGCAATCCCATGGTCTGGGATGTCGGACATCAGAGCTATGCCTATAAAATTTTGACCGGCCGCCGCGAAGCATTTGCCGGTCTGCGTCAGGAGGGCGGCATCTCGGGCTTCCCGAAACGCGAGGAAAGCCCCTATGACGTCTTCAACACCGGCCATTCGTCGACCTCAATCTCCGCTGCCCTGGGACTGGCACGCGGCATGGCCCTGCGCGGAGAGAAGGGGCGGGCGCTGGCCATCATCGGCGACGGTGCGCTGACGGGCGGCCTCGCCTTTGAGGCCCTGAACGACATCCGCCAGCCCGATGACGACCTGATCGTGATTATCAATGACAATCAGATGTCGATCGATCCGAATGTCGGCGGCCTCGCGCGCCACCTCGACCACATCCGCACCAGCACGCGCTATATCCGCATGAAGTCGCGCCTCGGCGCGACCCTCGAGCGCCTGCCCTTCGCCGGCACGGCCCTGTCGCGCCTGCTCGAGGCCCTCAAGCGCCGCGCGCGCCGGCTGAAGCGGCGCAGTGCCACCTGGTTCGAATGTCTCGGCCTGCGCTACTACGGCCCGGTCGACGGCCATGACATCGTGCAGCTGCAGCGCTACCTGATCGCCGCCAGGACGCTCAGGCGCCCTGTCGTCATCCATGTGCTGACGCAGAAGGGGCGCGGCTATGCTCCGGCTGAACGCGAGCCCGAGCGCTTCCATGGTGTGGCTCCATTTAAGCCCATCAGCGGCCGCCAGCCGCAGCGCCGCCGGCCGCAGCGCCGCCGGCCGCAGCCTGCTTCCCGACGCCTGGAGCTGCGTGATCCGTTGCCCGCCTACAGCGAGCCGCGCTCCTATTCCGAGGCTTTCGGCCGCTGGATGATCCGCACCGCCGCCCGGAATCCGCGCCTGGTGGCGATCACGGCGGCGATGGCGCAGGGTACCGGTCTGGAGGAATTTCAGCTCTGGTATCCCGAGCGCTTCTACGATGTCGGGATCGCCGAGCAGCACGCGGTGACGCTCGCCTGCGGCCTGGCCGCCGCCGGCATGCGTCCGGTCGTCGCCATCTACTCGACCTTTCTCCAGCGGGCCTTTGACCAGATTCTTCATGACGCCGCCCTGCAGCGTCTTCCGGTGGTCTTTGCCGTCGACCGGGCCGGCATCGTCGGCGAGGACGGTGAAACCCATCAGGGCATCTACGATCTGGCCTGGCTGAACGCTCTCCCGAATGTGACGATCCTCTGTCCGCGCGATTATGCGACGCTCGCGGAGGCCTTTGACTACGCCCTCATGCAGCAGACGGGCCCCATCGTGATCCGCTATCCGCGCGGCGCCGCACAGGAGAGCGCGGGCGAGCGCAAACCCCGCCTCGCCCTGCCGGCCGCAGAGTGCCTGGGCGAGGGCCGCGATCTGACGATCGCAGCGCTGGGCAGCATGGTCGGGATCGCCCGTGACGCCACCCGTCAGCTCGCTGCCCGCGGCATCCGGGCCGAGCTCGTCGATGCCCGCGCGGCCAAACCCCTCGATGTCGATGCCATACTCGCCTCCGCCGAGCGTACGGGCAGTCTCATCACGGTCGAGGAGGCCGTCTACAGCGGCGGCCTCGGCATGGCACTGGCGGCAGAGGCGGCTGTCCGCGGTCTCGATATCCAGATCCGCCCGTTCGCCATAGGAGATCACCCGGTGACCCAGGCCCGGGTCGGGCGGGCCCGCGAACGCGAAGGACTCGCAGCCGGACGGATCGTTGAAACGGCGGAAGAGCTGCTTGTTCTGCGGGGCACCCGGCGACTGCCGCGGCAGCGGAGAGGATCATAATGGGCGCCGCGGCGATCAGGCGGGTGGGCCTGCTCTCGGATCCCTATAAGGATCCGGGCGCCCGAACGGCCGCAGAACTGACGCGGCTCCTGCAGGCACAGGGCTGCGCGACCCTGCGCCTGCAGCGCGATGCATCCGACGAGCTGCGCCGGCGGATCTGCGATCTCGACCTCGTCATCTCCCTGGGCGGTGACGGCACCTTTTTGAACGCCGTTCATCTGGCCTGGCCGCACGAGGTGCCGGTTCTCGGTGTCAATCTCGGCTCTCTCGGTTTTCTCGCAGAGGTCGACCCGGCTGCGCTGGAGACGGCCGTCGCGGCTCTGGCGGAGGGGCGCTGCCAGATCGAGCCGCGCATGATGCTCGAGACCCTGATTGAGGACGGCAGCGGTCAGGAGAAGGGCCGCGGTTTCGCCCTCAACGAGGTCCTGCTGACCAGAGCCTCGAATCTCCGCATCGTCCCCATCGACCTCAGCATCAACGGGCGCACGATCGAGCGGGTAACCTGCGATGGTCTGATGGTGTCAACGCCAACGGGCTCGACCGGCTATGCGATGGCAGCCGGCGGTCCGATTGTCGATCCGACGCTGGAACTGCTGCAGCTGACACCCGTCGCGCCGCACTCGCTGCATAACCGCAGCTATGTTCTGACACCTGATTCTGTCGTATGCTTGACACTGGGACCGTACCCGTACGATGCGCTGCTCTCCGTCGATGGCCGCCAGCACATGCATATCAGATTCGGCGACCGCATCCATGTCCGCCGGGCGGCGACCCGTCTACAGCTGCTGCGCCTCGGCGCCTCCGCCTTCTTCCGTGACCTGCCGCAGAAACTGCGCGGCAGGGCGGAGCCGCCGGTCGAAATAGAGGAAGGAAAGGGATTCCAATATGAGCGAGATTCGTCGCCGCCAGCCGGAGAAGATCCGCAGGCATAACACCATACTGGACATCATTCTGCACGGGAACATCGCAACTCAGACGGAGCTGACGGCCGCGCTCAGAGCCGCGGGTGTCGACGCCACCCAGTCGACTGTCTCACGCGACATCAAGGAGCTGAAGATCGTCAAGGTCAACATCGCCGGCGGACGTCAGAAGTATGTCTCGATGCTCGGCGAGCAGGGAAAAAGCCAGGAGCGTCTGATCCGGGTTTTCACCCAGGCCGCGACCGGCGTGCGCCAGGCCGCCTCTCTGGTCGTCGTCCGTACCCTGTCCGGCATGGCCCAGGCCGCCGCCTCGGCCATCGACGCCATGCAGGTGCCTGAGGTTCTGGGCTGCATCGCCGGCGATGATACCATCTTCCTGGCCACGGCCTCGGAGGCGGTCGCCCGCCGCCTCGTCGAGCGTCTCGAACCCCTGATCGGCCGCCACTGAGTATCAGGCTCCGTGCTGCGCCTCGTCGAAATCCATGACTTCGCCCTGATCGAGGACCTGACCTTCGAGGCGGAGAGCGGCCTGACCTGTCTGACCGGTGAGACGGGCGCGGGGAAATCCCTGCTCGTCGATGCCATCGCGCAGGCCTGCGGCGCTCCCGGCGACCGCGGCCTGGTCAGGAGCGGTGCCGACATGGCCACGATCGAGGCCCTGTTCACGCTGTCGGAGCCAGACCGCGAGCGGCTGGCGGGTCTCATGGAGCTTGGGGAGGAGACGGAGGAGATCGTGCTCTCCCGTCAGCTCTCCGCTGTCGGTCGCTCCCGGGCCCGCATCAATGGCCGCCTGGTCCCGCAGCAGCTGCTGCGGCAGGTCGGCAGCGCCCTCGTCGACATCTACGGACAGCATGAGCAGCAGGCGCTCTTCGATGCCGGCCGCCATCTGGGCCTCCTCGACGCCGCCGGCGGCGAGGCCCTCGCGGCCGCCCTCGAACACTATCGCGAGAGCCATCAGGAGCTTTTGCGCCTCATGGCCGAGGAACGCCGCCTTGGCGGCTCGGAGGCCGAACGCGAACGGCGCATGGACATGCTGCGCTTCCAGCTCGAGGAAATCGAGAATGCCCATCTGCGCGACGGCGAAGAGGAACTGCTCCTGGCCCGCCGCAACCGCCTGCTGGAGGCGCGCCGCCTCGAAAGTGCACTCGAGACCGCCCTCCAGGCACTGGGTATGGGCGGCCGCGATGCCTACGGCGAGGCCGGGTCCGCCCTCTCGGCCCTCCGTCGTGCCGCCGACTCCATCGGCTCGCTCAGGACTCTGGGGGGCGACTGGCCGCGCCTCTATGGCGAACTCGATCTGCTGCTCGAGCAGCTCTCCGAACTCGGCTCGGAGCTTTTGACCTGCTACGAGAACCTCGAGGCGGATGAACGCCTCCTCGAGCGCATCGATCAGCGTCTCGACCGCCTGACGCGCCTGAAGCGCAAATACGGCGACTCCATCCCGGCGATACAGCGCTACGAGGCCGCGGCACGTGACGAACTTGCCGCGCTCGAGCAGCATGACGAACGCTCCGCCGCCCTCGCCCGCGAGCGGGAAACGCTGAGCCTTGAGCGCTTCGAGCGGGCACGGCTGCTGCATCAGGAGCGCCGCCGGGCCGCCGCCCGACTGGAACTCGAGATCGGGGAGGAGCTGGACAGCCTCGGTTTCCGGCAGGCCCGCTTTCTGGTCGCCTTCGCGGAGCTGCCGGAGTCGCCCGGGGACGCCCGCTTCGGTCCGGCCGGTGCCGACGGGGTGGAATTTCTCTTCTCGGCCAATCCCGGCGAGGAGCCCCGCCCGCTCGCCCGCATCGCCTCGGGCGGCGAGGCCGCGCGCATCATGCTGGCCCTGCGTCTGGTCCTCGATGATGACAGCGAACCGCGTCTGATGATCTTTGACGAGGTCGACAGTGGTGTCGGCGGTGAAACGGCACGGCTGGTGGGGGAGAAGCTCGCCCGCCTCGGCCGCGGCCGGCAGGTCATGTGCGTGACCCATCAGGCGCAGGTGGCGGCCTTTGCGGATCATCACTATCGTATCTCGAAGCAGGTCGAGGGCCGGAGGACCAGGACACGCCTCGAGAAGCTGGATGAGGAGGAGCGCGTGGCGGAGCTCGCCCGCCTGCTGGCCGGCGACGCGGATCCGCTACGGGCCGGAGCCCTCGCCCGTTCCCTGCTGGAGGAAAGCTGTCGCGGCTGAGCACCGATCTGTACGTCTGATCGTTATTGCATCTTCGGCTGAGTCATGTCTTTCTGCAGAAAGCCACCGCCTGCTGTTTTTGTGTCTGAGCGATATATGCAAATCTTTTTAGATAACAGTCCTAAGCTCGGAAGGGTTGTTTCTGTCTTAACGTACGAGACCGGCGGATGTGATTTGGATTCTGCTTCTGGATGCTGTCTAACGCTGGGTCAAGCTGGCAATTGGCTGCCTGATCGCAAGAAGCATCAGCGGCTTTCGGATCGGAACACAATGGGGATAATCCGGGAGAACCCGTACATGCAGTACTTACTGGGTTGCTCAAAGTATCAGTATGTGGAATGCAAGTTAAAGAGAAACGCTATCCATTCGAGTGAGCGATCTGTCATGTCAGGCCACACGGCCGGATAGATACTCTCGGAATGATTCGTATCAACGCTCTGATGATTTACAGACTCATGCAACGGATGAACGATAACTACGCTATCTGGAGGGGTTTGATCTTGATGAGGAATGTCTATCTGCAGCCGCGAGTCACATACCACGTCATCATTCCCCAGAGAGGGGAGCCGCAGGGTGCGGACTTGAGTGCTACAATCTGACTTTGTATTGCAGATGCTCGACTGAGAGAAATATAGTTATGCATCCATGAGGACATGAAGGGATTCAGAGAGGGGAACTGTATGAAGAGGATTATGTTGAAAAAGACAACTGCTTGTCTGCTAGTACTGGCTGTACTGGTCGGCAACTTGACCGTGCATGGTGCAGGTGCGGAAGTGAGAGCCTTTGAAAGGCCTGCTGTGAATGATGACATTTCCGGGGAAACTTGGGGGGAGCCAGACTCTCAGGAAGCAATTGAATCCCCGATTTCTGATGTCGTGTCTGTTGACGAAGCAGGCACTCATGGCATTGCCGAGAACATGCCTGTTGAATCCGGATGCTCGGAAACACCGTCATTTGAACCGACGGAAAGCATACCAGTATTAGAAAGCACCGAGACGATTGAGCAGACAGAGGAGCCTGCTCCAACAGAGCCGGAGCCGACTGATACAGCATATCCTTCTGAAAGTCAGTCGGAGCCCCAAGCGGAGAACGATGCAGCCCCAAGCTTTGATGGATACGGTGGCGAATTAAACCCGGAGACTGGAGATCCGTCCGGTGAGCTTTTCGAGGGTTCCGTAAACTGCCTCGAGGATGCCGAAAGCGACCACAGAGAAGCTTATTCGCCGGACAGTTTGGCCGATAACACGGAAACAGAGTATCAGCCCGGCGAAAGTATTGCAGTGAATGAGAATGCTATACGTACCGCTAACAATACAGAATCTGTCACGATTACATATGACACTGCTGGAGGAGTTTGGGATCCTGATTACAACCCGACGATTTCTGTGCTGCCCGGACAATGCGTTTTTCTGCCTGGTAGGTACGCTGTTTCAAAAGAGGGCTATGCACTTCGCGCTTGGCGAGACAGCTATGGCGTAGAGTATCAGCCTTATGAAGGGGTCGACGTGTATGAGGATGTTGTTTTTACGGCGATCTGGGTAGAACCTGTCACCGTATCTTTTGATCTGGCCGGCGGAGAATGGACATATTATGATCACACAGGGCAGCATGCGCTGGGGGCAGAATTTTGGCTGCCATCAAAATCCGACGTTAGAAGAGAGGGGTATGTCATTTCCGGCTGGCTGGATGCTTCGAACGAGATATATTCGCCTGGCCAATCGATTGAAGTTCATGAAGACATGCTTTTCACCGCTATCTGGGTAGAAGCTGTCACCGTATCTTTTGATCTGGCAGGTGGGGAATGGATATTTGGTGACGAGACAGAGCAGTTTGCGCCGGGAGCATATTATCAGCTGCCATATAAATCCTACGTTAGAAGAGAGGGGTATATCCTTTCCGGCTGGCTGGATGCTTCGAACGAGATATATTCGCCTGGCCAAGTGATTGAAGTTCATGAAGACATGCTTTTCACCGCGATCTGGGTAGAACCTGTCACCGTATCTTTTGATCTGGCCGGTGGAGAATGGACAGGTGGTGACTGGACAGAGCAGGTTGCGCCGGGAGAAGAGTATCAGCTGCCATATGAATCCAGGGTTAGAAGAGAGGGGTACATCATTTCCGGCTGGCTGGATGCTTCTAACGAGATGTATTGGCCTGGCCAATGGATTGAAGTTCATGAAGACATGCTTTTCACCGCGATTTGGGTAGAACCTGTCACCATATCTTATAATCTGGCCGGCGGGGAATGGAATCCAGATTATGGTGATCAGTCAGAGCAGCTTGCGCCGGGAGCAGAGTATTGGCTGCCATCTAAATCCGACGTTAGAAGAGAGGGGTACATCATTTCCGGCTGGCTGGATGCTTCAAACGAGATATATTCGCCTGGCGAAAGAATTGAAGTTCATGAAGACATGCTTTTCACCGCGATCTGGGTAGAACCTGTCACCGTATCTTTTGATCTGGCCGGCGGGGAATGGACATATGGTGACATGACAGAGCAGTTTGCGCCGGGGGCAAATTGGCTTCTGCCATCTGAATACGCCGTTAGAAGAGAGGGGTACATCCTTTCCGGCTGGCTGGATGCTTCGAACGAGATATATTCGCCTGGCAAAGGGATTCGAGTTAATGAAGACATGCTTTTCACCGCGATCTGGGTAGAACCTGTCACCGTATCTTTTGATCTGGTCGGTGGCGAATGGATCTATGAGGACCTGACAACTGTTATTGCAAAAGGAGACTACTCCCTGCCAGGTAGGGACGGAGTTTCAAAAGAGGGCTATGTCCTTTCCGGTTGGCTGGATGCTTCAAACGTAGAATATTCGCCTGGCCAATGGATTGAAGTTCATGAAGACATGCTTTTCACCGCGATCTGGGTAGAACCTGTCACCGTATCTTTTGATCTGGCAGGTGGAGAATGGACAGATTATAATTACACAGAGCAGCTTGCGCTGGGGGCAGAATTTTGGCTGCCAGGTAAAGGCACCGTTAGAAGAGAGGGGTATATCCTTTCTGGCTGGCTGGATGCTTCAAACGAAGAATATTCGCCTGGCCAATGGATTGACGTCCATGAAGACATGCTTTTCACCGCGATCTGGGTAGAAGCTGTCACCGTATCTTTTGATCTGGCCGGTGGAGAATGGACATATTCTGATCACACAGGTCAGCATGCGCAGGGGGCAGAGATTTGGCTGCCAGATGAAGACAGGGTTAGAAGAGAAGGGTATTTCTTTTCCGGCTGGCTGGATGCTTCAAACGAAGAATATTCGCCTGGCCAATGGATTGAAGTTCATGAAGACATGCTTTTCACCGCGATTTGGGTAGAGTCTGTCACCGTATCTTTTGATCTAGCCGGCGGGGAATGGGTGTATGGCTCTAAAGCGATAGATTTGCCCAAAGGATCTGAATACACGATACCTTTCCGGGATTCGATTGCAAAAGAGGGTTATGTACTTAGCGTTTGGAGAGACAGTTATGGCATAGATCATCAGCCTTACGATTCGATTGAAGTTCATGAAGACATACTTTTCACCGCGATTTGGGTAGAGCCTGTCACCGTATCTTATGATCTGGCCGGCGGGGAATGGACATATGGTGACATGACAAAACAGGTTGCGCCGGGGCAAGGATTTACCCTGCCGTGGTGGGACAGAGCTTTAAAAGAGGGCTATGTCCTTTACGGCTGGCTGGATGCTTCAAACGTAGAATATTCGCCTGGACAAAGCACTGATGTTTATGAAGACATGCTTTTCACAGCAATCTGGGGAGAGCCTGTCACAGTATCCATTGATCTGGCCGGCGGGTACTGGTGGGGGGAAGTTCCGATGACGTATCAGCTTCCGCCTGGGTTCAATTATTGGACTCCAGATCCGTACTACGTCGCAAGAGGAGGGTATATTCTTTCCGGCTGGCGGGAGGAGACATCAGGCGTAGAGTATCCGCTTTACTCAAATTTCGTCGTGAATGAGGATACTGTACTTACTGCGATCTGGGTCGCGTATCCGCTGGAAATCATGTATTTCCAGCCGGCAGACAATTCTGTATATGTTCAGGGCGACACGATCGAGCTGGAGGCCGATGCTTTTGGTGGTGAGGCGTTTGAATACGAGTTCTACGGCATTCGCTCCAATGGAAACACGTTTACCATCAGAAGCTACGATGAGGCGAACAGCTTCTCGTGGAAACCCTACACACCAGACACATACACTGTAGGCGTCAGAGTTAGGAATTCCGAGGGTGAGGTCGTCACAGAAGAGCGAACCATCGTGCTGGAGGGGCCGGTCAATCCGTGTTCCATTGCAGTCTTCCGGGCAGGTACCAAGTCGGAATACACGGCAGGCGAAACAATAGCGCTGGCTGCACGAGCTGAGGGCGGCGAGGCACCCTATCGCTATCAGTTCTATGTTGTTCGCTCCAATGGGGCCAGGGTGATCCTGCGCGATTATGAGCTTGGTAACACTTACAACTGGACGCCTGGGACTCCTGATACGTACCAGGTAGGTGTTAATGTTGAAGACGCCGCCGGGCAGACTGTCAATCAGGAGAAGACCGTTACAGTTAATCAGCCTCTGGTTGAGACGCTTGAGGTTGCAGTCTTCCGGGCAGGTACCAAGTCGGAATACACGGCAGGCGAAACAATAGCGCTGGCAGCCAGAGGAGAAGGGGGCACAGCGCCGTATCAGTATCAGTTCTATGTTGTTCGCTCCAATGGGGCGAGGGTAATCCTGCGCGATTATGCGCTTGGCAACACTTACAACTGGACTCCCAGGACTCCTGATACGTACCAGGTAGGTGTTAATGTTGAAGACGCCGCCGGACAGACTGTCAATCAGGAAAAGACCGTTACAGTTAATCAGCCACTGGTTGAGACGCTTGAGGTTGCAGTCTTCCGGGCAGGTACCAAGTCGGAATACACGGCAGGCGAAACAGTAGCTCTGGCAGCCAGAGGAGAAGGGGGCACAGCGCCGTATCAGTATCAGTTCTATGTTATTCGCTCAAATGAGGCCAGGGTGATCCTGCGCGATTATGCGCTTGGTAACACTTACAACTGGACCCCCAGGACTCCTGATACGTACCAGGTAGGTGTAAATATTAAGGACGCTGCCGGGCAGACTGTCAATCAGGAAAAGACTGTTACAGTTAATCCACTGGTTGAGACGCTTGAGGTTGCAGTCTTCCGGACAGGTACCAAGTCGGAATACACGGCAGGCGAAACAGTAGCTATGGCAGCCAGAGGAGAAGGAGGCACAGCGCCGTATCAGTATCAGTTCTATGTTATTCGCTCCAATGGGGCCAGGGTGATCCTGCGCGATTATGCGCTTAGTAACACTTTCAACTGGACGCCCAGGACTCCTGATACGTACCTTGCAGGTGTAAATATTAAGGACGCTGCCGGGCAGACTGTCAATCAGGAAAAGACCGTTACAGTTAATCCACTGGTTGAGACGTTGGAGGTTGCAGTCTTCCGGGCAGGTACCAAGCCGGAATACACAACAGGCGAAACAATAGCGCTGGCAGCCAGAGGAGAAGGGGGCTCAGCGCCGTATCAGTATCAGTTCTATGTTGTTCACTCCAATGGGGCCAGGGTGATCCTGCGCGATTATGCGCCAGGTAACACTTTCAGCTGGATACCTACGACATCGGATGCCTATCAAGTCTGTGTTGCGATCAAAGACGCGAGCGGGACAGTGGTAACAAGTGCGGTTAACATATCCGTGAAATAAACCACTCTCGTTCGATTAGTGGATGATGCTGGGGCAGGACTCTGAGTCCATAATAGACAGGGGTCTTGCCCTTTGATCAATAATCCGGACTGTTCTTTCCGGTAACACCAGTGGCTGATGACAGTACAAGTGATGGTTGTATGTCACCAGCCACTCTCTATTTTTAAACTGTAACAATTATCAACTATTACAAGTGAAATACGCACAGAGCATTTGCTTGTATCTCTGGATTTGTTTATTCCTCTCCCCCTGATTTTATGGTTTCAAAGTCGCAGGAAAGAACAATGTTTTACTCTTGGAGTCGCTGTACTCTGGCTCGGTATAAGCTGGCTGGTATCGGTGTGGTTTCTGCCTGTTTTCCTCTATGATAGTGGCGATTCCGGTAGTCGCCCTTATCTCAGATCACTGCATGCTTTTCGCTATTTGCTTCTCTAAATCGATTTATACAGATCGCTTTGTGCTGCCTTGAACCACTGGTAAAGGAAAGCTACTGGTTTGAGATTGGAGAAATCCTTCGTAACGCCATTTCAACCTCCGCGCGATGACGCTGATTGCTTTTGGAGGAGCAGGAATGCCAACGAGAGCATTCGTCCAACGCCTTATAGTCCCCAGCTTAGTAGTGCCTTCAATTACCATGCCTAGGGCTTGCTGAGGAGTCCCGAAAGTCCTGATATCAGGGCGTATGAGGTGTGTTGGCGGTATAACAGGTGCACGAGAAATAACGAAAAAGGGTTGAAACCTTTGCACCTTGAAGATGGAGAGGTTGCCATGTACGCGCATGACAGTCGCCAAGTCGCTTTCCATGATGATCCACGTCTGTTCAGCCCCCTGGCTCTGGATGCCGACAATCGCTGGGTCAAGCTGGCCCGGATCATTCCCTGGTCGCTTGCGGAGAAGGCGTATCGAAAGAACCTCAAGAGCAATCGAGGCGAACGTGCAAAATCCGTCCGTCTGGCACTTGGCTGCCTGATTGTCAAAGAGCAGCTGCAGCTTTCAGATCGGAACACAGTGGAGATGATCTGGGAGAACCCATACATCCAGTACTTTTTTGGCTGCTCGGAGTACCGGTATGATCTGTCTCTTGACGCCTCCCCGTTGGCCCGCTTCCGGAAACGCTTTCCTGATGACGTGATCGCCCAGGTGAATCAGTAGATTGTTGATGCAGCGAGAGCTTCTTCAGATGACGAAGATGGCGACGATGGCGATGAAGACGGGGACGGAGACAGCGGTATATCTTCCAACGAGAGACATTTGGCAGAGGCAGACAGTGAGCAGAAGAACCGTGGCACACTGATTCTGGATGCAAGCCCCTGCTCCTCAGGACATCCAGTATCCAACGGATCTCCGTCTCTTACACGAGGCACGTCAAAGCTTGAAGCCATGATGGACACGCTTCAGGTAGGGTAGGTCGCAGAGAAAGCACGCAATGATCATCAGAAAGCCAACAGGGAATACAATCGCTTCAAGCGCAAGCGTCGTCCAACGAAGAAACAGATTCGAGCTGCCCTGCGCAGGCAGCTGCAGTATGTGGCCAGAGATCTACACCTTGTTTCTTTGATGCAGCAGGATTCCCCGGTCACGCTAAGCGAGCAGGAACTTCGGTATCTTGATACCATCACCTGTCTTTATAAACAGCAGCAGACGATGTATGACCGTAAAAGCCGGCGCTGTGATGATCGCATCGTCAGCTCTGCACTGTTGTGGAAGGCTTCGTGGACGTAATGACTCTGTCCTGGGATGCCTATAACGAGTCACAGGACCTGGTGAAGGAAGCCGCAGCAGAAAAAACGCAATGGCTGCTTCCCTGAACGAATCCTCGCAGACAGGATCTACCGCACAAGACAGAATCTCGAGTACTGCTAAGCACAGGGGATTCACCTGAACGGACGGCCTCCGGGTCGACCTCCCATAGACAGGGCAGTGCGAGACGAACAGATGCGATTGGAGCGCGCGGAATCCGGTGAGCGCGATGCAATTGAAGGCAAATTCGCTGAAGGCAGGCATCGCTTCAGTCCGGGCCTGGTCATGACCAGGCTGCAGAAGACGAGCGAGACCCGGATTCACCTGGTATTTCTGGTGATGAAACTGCGAAAGATCCTGAGAGATCTTTTATTCTTTTTTTCGCGCTCCGGTTTTCGGTGGATCTCAGACGGCTATGGCTGGCAGATACGTGACGAAATGCGAAATCGCTTTCGTACAGCAACCCTCAGCATCGCATAAACACCATGAAACTCCTTCAGCGTTTCGATTATACGTTGATGGGCAATATTGGGCGAACGTTCTTAACGTTCAATGTCTCCCAGGACTAGACAATGGGCTTTGAGCCGGATGACCTGAGTCGTCTTCTGGGAGAGTCAGAGTTACAGCTTGCCTTGTCATGGTCTGTCTTGTCAGCTCCATTCTATGCTTTTGAAAGCGCGGTGCAGCAATTTGCCTCGTTGCTTAGATTAGAGTGGCTTCCTCAGAATAGTGCTACGGATCCCTATGTTCATGAGCAGAAATAGAAAATGGCAATTGGCCAGGGATGGAGGGATAAGAGCCGCGGGTGCTGCGAAAACCCGGCACAAATATACGATTTCGGACCCGACGAAAAGCCGTATGCCTGCCATAGGAATGGAGGACCTGAATCACAGCTGCTTGATCTCCGGCGTTTTCATTGATCGAAAGACGGCAGATGCGGTCAACATATCGACACCCCTGACATTCTCTCCGCTGATCCGGCTCATACAGGACGTTGAAGAATTCGAGGATCAGCGCGAGAGGCGGGCTGATATACCGGTTCATATTTGCACCATTAATCAGGACATATGCAGTCCTGACCGCCTGTTCCGGTTGTCCAGATTCCTCAATCCTGCTGTACAGCTGATTGATACCAGGCCTCCAGCGCTTCACCCGCTTCTGCCGTCGCGAAGGGGCGGAGGTCGTCCGGCAGCGCCGCCGTGAAGACCCGTTCCTGCCCGTCGCGGGGATGGCGGAGGATGAGCCTCGCCGCATGCAGAGCCTGGCGCCCCAGCGCCGCATCGCTCGCATCCCAGGCCGTCCCGCGGTGGCCGTAGAGACTGTCGCCGACCAGGGGACAGCCGATGGCGCTGAAGTGCACGCGGATCTGATGGGTGCGCCCGGTCAGCAGGCGGACGGCGAGCCAGCTCAGTTCTTTGCCATGACTTTGAGGGGACGTGAAGCCGGCGAGGCGGCGCCAGACCGTCACGGCCGTCCGGCCATGCACTGCCACCCGCCGCTCGATAAGCGAATCGGCCAGCCGCGCGATGGGCAGACTGATGAGGCCCGAGTCAGCCGGCGGGCTGCCGTGGACCAGAGCGAGATAGTCCTTCTCACGGATGCCGTCCGTCAGCCGGTGGTGGGCATGGGGATGGCGGGCGAGCACGAGCAGCCCCGAGGTGTCGCGGTCGAGGCGGCCGACAGGGTGCAGGCCGCCCCCGCTGCCGCCCACGGCCGCGGCGAGTTTGTCCGTCAGACCGCTTTCGTGTCCGAAGGGTCCTCTATGGGTGGTCAGAGCCGGAGGTTTCATGACGACTGCGAGATCCTGATCCTGCCAGATGATTTCGATGCCCGCTGTCGGGACCAGCCTGACGTCGGCGGCGAGTTCCTCCGGAGCGTCATATTGTACACAAAGCTCATCTCCCGCCCGGACCGGATCAATCATGCGCCAGTCCCTGCCGTTGCAGGTCAGGCGGCCGTAGAGGCGCACCTTTTTTATCAGGGTGCCGGAGACGCCGGGCCCCTGGGACAGCACGTCCGCGGCACGTTTTCCCTCCTGTCCGGGAGCGACAATCCAGTGTAGTGTCAAGTTAATTCTCCTTAATAAGCTGTGCTATACTACTTCGCATAGCAATTTGAGCGCAAGGTTAAATCGCTATCATCCGTTCACGCGGAGCGGATGACGGATCATACCGTACCTTGACAATTGAATATTGGAGGTGATTGCCATTAACTGGCTACACATTGGAATTGCTGCGCTTGCAGGCCTGGTTCTCGGCATTCTGGGAAACTGGCTCTACAATCGCATGGGACTTAACCAGCGCCGCCGCCTGGCTGAAGCCGAACTCGAGCGCCAGCGTGAAGAAGCACGTGAGGTGCTGACACGTGCCCGCCGTGACGGTGAGCAGACGAAGCGCGAACGCCTGCTGGAAGTGAAGGAAGATGCCCGACAGGTGCGCAGTGAACTGGAACGTGAGCTCCGTGAGCGACGCTCGGAACTGGGCCGCGAACGCAGTCGTCTCGAACAGCGCGAGGAGGCTCTGGAGCGAAAGTCGGAAACGGTCGAGCGCCAGAATGAGGAGGCCCGTGAACGTCTCTCGGATGCCGAGGCGAAGCTGGTCCGGGCCGAGGAACTCGAATCCGCCAAACTGACGGAACTCGAGCGCATCGCCTCGCTCAGTCTCGAGGAGGCCCGTCAGCAGGTTCTCGATGCCGCCGAACAGACCTATCGCCATGAGGTTGCCGGCCGTCTGCGCCAGCTCGAGGATGAGGCCCGTGAAACCGCCGAACAGAAGGCGCGTGAGATCGTGGTGACTACGATTCAGCGCTATGCCTCGGATTATGTTTCGGAGAACACCGTCTCCGTCGTCCATCTGCCGAATGACGAGATGAAGGGTCGCATCATCGGCCGCGAGGGCCGGAATATCCGTGCGATCGAGACCATCACCGGCGTCAACGTCATCATTGACGATACACCCGAGGCCGTGGTTCTCTCGAGCTTTGACCCGATCCGCCGGGAAATCGCCCGGCTGACCATGGAGAAGCTGATCCAGGACGGCCGCATTCATCCCACCAGAATCGAGGAGATGACGGCAAAGGCCGGCCGCGAGATCGATGCCAGGATCAAGGAAGAAGGCGAGAAGGCCTGCTACGAGACCGGCGTCATCGGTCTCCATCCGGAACTGGTCAAGACGCTCGGCCGGCTGCGCTACCGCACCAGCTACGGCCAGAACAACCTGCAGCACTCGATCGAGGTCAGCATGCTGGCCGGGATGATGGCCGAGGAGCTGGGGCTCGACGGGCAGATGGCGCGCCGTGCCGGTCTGCTGCATGACATCGGGAAGGCCGTTGACTTCGAGCAGGAGGGGACTCACGTTCAGCTGGGCGCCGCTCTCGCCAGAAAGTACAAGGAATCCGCCACCGTCGTCAACGCGATCAGTTCACATCACGGCGATACGGAGCCGAACTCGCTGGTCTCCATTCTGGTTGCCGCTGCCGACGCGCTTTCCGCTGCCAGGCCTGGGGCCCGCCGCGAAAACATGGAGACGTATATCAAGCGCATCCAGCGTCTCGAAGAGATTGCGAACTCCTACCCCGGCGTCGAGAAGTCCTATGCCATTCAGGCCGGACGCGAGATCCGCGTGATGGTGGAACCGGAGCGCATGAGCGAGGATGACATGGTCCTGACCGCCCGTGAGATCTGCCGCCAGATAGAGGAGGAGCTCAACTATCCGGGTCAGATCAAGGTCAACATGATTCGCGAGACGCGTGTCTCGGACTACGCCCGCTGAGCACGCCGCCGCCCGTGCGGCAAAGTGAGGAAGAACCCCCGCTGTACCTGTGATGACAGGGACAGCGGGGGTTTTCTCATGTTTCTAAGGGCGGGGCTGACGTGGTACCATGCCCCTATGATCTTTATTCCCTCTATAGCCGGCCCGCCCCGTCGGGCGTTCTGCTGCATCCTGATCCTCCTCGTTGTGCTGACGGGAGGCTGTTTTTCGCCGCCTCCGGAATCGGACGGCAGCACCACGGATCCGGAAGCCCGGGAGGCTTCTGGCACCGCTCAGGAATATGCGGTTCCGACCTTTCCCGAGGAAGCTCCCGTTTCCGGGGAACTGCGCATGCTGCTGCCCGAACCCGACAGCTATTATCCTCTTGAGGTGAGGGACAGGCGCTACCGCCAGATCCTGCCCCTGCTGCATGATTCACTGTTTACCTGGACCGCGAACGGCGCACTGACCTTCGGAATGGTTGAAACAGCCGCCTGGACGGACAGCCAGACCAGTCTCGTTCTCAGTCTGCGCCCCGGGCAGCGCTGGCAGGATTCCGACGATGAGATCACGGCGGCCGATGTCGTCGCCACGCTCGAGGCTATCCTGCGCCAGCCCGCCTCACCCTGGTACGCCGGTCTCGACAGGGTCAGACGCATCGCGAGCCTCGACCAGTACCGCGTCGAGATCAGCCTCAGCCGTCCCGATCCCTACCTCGTCTATGCCCTGACCTTCCCGGTCCTGAAGGCGGGCTGGCTCGCGGGGGACCGCAGCAGCTTTCCGCCGTCCTCGGGTCCCTACCGGGCGACGGGGCTGAGCCGGGAAGAGGGACTCGTTCTCGAACGCAACCCCGCCTATCCCGGCAGCGCCGACTATCTAGTTCCGCGCATCCGAATCCGTTTCTATCGTGATATCGCCGACGCGAGCCGCGCCATGCTCGACGATGAGGCGGACCTGCTGGCGCTTGACCAGGAGGGATACGCACGGATGCACCGCTCCGGTGCTCTCTCGATCAGCCGCTTCCCCTGTGAGCGCTACTTCTATGTCCACTATCAGGCCGGGGAGGGGAGGGCTCTGGCCAACGCCGATCTCTTCCGTGCGGTAAAGGCGGAGCTGACCGATCTCAGTTCCGGGCGCACGAGCCGCGCCGGCCGGGCCCAGACGGCCTGGGAGCCGCAGCCGCTGCTGGCGACCTTCGCCCTGCCGTTTGTGCCGACCTTTGCCTCGGTCTGGCCGGCCGCGACGCAGCTCTTTGCGGGCAGCTCCCTGAAGGACGCTGCGGGCTGGACACCCGATCCCGAGGCCGCTCCGCTGCGTCTGATTTTTCGCCATGGGGACTTTGATGAAACACTGGCCGAAGCCCTCGCCCGGCGGCTGGAGACGGTGGGCATCCGGATCGAGGTCGCGGGTCTCGGCGCGGAGACCTATGACAATGCCATAGCCGATCAAGCCTACGACCTCTGTCTCGCCTCGTGCGAACTCGGGCACATTCCCGACCCGCTCTGGCTTTATGCCCCCGGGAGCGGCCACGGGCCGGAACCCGGCTATGAGTGGTCGCAGGCGGCCCCGAGCGACTGGACGGAGTCTCTCGCCGCTCTGCGGCGCTACCGCCTGCCTGCGGGGGTGCTCGAGCCCTTCGCCGACCCTGCCTGGCGCGAACTGGTCGCCGCCTGTGAGGCGGAGGGACCTTTCAGCAGCATTGGCTTTCTCTACGAGGGCGTGATCCTCGGTGACCGCCTGCAGGGTCCCCAGCCACGTAACTGCTACCGGCCCTATGCCCTGATTGAGGAGAACTGGACATGGTCTGGATCATCGTTGTCGCCGGAATAGTGCTCGATCAGCTGACAAAGCGCCTGGCCGCCGCCACTCTCGCCGACGGCCGGCAGATCGAGCTGATCCCGCACTTTCTCTATCTGACCTACGGTGAAAACCGGGGCGCCGCCTGGTCGCTTTTCGCCGGCCAGGACTGGGGCATTTATCTGCTCTCGCTCATTTCCGTTCTGGCCGCCATCCTCTTTGCCGTCTGGCTGCGCCGCGAGACGGCACGCCCGCGCCGTGTGGCCCTCGCGCTCATTCTCTCGGGCACCATCGGCAATCTCATCGACCGCGTCGCCCATGGTTACGTTGTCGACTTTATCGATACGCACTTCGGCAGCTATCGCTTCCCCACCTTTAATATCGCCGACAGCCTGCTCGTTACAGGCATGTTCGTTCTCGTTTTCATCCTGATTCGTGCGGAATGGAAAGAGCACCAGGGAGCCCGTCATGAGCCTGACCACGATCACCGTTGACCGTGAGGAGCGCATCGACCGTGTCCTCGCACGCCTGATACCGGAGCGTTCACGCAGCGAACTGGCCCCGCTTTTTGCCGCCGGTGCCGTGACGGCAGGCGGGCGGCGGCTGAAGGCGTCCGAGCGGCTGGCGCCGGGAACCCGGGTCGCCGTCGATCTGGCGGTGCTGGCACCGCGGCCGCTCGAGCTCGAGCCGGAAGCCGAAAACCTCGCCCTGGACATCCGCTACGAGGACGAGTGGCTGCTCGTTGTCAACAAGCCCGCCGGGATGGTCGTCCATCCCGCTCCCGGACATGCCGGGGGGACCCTCGTGAACGCCCTCCTCTATCACTATGGCGACAGGCTCTCAAGGCTCGGAGAGCACGGGCGTCCCGGCATCGTCCATCGCCTCGACCGCGACACCACGGGCCTGCTCTTGGTGGCCCGAGATGACAGGGTGCACCGCCGTCTCGCGGCCGCCCTCGCCCGCCGCGAGATCCACCGCGGCTATGAGGCTCTGGTCCTTGGCCGTTTCGACGAGGGCAGCGGCACGATCGCGGCGCCGCTCGGCCGCGACCCACAGAACCGCCAGAAACAGGCGGTGCGGGCGGACGGCAGGCCTTCGGTTACGCACTTTCGCGTGCTGTCCAGCTATGCCCAGGCGAGCCATTTGAGTGTGGAGCTCGAAACCGGACGCACCCACCAGATACGCGTCCATATGGCCCACATCGGCCATGCGGTTCTTGGCGACCCGATCTACGGCTCGCGCCGGGCGGAGCGGGCGGCGGGACTGCCGCCGCTGCCCGGAGAGGGCCAGTTTCTGCATGCGGCGAGACTCGTCCTGACCCATCCGGTGAGCGGCGAACGCCTCGATATCAGCGTGCCGCCGCCGGAACGCTTCCGGCAGGCGCAGGCGGCCCTCGCGGAAGCCGGTCAGCCATGAAAACGCCTTTCGATCTCCTCCGTTCTCTGCGGGTCCCGCTGCGCCGTCTGCGGGATGGCGCCCGCCGCTGCCAGGAGTTTTTCGAGAGCCGCCGAGGCGCGCATGTCGTTCTCGTGCTCACTCTCGCCATCGTGCTGCTGACCGTCTTTGTCAGCACGACCCGGGGCCTGGCCCTGGAACGTCATCAGATTTCGGCTGCCGTAGATGAACTCAGCGAACTGCAGAGTCTGCTCGACGAGCAGCAGGCTCAGCACCAGCGCCTCGAACTGGAAGCAGAGGATCTGCGGCGCCAGCGCGATGAGCTCGTGACGCGTCTGCTGGAAATGTCGGCCTTTGCCGGGGCCGAGGGGCAGCAGGAGCTCGAGGATCTCGCCCGTAACCGCCGCCTCGCCCAGGCGACGGAGGTCCGGGGTCCCGGCATCCGCCTCGTCATGGGCGATGCCAGCGGCGTTGAACAGGGCAGCGGGCGCTCCGAGGATCTGATACATGAGCGGGACATCCAGGACGCCGTCAACCTGCTGAAGTCGGCCGGTGCCACGGCCATTGCCGTCAACGGCGAGCGTCTCATCTCGAGCTCGAAGCTGATCTGCAACGGTCCCACCATTCTCGTCAACCGCAACCTCCAGGCCGCTCCCTTTGTCATCACGGCGACCGGCGATCCCGAGCGGCTGCTCGCCGCCCTCGACGCGAACGAGCGCCTGCTCTATCTCCAGCTGCGCGGGAAGGAGATCCATTACCACGTCGCCGACGATCTCGTCATCCCCGCCTTCCGCGACGAGACCTATATCCGTACCGTTACCGACCTGATGGTAGAGAGGAGTCAGCCATGAAGCGTCAGAGCCGTCCCGCACGCCTGGTTATCCTGCTGCTGTGCATCGTTATCGGTGTGCTGGTCGCCCTGCAGTTCAAAAACGTCAGCGAGGCCTCGCGGGCGAAGGTTGCCGATACCGCCTCAGCTGACGAGCTGCGCGACTTCGTCATCGATCTGCAGCTGGCCAACGCCGAGCTCGCCGAACAAAATAACCGTCTGCGCGACAATCTCCGCGCCCTGCAGGGCGAACAGGAGGGTGACAACGTCGCGCTGAATCAGGTCATGGCCGAGAACCGCCAGCTCGAAATATTCGCCGGCCTGGTCGCCGTCGAGGGCCCGGGTGCCCATATCACCATCGTCGACGGCAAAAATGCCAAGGTCGACCATAACCACCTGCTGACCTTCGTCAACTTCCTGCGGGCCGGCAACGCCCAGGGAATCGCCATCAACGGCGAACGGCTGGTGGCGATGTCCGAAATTCTGACGACGGGTTCCTTCCCGGATCAGCAGATCGTCATCAACGGCAACATCGTCAGCGCGAGCGACGGCATCTATACCATCCGTGTCATCGGCGATCCCGAGCAGATTGCCTCGACCTACAGCCTGCTGGGATCCTATGTCTCCAATCTGCTGGTCAAGGGCATCGGTGTCAGCCTGGAGAAGGTGGAGACGGTGCAGCTGCCCGCTCTGGGGAAGGAAAGTCCCGCCTACCGTTTCGGGCTGCTGACGGCCGATGACTAGAGACGGTTCCGACCTCCCTTCGCTATAATACATGGAGAGGAGTTCCAGATAGAAAGCATGTTTTGGGCATAAATGAAAGCAGGTCGTAAACAGTCTGTCATGCAGAAAGTGATCCCCGTCGAGCACACCGGCCAGCTCGTCGATGTCCTCGGCTCCGTCAACCATCGCATCCAGCGTCTCGAACGCCAGCTGGACGTCAGCATCGAGCCGGGAGCGGACGGTCTCGTCATCCATGGCCATAACGAGCACAACGTCGAGGCGGCCGGCATCGTGGTCAACAAGCTGCTGGCCCTGAGCCGCGAAGGCCAGGAGATATCCGAACAGACGGTCGCCTATCTCGGCGAGCAGGCCGGCGAGGGCGCCTTCGCCCAGGTCATGTCCTATGCCCCCGACGCCGTCTGCGTGACCGCGAAGGGCAGGCCGATACGTTCAAAGACCAACGGACAGGCCCGCTATGTCGAGGCCATCCGCAAACACGACGTGACCTTCGCCATCGGCCCGGCGGGTACAGGGAAGACTTTCCTCGCCGTCGCCCTGGCCGTCGCCGCCTTCCGCGCCGGCGAATACGAACGCATCATTCTGACGCGTCCGGCGGTGGAGGCGGGAGAGAAGCTGGGCTTTCTGCCGGGCGACCTGCAGACGAAGGTCGACCCCTACATGCGTCCGCTCTATGACGCCCTGTTCGAGCTGATGGGGCCGGAAACCTATCAGCTGCAGGTCGAGCGTGGCGCCATCGAGGTCTCGCCGCTGGCCTACATGCGCGGCCGCACGCTCGACTCGAGCTTCATCATTCTCGACGAGGCCCAGAATACGACACCGGAACAGATGAAGATGTTTCTCACCCGCATCGGCTACCACTCGCGTGCCGTCGTCACCGGCGACATCACCCAGATCGACCTGCCCCGGGACAAGCGCAGCGGCCTGAAGGAAGTGCGCCGCATCCTGCAGCATGTCGAGGGCATCGCCTTTGTCGACCTGACCGACCGCGATGTGGTTCGCAACGACCTCGTACAGCGCGTAATCCGCGCCTACGAGGCATATGAAAAGCACAGGACAAACAGGTGACGGAACGAAAACCATCCATTGTCGTCAAACTGGCGGTGCTGCTGCTGGCCTACCTGATTTCGCTCGGCTTCGTCTATGTCAACAGCCGGCCGCGCCGCTACGTCCTGGAGCTTGGCCAGGTCTCGCTGGTTGACATCGCGGCCCAGAAGGAACTGCCGGACGTCACCGCCACCGAGCAGCGGGCCCGCCTCGCCGCCGCCCGCACCGCGCGCGTGCTGAACCGCTCGGGCGAGATCTCGGAAGCGGCCCTGGAGCGGCTCTCATCCTTCTTCGACATAGCTGCGGAGATCCGCCAGGATCTGGTTGACGAGACGCGGCAGATCATCGACCAGGTGCCGCGTGCGACGACGGCGGAGACGACGCTGCCGTCGACAGAGGCAGAAACGGAGCCTTCCGTGACCCGGCCGGGCACGGCCGGAGGGGGTATCAGTGCCCAGGAAGCGGCCGGGACCGTCGAAATCAGGGAACCGGCGACTCCGAATGCCGACGACACCGCCCTTTTTTTCAGTCAGACACAGCTCAACAGGGCGGCCGAACGGCTGCAGGATGACAGCCGCCACCGGCTCAATGCCCTGATCGAACGGGACGACGCCGCCATTCTCGTCGGTCTCAACGGCTCGATCTTTGCCAGCATCCGTCACCAGACCGAGGACATCGCAAAGCAGATCATGGATGAGGGGCATGATACCACCAGTCTCGCGAGCGCCATTGCCACGCGCGGCAGCGAGCTCGTGCAGTCCGTCGAGTTCTACCGCAGCGAATTCTCTCTCGTCGGGCGGCTGCTGACGCTCTTTCTCGAACCCAATCTGGTCTATGATGCGGCGGCGAGCGAGGCCGCCCGCGAGGCCGAGTACAACCGCGCCCTCGAGAGCCCCGTCATGATTCCCCAGGGCACCCGCATCGTCAGTGTCGGAGAGACAATTACACCGGAAATTATGGAGCGTCTCGAGTATCTCGATCTCATCGAGAGCAACGAGACGGACTGGCGCCATCTGCTCGCCATCACGACGCTGCTGCTCTTTGTCATGGTCCTCACCATTTTTTACATCAACTACGCCCGCACGCCCGAGCGCAAACTCTCCGGCGGTGACGAGCTCGCCATCCTGATCACGATGATGCTGACGATCCTGCTCTCCTCCTGGACCGCGCGCTTTTCCGTGCTGGCTGTCCCGATCAGCTACGTCGCGATCATTCTGGGGGTGTATTTCGGCCTGCGCATCAGCGTCGGCCTCTCGATCCTGACGATGCTTGCGATCCTGCCGCTGTGCTATCAGGATCCCTCAGCGCTTTTCGTGCACACGGCGTCGACGATCGTCATGGCCCTGCTCGCCTCGTCCTATCATAAAAAGGACAGCCAGGCCCGCCTGATCGTGGCGGCGGCTCTGTCCGGCGCCGGTGCGGCGGCACTCTACGGCATGCTGCAGAAACACGGGATCTTCACCGTCGGACAGAACGCTCTTTACAGCGGACTGACGGGCGGCCTGGCGGCGGTGGCGGCGGTCGGGTCGATGCCGATTTTTGAATCCTTCCTGAGCCAGGTCTCGCCGATGCGCCTGATCCAGCTGGCCCAGCCCGGCCAGCCGCTGCTGCGGCGCCTCTTCCTCGAAGCCCCGGGCAGCAACCAGCACTCAATGATGGTGGCCAATCTCGGCGAGGCGGCCGCCGATGCGATCGGTGCCGACAGTCTGCTGGTGCGGGTGGGCGCCTACTATCACGACATCGGGAAGCTCGAGCATCCCGAGATGTTTACCGAAAATCAGACCGACTACAATCCCCATGACCGCCTGCTGCCCGAGGAGTCGGTGCGCTTCATCATCGGCCATGTGGAGAACGGTCTCAGGATCGCCAAGCGCTACCGCCTGCCGCAGCCGATCCAGGCGATCATTACCGAACATCACGGCAACCAGCTGCAGGTATCTTTCTATCATCAGGCCAAGAAAATGGCCGAGGAGCGCGGCGAGGAGCCGCCGGAGATCCGCCACTTCCGCTATCCCTGGCACGGCCCGCGCACTCGCGAGTCGGCCATCGTCAGCATCTGCGATGCCCTCGAGGCGGCAGTGCGCTCGACCCGGACGAATACGGTGCAGGGGGTCGAAGAGCTCGCGCGCCGGATTGTGAAGCACAAGATCGAACAGGACCAGATGACGGCGAGCGGACTCAGCTTTGCCGATGTCGAAGCGATCATCCGGGCCTGCATGCAGGTCTATCAGGGCCAATTCCATGAGAGGGTCAGGTATCCAGATGAAGCTGACGATCACGAACCACCAGCGGAAGATTCCGGGCGCCAGACTGAAGGCCGCGAGAGCGGCGGTCGAGGACGCTTTGGCCGCGGCGTGGGAGCTCGCGGCCGCGGACGCGCTGCCTCCGGCACTGGCGGAGCTTGAAGCCGGCGTCGAACTGAGCTGGCTATCACGGTCAGCGATTCGCAGGCTGAATGCCGAAGCGAGGGCCGTGGATGCGGAAACGGATGTCCTCTCCTTTCCTCTGCTGGATTTCGGCGCGGATGCGGCCGAGGCGGCCGGGCCGGCGGACTTTGAGCGTGATGAAGAGGGACAGGCTGTGGCCGTCTCTCTGGGCGACATCCTGATCTGCCCCGAGATCGCCGAACTGCAGGCCGCGGAGAGCGGACATTCGTTCGAGCGCGAGCTCGCCTATCTCGCGGTTCACGGCCTGCTGCATCTGCTCGGCTACGAGCATGAGGACGAGGAGGCCGAGCTGAGGATGCGGGCCCTCGCGAGCGCCGCCATGGAACAGAGCGGTCTCGGACTCGAAGCGGAACCGGCTGCGGCCGGGGATGGCCGGGAAGCGGGTGGCGCAGCGGGTGAAGAACCGGAGTTTCGCGCCGGTTTCATCGCTCTCGTCGGACGGCCCAATGTCGGGAAGTCAACGCTGCTCAATCAACTGGCCGGCAACCGCCTCGCGATTGTGTCGCAGAAGGCGCAGACCACCCGGCACAGCATCCGGGCCATCGTCAACCGCGAGAACGCGCAGTTCATTTTTGTCGATACGCCGGGCCTGCATGAGCCCCGGCACCGGCTCGGCGAGCGCATGATGCGCCGTTCGTTCGCGGCCGTACGAGATGCCGACGCCGTGCTCCTGCTGCTGGATGCCAGAGCCAAAGTGCTCTACCCGGAAGAAAGCGCCATGATCGAGCGCGCCCGCGAACTCGGGAGACCGCTGCTCTTTGTCCTCAATAAAATCGACCTGCTCGCCGCGAAGGAGCAGATGCTGCCGCTGATGTCCCGCCTCCATGCCGGCTATCCCGAAAGCGAGATTGTGCCCCTGTCCGCCCTCGAGGCCGACGGCGTCACGGAGATGCTGGATGTTCTGACTCCGCTGCTGCCTGTGAGCCCCATGCTCTACGAGCCGGACAGCTTCACCGACCAGACGGAGCGTCAGCTGGTCGCCGAGTATCTGCGCGAACAGATCCTGCTCTACGTCCATGACGAGATCCCGCACGGAACGGGCGTGCACATCGACAGCTTCGAGGAACTTTTCGACGACGGGGAGCGCGACGGCGGGGAGGGCATCGAGGAGGGCGAAGAGGAGGGCAGGCGCAGTCTGGTGCGCATTCACGCCAGCATCGTCTGTGACAAGGAACGTCACAAGGCCATTCTCATCGGCGAAGGCGGCCGCCGCCTCAAGATGATCGGCAGCGCCGCGCGCCGGCGCATGGAGGAGCTGCTCGGCTGTCCGGTCTACCTCGAGACCTTTGTGAAGGTGCGCGAGGACTGGCGTAACCGCAGCTCGATTCTCAACGACTACGACATCGGCCGCAGTAGCGGCGCGGCGGCCGATCCGGCGGATCTGGCCGGCCGCTAGGATGGCCGGCTACGCCCGGGAGCGCCTCGATCTGCGTGGCCTCGTGCTGGGGCGACGTCCCTACGGCGAGGCAGATCTCTTTCTGACCGTCCTCAATCCCGAACGCGGCCTGCTGGAACTGGGCGCCCGCGGACTGCGCCGCTCGCGACAGGGCCAGGCGGCCGCCGTCGAGCTCGCCGTGCTCAGCCGTTTTCAGATCTTCGACTACCGCGGCCGGCTGCGGGTGGATCAGGCGGAGCTGGAGTACGGCTTCCCGGGTCTGCGCCGGGATATCGTCCGCCTGACGGCGGCGACGGTGCTCGCCGAACTCTGCTGCGATCTCTTCGTCGATGCCTCCGAGGAAGCTGCGCCGCAGCTCTGGGAGCTGCTGCTGCACGCATTTTATGCCCTCGAAAGTGCGCCGGAGGAGAGACTGCGCCTCATCCTGCATGTGGCCGTGCTGCGCCTCTTGACTCTGGGCGGCTTTTCGCTGCGCTTCGACGCCTGCGTGCTCTGCGGGCGCCCCCACAGGTCGGGGACGGCCGGGGTCTGGTCCTTTGCCGAGCATGGCCTGCTCTGTGAAGAGCACCAGCGAGCCGAGGCCGGACGTCGCGAAGCCAACGGTGAAGGCATGATGCTCGTGCCTCTTTCGGCGCCCCTGCTCCGTGCACTTGGCTGGTTTCAGGAGGCCCCTCCGGCACGGCTGTTCCGGGCCCGGCTGAGTCCGGGAGCGGAGGTGGATTTCCATGCCTTCGTCCGTGAGCTGGTCGGCTGGACGGTGGAGCGCCCCGGGCCCTCCTGGCAGATGCTGGGCGAACTCGCGAGCTTCCAGCGGGAAATCACCTGGCCGCGCCGTGAGGCTCAGGAGACAGAGGGGTCGGACTGAGGCGCCTCGAGCAGGAGGGCGTTCAGCTCCTCGAGCGTGCTGCAGTTCACCGGGGACCAGTCTTCCGGCAGCAGCCGGCGATAATCCGGGCGTCCGTAACGGCGGTCGACCAGCAGGATGAAACCCGTATCCAGATCCGAGCGGATCAGACGGCCGGCAGCCTGGAGAACGCGGATGAAGCCGGGAAAGAGATATGCCTGCTCGAAGCCGTTTTCATCTCTCTCGTCGTAGTACTGCAGCAGTATCTCCCGCTCCGGCCCGATGCCGGGCAGTCCGACGCCGACCACGATGACGGCCGTCAGACTCTCGCCGACGAGATCGATGCCCTCGCCGAAAGCGCCGCCCAGAACGGCGATGCCCAGCGTTTTCCTCCCGCTGCTGCCGCTCTCGAAAGCCGCGAGAAAGGCCCGGCGTTCCGCGTCGTTCATCTGCCGCGTCTGGCGCAGCAGCAGCAGATCGTGACGCCTGAGAAGGGCCTCCAGGCGCGGCATGACCAGATCCATGTAGGCATAGGAGGGGAAGAAGCAGAGCACGTTTCCCGCGGCCCGCAGGGCGGCCAGGGCGATGGCGCGGGCGAGTTCGGAGGCGCTGTCCTGACGGTGCCGGTAGTCGGTGTCGATTCCCTCGTGCAGGATGACGAGCCGGTTTTCCGGGGGAAAGGGCGAGTGCAGCTGCAGGATATCCGGCCGGTCATCGCGGTCGGGGCCGCCGAAGGCGCGGGCGAACCAGAACAGCGGTGACAGGGTGGCGGAGAAGAAGATGGCACTGTGCTGGCCACGGTAGGTGTCGCGGATGAAGGCCGAGGCGTCGAGACAGAGAGCCGAGAGGACCAGAGGGCCGTCACGGGCCGAGGCCGTCAGGATAAAGGCCGGTCCCCAGTAGGCGTCCATGATGCGCAGGAAGAAGAGGGCTGCAAAGTAGATGTCCAGCGTCCGGCGCCTGATGTCGGGGGCGTCCAGCGCTTCGAGCACGTCACGCAGGCGCATGACGAGCCAGCCGAGCAGGCGGTTGAGACGCGGCAGGGGGGAGCCGAGGGCGAGGAAGCGCTCCGCCTGCAGCGTGCGGACCAGGGCCAGTTCCGGCTCCAGTTCGCGCCAGCTGGGCAGTCTGGCCTCCTCGGCGAGGAGGAGGCCGCCCCTGACTTCGCCGCCGGCGCTGATATGGCGCTCGGCCGCCTCGAAGTACTGGATGACGGGATCCAGTACGGCCGCCGCCCGCGGCAGTTCGGCTTCGAGGCTGCGGCGCAGCTCGCGGAAGGCGGCCAGCTCCAGTGCCTGGCCGTACATCTGCCTGGCCCGGTCGGGAAGATTGTGAGCCTCGTCGATCAGCAGGGCGTGGCGGAAGACGCGTTCGCCGAAGAAGCGCTCGAGGCGGACACGCGGGTCAAAGGCATAGTTGTAGTCGCCTATGATGAGATCGGCATAGCTGGAGATATCAAGCTGCAGCTCGAAGGGACAGACATGGTACTTTCGTGCCAGCTGTGAGACGAGTTCACTGTTCACGGCGGGATGCAGCAGCCCCTCGTCGATGGCAGCGCGGGCCTGCCGATAGTAGTCGCGGGCATAGGGACAGAGAATCGTGTCACAGAAGAGTTCCGGAACGGGACAGAGCTTCTCCTTCGCTGTCAGCTGTACCATGCGCAGGATGAGGCCCTGTTCCTGCAGTGTTCTGACAGCGGCACAGGCGACATCGCCCGTCGAGGTGCGGGCGGTCAGATAGAAGATCTGCTCCATCATGCCGGCGCCGAGTCCCTTGATCGCGGGATAGAGAGTGGACATGGTTTTCCCGGTTCCCGTCGGCGCCTCAACCAGGAGGGGGGCGTGGCTGCGCAGCTGCTGCAGGACACGGCGCATGAACTCGCGCTGGCCCGACCGCAGGCTGGGATAGGGGAAGCGCATGGCCCGTATGGAGCGGTCGCGGCGTTCGCGGTAGACGCGGAGATTGCGGGCGAAGGAGAGGTAGGCAGAGCAGGTTTCCGCATACCAGGCCTTCAGCTCCGCGAGGCTCTCCTCGCGGGTGAGGATGCGGACTTCGTTTTCGAGGGCGGAGATATAGGCGAGGCCATAGCGTGCCAGGCCGGTGGGGGAGGGGTTTGACGACTGTTCGAGCCAGGCGTAGAGGCGGGCCTGGGCCCAGTGCAGAGGGTCGCCGCCGGCGGGCAGATCGCCGAGGGCGGCCGCCGTGGTCTTCACCTCGAGCGGCCAGCGCTCGCCCGTGTCGGGATCGACAAGCATCAGGTCGGCGCGGCCCTGAACGCGCAGGGTGAGGTCGGGGCTGCTGTAGTCCGCCGTCAGACGGACTTCGCTGGAACCCTGGATGCCGGGGAGGTATTCGTCGAGCCTGGCATAAAAAAGACGATGCAGCCGCGTTCCCTCGCTGCCGGAGAAACTGCTGTAGGTCAGGCGGCCGAGTCCGCCGCTGCGGTGCACAAAGGAGGCGAGGGCGGTGACGGCGACGGAAATGACAAGCGGCTTCTCGATGCTCACGGGCCTCCCTTCCAGATGAAAAAAGCGATCCGCTGCCTGAACTCAGGGCGGATCGCTGCTGGTGCGGGAAACAGGACTTGAACCTGCATGATCGTACAATCACTAGTACCTGAAACTAGCGCGTCTGCCAATTCCGCCATTCCCGCGTGGCGAAAGCCATAATAGCCGAAGCCGGATATGAATGCAAGCCGAATTTAGTTCCCGTATTCAATCGAGATTTGGTTGAATTGATCAAGGAGATCGTCGAGAACCAGAGCCTCCTTTGCACTGCCGCGGTCGTCGCGCAGCAGATGTCCCTCGTGCATCATCAGCAGGCGATCGCCATATTCGAGGGCAAAGCGCAGGTTGTGCGTGACCATCAGGGTGGTGAGCCGGTGGCGCTTGATGATTTCGTCGGTCAGAGCCATGATGCGCTGCGAACTCTTCGGGTCGAGGGCGGCGGTGTGTTCGTCGAGGATCAGCAGGTCGGGGGTGTTCATGGTCGTCATCAGCAGGGCGAGGGCCTGGCGCTGACCGCCCGACAAAGTGCCGGTGACCTGGTCAAGGCGATGCTCGAGGCCCATGTCGAGGCTGGCGAGCAGTTCGCCGAAGCGGGCGCGGTCGCGCTCCGTGACGCCGCGGCGGAGATTGTAGCTCTGGGTTCGTCGGGCGGCCAGGGAGAGATTCTCAAAGACCGTGAGGTTCTGGCAGGAGCCCAGCGCCGGATCCTGAAAGACGCGGCTGATGCGCCGGGCGCGGCGGTACTCGGGCCAGCGGGTGATGTCCTGACCGTCGAGCGTGATCTGGCCGGCATCCGGAGCGAGGGTGCCGCAGATGAGGTTCAGAAGGCTGGTTTTGCCGGAGCCGTTCGAACCTACGATGGAGACGAAGGAACCTCTCTCAACCTCGAGATCAAAGCCGCGAAAGAGGGAGTTTTCGTTGACTGTGCCGCCGAAATAAACCTTGTCAACGTGATGAAGCCGTAGCATGGCGCGCCTCCTTGTCACTGAGATTCGAGCTGACGAGTATGATCAGGAAGAGCAGGCCCTGCATCAGGCGCATGTAGTTCGCGCTCAGACCCAGGTTGATGGCAATGGTCAGCAGACCCTTGAAGATAATGGAGCCGAAGATGGCGACGGTGGTCAGGCGCAGACGGCGGATACGGCCGAAGAGGGCGGTTCCGATGATGACGGAGGCGAGGCCGTTGACCATCTGTCCGGTACCCATCGAGATCTCAAAAAAGCCCTGCTGCTGGGCCAGCAGACCACCTGCCAGGGAGACCAGACTGTTGGCGAGCGTGAGACCGAGGATGGTCACGAGCCCGGGATCACGGCCGAGGGCGACGGTGACCTGCTGGTTGTCGCCGGTCGCCCGCAGCAGGAGTCCCGAGCGCGTCGCGAGATAGAGATCGAGCAGCAGCTTGACCGCCAGGACAATGATGGCGGCGACAACCATGGTACGGATGCGGTAGGGGCCGAGGCGGGCGGGAATCCAGTCGGCCGGCGCCTCGCTGAAAAGATTGCGGCTGTTGAAGAGACCGACGTTGGCCGTTCCCGCGATGCCGAGATTCAGAGAATAGAGCATGGTCATCACGATGATGCCGGAGAGCAGGGCGGTGATGCGCAGCTTGACGTTGAGCAGGCCGGTCGTGAGACCGGCGACGGCTCCGGCCAGCAGGCTGGCGCCGAGGGCTAGCCAGGGGTTGGCGCCGCGGGTCAGCAGAGCCGCGCTGACGGCAGCTCCGAGCGGGAAGCTGCCGTCGACGGTGAGATCGGGCGTATTGAGGATGCGGTAGCTGATCAGCAGGCCGAGTGCGAGGATGGAAAAGATCAGTCCCTGTTCGCCGATATCAATGAGAATACGTACAAACTGTTCCATGGTCAGGGTTTCGCGAGATCCTTCATGTCGGCGAAGTCCGCCGGCAATTCGAGGCCGAGTTCCGCCATCACGGTGCTGTTGTAGAAGCCGCTGGCCTTTTCAATCTGGCTGATCGGGATGCTCTCGGCGGCCTCGCCATTGAGGATCCTGGCGGCCATGGCGCCGGTCTGGGCTCCCAGGGCGAGGTAGTCGAGCCCCTGGGTGGCGAGGCAGCCGCGGGCGACCTGTTCTTCCTCG
The DNA here is from genome assembly GCA_030057555.1 of Bacillota bacterium. Classification (GTDB taxonomy): domain Bacteria; phylum Bacillota; class Clostridia; order Saccharofermentanales; family Fastidiosipilaceae; genus JAEZYR01. The sequence goes on along the minus strand of JASGUU010000044.1, from coordinate 140,277 downwards.
GAACCGTAGTAGGGGAGGCCGGCTTCTTTGGCGCGCTCCACGATGACGGGCATGTTCTGGACGATCATGTTATCGAGAATGTTGGTGAGGGCATCGACTTCGTTCACGATTTTCAGCGCCGCAGCGGGGACGTTGGCGGATTCGCTGACACCCTCGGCAACCAGCGTGAAGCCGTGAGCAGCGGCCTTCTCCTCATAGAGACGGACCGAGGCGATGGAGCTGGTCTCGCTGGTGCTGTAGAGGATGCCGAGTGTTTTCGCGTCGGGCTGGAAGGCGCGGATCATCTGCAGCTGCTCGTCGATTGGCAGAACGTCACTGGTTCCGGTGACGCCCTTGACATTTGTGCCGTCGGCGTTCTGCAGCTGGGCCTCAATGGGATCGGTGACCGCCGAGAAGACCACCGGGATGTCCTCATCACGGGCGGCGTTGTAGGCCGCCATCGCCGACGGGGTCGCGATGCCGACGATGAGGTCGTAGCCACGGCTGACGAAGTTCTGGCAGATGGTGTTGTTGAGTCCGCCATCGGCATTGGCGTTCTGGTAGTCGACTTCGAGATTTTCCCCTTCGACGTAGCCGTGTTCCTTCAGCCCCTCGAGCAGGCCGTAATAGCAGTTGTCGAGCGAGGCGTGCTGAGCGAACTGGACCACGCCGATGCGCTTCACTTCGTCGTCGGCGGGTGCGGCCTTGCTTTCCGTGTTTTCCGTGTTTTTGCCTGCGGCAGTGGTGGCAGCGGAATCTGTGCTGCTTTTCTCCTGTGTGGTGGTCGTCGCAGCTGTCTGCTGGCAGGACGCGAGCAGGAGAGAGGCCGTGAGCGCGAGTGCGAGTGCACGGGCAAACTGCGGCAGTCTGCCATAACGAATCTTCCGTTTCATTTCTTCCTCCAGATAAATGTTTCTGTATATTTCTGTGTTCTGTCCGGCTGATCAGGCCGGATGGCGGCGCTTTCGCGTCTGCAGCCGAGGTAGCGGTGCTGCGGAAACAGGAGCATAAAAAAACACTCCTGTCCCGGTTATAAGGGACAGGAGTGCATGCTTCTCCTGCGGTGCCACCCAAATTGATCGCCACGGCGATCCGCTCAGCATCGTACCAACATACGATAACCGCTGGTAACGGGCGGTTAATCCGCCGCTGCTTACAAACCGGAGGTCTTCGGCAGCAGGCTCCCGAGTCCATTCGAATCCACTGTCAGCCGATCGTTTCCCAGCATCCCGACTCTCTGTGCGGCGACAACAGCTCTACTCGTCTCGATCAACGCTTTGGCGTCTGGCCTATGATAGCATCGCTTTTTGTCCTGTCAATCACATTTGCGATCTTTTTATCTCTGAAAAGCTCACGATTAACACAGGATACTGAATGTAAACAAAAGAAAACCGGGCAGTGTCTCAAACATCTGCCCGGATTCTTATGGTGGGGGAGAGTGGATTTGAACCACCGAAGTCGTAGACAACAGATTTACAGTCTGCCCCCTTTGGCCACTTGGGTACTCCCCCAGAAGTATCGTGCCGCGTTGCGGGTCAGATGTGGTGGGCCTTCAGGGACTTGAACCCGGGACCGACCGGTTATGAGCCGGATGCTCTAACCAACTGAGCTAAAGGCCCATCTACCCTACATCTAACGCGGAGAACGGCCAGTCCTCTGCGACAACAAGCGCGATTATAGACCATCATCAAAGCGGACGCAAGAGCTTTTTTCCGCGGCGGATGGACGTCTTACCAGTCGGGACGAGCAAAACCTTTTACGAGCCTTCCTAAATACCTGAAACACCGAAGTGCCTGCGCAGCTTGCGTGCAGGCATGTGGAAGATCACTTCTCCGATTGCCCGCGTAGCGGCCAGCCTCACAAACGGCCGGAATGTGAATGTGAGAGGAATAGGATAGCGAGCGACGAGGATGACAGGCATGACCTGGCACTTTCAAGGAGGCTGTAAAGTAATCCAGGTTCTGTTGCTCTGATGCCGTAAGCTTCAAGCAATCCCGTCTAGCGGCGTGTCGTTACGCAGCGCGCACCTCTTTGTGGTCAAGATAGCGAGTAATCCAAATCTTTTTTTGGATTACTCTTCGTTTTGACCAGAAATGGCCCCTTTGTGGTCAAGATAGCGAGTAATCCAAATCTTTTTTTGGATTACTCTTCGTTTTGACCAGAAATGGCCCCTTCGTGGTCAAGATGGCGAGTTTTCCAAATCTTTTTTTGGATTACTCCTCGTTTTGACCAGAAACGGCCCCTTGTGGTCAGGATGGCGAGTTTTCCAAATCTTTTTTTGGATTACTCTTCGTTTTGACCAGAAACCGCCCTTTTGTGGTCAGGATGGCGAGTTTTCCAAAACACTATTTGGATTACTCCTCGTTTTGACCATCAGAAGTTCGCAAGCTGCTTTCTCCCCCTGCCACCCGTGCTCCAGGCATGCTCACAAGCTTCCCGATATTCCTGACGGGCCCCCTTTCTGCTGGACGACGAACAGATGGCATTCGCCTGCAGACCCCTGTTACCGGTAACGAGCGTACCATGAGCCACTACTACACGGCTCATTTCGGCAGCAGCAGAGCAGGCTCCCGCGCATTCCCTTTCAGCCGCCTGGCCTATCGGTAAAGCGGCGACTGGTTTTGCTGCCTGAAATGGACGGGCAAACTGGCGAAAGCCCTTATTTGCGTACTTTTTCACACGATACGGTAGAGGTGGCGGATGCTTCAGGTATAATCGTTCCTAGTTTCTTCAACGACTATGAGGTGAATCCATGTACGTAACCAAAGAAAATATTCGCCGCTCGCTTGAATCGCATATCCGTGCCGAGGCCGGCCGCATGCCGGAGCATGCGACGAACCGCAGCTACTGGACGGCCCTCTCGGATGTTATCGTGGAGGCGATCGCCGAAAACTGGGAAAAGACCCGTGAGCTTTATCGCCCTGTGCGCACGCAGCATTATCTCTCCGCCGAGTTTCTGATGGGCCGGGCAACGCTCAACAATCTCATCAATCTGGATCTCTATGACACGGTAAAGGAAGTGATGGCGGAATACGGCCGCGATCTCGATGTCATTCTAGAAGAGGAGTATGACGCGGGACTCGGCAACGGCGGCCTCGGTCGCCTGGCGGCCTGCTTCCTCGACAGTGCTGCGTCCATGAACTATCCCGTCATGGGCTACGGCCTGCTCTATCGCTACGGCCTGTTTAAGCAGACCTTCGACAACGGCTTCCAGAAGGAGCATCCGGACAGCTGGATGGAGGACGGCTATCCCTTCCTCGTCCGCCGCGACGACCTCAAGGTACCGGTCTACTATTCCGACATGACGGTCTTCGCCACGCCCTTTGACATGCCCATCACCGGCTATGGAACGGATAATGTCAACACGCTCCGGCTCTGGCGTGCGGATCCTGCCGAAGATTTCGACTTCAACCTGTTCAACTCGCAGCGCTTCGACGATGCGGTGACACAGCGCAACCGCGTCGAGGACATCTGGCGGGTGCTCTATCCCAACGACACCTCCTATGACGGGAAGGTGCTCAGGGTGCGGCAGCAGTATTTCTTCGTCTCCGCCACGCTGAAGCTCGTCATCCGCAATTTCAAGGAAATGCATGGCGATGATCTCTCGCGCTTCGCGGAGTACAACGTCTTCCAGCTGAACGACACCCACCCGGTCATTGCGATTCCGGAGCTGATGCGCATTCTGGTCGACGAGAACGGCATGTCCATGGACCAGGCCTGGGCGGTGACGACACAGTGCTTTGCCTATACCAACCACACCATCCTCGCCGAGGCTCTGGAGCGCTGGGACCTCTCGATCTTCCAGTTCCTCTTCCCGCGTATTCTCGAAATCGTCCAGTGGATCGACCGCCGTTTCCGTGATGAAATGTCGCGCCGGGGCCTGCGCCAGGACCGCATCGACTACATGGCGCCGATCGGGTCGGGACAGGTGCGGATGGCCTGGATGGCCTGCTATGCCGCGATGTCGATTAACGGTGTGGCGGCACTGCACACGGACATCATCAAGCGCGACACCCTGCGTGACTGGTATGAAATCTGGCCTGAGCGCTTCAGCAACAAAACCAACGGCGTGACGCCGCGCCGCTGGCTCCGCGTCTGCAATCCCAAGCTCGCCGGACTGATCACGGAGCTGACGGGTTCGGAGGAATGGGTGACCGATCTCGACCAGCTTGCCACCCTGAAGCCGCTCGCCGACGACGAGGCGATCCTCAGGCGCTGCCTCGAGATCAAGGACCATAACAAGCGCGCCTTCGCCGACTGGGTCGAGGAGAACATGGGGATCAGGATCAACCCCGAAGCGATCTTCGATGTTCAGATCAAGCGCCTGCACGAGTACAAGCGCCAGATCCTGAATGCCTTCTACATCCTCGACCTCTATTTCCGGATCAAGGACGATCCGACGCTCGATGTCGTGCCGCGCGTCTTCATTTTTGGTGCCAAAGCCGCACCCGGCTACATGCGTGCGAAGGCCGTGATCAAGGCCATCAACGAGATCGCCAAACTGGTCAATAACGATCCCGAGATCGGTGACAAGATGAAGGTTGTCTTCGTCCCCAACTACAATGTCTCCAACGCCGAGCGCATCATCCCGGCCGCCGACATCTCGCAGCAGATCTCCACGGCGGGCATGGAGGCCTCCGGAACCGGCAACATGAAGCTGATGATGAACGGCGCCCTGACGCTCGGCACCTATGACGGTGCGAACGTCGAGATCGTCGAAGAGGTCGGCTTCGAAAACGCCTACATCTTCGGCGTCCGCGTCGAGGATCTGCCCGCCACCCGCGCCTACTACAACCCCAACTGGCAGTACAACCACATTCCCGGCCTCAAGCGCGTCGTCGATGCGCTGACCCACGGCCTGCTCTCCGACCATGGCTCGAGCATGTTCAATGACCTCGTTGCCAGCCTGCTGACCGGGTCCTCCTGGCAGCCTCCGGACACCTACTATGTGCTCGGTGACTTCGACGACTATCGCAAAGTCCGTGACCGCATGGCCGAGGACTACCGTGACCGTCTGGGCCGGGCGCGCAAATGCTGGATCAACATTACTTCGAGCGGACGCTTCAGCTCGGATCGCACCGTCCAGGACTACGTCCGTGACATCTGGAAGATCGAGGCACTGCCCCTCAAGGGTGAATGACCCAACCAGCTGCAGAGATTCATTACCGGCGCCCGGACACCCAGCAGGTGACCCGGGCGCTTCAGCGTCCGCCGCAAAATACGAAGAAAAGATGGACATTAACTCGATATTAGCCCGCTGCACCATGTACCCGGGTCGAGGAAAACAGGATGCACCGGGTGTTCCATGCGCAGGCTGCCGGATTCGCATGCTCCGGCCCGGCGCCCGCCTGGCAGATCGCCTGCAGCGGGTCAAGCGACTAGGGACTTGGCTCCCGTGACTCGAGTGTCGCGATGACAAGCATGCGGTTTTCCCAGCTCGGGATCGGATGGCAGGTGACCAGAATGACGCGGCTTTCGCTGACCGGAGCATAGAAATGCTCGAAGATGCCGGCAGGCGGGGTCACGATGTTACGCTCGACGCGGTAGGTCAGAAGCTCCGTCTCGGTCTGGAGAGTGAAGCGGTCGCCCGCCTGGACCTCGTTCAGACGGTTGAGATCGCGGCCGTGCTCCGGTGAACGGTGGGCGAAGATCGCCGCTGACCCGATGCTGCCGAGTGCGACTGTCTCCTGATAGTGGCACGCCGCATAGCGCAGATTGACACTGTTCAGGCCCTCGACTACGGGGATGTTAACCGCAATTTTGGGTATGACAAGACGTGCCAGCGGCTGCAGGGCATGCAGGAGCTGCTCGTCAGGCTGGCCTTCGCCGCCGCCTTCGCCGGTTTCATAGCCCGGTCCATCGCCTTCGCCCAGACTGGGCCTGCGTTCGACTCCGATGGCCTCCTCGTCACCCGTTACTTTTACATAGCCACCGCTGTTGTCCGGTACGAAGTACTCGACCTCTTCGTCGGGATCAGCCCAGGCGTTGGGGTCGACATAGATCGCTTCGAAGCGGCCCTCGTCCATGTTGGCCAGCAGTTCGTTCTGCACCTCCTGCTGCTTGTGCCGTGTCCAGATGGGGCGGATCAGGAAATAGAGCCCGGCTATTAAACAGAGGATGGCCACCAGCAGTAGAATGTTGTTCAGGGGTGAACTGCGCCGTTTCGCTTTTTCATTGGAGGAGTGGGACGGCTGTGACATGATGTGAACCTCGCAGGAACTGATCGTATCGTTAGGCTTCCGCAGAGAAGCGAGATTCAGTATACAGCAGGAGAATGCGGCTTGGACCGGGAGATGACTGACGAAAAACGCCTGCTTCGCGCACAGATGCGCCGCCTCCTCGCCGGCTTCCCGCCGGCGGAGCTGGAGAGGCAGAGCCGGGAGCTGTGCGCCGCACTCGGACTCTGGCTGCAGACGGCTGCTTCCGGTCGGCAGCCCATGGCCGCCGGGACGCCCCTGCGCCTCGCCGCCTACTGGGCGCTGCCCGGCGAAGCGAGTCTCGCCCCTCTCCTGGAACAGGCCGCCGGCTGGGACTGGCTCGAGGTCTGGCTCCCGCGGGTGGCGGGGCCGGGGCAGGCACTGCTGTGGGCGCCGCTGACGGACGACTGCGGCAGAGGACTGGCCGAGCCTCCGCCCGGCTGGGAGCGCTCGCGCTACGGAATCGTCGAGGCGCCGGCAGAGCTCTGTCAGGTGCAGGTGCCCTTTGACTTTATGATCCTGCCCTGCCTGGCCGTGGCCAGGACGGGCGTTCGTCTCGGACGCGGAGCCGGCCACTACGACCGCAGCCTGTCTTTTCTGCAGTGTATGGGCATCCGCCCCTGCCGGATCGCTGCCGCTCTGGATGTGCAGATTCTGCCCCGGCTGCCCGCCGCCGCCCACGACGAGGCGGTGGACGCCATCGCCTCAACCGCCGGAATCCTGCCGGCTGCCGGCCGTTAACGCCGCCGCGGCCGCCTGCTATACTGGAGCTTACCCGGGAGGGGAGGAGGTGCGCCTGATGGCACGAGAGCTTGAATCCATTACTGAGTCGGAGTGGCGGGTTATGGAAGTCCTCTGGAGGGACGGTCCCCAGCTTATGGCTCAGATCGTAGCGAGTCTCGAAGAGGAGACGAAGTGGAGCCGCACCACGGTTCTCACCCTCGCAGGACGGCTCGAGAAGAAGGGCTACATTGGCACGGAGCGTTCCAGTCGAGCCTACACCTATATTCCCCTGGTGAGACGGAAGGAAGCACGCAGGGCGGAGCTGGAGCGCTTCGTGAACCAGATCTATGCCGGCGACAGCTATCAGCTGGTGCGCCAGCTGACCGATATCGGCGCCATCTCGCGGGACGACCTGAAACGGCTCGGGGAGCGCCTCGAGTCGGGCGGGAAGTCACGGCGCAAGAACAGGAAGAAGAACGGCTAGGCGGCCTTACTTCCACCACCGACAGCTGCGAGGCACATGCAAAAGCGGCCTGGACGGCTGATGCCAGCGTGTCCCGGCCGCTTTATCCTGCCTGATCGGGAAACCTCGCGGAGCAGCCCCGGCGTTCAGCGGCGCAGCTCTTCGAGACGGGCTTCCATGCGCGCGATGTCGGCAGCGACGGCGACTGCGGCCGGGCCGCCGGTGGCCGCCGTGCGCCGCTCGACGCAGGCCTCCAGACTGATGTAGGCATAGACATCCTCGGCGATGCGGGGATCAGCCGCCTGCAGAGTTTCGAGCGGCAGCTGCTCGAGGCCAAGTCCTCTGTCGGAGGCGTAGCGCACGAGCTCGCCGACGATGCGATGGGCGTCGCGGAAGGCGATGCCCTGCCCGACGAGATAGTCGGCGAAGTCGGTGGCGTTGGTGAAGCCGAGCCCTGCCGCCTCGCGCATGCGTTTCGTCCGCCAGGTCATGCTCTCCAGCATGCCGGTGAAGGGCGGCAGTACGAGCAGGACGGAGTCGACGGCGTCAAAGAGGGCTTCCTTGTCCTCCTGCAGATCCTTGTTATAGGCCAGCGGCAGGCCCTTGAGCAGGACAAAGAGCCGCTGCTGGTCGGACAGCACCCTGGCCGCCAGAGCGCGGGCGAGCTCGGCGATATCAGGATTCTTCTTCTGCGGCATGATGGAGGAGCCGGTCGAATAGGCGTCGGCGAGCTCGACAAAGGCGAACTCCTGGCTCGACCAGAGAATGATCTCCTCGGCGAAGCGCGAGAGATGGGTCATCAGCAGGGCGAGGACGCCCGTCGTCTCCAGAAGGAAATCGCGGTCGGAGACGGCGTCCATGGCATTGGTCATCACGCTGGCAAAGCCCAGCTCGGCGGCCGTCATCTCCCGATCCAGCGGATAGCCGGAGCCGGCGAGGGCGGCCGCGCCGAGAGGGCTCTCCGAGCCGCGGCGGGCGGCATCTCCCAGGCGGTCGAGATCGCGCAGGAAGGCATGGGCATGGGCCGCGAGATGGAAGCCCAGCGTAATCGGCTGGGCCCGCTGCAGATGCGTGTAGCCGGGCATGATGGTCGAGAGGTGATCGCGGGCGATCGTGAGCAGGCAGCGAATAAGTCCGGCCAGACAGTCGGCGATGTCCGCATGGCGTGCGAGCAGCCAGAGCTTGACATCGGTGGCCACCTGGTCATTGCGCGAGCGGGCTGTGTGCAGGCGCTTGCCGGCCTCGCCGATGCGCCGCGTGAGCTCGCTCTCGATGAACATGTGGATGTCCTCGGCGCCCCCGTCAATGGCGAGGCTGCCTGACTCCAGCTCCGCCGCGATGGCGAGCAGACCGGACTCGATGGCGGCGGCATCTGCCGGTGACAGGATGCCCTGCCGCGCGAGCATGCGGGCATGCGCCCGCGAGCCCCGGATATCCTCGCGCCAGAGCCGGCCGTCGACCGCGATGGAGGAGTTCAGCCGCGCCGCGGCGGCAGCCGTCGCCTCGTTGAAACGGCCGCCCCAGAGGGCCCCGCTGCCCCTGTCAGTCGAGGCCATTTTTCTGCTTCATGCGGGCGATGACCCTGAGCGGAAGCCCGAAGAGGTTGATGAAGCCGGTGGCATCGCTCTGGCGGTAGACATCGTCCTCGCCGAAGGTGGACAGTTTCTCGTCGTAGAGGCTGAAGGGAGAGGTCGAGCCGGCGGGCAGGACGGAGCCCTTATAGAGCTTCAGGCGGACGCTTCCGCTGACGGTGCGCTGGGTGGTGTCGACGAAGCTGGCGAGCGCCTCGCGCAGCGGGTGGAACCAGAGGCCATAGTAGACGAGTTCGGCGTAGCGCTGGGCCACGAGGTCCTTGTAATGCAGGGTTTCGCGGTCCAGGCAGAGCTGCTCCAGTTCACGGTGGGCCGCGTAGAGCAGCGTGCCGCCCGGCGTCTCATAGACACCGCGCGACTTCATGCCGACGAGGCGGTTCTCGACCATGTCGACAATGCCGACGCCGTTGCGGCCGGCGACTTCGTTGAGATGCCTGAGAATGGCCACGGGACCGGTGATGCCATCGGCCTCGACCGGGATGCCCTGCTCAAAGCGGATGCTCACATATTCAGGGCGGTCGGGCGCCTCCTCCGGCGGCGTGATCAGCTGCAACAGGCGGTCATAGCGCGGTTCGCTGGCGGGATTCTCGAGGTCCATGCCCTCATGGCTGAGATGCCAGATGTTCTGGTCACGTGAGTAGTTCTCGCCGCGGGTTACGGGTACGGGGATGCCGCGGGCCTCGGCATAGTCGATCTCCTCGTCGCGCGAGCGGATATCCCATTCGCGCCAGGGAGCGATGATGTCGAGGTCGGGGGCCAGGGCTTTTACGGTGAGCTCGAAGCGCACCTGATCGTTGCCCTTTCCCGTCGCGCCATGGGCGATGGCCGTGCAGTTTTCGCGGCGGGCGACCTCGACCATGTGCCGGGCGATGATCGGGCGGGCGAAGCTGGTGCCGAGGAGATAGCGGCCCTCATAGACGGCCTGGGCCTTCAGGGTGGGATAGATGAAATCGGTGATGAAGGCTTCCGTCATGTCGACGACATAGCAGGCCTCGGCACCGCAGGCGAGGGCCTTTGCCTTCAGCTTCCCGGCGTCGACGCCGATGCCGACATCGCCGGCCATGGCGATGACGTCGCAGTCGCGGTTTTCCTTTAACCAGGAGATGATGATGGAGGTATCGAGGCCGCCGGAATAGGCGAGCAGAATTCGTTCTTTGGCCATGTGCATCCTTTCGCTTCATGCAGAATTTCCGAGGCACTTTAGCGCACCGCCTGCCGCCGCGCAAGCACCTGCCGACCCTCGTGGACAGTGCGGCGGCGCGATGTCGGGAAACATTCAGAAGAGGAGTGCCGCTGCAGTATGTGCTATATTGAATTATTGTGCGGACGGACCGGCGGGATAGCCGGCCTGTGAGGCCGCACCACCATGTTTCAGTACATCTGATGAGGAGGCAACGAGAAAATGGAAAAAAGAAGTGGTCAGATCAGTGTACGCACAGACGATATTTTCCCGATCATCCGCCAGTGGCTCTATTCCGACCGGGATATCTTTCTGCGCGAGCTGATTTCCAACGCAACGGATGCCATTTCCAAGCATCGCCGGCTGGTTCAGCTGGGTGAGGTGGAGGCGCTGCCGCTTCCGGAAACAGCGGCTGTCGAAGGCGCGGATGAAGCGTCGGCTCCCGATCCTTCCGACGGCACACGCTACCGCATCGACGTGACCCTCGACCGCGATGCAGGTACGCTGACTGTCTCTGACAACGGTATCGGCATGACGGCAGACGAACTCGACAGGTATATCAACCAGATCGCCTTTTCCGGTGCCGTCGATTTCGTCGAACGTTACCGGGAGAAGGGTGTCGGCGACGACATCATCGGACACTTCGGACTGGGCTTCTATTCGGTGTTCATGGTGGCCGACCGCGTTGTGATCGAGACCCGCTCCGCTCTGCCGGACAGCCAGGCGGCGCGCTGGATCAGCGAGGAGGGTACCGACTTCACCATCGAGGCCGGTCAGCGTGAGACGAACGGCTCGGACATTATCATCCATCTGAATGAGGAGGCAAAGGCCGAGCTCGATGCCGCGAAGGTCCGGGAGATCCTGCGCACCTATTCCTCCTTCATGCCCTATGTCATCTACTTCACGGACATTGTCGGCGAGCGTGAGGCCGCCGCGGCACGCGAGGAGCGCTTTGCCGAGCGCCATGGCGAGTGGGAGAACCGCCGCCGCGAAGCCCTGGACAGGGGCGAGGCCTTCGAGGAGGCAGAGCCGGAGCGTTATCCCGAAACGCCGAAGCGTCCCGTGAATGAGACGCGGCCGCTCTGGCTCGAGGCGCCGCGGGAGGTCACGGAGGAGCAGTACCGCGCTTTCTACCGCGATACCTTCATGGACTATCGCGAGCCGCTGTTCTGGATACATCTGAACATGGACTATCCCTTCCGCGTCCAGGGCATCCTCTATTTCCCGCAGTCCGAACACAAATATGAGACGCTTGACGGCCGGATAAAGATCTATTCCAACCAGGTCTTTGTCGCCGACAACATTCCCGAGATCATACCGGACTTTCTCTTCCTGCTGAAGGGCTGTCTCGACATGCCTGACCTGCCCCTGAACGTCTCGCGCTCCTTCCTGCAGAACGACCAGTATGTCAGGCGACTCTCGGATCACATCGTGCGGAAGGTCGCTGACCGGCTGACCTCGCTTTTCGCGGAAGACCGCACGGCCTATGAGGGCTACTGGGACGACATCGCCGTCTTTGTGAAATACGGCTGCCTGCGCGATGAGAAGTTTTTCAAGCGCGTGAGGTCCGTCCTCCTCTTCAGGAAGACGGACGGCGGCTTCGCCACACTGGAGGAACTCGGTACAACGATCCGCTATGCCAGTGACCCCAGGCGCCAGGTGGCCTATGTCAGCCGTCTGGAGGCGGCCGGCAGCGCGGTTGTGGTTCTGGACCATGAGCTCGACAATGCCTTCATCTCCCTCCTCGAGCACCAGCAGGAGGGGGAGGAGCGGCTGCGCTTCCTCCGTGTCGATGCGGAGGTCGAGGGCGGGGAGGGACTCGCCGAGCGCCAGCCCCGCCTCGAAGAGATTTTCCGCCGCATCAGCGGTCAGGAGAAGCTGGGCGTCAGCGTGCGCTCCATGGGCGAGAGCGAGCAGGCCGCGATTCTCCTGGAGACGGAAGAGAGCCGGCGCATGCAGGAGATGCGCCGCCAGTTCGAGCGCATGAACCAGTCCGGCGAGGGAGGCCTCGATCTCGACGCGATGTTCCCGGTCGTTTCCGAGCTGGTGATCAACACCGACAGCCCGCTGGTCTCGCGCATCGTGGCGCTGGCGGACCTGCCCGGCGAGGAGGAGGCCGCCGACCGCCTCGCGCACCAGGTCTACGATCTCGCCCGGCTCGCCCACGGCTCGCTGGCGGGAGAGGATCTCGCGGCCTTCCTCAGGCGCAGCACGGAGCTGCTCGGAGGCGTCTAGGCCGCGGGCCGGCGGAGGCAGCATGGCAGGGGGACGGCGGCTACAGATCGAGCGGGACGCGAGTCATCCCTTTGAACTCGTGACCGAGATGCGCCCGACCGGAGATCAGCCGCGGGCCATCGATGAGCTGGTCGCCGGCCTCGAGGCCGGCGAGAAGGGTCAGATTCTGCTCGGCGTCACCGGGTCGGGGAAGACCTTTACGATGGCCAATGTCATCTGGCGCACGCAGCGCCCGGCCCTGGTCATCGCCCACAACAAGACACTGGCGGGTCAGCTGGCGGCCGAGTTTCAGGCCTTCTTCCCAAACAACCGGGTCGAGTATTTCGTCAGCTATTACGACTACTATCAGCCAGAGGCCTACATCCCCTCCTCGGATACCTACATCGAGAAGGATTCGGCGATCAACGAGGAGATCGACCGCATGCGCCATTCCGCCACCGCGAGCCTCCTCGACCGCCGCGATGTCATTGTCGTGGCCTCCGTTTCCTGCATCTACGGTCTCGGCAATCCCGCCAGCTACCGCGAGAACATGGTCCATCTCAGAGTCGGCGAAATCCGGGACCGTGATGAGCTGATCTCGCGCCTCGTCGCGGTGCAGTACCAGCGCAACGACTATGAGGTCAGGCGCGGCACCTTCCGTGTCCGCGGCGACACGCTCGACATCTTTCCCGCCAACGCCGAGGACCTCCTGGTACGCGTCTCCTTTTTCGGCGACGAGATCGAACGCATCCTCGAGCTGAACTACCTGACCGGCAATGTTGTGGCGGCACGAAACTATGTCACCATCTACCCGGCGACCCATTACCAGACGGGCGGCGAGGCGATGACGCGCGCCGTCGCCTCCATCGAGGCGGAGCTCGAGGAGCGCCTCGCCGTGCTCCGCGGGGAGGGAAAGCTGGTCGAGGCCTACCGCCTCGAGCAGCGCACCCGCTATGACCTCGAGATGCTGGCCGAAACCGGCTTTGTCAAGGGCATCGAGAACTACTCCCGCCATATCGATGGCCGTGCGCCAGGTACCCCGCCCTACACTCTCCTCGACTTTTTCCCCGATGACTATCTCCTCCTGATCGACGAGGCCCACGTCACCGTCCCGCAGATCGGCGCCATGTACAACGGCGACCATTCCCGGAAGGTCAGCCTCGTGGACTTTGGCTTCCGCCTGCCCTCGGCCTTTGACAACCGCCCCCTGATCTTTCACGAGTTCGAGGAGCGCATGGGCCAGACGATCTATGTCGGCGCCACCCCCGGTCCCTACGAGAAGGCCCACAGCAGCCGCGTGGTCGAACAGATCATCCGGCCGACCGGCCTCGTCGATCCCGAGATCGCGGTGCACCCGGTGACGGGCCAGATCGAGGATCTGCTGGCCGAGGCGCGCCGGGTCATCGAGCGCGGCGAGCGCGTGCTGGTTTTGACGATGACAAAGAAAATGGCCGAGGATCTGACCAGTTTCCTGCTCGACGAAGGGATGCGGGTCCGCTACCTGCATTCGACCATCGCCAACGAGGAGCGCCTCGCCATCCTGCGCGATCTGCGGCGCGGCGATTTCGATATACTGGTGGGGATCAATCTGCTGCGTGAGGGCCTCGACCTGCCGGAAGTGTCCCTGATCGCCATTCTCGATGCCGACCGCGCCGGTTTCCTGCGTTCGACGACTGCCCTGATTCAGATCATCGGGCGGGCGGCCAGGAACATCAACGGACGGGTCATCATGTATGCGGATGAAGTCACGCCGCAGATGCTGGAGGCGATCCGGGAAACGAACCGCCGCCGCCGCATTCAGAGCGAGTACAATGAGAAACACGGCATCACGCCGCGTTCGGTAACAAAGGCCATCCGTCATGTGGCGGATACCACGCTGGAGCTGGATGAGGCGGAGCGGCAGGAGGCCGGGAGGCTGGCCGCTGCGGATGAGCGGGAAGTCGAGCAGGCACTGCGCCGGCTGGAGCGCCCCGAGCGTGAGCAGCTGGCCAGGCGTCTCGAAACCGACATGCGCCGCGCCGCCCGCGAACTGGACTTTGAGGAGGCCGCCCGCCTGCGCGATTTAGTGATTCGCCTGCGAGCAGAATAGGGAGGAGAAGAACGAAACATGGGAACACAGAGTCAGGAAGCGTATCGGATCTGGTCGGAAGACCCCTATTTCGATGCCCGGACACGGGCGGAGCTCGCGGCCATCGCCGCTGACCCGCTCGAGATAGAAGATCGCTTTTACAAGCACCTCGAGTTCGGCACCGGCGGTCTGCGCGGCATTCTCGGTGCGGGCACGAACCGCATGAACCGCTATACCGTCGCCCGGGCGACGACAGGCTTTGCCCGCTATATCGTCTCCGAAGGCGAGGAAGCGATGCGCCGCGGTGTCGCCATCTCCTATGACTGTCGTATCGGCTCCCCGGAATTCGCCGAAATCGCCGCCCTCGTCTTTGCCTCCCACGGCATTCATGTCTACCTCTTCGACGAGCTGCGTCCGACCCCGATGCTCTCCTTTGCGGTGCGGCGCTACAACTGCTTCGGCGGCGTCATGGTGACCGCCTCGCATAATCCGAAGCAGTACAACGGCTATAAGGCCTATGGCGAGGACGGCGGCCAGATGCCGCCCGAAGCCGCCGACGTCGTGCTCGCCGAGATGAACAAGGTCGCGGACATCCGCACGCTCAGCTGGATCAGCCGCGAAGAGGCCATCGAGAGAGGTCTCGTCGAGATTGTCGGTCCGGACATCGATGATGCCTACAACGAGATGCTGCTCGAGCTTTGCATCGATCCTGAGGTCATCCGCCGTCAGAAGGACATCGGCATCGTCTACACGCCCCTGCACGGCTGCGGCAACAGGCCCGTCCGCCGTGTCCTCGCCTCTCTGGGCTTCGAGAACGTCCATGTTGTTCCCGAGCAGGAGCTGCCCGACGGCAACTTCCCCACCGTCAAGTCCCCCAATCCCGAGGAGCGCAGCGCGCTGGCCATGGGCCTGGATCTGGCCGAAAAGGTCGGCGCCGAGCTCGTCATCGCGACCGACCCCGACGGCGACCGCACCGGCCTGGCCGTGCGCCTGGCAGACGGCGAGTGGAGCGTGCTCACCGGCAACCAGATCGGCCTGCTGCTGATGGAATATATCCTCTCGGCGAAGGAACGGGCCGGCCAGCTGCCGGATAATTCTTTTGCCGTCACCACCATCGTCTCCACGAAACTCGGCCGCCGCGTCGCCGCCGCCTACGATGTCAGGCTCTTTGAGGTGCTGACGGGCTTCAAGTACATCGGCGAGAAGATCAAGGAGCTGGATGATACCGGGCTCGGCCACTACCAGTTCGGCTTTGAGGAGAGCTACGGCTATCTGGCCGGCACCTCCGTGCGTGACAAGGATGCCGTGGTCGCCTCCATGCTGCTGGCGGAAATGGCGGCCTTTGCCCGCGACCGCGGCCAGACCATGGCCGACCTGCTGGAGAACCTCTACGCCCGTTACGGCTATGGCCTGGAAGAGACGCTGTCGCTGGCACGTGAAGGCATCCAGGGTACGCGCGCCATCCAGAGAGCCATGGCGAATCTGCGCGAGATCCGCTCCGAGGGCATCGAGGGCCTGCCGGTGAGCGCCATCGCCGACTACGTGGCCGGCGACCGCTACGATCTCGAGACAGGAACGACGGAGGAGCTGACGCTGCCGTCCTCGAATGTCCTCTACTACGAGCTCAAGGGCGACGACTGGATCTGTGTCCGCCCCTCGGGCACCGAGCCCAAGATCAAGGTCTATTTCGGCGCCTACGGCGACGACCGCGACGATGTGGACCGGCGCCTCGCCACCATGCGCGATAAATTCCTTGGTCGTCTGGAAGCGGAACTCGACGGCTGAGGATGGCGGACTTCGTCCATCTGCACCTGCACAGCGAGTACAGCCTGCTCGACGGTGCGAACCGCCTGGCGAAACTGCCCGGCCGTATCCGCGAGCTGGGGATGGACGCGGTCGCGCTGACCGATCACGGGGTGCTCTACGGCGCCGTTGACTTTACCGAGGCCTGCCGCTCCGGCGGCGTACAGCCCATTCTGGGCGCAGAAGTCTATGTGGCTCCACGGGGGAGGTGGGCAAAGGAGAGTCCCGATGACCGCCGCCCCCACCACCTCATCCTGCTGGCCGAGACCCCGGCCGGGGTCACCAACCTCAACCGCCTGGTTTCGCTCGGCTGGACGGAGGGCTTCTATCAGCACCCGCGGGTTGACGAGGAACTGCTCGAGCGTTTTCACGAAGGCCTGATCTGCCTCTCGGCCTGCCTGAGCGGAGCCGTCGCGAGGCGCATTCTGGCCCGCGATGAAGCCGGACTCTACCGCGTTGTCGAACGCTACCGCGCAATCTTCGGCGATGAAAATTTCTTTCTGGAGGTCCAGGCCAACGGCCTCGCGGAGCAGGAGACGGTCAACCGCCGTCTCTTCGCACTGGCCGGGGAAACCGGACTGGGCCTCGTTGCCACCACCGACGCCCACTACATGCGGGCCGAGGAGGCGCGGGCCCACGAAATTCTGCTCTGCATCCAGACGGGCAAGCGCATGTCCGATCCCGAACGCATGCGCATGGGCTCGGACCAGTTTTACATCAAGTCGCCTGAGGAAATGGCCCGGGCCTTTCCCGATCACCCGGAGGCGCTCAGCAACACGGTCCTGATCGCCGAGCGCTGCCGCGGAGCGGAGCTGGAGCTCTATCCCGCGCGGCCGCACATGCCCGACTTCCCGGTGCCGGAGGGCTTCCGGGACCATGCGGCATACCTGCGCGAGCTCTGCCTGAAAGGGCTCGAAAAGCGCCTGGCGGCCGCCGGTATCCGCGATGCCGGGCCCTACTTTCAGCGCCTGGATCATGAACTCGAGATCATCGGCTCGATGGGTTATGTCGACTACTATCTCATCGTCTGGGACTTCATCCGCTTCGCCCACGAGAACCAGATCATGGTGGGACCGGGGCGCGGTTCGGGCGCCGCCTCGATCGCCGCCTGGGCCCTCGAGATTACCAACATCGATCCGCTGCGCTACCAGCTACCCTTCGAGCGCTTCCTGAATCCCGACCGCGTCAGCATGCCGGACTTTGACATCGACTTCTGCTACGAACGCCGTGGCGAGGTCATCGACTACGTCACCCGGCGCTATGGCAGCGACCATGTGGCCCAGGTGGTGACCTTCGGCACGCTGGCGGCGCGCGCCTCGGTCCGCGACGTCGCCCGCGTGCTCGACATCTCCTATCCCGAGACGGACCGCATCGCGAAGATGATCCCGGCGCAGCTCAACATGACGCTCGACCGGGCGCTCGAGCAGTCGGCCGAATTCGCCGCGGAGTACAACACCAATCCCGCGACCCGGGAACTGATCGACACCGCCCGTCTCTTCGAGGGCATGCCCCGCCATGCCTCGACCCATGCCGCCGGCGTCGTCATCGCCGGCGAACCGCTGATGGATCTGGTCCCGCTGGCCCGCAACGACGACCAGGTGGTCGTGCAGTACGACAAGAACAACATTGAGAAGGCGGGACTGCTGAAGTTCGACTTCCTCGGCCTCAGGACGCTGACGGTCATGCGCGACACGCGCGACATGGTCATGACCCGGAGCGGGGAGTGGATCGACTTCGACAACATGAGCTATGACGACCCCAGGGTTTTCGAGCTGATCTCCTCCGGCGATACAGCCGGGATCTTCCAGCTCGAGTCGGGCGGCATGACGAGTTTCATGCGTGAACTGCGGCCCGAATCGCTCGAGGATGTCATCGCCGGCATCTCGCTCTATCGGCCCGGTCCGATGGACTCCATCCCGCGTTATCTGGACGGCCGTCACGGCCGCCAGCCCATCCGCTATGAACACCCGCTGCTGGAGCCGATTCTCAATGTCACCTACGGCTGCGTGGTCTATCAGGAGCAGGTGATGCAGATCGTCCGTGATCTCGCCGGCTTCTCGATGGGCCAGGCTGACAATGTGCGCCGGGCCATGGCGAAGAAACAGGGCGATCTCTTCCGCCGCTATGCCGAACTCTTTATCGACGGTGGCGATGCGGACGGACGCGGACATGTCGCAGGCGCCGTGGCGCGCGGCGTTCCCCGCGAAGCGGCCGAGCGCATCTGGGACAATCTCGTCAGCTTCGCCGCCTATGCCTTTGGCAAGGCCCATGCGGCCAGCTACGCGGTGGTGGCCTATCAGACAGCATGGCTGAAGCTCTATCATCCGGTCGAGTTCATGGCCGCGATGATGAACTCCTTTCTTAACAACATCAGCCAGGCCGCCCACTACATCCGTGTCGCCCGGCAGATGGGCATCCGACTGCTGGGACCTGATATCAACGCCTCCGATGTACGCTTTACAACCGAGAACGGCGCCATCCGCTTCGCCCTCGGCGGCATCCGCAACGTCGGACAGGCCGCCCTCGAGGTGGTTGTGGAGGACCGCCGGGCGAACGGGCCCTTTGCGAGCTACGGCGATTTTCTGGAACGCGCCTCGGCGCTGGGCGTCAACCGCAAGATGATCGAGAGTCTGGCCATGAGTTCGGCGCTGGACGGCTTCGGTGTGCCGCGCAACCAGATGCTCGCGGTTCTGGACAACTGGCTCGACGTTCTGGCCCACCGGCGCCAGCAGACTATGGAGGGACAGCTGTCGTTCTTCGACTTCGGCGTGATGGAAGACCCGAAGACCGAACCCGAATATCCTGAACTGCCGGAAATGCGCCATGCCCAGATCCTGGAGATGGAGAAGGAGATGCTGGGCCTCTATGTCTCCGGCCATCCGCTCGACGACTACCGCGAGGTGCTGGCCGCGCATGCCGAAAGCAGCGCCCTGCTGGCGCCGGAGGACGCCCTGCTCGACGGCGGCCCGCGCTGGAGCGGGGCAGCGCTGGACAGGCGCCCCGTGCTGATGGGCGGCCTGCTCGTGCGCCGCGACAACCGTTCCACACGCCAGGGGAAGCCGATGTGCATTCTGGAGCTGGAGGATCTCGACGGCAGCTACGAGTGCCTCGTTTTCCCGCAGGTCTATGTCGAATATCAGGAGATTCTGCGCGAGGGCAGTGTACTGCTGGTCTCGGGCCGGCTCTCGGTACGTGAGGAGGAGGAGCCGAAGCTGCTGGCCGACGCGGTCGCGGCGGTGCCGGAGGACCGTGACTGGATCGTGGCCGGCCGCCCGCGGCTGCTTGAAGCCCCCGGAGGAGGGGGCAACGGGCGCGGTGCCGGCCGTCCGGCGACAGCTGAAGATGACGTCTGCCGGGCACTGCAGCCGGGAGAGCGTGCAGAGCCGCGGACGGATCCTGAAGATGATCCCTTCCTGCTTCTGGTAGACTACCGTGGTGAGCCGGATGATGATGGCTATGAGATCCTCGCTGCGACGCTGCGCTATTTCTCCGGATCGATACCCGCCTGTATCCGCTGCGGCGGGGACAGCCGCTTCATCTGTCGCACGGAGCCTTCGGAACTGCTGCTGCAGACGCTGGCCCTGCGTCACGGGGCCGATTGTCTCCGCTTTTTGTCCTGTGAGCCTGGGCCGTCCACCGGGACGGCGCATGTATAATGTCCGCAAGCCGTGCCGCTGGCACATTCCAGAAGAGGAGTGACGCTTAAATGAAACAGGATAAGGATCACGATAACGCGACCGCCGAAGAGTCGCTGCTGGAGACAACGGAGCCTGTCAGAGTCGTGGACGCCCGGCCCGCCCGCCCTCAGACCATCGGGGTGCTGACCTCCGGCGGCGACGCTCCGGGGATGAACGCCGCCATTCGTGCCGTTACGCGCACCGCACTGAACCATGGCCTGCGTGTTCTCGGCGTCCGGCGCGGCTACCACGGCCTCTGGCGCGGTGACATCCTGGAGCTCAACAGCCGCTCGGTGTCCGAGAAGCTGCAGCGCGGCGGCACCTTTCTCATGACGGCCCGCTCGGCGACCTACAACACCCCCGAGGGCGTGCGCAAAGCCTATGAGATGTGCCTGATCTTCGGCATCGACGCCCTCGTCGTCATCGGCGGTGACGGCTCTTTCCGCGGTGCCCGCGACATCTCCAGACTCGGCATCCCGGTGGTCGGCATCCCGGCGACGATTGACAACGACATCTCCTCGACCGACTACACCATCGGCTACGACACGGCGATGAACACGGCGATGAGCGCCATCGACAAGCTCCGTGACACCGCGACGAGTCACGAGCGCTGTTCGGTCATCGAGCTGATGGGGCGCAGGGCCGGCTATCTCGCGCTCAACGTAGGCATGGCCACGGGCGCCGAAGTCATTCTGATCCCCGAAATCGAAGTCGACTTCGCCCAGGATGTCATCAAGCGCCTGCTGGACTGCCGCAATGCCGGCAAGCATCACTACATCGTCGTGGTGGCGGAGGGCGCCGGCTCGGCGGTCGAAATCGCCGAGCGCATCGAGACGGTGACCGGAATCGAGGCGCGCCCGACTATTCTGGGCCATATCCAGCGCGGCGGTTCGCCGACCATGCGCGACCGTGAGATGGCCAGCCGCATGGGCGTCTTTGCCGTCGATGTTCTGCTCCGGGGCGAGCGCAACAAGCTGATCTCCTATCAGAAGGGCGGACTGGTCGCCATCGACCTCGAAGAGGGCCTCGAGATGAAGAAGACCATATCGCTGGAAGAGTACCGTGACGCAAAGGTGATTGCTCTTTAGGAGCACAAGAGGGTATCGATGCCGGCAGAAGGCCATATAGACTGGAAAAAGCAGCTGACACTGCCAAATCTCCTGTCGCTGCTGCGACTCGTGGCCGTCCCGTTCATGGCCAGGGAAATCTACCATTATCCTGAGCGGCGCGTCCAGGCTGTCGTCTTTTTTGTCGCCATCTGGATGACGGACATGCTGGACGGCTGGATTGCCCGCCGCTTTGATCAGGTCAGCGATGTCGGGAAGGTTCTGGACCCGCTGGTGGATAAAATCTTCCAGGTCACGACCGCCGTCATGCTGACCGTGATCGGCCGCCTGCCTCTCTGGGTGCCCTGCTTCCTGATCGCGCGCGAGCTTGTGATGATCATCGGCGGCGCCCTGCTCTACAGTCGCCGGCGCATCGTCGTCCATTCGCGCTGGTACGGGCGTCTGACCACGGTGCTTCTGGTCATTGCCTTTGCGCTCGCCCTCATCCTGCCCGATCACCAGGTACATCTGATACCGGCCTTTTTCGTCGCGCCGCTGCTGCTTTCGCTGTTTGCGATGCTTTCCTACATCCGCCATTACCTGAACGCCGGAAAGAACGGGAACGGGAAAAGCGCCGAGGCCGGCGTGCCATGAGTTCTTCGCAGGAGATCGGGATGCGAGAAAGCCTCGTCCTGCTCGAGTACCCGGCGATTATCTCGCGTCTGACTGAGCTCGCCGCCTCGCCTCCGGGGCGGCGGCTGTGTCAGCAGCTGCTGCCAGCCTGCGATCTCATTACGGCCCGGGAGCGTCAGACGGAGACGGCCGATGCGATTTCTCTGCTGCTCGCCCACGGCACCCCGCCGCTCTACGGCATTGCGGACCTCGCGCCTACCTTTGCCCGTACGACGCTGGGAGCCGTGCTCACCATGCGCGATCTCCTCGAGATTGCCAGCTTCCTGCGGGCCGTGGCCCGTCTCAAGCGCCGGGTTCCCGATGCCGAAGACGAGCGCCGGAACCGGGTCTATCAGCTGATGGACCGTCTGCAGCCGGATGTCGGCTTCGAGCAGCGCATCAGCGATGCCATCGTCAGCGAGGAGGAGATGGCCGACGGGGCTTCGCCGGCACTGGCTGCGATCCGCGCCAGACAGCGGCGGGCGCAGGCGGCCATCCGCGAGCATCTCGACCGGGTTCTCCGGCATCAGGCCCGCTATCTGCAGGAGTCCCTGATCACACAGCGCAATGGCCGCTACGTGGTGCCCGTGCGCGCAGAATTCCGCGCGCAGATCGGCGGCATCGTCCATGACACGTCGAATTCGGGACAGACGCTCTTCGTCGAGCCGCTCGCCGTTGTCGAGACCAATAACCGCCTGCGCGAGCTGGCGGCCGAGGAGCGCGACGAGATTGAGCGCATACTGCGGGCCTTCTCGGCGGCGGTGGCTGAGCGGCGGGAAGTGCTCGATGCCAATGCGATCCTGCTCGCCGGGATCGACTTTGCCGTGGCCAAGGGCCGCCTCGCGATCGAACAGCGGGCCCAGACACCGTTCCTGAACGACGAGGGGCGCATCCGGCTGCGTCGCGCCCGGCATCCGCTGATACCGCAGGATCAGGTGGTGCCGATCGACCTCTGGATAGGACAGGACTTTCGCAGCCTCGTTATCACCGGACCCAATACGGGCGGAAAAACCGTGGCGCTGAAGACAACCGGCCTGCTGACGCTGATGGCGATGGCCGGACTCGCGGTGCCGGCGGCGGACCAGACGGAACTCGCCGTCTTCCGTCAGGTGGAGGCCGACATTGGCGACGAGCAGAGCATCGAGCAGAATCTCTCAACCTTCTCCTCGCACATGCGGCGTATTGTCGGCATCGTGGAGCGGGCAGAGCCGGGCACTCTGGTGCTGCTGGATGAACTGGGCAGCGGGACTGATCCCTCGGAGGGAGCGGCGCTCGCGATCGCCATTCTCGACGACCTGCTGAAGCGGGGCGCCACGACTCTCGCCACCACGCACTACCGCGAGCTCAAGGCCTATGCCCTCGAAACCCCGCTCGTCGAGAATGCCTGCTGCGAGTTTGACACCAGGACTCTCAGGCCAACCTACCGCCTGCTGATCGGGGTGCCGGGCGTCTCCAACGCCTTTGTGATTTCCAGCAAACTGGGCCTCTCTGAGAGGGTTATTGAGGCGGCCCGGCAGCTTCTGAGTGAGGACAGCAGGCGTTTCGAGGCCCTGATCACGGAACTGGATCAGAAAACCAGGCGGCAGACCGAGGCGCTCGAGGCTGCCGAGGCGGCGCGGCGCGAGGCGGCTGCGGAGCGTGCGGCTCTGGAGGCGGAACGTGCCGATCTCCAGCGCCGGCGCGGCGAGATCCTGCAGGAGAGCCGCGAGCGGGCGCGGCTCGAGCTCGGCGAACAGCTTGAAATCATCGATGCCCTGATCGAGGACCTGCGCGTGGCGGCGTCCGGAGCGGATGCCGCAGCTGCCAGGCGGGAGGGGGAGGAGCTCAGGCGGGAGCTGCGCAGCCATCTGAAGCGCCTGCAGGACGACATCGGGCGGGCGACGCTCGCCTCTCCGGAGTCGGGGTCCGGCGAAGGTCCGCTAGAGCTCGTAGTCGGCGAGCTCTACAGTGCCCCGGCACTGGGCCTGACCGGACGTCTCGTGAGCGGGCCCGATAATCGGGGGCAGGTGCAGATTGCGAGCGGAGTGATGACCGTGACGGTGCCCGCTGCCGGTTTGACGAAGGCCGCAGAGAGTCCCAAAGTTGTATCCCGACGCGGGTCCGCGGGTCAGGTGGTGGCCTCGAAGCGGCAGAGCTTCCGTCCCGAGATCAAGCTGCTGGGGCAGCGTGCGGAGGAGGCGACGCTTACTCTCGACCGCTATCTTGATGACGCGGTGCTCGCCGGCGCCTCCAGTGTGCGCATCGTCCACGGGAAGGGAACGGGCGCTCTGCGGGAGGCGGTGCACCAGCTGCTGCGCTCGGATCGGCGGGTGAAGAGCTTCCGCCTCGCCGCCTTCGGCGAGGGCGACAGCGGCGTCACGATAGCGGAACTGCGCTGACCAGCGGCACCGGTGTGCATCTGGACTGGACGGCTGGTCCGGAAGTCCGGGGTGGCGTGCTGTTTCTCGTTTTCGTGGTAGACGTCGGTGGTCAAGAATTCCGCTGGTGCCCGGTTTTCGGGGCAGGAACGAAAAAATTGTCCAGCGGTGGCCAAAAAATCCGCTGGTGCCCGGTTTTCGGGGCAGGAACGCAGAAATTGTCCAGCGGCGGCCGGGAGCCGAAGTCCAGCGCCGACATGGAGATCTATCTGCCAATTTCTGGCCGTGATGTGGCCTACACACACAGTGATATAATCGTCTGCAGTGTTCCGCCAGCTGCCCGGTGGCACGGGCGGCTTTTCCGTTGTTGGAGGTGACAGATGACAATTCAGGTCTTTGAGAACGAAGAACAGGTGGCTCTCGCCGGTGCCGCCCTGATCGCCGCTGAACTGCTGCAGGATCCCTATACGGTTCTCGGACTGCCAACTGGTTCAACACCGATCGGTATCTATCGTGAACTGATCCGCATGTTTGAAAACGGCGTCATTTCCTTCGCTGAGGCTTCCGCCTTCAACCTCGATGAGTACATCGGGCTGGAGCCGGATCACGAGCAGAGCTACAGCTATTTCCTGCACTCCAACTTCATCGACCACGTGAATTTCCGTGCCGAGAATATCCGCCTCGTTCAGGGAATTGCCGTTAATGCCAATGAGGAGTGCGAGCAGTACGAGCAGGAGATCACCGACGCCGGTGGCATCGACCTGCAGCTGCTGGGTATCGGCCGCAACGGCCACATCGGCTTCAACGAGCCGGCAGCCTGGTTTGAGAAGACAACCCACGTTGTTGACCTCGCCGCCGACACCATAGCTGCCAACAGCCGTTTCTTCGCCAATGAGGATGAAGTGCCGCGTCAGGCCATCAGCATGGGCATCGGCACCATCATGGATGCGGAGAAAATCGTGCTCGCCGCCACCGGCTCCTCAAAGGCCGAGGCCATCCGTGCCATGTGCAAGGGACGCATCGATCCTGCCTGCCAGGCTTCCATCCTGCAGATTCATCCGAATGTCACGATCCTGCTCGATCCCGCAGCTGCTGCCCTGATCTGAGAAGGAGGCGCCCATGGCGCAGATCGACCACATACCGCGACACTACGAGCCGGCCGAACGCGAGGCCGAGACCTACAGAATCTGGGAAGAGTCCGGAGCGTTCCGGGCCGACCCCGATCCGGCGAAGCGACCCTATACCGTTGTCATGCCGCCCCCGAACATCACCGGGCAGCTGCACATGGGACATGCGCTTAACAACAGCCTGCAGGACATCTTCGTCCGCTGGCGGCGCATGCAGGGCCGCGCTGTCCTCTGGCAGCCCGGAACCGATCACGCTTCAATTGCCACCGAGGCGCGCATCGTCGACGAGCTGGCCGGCCAGGGTGTCTCGAAATATGATCTCGGCCGCGAGGGCTTCCTCGAACGCGCCTGGGAATGGAAGGAGCGCTACGGCGGCCGCATCACCGAACAGCTGCGCCGTCTCGGCTGCTCCTGTGACTGGGAGCGCATGCGCTTCACCATGGACGAGGGCCTCTCGGAGGCCGTGCGCCTTGTCTTTGTCCGCCTCTATGAGAAGGGCCTCATCTACCGCGGCCTGCGCATGATCAACTGGTGTCCGTCCTGCGCCACCACCATTTCCGACATCGAAGTGATCCACGAAGAGCGGGATACCGAGCTCTGGACGATCCGCTATCCGCTGGTTCCTGAACACGATGCCGACGGCTCAGGGTGCGGCTTTCTGCTGGTCGCGACCACCCGACCAGAGACCCTGCTCGGAGATACGGCCGTGGCCGTCAACCCTGACGACGAGCGCTACCGCGGCCTCGTCGGCCGCCATGTCGAGCTGCCCCTCTGCAACCGCCGGATCCCGATCGTCGCCGACAGCTATGTCGAGCCCGAATTTGGTACCGGTGTTGTGAAGATCACGCCCGCGCACGACCCGAATGACTACGAGGTGGCCCTGCGACACGACCTGCCGTCCGTCAACATGCTGACGCCCGACGCCCATGTTGAGGAGGGCTTCGGCCGCTACTCCGGCATGACCGCGCTGGCGGCCCGTACGGCCGTGCTCGAGGACCTCGAGCGCACGGGACTGCTGGCCGCCCGCAAGCCCTACCGCCATGCCGTCGGCACCTGCCAGCGCTGCGGCACCACGGTCGAGCCGCGGCCGATGGAGCAGTGGTTTGTCCGCATGGAGCCGCTCGCCGCTCCCGCCATCGCCGCCGTGCGGGACGGGCGCATCCGCTTCGTCCCCGATCGCTTCGAGCGTGTCTACGAGGACTGGATGAACCATATCCAGGACTGGTGCATCTCGCGCCAGCTCTGGTGGGGCCATCGCATCCCCGCCTGGTACTGTGCAGACTGCGGTGAAATCACCGTCTCCATGGAGACACCCGTGGCCTGCGCCCGCTGTGGATCCGGGCAGCTGGAGCAGGATCCGGATACGCTCGATACCTGGTTCAGTTCGGCACTCTGGCCCTTCAGCACCCTCGGCTGGCCGCATGAAACACCCGAGCTCCGGCGCCACTACCCCACCGATGACCTCATTACGGGTTATGACATCATTTTCTTCTGGGTAGCCCGCATGATTTTTTCGGGCCTCGAGCAGATGGGCGATATTCCCTTTCACACCGTCCTGATGAACGGCATCGTCCGCGACGCCCAGGGCCGAAAAATGTCGAAGTCGCTCGACAATGGCATCGATCCTCTGGACATCATCGACCGCTACGGCACAGATGCACTGCGCTATGCCCTGACCACGGGCACCGCCCCCGGCGGCGATCAGCGTTTCTCGGAGTCACTCGCCGATGCCGGCCGCAATTTTGTCAACAAACTCTGGAATGCCAGCCGCTTTGTCCTGATGCAGCTGCCGGAGAATGTCGATCTTACCGGGCCCGAGCCTCCTCTGGCGAACCTGGAGGATCGCTGGATTCTCTCGGAGCTCGATCGCGTGACGCGCGAGGTGACGGGAAACCTCGAGCGCTATGAGACCGGTCTCGCCCTCGCGAAGATCTATTCCTTCATCTGGGAGAGCTACTGCGACTGGTACATCGAGATTGCGAAGCTGCGCCTCGCCGCCTCCACGCCGGAGGAAGGCAGGGCCACGTGCTGGGTGCTGGTCACAGTGCTGGAACGCTCGCTGCGACTCCTGCATCCCTTCATGCCCTTTGTTACCGAGGCCCTGCACGAGCTGCTGCCGGCTGTTGCCGGTACGGAGCATTCCGCACTTCTGATCTCAGCCTGCTGGCCGGACGACCGCGACGACTGGCATGATGAGGCGGCCACCCGTGACATGGAGCGCTTCATGGACGTCATCCGGCGCCTGCGTAATCTGCGCGCCGAATACCAGGTGAAGTCCAGCCGCCTCCTGACCCTCTATCTCCAGACTGCGGACGGGGACATCGAGCGTCTCTTCCGTGACAACGAGAGCCTGCTTACGACCCTGGCCCGCATTGCCGAGCTGATCAGTCTGGAGGCCGGAGCCGGCTTCGCCGCCGACACGGTCCAGATAGCCCTGCCCGGGGCCACGCTCGCTGTGCCGCTGGGTGAGCTGGTGGACCGCGAGGCCGAGCGACGGCGCATCTCCCGTGAACTCACGGATGCCCGCGGCCGGGTCGCGACACTCGAAACCAAGCTCGCGAACGAGGCCTTCACGAGCCGGGCCCCTGCACCTGTCGTCGAGCGCGAGCGTGAGAAGCTCGCCCGGGAACTCGACCTCATCGCCACGCTCGAGGCCCAGCAGGCAGCCCTTGCCGCCATGCCCGAGAGTTGACGCTGGCTGTACAGTCAACGTAAAATCGCTGAAGAACGATCAGGCGGCAGTAAAACAGGCTCCGCCATCAGAGAAAGGAAGTAATTATGGCTCTTGTCAATTCACGCGAAATGTTTAAGAAGGCATATGAGGGCGGCTACGCCATCGGTGCTTTCAACGTCAACAACATGGAGATCATTCAGGGCATCACGACCGCCGCGAGCGAGCTGAACGCCCCTCTGATTCTTCAGGTTTCGGCCGGCGCGCGCAAGTACGCCAATCACACCTATCTCGTCAAGCTGGTTGAAGCCGCTCTCGCGCTTAACGACCTGCCGATCGTTCTCCATCTCGATCACGGTGACAGCTTTGAGCTTTGCAAAAGCTGCATCGACGGCGGCTTCACCTCTGTCATGATCGATGGCTCGCACCTGCCCTTTGAGGAGAATATCGCCCTGACGCGCCGCGTTGTCGAGTACGCGCATGAGCGCAACGTCACCGTCGAGGGCGAGCTCGGCCGTCTCGCCGGCATCGAGGACGCGATCAACGTCTCCGCCGAGGATGCCTCCTACACCCGTCCCGAAGAGGTCGAGGAATTCGTCGAGAAGACGGGCTGCGACTCGCTCGCGATCGCCATCGGCACGAGCCACGGCGCCTTCAAGTTCAAGCCCGGCCAGAAGCCCCAGTTGCGCTTCGACATTCTGGACGAGGTTGCCCGCCGCCTGCCCGGTTTCCCGATCGTTCTCCATGGCGCCTCCTCGGTCATTCCCAAGTATGTCGAGATGATCAACACCTATGGCGGCAACATGCCCGACGCTATCGGCATCCCCGAGGAGATGCTGCGTCAGGCCGCCCGCGGTGCCGTGTGCAAGATCAACATCGACTCCGACCTGCGTCTGGCCATGACCGCCACGATCCGGAAAGTGTTCCATGACAAACCCGCCGAGTTCGACCCGCGGAAGTATCTGGGACCGGCCCGTGAAGCCATCGCCGAGATCGTAGCGCACAAGATCGAGCATGTTCTCGGCTGCGCCGGCAAAGCCTGAGTCCGACACCGCAGCAGCCACCGAGCAGGAGCCTTCGGGCTCCTGCTTTTTTAACGGGGATGGCTGCGGCTGCCGCCTGAATCTGCCTGAATGTCAAAAATGCTGATTTCGGGCCGCGCGAGAAAGCGCAGCGGGAAGAGGACGCAGCCGGTGCCGCGGCTGATAAACAGCCTGAAGTCCAGCCAGTCGTAGAGTCCGCCGTAGTAGCCAGCCTGGCTGAGCAGCTCACTTCTCAGATGGCGGAACTCGAAGCGGAAGGGGGCACGGATCTGCCCGCCGTGGAAATGCCCGCAGAAGACCTGTGCCTGGCAGCCGGGCTTCAGGTCGAGGACAGAGTCGGGATTGTGGGCGAAGACCAGCGTGCGGGCGGGGTCGGCGGCGTGACCTTCCAGTGCCGCCGCGAAGTCGGGCGTGCCGAGTCGCTGGTCATCGAGACCGACGAGAATCCAGCGCTCGCCGCCCGCCTCGAGACAGTAGCGTTCGTTCCTGAGATGGACCAGACCACAGTCCTCCCAGGCAGAGCGGTCGATGCCCTTGTCGTGATTGCCCCGGATGCTGAGGAAGGGGATGCCCGCCTCGTAAAGCGCGGCGCCAAACCAGGCGAGATCCTGGAAACCCCGGCGGCGATCCCATTTTCCGTTGATCAGGTCACCGCCGAAGACGACGACATCCGGGCGCGCGTCGAGCATGACCCTGAGCAGACGATCGCGACCCGCCAGCATCAGGCCGGCATGATAGTCCGTGAAGAAAACCAGGCGCAGGCCGGGGCGTTCCGGCGCATCCAGCGGCGCGGGAAAAGAGTGAAAGCTGCAGCGGCTGTCGGGCGGCAGTGGCCGGGGCTGCCGCTGCGGCGCACCGGTCCAGTGCCCGGAGGGACCGAGGTGGTAGCGGGTAATCTCGAGGCAGTGCGGCTCGACCAGCGCCCACAGTGCGAGCGTGGCGAGCGGCAGTACGATGAGGACGACGAGCGGAAGCGGCAGCTCAGCCGGCATGGAGTCGGCCGGCGATATAGACGCTGTGGATTTTGTCTCTGCCGTCGAGAACCACGAAATCCGCGTCACGACCGACGGCGAGACTGCCCTTGCGGTCCTGAACCCCGATGAGTTCGGCCGGCGTCAGGCTCGCCATACGCAGGGCCTCGGCAAAGGGGATGCCGGCGGCAACGGCGTTCCGGAAACCGGCCCAGACCGTCGAGGTGCCGCCGCCGATGGTGCCGTCGGCGGTTCTCGCCACGCCCCCGCGCACAAATATCGCCTGGCCGCCCAGCTCATATTCACCGTCCACGAGCCCGCCGGCGCGCATCGAGTCGGAGATCAGCGTCAGACGTTCGGGGCCGAAGAGCTTCCAGGCACAGTAGATCATCGCGGGATGGACATGAATGGTATCGGCGATGATTTCGGCATGGATGCCGCGCCTGACGGCAGCGGCTATGAGCCCGGGATCACGGTGCAGCAGGGGAGGCATGGCGTTGAACGTATGGGTCAGGCTGCGCGCGCCGCGGTCAATGGCCGCGAGTGCCGTGTCATAGTCGGCGGTACTGTGGCCGATGGAGCAGACGACCCGATCCGAGACGGCCTCGATGAAGTCCAGAGCACCCGGGACCTCCGGCGCGATGGTCAGCACGCGAATCCCGCGCTCAGGCCGATAGCGATCGAATTCCTCGAGTGTGGGCGGGCGGACATGCTCGGCGACATGGGCGCCTTTGCGGTCAACATTGATGAAGGGGCCTTCCATGTTGAAGCCAAGCACCTCGGCGCCGCCGACCGCGGTGGACTGCCGGAAGGCGGCCTCGATATCTTCTACGGCAACGGTCATCGTGGTGGGCAGGAAGCCCGTGACGCCGTGTCGGGCCAGATAGTGGCTGATGCGGTCGAGACCGGCGAAATCGGCATCCATGGTGTCCGCCGCAACGGCACCGTGAATATGAATGTCAATGAGACCGGGAATGACGCAGCGGCCGCCGAGATCAACAGAGCCCCCGCCCTCCAGATGTTCTGCCGAGGGCTGGTCCGGCCGGGGCAGATCCACAATTTTTCCGTCGCGGACGACCAGATCGCGGCGCACGGGGCTGAACTGCTCGTCATAGATGGTGCAGTTGGTAAAACGCATTGAGAACCTCCTGGCAGATCAGGCGCCGGGGACGGTTCGACCGTGTGGCGCCGATATCGCTTAAGCGCCATTGTAACCCAGAGCCCTGACCTGAGCTGTGCTATCATGGCGGGCGTAATGGCAGAGAAAAAATAGTACAGAGGTGCAATATGGCCAGGAGAGATTCCGGAACGTTTACCTATGAGATTATCAAGCACATTGCCGTGATCAGCAGTTCGAAGTCCGGCTGGAACCGCGAGATTAACATCGTCAGCTGGAACGGTGCCCGACCCAAGTTCGATATCCGCGACTGGGCTCCTGAGCATGCAAAAATGGGCAAAGGCGTTTCTCTGACCGGTGAAGAGGTCGCGGTTCTGCGCGAAGTTCTCGAGGACTACGACCCCTACCAGTTTGAGGATGACGCGCAGCGCTGAAGATGACCCGCGAGGAGGCCAGAGAACGGATAGCCGAGCTGGCTGCCGGCATCCGTCGTCATAACCGGCTCTACTATGAGCTGGACAGTCCCGAGATCACGGATGCCGACTACGACCGCCTGCGCCGCGAGCTCGTGGAACTCGAGCTCGCCTGGCCGGAATTCGCGACACAGATATCCCCGGCTGCCACGGTGGGCGGGGAGGCGCTGGAAACCTTTGCCCGCATCGAACACCAGATCCCCATGCTCAGCCTCGAGGATGTCTTTCTCGAGGCTGAACTGGCCGCCTTTCTCGAGCGGGTCCGCCGCGTCGGAGGCGGGGAAACGGTTTTTGTCTGCGAGGAGAAGATCGACGGCCTCTCCTGCTCGCTGCTCTACCGCGATGGCCGGCTGGTGCAGGCGGCGACCCGGGGAGACGGCCTGGTCGGTGAGAATGTCACGGCGAATGTCAGGAATATAGCCGGGATTCCGCTTTGTCTGCGGGACCCCGTGGCTCTGCTCGAGATCCGTGTCGAAATATACCTTCCTCTCGCAGCCTTCAGACGGCTCAACGAGGCCGCTCTGGCCGCGGGAGAACGAGTCTTTGCCAATCCCCGCAACGCCGCCGCCGGCTCGCTGCGCCAGCTGGATCCCGAGATCAGCGCGCGGCGCGGTCTCGCGGGGCTGGCATTTAATGTGCAGCGTGCCGAGGGGATTTCTTTTCTGACCCACCATGAGAGTCTGGCCTGGCTCCGGGAGCAGGGCTTTGCCGTTGTCTTTCATCAGCTGACGCGTGATGACGCCGAAATACAGGCGGCGATTGCGGCTGTGGCCGCCCGCCGCGATGATCTCGACCACGATATCGACGGTGCCGTCCTGAAGGTCGATGACCTCAGGCTGCGCGAGTCCCTGGGCGCGAGCAGCCGCGCACCGCGCTGGGCGGTGGCCTGGAAATATCCCGCGCAGATTGAGGAAACACGGGTGGAGAGCATATCCGTTCAGGTCGGTCGCACGGGTCGGCTGACCCCGATCGCCAACCTCGAACCCGTTGTCATTTCCGGCTCAACAGTCGCCCGGGCGACACTCCATAACGAGGACTTCGTCGCGGCGCTCGATGTGCGGGAGGGGGATCAGGTACAGGTGCGGAAGGCCGGCGAGATCATTCCGGAGGTCGTGGCGGTCCGTCAGGACCTCCGAGTCGCCGACAGCCGCCCCTTTGTCATGCCGCAGACCTGCCCGGTATGCGGGGCTCCGGCACTGCGCGAAAGCGGGGAGGCGGCGCGCTTTTGTACTTCTGCCACCTGTCCGGCTCAGCGCCTGCGGCGCATCGAGCATTTCACCAGCCGCACCTGCATGGACATCGAGGGTTTCGGCGAGGCGGCCATCCGGCAGTTCCATGAGGCGGACCTGTTATCGAGCATTTCCGACCTCTATCATCTCCACGAGCACCGTGCCGCTCTGGTGGATCTCCCGGGCTTTGGCGAGCGTTCCATTGACCTGCGTCTGGAGGCGGTCGAGCGCTCGAAGCAGAATCCTCTCCATCGCCTGCTCGCCGGACTCGGCATCCGCCATGTCGGAGTCCAGAGCGCGAGGGCCATTGCCTCGGCCTTTCCGAGTCTGGACCGGCTGCTGGAAGTCAGCGCCGGGGAGCTGGAGGCCGTGCCTGACATCGGTCCGGCCACGGCCGCGGCCGTGGTCAGCTTCTTCGCGGCCGCTGCCAATATCGAGGAGATCCGGCGCCTGCAGGCGGCGGGCGTGGATCCGGCTCCGGCGGAGGAAACCCCGGCCGCCGCTGAAGCAGCTGCGTCTGCTTTCCGAGACAAGTCCGTTGTCCTGACGGGTACCTTTGCATCCACGGGTCGGCGTGAACTCACGGAAATCCTGACATCTCTCGGTGCCAGTGTCCGCTCCTCGGTCTCGGCGCGAACCGATCTTCTGATCTACGGCGCGAACGCCGGCTCGAAGTTCGCTCAGGCGCAGCGGCTGGGCATCGATCTTCTCGACGAAGCGGGTCTTCTGGCTGCACTGCAGGCTGCCGGACAGGCGGCGGAGTCGGATTCATGAACTGGTTCTGGCTGCGCCTCGTCCTCGACCTTCTGGTCACGCTGGGCCTCTTTATTCTGCTGGGAGCCGTAGTCCGCCGTCTGCGCCCCAAACGTGTCAAACACGGCATCACCCTCTTTGCTCCGACCCTGATTGCCCTCCTGCTCATAATCTGGGTTGCTGTCATGACCGGTCCCAAGCTGCTGGACGCCCTGCGCATCCCGGCCCACAGTGAAACCGTGCGCACGGTTCATATCGTTGAAGTCGAGCGCTATCAGGCGCGTCTGCGAGCCAGCGACGGACAGAGCTTCCGATATGATCCCTTTGGCCCTCAGCCCGAGACAGGCCAGTCCTATTCTCTCCGCTTTCTCCCACTGTCGTACTATGTGATCTCCTTTGAGCGTGTCGAGGCGCCGCTTGAGCAGGACCGCAACCTGTCCCCGGATCCTCAGAGCGTCACGGATGAAAGTGAAGAACCGGGATCCGAGGCAGACGGGCAGCCGAACTTTCCGTAATTTCCACAGCAATCCACAGCCTGCCGGCTGTTCTCCGGGCGTCTCAAGTCCCTTGAGAGAGGCGCGCGCTTTCCTGCAGACTGTCTCTGCCACGGAGGGACAGAGGATGAAAACAGCAGGAAACAGGGACCCGGGCCGCCATGCACACGAAGCCTGGCTGATGCCCGGCTCGTACGACTTTTATGTAGCGACCAGCGACCGGGATGTCATGCGCCATATTGACGAGCTGATCCGGCAGCGTGGCTTCATCGGAGTGGCGGACACGGCCGGCCGCATGCACTACATGGTTGACGCCCGTGACGGCATCAATCGCGGGGTGCACCGCATTCTCACAGTTGCT
Organism: Bacillota bacterium; assembly: GCA_030057555.1. Lineage (GTDB taxonomy): Bacteria > Bacillota > Clostridia > Saccharofermentanales > Fastidiosipilaceae > JAEZYR01. The sequence goes on along the minus strand of JASGUU010000044.1, from coordinate 106,067 downwards.
GCCGAACGCGCGAACGAGAGAGCGGACAGGGTCCATCCCGATCCGCTCATGCTTCATGAGGTCGTTGAAGCGTCTCTGCTGGGTGCGGGTATCAGTCAGCGACTGCGCGGCTACGCTGTTCTGCGCTATCTGCTGCTGCAGACGGCCGTGGATGAATCCCGCCTCAGACCATTGGGGAAGGGACTCTATCCACTCGCCGCGAAGTACTACCGGATCACGACGACGCAGGTGGAACGGGCCATCCGCTATGCCGCCGCGGATGCAGGTCTTGAAATGAGCAACATGGAACTGATCGGTCATCTCCACAGTGACGTCATGCAGCGCCTGAGAGAGCGCATGGACCAGGGCCGGCAGGAGCTTCCGGCAGCCGCGCCCTGACGTCCGCCAAAGCCGGAAAAAGCCTGAAACATAAGCCTTTCGGGCCCTTCGGCTTGACAGGCCAGAGGGCAGAACCGATAATGCATCATTATCTCTGCCCTAAGGAGGCTTAAGCATGAACAAAAGCGAACTGGTCGATCAGGTAGCGAAGCGGACCAAACTGTCGAAGAAGGATACCGACACTGTCATCTCCGCTATGCTTGATACAATTACGGAAGCTCTGATGCGCGACGAGAAGGTTGTGCTTGTGGGCTTCGGAACATTCGAAACGCGCATGCGTGCCGAGCGCATTGGCCGCAATCCCGCGACAAAGGAAGAAATCCGGATCCCGGCGTCGAAGGCGCCTGCGTTCAAGCCTGGCAAGGGTCTGAAGGACAAGGTTAACAAGTAATTCATCGGACAGCTTCGGGCGCCGGAACAGCGCTCCGGTACGTGAGACCGGGCTCTGCCCGGTCCTCGTCTGTCGGACTCACAGTCAGAATGGCGAAAGGATATACATCGGGCCTATGATTACGAAAGACATGATTATTGCGGACATCATAATGATGGATCGCGCTGTCGTGCCGATCTTATTCCGGCACGGACTGCACTGTGTCGGCTGCGTGATGGCGAACCGCGAGACGATCGAGGAAGCCGCCCGCGTACACGGCCTCGATATCGACGCCCTGATCCATGATCTGAACGTCCATTTCCAGGGTGAGTCCGCCTCATCGCCTGCGTAGCTCAGCTGGCAGAGCAGCTGATTTGTAATCAGCAGGTCAGGGGTTCGAGTCCCCTCGCAGGCTCCATGCCCTGGCCCCTGTGGCGTCTATGTCACAGGGGCTTTCCTGTGCCCCGGCCATATGACCGGCAGTTTTGAAGATGATGGGACATCCATCTATAATAATGGTTCGGACAGCAAATGGCGGTGTCCATCTGCGCCGCCATGAGAGGATACGGGTGCCAGACACTCAGTAGGATTCGGGGAAGGACGGCATTATGGAGCAGAAGAGAGCTTTGAGCCTGCGCACCTGGCTCGGCATCATCCTCTTCGGCCTGGCAGGTCAGGTCGCCTGGTCTATCGAGAACATGTACCTGAACCTGTTCATGTACCGAACCATTACCACAGATCCTTTCTGGATTGCCCTGATGGTATCGGCGTCGGCCATTGTGGCCACATTGACCACACTGGTCATGGGCGCATGGTCGGACAGGATCGGAAAGCGCAGGATCTTTCTCTCGGCCGGCTACTTCCTGTGGGGGATTTCCGTCATCCTCTTTGCCGCGGGCAGCACCTCATTTGTAGGGAGGCTTTTCCCTCAGGCGGCGCACCTGGCTGAGCTCACCGCCGCCTTTCTCATCCTTCTGGATCTCGTTATGACCTTCTTCGGCTCGACGGCCAACGATGCCGTCTTTAATGCCTATGTCTCGGAAATACCCTCACGCGAATACCGGGGCAAGATCGAGGGACTGCTCTCATCGTTTCCCCTGCTTGCCATGCTGCTCGTTTTCGGCCTGCTGGATCCGCTCGCACAGGGCGGAAAGTGGAGTCTTTTCTTCCTCATCGTCGGTGCTCTGACGGCGCTGCTCGGGCTGCTTGGCTTCGTCCTGCTGCCCCCGGACCAGATCAGGCCATCGGCGACGGGAGTCTGGGACAATCTGCGCTATGCGTTCTCCCGTGAAGCTTTTGTCCAGAATCCTGTCTACTACGCCGCTCTCGGCCTGCTTTTCGTGGTTTCCGTGTCCATGCAGGTCTATATGCCCTACATCATCATCTACATTCAGGAGTATCTCGGCTTCGCAGATTATGCCCTCCTGCTCGGCATCGTGCTCATTGCCTCCTCGCTGGCCAGCATACTCGCCGGCAGAGTGATTGACAGGAGGGGCTTTCTCTATCCGTTCCCCTATGCCTTTGCCAGCGCCCTGCTGGGGCTCGTGGGCATGTTTTTTGTCCGCTCCATGCTGTTCGTCGGCATCGCCGTCTTCATCATGCTGGCCAGCTATCTGATTCTGACCACCATGGCGACCTCTCTGCTGCGCGAATACACACCCAAAGGAAAGGCCGGACGTTTCCAGGGTATCCGCATGATTTTCTGCGTCATGCTTCCCATGGTCATCGGCCCCTTTATCGGATCGGCCCTGTTTACCCGCTCGGATGCGGTCTATCTGGAGCTGGGCAGCGAGAAAAAGGTTCCGACGCCTAACATCTTTCTGGGCGCCGCGGCGATTCTGCTGTTCACCCTGTACTTCTATTTCTCCCTGAGAAAGAAGCTGACGGGGAGGCGTCTGAATCCGGGGAGCAAAGGCGCATGATTCTCAGACATGACCTCTGGACCATCGCGGGCGAACAGCTTCTGCGCGAGCTGGAGCGCGATCCCGCTGCGCCGGTTCTGCCCGAATATCCCCGGCCGCAGCTGGAGCGGGCCGCCGACAGCTGGCTGAATCTCAATGGCTACTGGGAATATGCCTTTTTTGACAGGACAGACAGCGACTACGATCCCGTCAGTGCCGTGGCCGTTAAGAGCAAAGATCTGGGCCCGATAACCGCCTATCGCGACTTCCGCGCCGAAGGCCGCATTCTGGTTCCCTTTGCACCTGAGAGCAGACTTTCCGGTGTGGAGAGACTCCTGCTGCCGGATCAGGTGCTGTGGTACAGGCGCAGCGTGGCTCTGCCCCGGCATGTGTCCGGAAAACGCATCTTCCTCCATGCCGGCGCGATCGATCAGGTATGCAGCATCTGGGTCAACGGACATTTCGTGGGCTCACATCGGGACGGCTATCTGCCGTTTTCGTGTGAATTGACCGCTCATCTCGCCGCGGGCGACGATCATCTGAGCTGCGAAATTGTCATCGCCGTCATGGATCCTTCGGACAAGGGTCTGCTTCCTTTCGGCAAGCAGAAGCTGAAACGCGGGGGGATGTGGTACACGCCCTCCAGCGGCATCTGGCAGACCATCTGGCTCGAGTTCCTGCCGCCCAATTTCGTCCGGGACTGCGAGGTCACCCCGCACCCCGATGAACGGGTGTTTGCCTTTACGTTTACACTGGACGACATCGCGGCGCCGGGTACGAGGGCCAGACTGAGCCTCTGCCTGGATGATGTCGAGGTCGGCTCCGCAGACCTGGAGCCGGCGGGCCGGAGCAGTCTGGCAGCACGCATCTCACCGGCTCTGTTCGAGTACTGGACACCGGAGCAGCCCAGGCTCTATACATGGCACCTCGAGCTCTGGAGTGCCGGCCGGGAGCTGCTGGACCAGGTGCGGGGATATGCCGGCATGCGCTCCTTCGGCATCGGCTCCTTTCCCGGCGGCGAGCCCTGTCTGCTGCTGAACGGGAAGCCCTGCAGGCATCTGGGCGTCCTCGATCAGGGTTACTTCGCCGACGGCCTCTATACGCCCGCAGACGACCGTCTTTTTGTCGATGACATTCAGGCGATGAAAGCTCTGGGCTTCAACATGCTGAGAAAGCATATCAAGATCGAGCCGCAGCGTTTCTATTATCACTGTGACCGCCTCGGCATGCTGGTCTGGCAGGACCTGGTCAACGGCGGCAGACCGTACAGCCCCTGGGTAATCGCCATTCTGCCCTTTGTCGGCATCCGGTTCAGAGACAGCCGCTATCGCCTTTTCGGTCGCGGTGACAGGGAGAGTCGCCGTGACCAGGCCGCCCGCGAGGCGCACAGGGAAATTCTCCGGGAAACGCAGTCTGCCCTGAAAAACTCCGTCTCTCTCTGTCTGTGGGTCATTTTCAACGAGGGCTGGGGACAGTTTGACGCAGTCGAGCTGGCCGGTCTGATGAAAACACTGGATCCGGAGAGGCTGGTCGACCATGCCAGTGGCTGGCACGACCAGGGCGGTCCGGACCTTTACAGCCTGCATGTCTACTTCCGGAAGTTCCGGGCCGGCAGGGACAGGCATGGGCGACCCCTCGCGCTGACGGAATTTGGCGGCTATTCCCTCGGCGTTCCCGGCCACAGCGCCGCCCGGAGCGTCTATGGCTACAGAAAATTCGAGGATCGGGACGCCTATCTGACGGCCCTCGAAACGCTGTACCGCGAGGAAATTCTGCCGGTTCGGCAGCTGGCGGCCAGCGTCTATACGCAGGTCAGCGATGTGGAAGACGAGATCAACGGCATCCTGACCTATGACCGCAAAGTCAACAAATGGGCCGGACGGGAGGCGCTGCGGGATATCCTGGGCGAAGTGCGCCGGGTTCAGCGCGGATAGGCTGCTATCCGGGCTGTCCTGTCCGCTGTTCCATCAGACACACAGGAACAGCATGCCCAGCAGGCGCAGCAGCACATAGAGCGGCACCCACAGCCGGACGGGATAGCGGGGGCCGGCTTCCGGTGCCCGGCGGGGCAGCAGGGTCAGCACTGGAACGGCCAGCAGAGTGCCCATGCGAGACAGCAGGCGCAGAGGGGATCTGATTCCGCAGGCGATATCGATGAGAACCAGGAGCAGGCTGAACAGCGCCAGCACGGCCAGCATCTGCAGGCGCCAGCTGCGCCGGATCTGGCGGTTGCGTTCCGACCTCCAGGGACCCAGGCGGGCTGTGACGCCGTCGAGGACAGCCGTCAGGGCCAGGGTTTGAAAGGAGTCAAGCGGCTGCAGGAGATAAACCGCCGTCAGCGCCGCCAGAATGCAGCCGCAGCCGAGGAGTACGCCCTGCCAGACCGGCATGGTGATGCCGCCGAGATTGACCCGCAGCTCGAAGAGCGGCGGACAGGTGTTGTCGCGGCAGCCGGCTGGCGCCGGCCGCAGCATCATCAGCATGTCCGGCATGGAACGCGTGAGCAGCTGGATTCCAACAATCAGGGCGAAGGCCGCGACGAAGCTGAACATGTCATCGGCTGCCGCCACGGCGAGAGGATGCAGGCGGTCGTTCAGCAGCCGGGAGAGCAGCTCGCTCAGCACGGCCGCGCTGCCCAGACGCAGAAAGATGGCGGGCAGATCTCTGCCCCGCTGCAGCAGCAGCACAAGTTCATAGGCGAAGAGCGTGCGGCCCGCCATGATGGCCAGACGCAGGAGAAAGGAGAGAGGCGGCGGCGGCGGGGGGGAATGGAGGACAACACGCTGCAGGAGTATGAGGAGAACGGCGATCGCAGCATGCAGCATCTTCCTGGACCTCCTGTCTGCCTGGCCTCGGCCGGACCGTTTTTAACATTATTCTAGCATCGCCCCCACGATTTGCCTTCTGGTAATTGACGATGGCCGGAACAGTTGGGTATGATCGACAGCACGGACAACATCGTAGCAGTGCGGCTACAGCCGTCAGCTGCTTTTCTTTTTGCACTTTATGGCAGGAGCTTCATATATGAAACTGGGCTTGGACATCGGAATTGATCTCGGCACCGCGATGGTGCTGATTTATGTCAAGGGCAAGGGCATCGTTCTTTCGGAGCCTGCCGTCGTAGCGGTGAACTCCCGCACCGGAAAGGTTCTGGCGGTCGGCGAAGAAGCGGCGATCATGCTGGGACGTACGCCTGATATTGTCGAGGCGATCCGTCCGCTGCAGGATGGTGTGATCTCCGACTTCAAGGTCACGGAGGTCATGCTGAAGACCTTTATTTCACGCGTGAACCGCGGCATCATTTCCTCCTATTTCAAACCGACCATTGTCGTCTGTGTGCCCAGCGAAATTACCCAGGTTGAGCAGAAGGCGGTTGAGGATGCCTGTCGCAACGCCGGCGCGCGCGAGGTTTTCCTGATCCGCGAACCCATCGCGGCAGCGATTGGCGCCGGCATCGACATCACCCGTCCCCAGGGCAGCATGATTGTCGATATCGGCGGCGGGACGACGGACATCGCCGTCATTTCGATGGCCGAGCCGGTGGTCGATGCGTCGTTGAAGATAGCCGGCGACAAGTTCAACGAGGCCATCGTCCGCTACATGCGCCGCAAACATAATCTGCTCATCGGCGAACAGACGGCAGAAGAACTGAAGATCCACATCGGCTGCGCCTATCCGCGCGAAGAGGAACTAAGTGAAGAAGTGCGCGGCCGCAATCTGATCACGGGACTGCCCTCCACGATCCGTCTCACCTCGACCGAGACCATGGAGGCGCTTGAGGAGCCTGTATCGCAGATCTTCGAGGCCATTCACAGTGTCATCGAGCGCACACCGCCGGAGCTGCTGTCGGACATCAGCGCCCGCGGCATCGTGCTCAGCGGTGGTGGCTCCCTGCTATACGGCCTGGACCGCATGCTCACGTCAAAGGTCGGAATTGATGTCATCGTCGCCGACGAGCCGGAACGCTGCGTGGCCATCGGAACGGGCCGGGCGCTGACCATGATGGACAAGTTTACGGCGCTCAACTGAGAACTTTGCCTGCGGAACTCAGAGAAATACATGACTCGCCAGAAAATCAATAAATAGATGCCGGAACGGTTGACACTCCCCGAATATCATCCGTATAATTATTCTGTCTGGTTCGCGGAGCCTTCCTGTCGTCATATACAGTCTGCGAACATAACTGGTCAAGCTTCTTGAATCTTCCCCATGCACATTCTTTTGTACCTGAATTCAGAGCGCTTTCATGCTCATGACGGAAAAAGACATCTGGCCCAGGGGAACAACAGTACGAGGTAACTATGCAAGACATCGACTTCAGCAAGCGCACGAAAGCGGATCTGGTCAATCTGGTTCGCCTGTCCCGGATCATGCCTGTCAGTCGCGCCCAGCGCATGCCCAAGGCGGAACTCATCGCCGAACTGCAGCGACTTACCGCTGAAGCCTCAGCCAGCACTGAAACGAATCAGGCGGAAATCATCGAGCGTGCGGCTCCCGGGCGCGCGGCTGCCTCGCGGCAGCTCGAAGAGGACCAGCGCCAGCGCAAGAGCCGCAGACGTTCCGTCCTGATGCCCGTCAGCAACGGCGATATACCGGAGGGCACTGTCTCCGAGTCCCGCACGATCTCTGTCATGGAGACACCGCCGGCGGCCGAAGAGGAAGCTCCTCCCGCAGCCGCCGCTGCCGCCGAAGGCGACGGCGAAGCTGCCACCGCGGCCAGACCTCGCAAACGGACAGCAAAGAGAGCGACGGCTAAAAAGACAGCAGAAAAGGCGGAGCCGTCCGCGCCTGCCGAAACAGCAGAAGAGGAGGAGGAAGCGAAACGGCCCGGACGACGCCAGACTGCCCGCAGCAAAAAGGATGAGCCTGATTCTGTCGCTGAAAGCGAACAGGAAGGACCTGAAGCGGCAGAAAAGGAGGAGGAGCCGGCCGTCGTGGCAGCTGATGCCGCCGCAGAGACGGCGGAGGAGGGGGAGGCGGGTGATGCCTCCGATGCGGGCGAGGAGCGTCAGAGCCGTTATAAGCGCCGCAAACAGCGTCAGGACCGCCGGGACGGGCGAACCGACACGGGCGCGCGCGACGAAAAGGATGGCTCGCAGCGGGCTGCACGGAGCATTGATTCCGGCGAGGAAGTCACCGGTGTTCTCGAGATCATGCCGGACGGCTATGGTTTCCTGCGCCGTGAAAACTATATCCAGGGCCCCCGGGACGTCTATGTCCCGCCGCAGTTTATCCGGCGCTTTCAGCTGCGTCCCGGCGATCTCATCAGCGGTCCCGTGCGCAACCAGCGCGAGAATGACCGCTATCAGGCCATTTATTTCATCAAGACAGTCAACGATCTCCCGCCCGACCAGATGATGCGCCGCCCCCATTTCGACAAGCTGACGCCCATTCATCCGAATGAGCGCTTTAACCTCGAAACGACGAGAAACGAATTCTCAACCCGCATCATCGACCTCATTGCCCCGATCGGAAAGGGCCAGAGAGGCATGATCGTCTCACCGCCCAAGGCCGGCAAGACCATCCTGCTGCAGAAGATAGCCAATGCCATTTCCATCAACTCGCCCAAGGCCCGCCTGATCGTCCTCCTCATCGACGAGCGTCCCGAGGAAGTGACGGACATGCAGCGCTCCATAACCGGCGAGGTCGTCTACTCCACCTTTGACAAGACACCGGAAAACCATGTCAAGATCACGGAGCTGGTGCTGGAGCGTGCCATGCGGCTCGTTGAGCTGGGTGAGGACGTCATCATTCTGCTTGACAGCATCACGCGCATGTCCCGCGCCTACAACCTGACGATCAGTCCGACCGGCCGCACGCTGTCGGGCGGCCTGGATCCCGGTGCCCTCTATGGCCCGAAGCGTTTCTTCGGAGCCGCGCGCAATATCGAGAACGGCGGCAGTCTGACGATCGTCGCGACCGCTCTCATCGATACGGGATCGCGCATGGACGAGGTGATTTTCGAAGAGTTCAAGGGTACCGGCAACATGGAGGTTCATCTGGACCGCAAACTCTCCGAACGCCGTATCTTCCCGGCCATCGATATCAACCGCTCCGGCACCAGACGCGAGGAGCTGCTGCTCGATCCCCGTTCGCTCGACGCCGTCTGGTCGATACGAAAAGCCTTTGGTCAGCTGGAGAACAGCAACGTGACAGAGACCATCATCGGCCTGCTGCGTAAAACGAATGACAACGAGCACTTCGTCTCTTCCATCAACGTTTCGCTCGGCAACCGCGGCATCGATCCCATGCGCCAGACACCGGGAATGAAGCCGGTGAACGGCGCCGTATCCTATGCTGCGGGCAGAAGCGAGTTCGATCGATGACCGGGCCGGATCAACTCCTGCCGGAGTGGGAGACAGAGATGGAACCCGATGACAGCGGCCTCGAGATTCCGGTTGAGGAAGCTGCTGAAGAAGAGGACGACACGGCTGCGGATGAGAGCCTGCTCAAACAGGCCGGCGTGGACGATGTCGATGACTATGTGCTCCCCGAGGCGCTGCCCGAGCTGACATTCAGGAATACGACACAGCTTGAGCCGGAAGACATCCGCCGCCTGATTCATCTGTTGATTCGCCGCCAGAAAGCCATCCGCCTCTACCGCATCGGCATCGCGGCCTTCGGCCTCTTTTTCATCGGCTACGGGATTTTGAGCTTTGTCCGCTATCTGGATGACGGCAACCGCGCGAATCTGATGAGCGGCGGCCTCGTCGCACTCCTCGGCGTCGGTGCGCTCTATCTCGCAGCGCGCGGCCTGGTCAACATGACAACCCGCCGCGTGATGAAGAGCGCCGACCGCTTCCTTTACCGGCGCCGCTACCGCATCACGCCCGATGGTCTCGAGTATCAGCCCAGCGGACATGAGCCGCTGGCGGTGCCCTGGTCGGAAGTGAGCGAATGGACGACGGACAGCCGCAACTTCTATCTTATGGTTCGTGGCTCCTGGTTCCTGATCGCCAGGAATGGTTTCAGCGGCGATGCCGCCGAGCGGGTCGAGAGCCTGATCCGGGAGCAGGGGATCGCCACCTCACGAGCCGGCTTCCGCGGCTTTGGACGCTAGCTGCCGCCGCTCCGAAATGTGCCGCTGCGCCATGACCCGGATACTGTTTGACAGTGCGGCGGGTGCTCCCTATAATCCTTGTGTTGCTCAAAAGCCGTGCCGGTTTCCGTAGGCGCGAGAACGTATAAGTCGTCTACGTGCCGGTGTCTGTTAGAGGAAGTGTTTACATGAAAGAAAAGATCCACCCCAACTATGAGACCGCCATCGTGCGCTGTGCCTGTGGCGAAACCTTTGAGACACGATCAACCATTTCGCAGATCAATCTCGACATCTGCTCGAAGTGCCACCCTTTCTTCACCGGGCGCCAGAAGCTGGTCGACACCGGCGGACGTGTTGACAAGTTCAACCGCCGCCGCGAACGTTCGACCGCCGACCGTCGCCGCTGAGGCGGGCTTGTCGCACGGAAGTCCGCATGCATTGTGACAGGCGTGAACCCCTGGTTTGACACAGTCGCCAAGGACTGTAAAAAGAGGGCCCCCGCCCTCTTTTTCTCTTCAGCCGCCCTCTGGCCGTTGCTCCTGGCGCTGTCCGAAAGTCACCGGCCCAGGCGCACCTCGATTGGTGGTCAGGCCCTGATTGAAGGCCTGCTGATGATGGGCCCCGATAAACGTGCGATGGTGAACCGCCTGCCCTCCGGGGAACTGCGTATCCGCGAAGAGGCGGTGACCACGAGACCCTGGCTGAAGCGCATCCCGCTCCTGCGCGGGGCCGTAGGTATTATCGGACAGCTGAAGGTCGGCATGGCCGCTCTCATGGAGTCTGCCGAGCTGCAGGATGAGACGGAGGAGAGCGCCGAACCAGCAGCACATAAGGAGCGTGCAGGCACTGGTTTCGCCCTGCTGACCGGCATCCTCGCAGGCATAGGTCTGTTCATACTGCTGCCGAATCTGATCGTATCGGGCGTTCTGGCATGGACTGGATTGACGCGGGAGGGTTTGGCAGCCGTGCTCACAGCCAATCTGCTCGAAGCCCTGGTCCGTATCGGAATCCTGCTGGGCTATCTCTACCTGACTTCGCGCATCGAGGAGATCCACCGGGTCTGGCAGTACCATGGGGCCGAGCATAAGAGCATCGCCTGCTACGAGGCGGGAGACGAGCTGATACCGGAGAATGTCGCCCGCTGCAGCCGCTTTCATCCCCGCTGCGGGACCAGCTTCCTCTTTCTGATTGTTTTCGTCAGCGCCCTGCTCTTTGCGCTTGTCGGCTGGCACGGCATCCTGGGCAATCTTCTACTGCGCCTGGCCCTGATCCCGCTCGTTGCCGGCCTTTCCTATGAGGTGCTGCGCTTTTCCGGCAGCCATGCCGACGACTGGTACGGGCGGGCTCTCGCACGTCCGGGTCTGTGGCTGCAGCGTCTGACCACGGCGGAGCCGGACGAGGGGCAGATCGTCGTAGCCCTGACCGCCCTTCTCGCCGTCATCCCTCAGGATCAGGAGCGCGATGCCTGGGAGCAGCGCTGAGTCGGGGTGAAGAGCATGTCAGAGAAGGATCATTCCGGGGCTGCGCCTGTTTCTGCAAAGCTTCTGGTTGCCCGCCTGACTGCCGAGCTGCAGGCGGCCGAACAGGTACGCGCGACCGAGCGTCTGGTCCTGCATGACGGCGGCGGGCGCGAAGACCGGGAACTGTACGATGCCCGTGCCGAGATCCTCAGGCTCCTCGCTCTGCGCCTGGATATGACGGTTTCGCGGCTGCGGCTTGATCTCCCGCTGCTGCAGCTGCAGGAGGCGGACGCTGTCTGGCTCACGGACGCCGCCCGGCGACTCGCAGCTGATGAGCCCTTTGCCTATGTGGCCGGCCGGACCGACTTCGCCGGTATCAGCATCCGTGTCGGACCTGGCGTCCTGATCCCGCGGCCGGACAGCGAAGTTCTCGTCTGGCAGGCTGCCCGCATCATTGGGCAGGAGGCCTCGGAGAGCAGGAGCTGGACGGTTCTCGACATCGGCACGGGTTCCGGGGCTCTCGCGCTGGCTTTGCAGCATGCTGTGGCACAGACCTGGCCGCGGCTGGGACTGCGCATTCTCGGCACGGAGCGGAGTCTGGAAGCCCTGGCCTGGGCCAGGCTCAACCGCAGGGAGCAGGGGCGGGAGGAGAGCTTCGAACTCGTCGCCTGTGATCTTCTGCCGGAGCCACAGATGGCCGCCGACTGGCGGGCCGACATGGTGCTGTCCAACCCGCCCTACATTCCCCATGCCGCCCTGCGCGGACTCGAGCACTCCGTGCGCGAATACGAGCCGCACGAAGCCCTGGACGGTGGGCCGGACGGGCTGGACTGTTATCGCCGCCTCGCCGCCCTGCTGCCCGCCTGGATGCGGGCCGGTGCCCATCTGCTTCTCGAACATGGTGACCGACAGCAGACGGAGGTGGAGGCGATCATGACGCAGGGCCCCTTCGTCCTCGAGAGGCGGCTGCAGGACCTCGCCGGACGCCCCAGGGCGCTCTGGCTGCGCCACGTGTGACATGAGCTTCGTACTTTACCCCTATCGCAGTGGCATGCTCGTTGAGCTGCGCAAGCCGCACCCCTGCGGCTCCCGGGTCTGGCGCATCCTGCGTGTAGGAGCCGATGCCCGGCTGCAGTGTACCGGCTGCGGGCGGCAGATGACGCTTGGCCGCCGCCGCCTGGAGCAGGCAACACGGCGAATTCTGGAAGAGGAGGCCGATCCATGAACCAGCGTGAAGAGTTGGCGCGCAGCCTCGTCGATCGTCAGGAGGAACTGGAGGCCGAACTCGCCGATCCCGCCCTCTATGAGGATCCGCACCGCTATCGCGCCGTCGTGCGCGAGCATGCGGCCCTGGAGCCTGCCGTGACCGCGATCCACGCATATCGCGAGCTCGAGGCACGTCTGGAGGAAACGCGGAGCCTGCTCGCGGAGACAGCCGAGCTCGGCGATGAGCCGGAGCTCGAGGCGCTGCTGCAGGATGAACTCGCGCAGCTGGAAGCGGAGCGCGATTCCGCGCTGGTCGACCTCGATGAGAAACTGATTCCGCCGGATCCCTCTGATCTGCGCGATGTCGTGCTGGAAATCCGGGCCGCGGCCGGGGGCGATGAATCAGCCCTCTTCGCCCGCGATCTCTGGGAGATGTACAGCCGCTACTGCGAGAGGCGCGGCTTCGAAATCGACCTCGTCGAGGTCAATGAATCGGAGCTGGGTGGACTGCGGGAACTCGTCGCCGTGATCTCCGGTCAGGCCGTCTACGGCCGCCTGCGTTTCGAGTCGGGAGCGCATCGGGTCCAGCGTGTGCCGCGGACCGAGTCGCAGGGGCGCATCCACACCTCGACCGCCACGGTTGCCGTGCTGCCGGAGGTGGACGAGGTAGAGCTCGAGATCGATCCCTCCGATCTGCGTGTAGACACCTACCGTGCTTCGGGGGCCGGCGGCCAGCATGTCAATAAAACCAGCTCGGCCATCCGCATCACCCACCTGCCCACCGGCATCGTCGTCACCTGCCAGGATGAACGCTCGCAGCACAGAAACCGTGACAAGGCCATGGCGGTGCTGCGCGCCCGCCTCCTCGAGCGGGAGGAGTCGCGGCGTGACGCGGCCCTCGCTTCCGAGCGCCGCAGCCTGGTCGGAACGGGGGATCGTTCTGAGCGTATCCGCACCTACAACGTCGGGCAGAACCGCGTCACCGACCACCGCATCGGGCTGACGCTGTACCGCCTCGACCAGGTGCTGGCCGGCGACCTCGACCTCGTGATCGATCCCCTGATCCGCGCCGCCCGCGGCGAGGAACTGCGACAGGACATGATTCCCGACCTGGACGATGACGATGCTGAGCTCTGACGGACTCCCGCGCCGCCTCACGATTCCCGGGGGGGTGACGGAGACGGAACTGCAGCGTCTCCTCGAGGCGCCGGCGGCCGCTCTCGGACGTGGCGAGCTGGTTGCCTTCCCGACGGAGACCGTCTATGGACTCGGCGCCGGTGCCCACAGTGCCGCTGCCATCGGCCGCGTCTACGAGGTGAAGGGACGGGACGGAGCCAAGCCCCTGCTCTTCCATGTCGCCACGCTCGCGGCGGCGCGCGCCCTGACTTCTGACTGGTCAGAGACGGCCGAGTGCCTTGCCGCCCGCTTTCTGCCCGGTCCTCTGACCCTGATTCTGCCTGCGGCTCCGCAGCTTGACGGCCATCCCGCTCTCGCCGGACAGGGCAGCGTCGGCATACGCATACCGCGGCAGCGTACGGCGCTGGCCCTTATCGGACAGGCCGGAGTTCCCGTCTGTGCCCCCTCGGCCAATCTCTCCGGACGTCCGAGTCCCACCCGCGCCGCCGATGTCATCGCCGACCTGGGGGCCAGGGTCGACTGGGTCGTCGACGACGGGCCGACCGCCGTCGGGCTCGAGTCGACTGTTCTCGATCTCGCCTCGGGCCCGCTGCCGCGCATTCTGCGGCCGGGTGCCGTCAGTGCTGAAGACATCGCCGCCGCCCTCATCGCCTGCGCTGATCCGCTGACGAAGCAGCCCGGCTGGCGCGAGCAGCTTGAGGGTCAGGGCGGGAGCGAGCTGCGGCCGCGCAGCTATGCGCCGCGGACACCGGTCTGGCTCTTTGCCTCAACCGAACTGCGGACAGATACCGGGCTGCTGCAGTTCTGCGATATCCTGCGCGAGGCCGGTATCCGCCGCGCTGCCTGGTACCTGAGTGACGAGACCCGGGCCCGGATCGACGTGTCTGGCGCCCGCCTCGGACCGGCCCTGCCGGCCGCCATCTGGCCCGGCAGCCAGCTGGTGTACGGGCCGCGCGGGGATCATGAAGCCGCCGCCCGTCAGCTCTATGCCTGCCTCCGCGACCTCGATCGTGAATGCCCGGACGTCATTCTCGTCGAATCGGATGGCGAAACGGCCTACCGGGATCGCCTCGAGCATGCCGCCGTCGGGCGCATAGTCGGAGGACGGCTTGTCTTTGTTGATGCTGATTCAGACAAAGGAGGCCCCCGATGACCGTTGTCTTTGTCTGCACAGGAAACACCTGCCGCAGTCCCATGGCCGCTGCCGTGCTCAGGCAGCGCCTGGACGCGCTGGGAAGGGAGGATGTCACGGTCCTCTCGGCCGGTCTCGCCGCCAGCACGGGGGAAGCGGCCCATCCGCTTGCCCGTGCGGCGCTCGCAGCGCTGGGCATAAAGGCGCAGCGACATGCGGCCGAGAGGCTGAGCACGGATCTCGTTCGCCGGGCGGACTGGATCCTGACGATGACCGCTGCCCAGGCTGCCGAGATCCGACGCCGCTGGCCTGACGCTGCTGCGAACGTGGCGGCTCTCGGAGCGTATTCCCGTGCGGGACACGATATCCGCGATCCCTGGGGAGGGACAGAGAGGGACTATCTGCGGGCCCTGGCGGAGATCAGCGAGGCGATCGACGCCTGGATGGCGGCCGGACACCTGGATGCCTGAGGGGCCTTTGCAAAAAGGAGCGACGAACAGAACGCCTGAGACACGTGAACTGGGCCGTTCTCCATGTGGTTTGCAGCAGGAATCCCCATACCGGCTCCGATTGGCCTCTTATACATCCCTTGCCGGCCCCGCAGCCCGGTTCATGTTCTGCAGCTTGAAGAGCTGATGCCGGGGCTCGGGTTTCAGGCTGGCGGCAGCCCTGCGGGAGCACGTAAAAACGGGAAGGGCCGTGTTTTTCAGCCTGGGTACAGTATGCAGTGCACATAAATTCGATTTGGGCGCAATTGCGCTGCGCATAAATCGAATTATTGAACAAAATCCACTGCGAGTGGTGGTTTTCCGCTCAATAATACGATGTGTGCACGCTTTCGCGTGGATAGGTTGAAATAATGCTCACCAACCTTTATGCAACAGTCGACGCCTCATCTGCAGGCCGCTGCAAAGCGCCTCGGCTCCATAAGCTCAGATTTCTGACCTGTCTATGGACGGACGGCGCCACATCTCGGCGCCAGAGCGAAGCCAGGCCTGGCAAACGGGCAATCATGCTTTCATCTGGTGAGATCTGCGCGGTTACAGACTGTGCGAAAATATTCCTGGACAGCCAAACAGCGGGAATCAGGCGGGATTATTGATAATATCAGGCAGGGCGACGGGGTGGATTATGCTGCCGGAAGTGCATTCAGATTCGACAAATCGTCAGGGACGGAGGGCTCAAGACTGGCCATGCAACGTCTACTGGGTTTTTACCGTTTGACATGGCCGGCTTCTGAACTATGTGAGGGGGACTATCCATGGCCATGGACGCACGGCACAAAGGAATCATAATCCGGGTTCTTGTTCCATTGTTTGTCATAGGGGCCGGCCTGATCGCCATTGTGCAGATTTCCTGCCAGGGAGAGGGCGCCCGCTACAGCCCGAAAACACCGGTAACTCGTAAAGAATTCGAAGCGGTGGAGGAACTGGTACATTCCATTGAGGCGGAATATCAGGACTATGAGCTTCTGCCCGGCTATCCCGCTGTTTATGGGAAAATGGTTGTTGCTGTCAGAGACGGACAGGGCAGGACGCTTCTCGAACACAGCATTGCTTTCGACGAAAATGCCTTGCGGATGATAAGCTTCAACATATCGCGTCATGCAGATGATGATACTGAATCCATTCCATCCGATTATTTCGCGGAGAGTGTGGATGAACTCGAAACTCTCATCCTTTTCTACCCTGAGAGTGAAGATACCGGCAGGAGATACACAGACGGATCCAGGGCCTACCGCAGCCATTATTATGCTGTCGTGATAAACGTCAGGGATAAGACGCGTTATGAACCCCAGTTCGTTGTGACGGCTGAGCCTCCCCGTCTTTTTCGCGCCGTTGAGAATCATCCCGGTGTGGAATATGGTGTTCTGGAGTCGAAGACCATGGTGGATTATGTCAGGGAGCTTACGCAGATGTCACCGCCTGGATAGATAGACCCGGGTTTCATGTGAACGAACAAGGAAACACTCAGATGGGCACATAAGTCGGCCACCTGATTTCTGCTCTATGCTTCTGCAACATAAATGAAGCCGGGTGCGCGTCGGAAATGTGGGGAAGCCGGTGAGCCTGCCAGGAGGACGGCTGACAAGGGGAGAAAAGAAGATTGCAAACTTCTGGTGGTCAAAACGAAGAGTAATCCAGAAGCGATTGGGATTACTCGCCATCTGACCACAAAGCATGGCGCGCACGCGCTGCGCGGCGTGTCGCTGGTCGGGATCACCTTTGTCATGCTCGACTAGAACAACAGGAACTGGATTGCTTCATAAACTCCTCGAAAGTGCCCGGTCGTGCCTGTCGTCCACACTGCCCCCTATCCTGTTGCATGCCGTTCACTCTCCGGCCGTGTTTGAAGCTGATGGCTACAAGAGCAAATGAGCCGGCTCTGTTTGACCTGGAGCAGCTTTATTTGATAAGATGCTAGAGTTGTTGTCCATGCCTACATGACACAACTGTTTTCCTCACTCCGCGCAGGTGCGGAGTCGAATGAGTCCAGGAGGAGGTGAACCCAAGTGACCAGGAAATACGAGATGGTGTACATTCTGTCCCCAACGCTGGTAGAAGACCAGCTGGAGGCGGCTCATGCACGCGTGCAGGAGATCGTCGCCGCCAACGCCGAAGTGGATTCGGTAGAGGACTGGGGTCGCAGGCGGCTCGCGTATGAGATTGATGACCAGCGGGAGGGATCCTATGCGGTGATCACATTCCGTGCCGGCACGGAGGCCCCGCGCGAGATTGATCGTCTGGTAAAACTGCAGACGGGTCTGCTGCGGCATCTGATCGTTCGTTTGGACGAGAAGTTTGTGCCCGAAACAGACAAGGAGTAGCGAGGTAATCCATGAACAAGGCAATTCTGATGGGAAGGCTCACCAGAGACCCGGAACTGCGCCAGACGCAGAGCGGCATCCCCGTGCTCAGCTTTACGCTGGCCGTTGAGCGCCGTTTCAAAAACCAGAGCGGCGAACGCGTAACGGACTTTATCAGCTGCCAGGCCTGGCGTCAGACTGCCGAGTTCATCGCGCGCTACTTCCAGAAGGGCAATCGCCTGGCCGTTGTAGGCACGATCCAGACCGGATCCTACGAGAAGAACGGGCAGACGATCTATACGACGGACGTCGTCGTCGACGAGGCCTATTTCTGCGAGTCCCGCCGCGACAGCCGCGACAGTCACGACGGCCAGGATTATGGCCGCGAGTCCAGCGGCTTTACGACCACCAGCCGCCAGTCCGGCCCTTCATGGAGCCGCGGCGGCAGCCGTCAGGATTCCGATGGCGGCAGCTATGGCAGATCCGATGGCGCGCGTGGCGCTTCCAGCTGGAACCGCCAGGAGCAGGAGGACACGTTCGTCCCGGCTCCCAGCGACGACACCGAGCTGCCCTTTGATCTCTAATCTGAAGGAGGACCCAAATGGCTGAAACACGCGAACGGCGTGAGCGCCCCCAGCGTCCGCGTCGCGGCAGACGGAAGGTCTGCCAGTTCTGTGCGGATAAGATCGAATACATCGACTACAAGAACTATCCTCTGCGCAAGTTCCTCGCCGAGAGCGGGAAGATTCTCCCGAAGCGGATGAGCGGGACCTGTGCCAAACACCAGCGCGAACTGA
Source organism: Bacillota bacterium (assembly GCA_030057555.1). Lineage (GTDB taxonomy): Bacteria > Bacillota > Clostridia > Saccharofermentanales > Fastidiosipilaceae > JAEZYR01. The sequence continues at coordinate 87,841 of JASGUU010000044.1, read as the reverse complement.
CCATTGCGATCAAGCGCGCGCGTCACCTCGCCCTGCTGCCCTACACCGGCGAATAAGACGAAGAGTAGAGCGTCTGCATGCCGCCCCTGGTACTGTCAATGGTGCCGGGGGCGTTTTGCATCCGGGCAGCCAGCTGCAGCCCTGTAAGGAGCGTAGAGTTCTCCTTCCGGCTGTCCGCCGCCGGAAGGCTCTGCGGCCGGCGGTTGAGGCGGGACAGCGTGCTATAATGCCAGCGTCGGGAGGGATGAAAAAGTGAGAACCAGCCTATATGAAGAACATGTCCGGCTAGGTGCACGCCTGGTCGATTATGCGGGCTTTCAGATGCCGCTCGACTATGGTTCCAGCATCGCCGAGCACCGCTCGGTGCGCAGTGCCGCGGGTCTCTTTGATGTCTCCCACATGGGCATTCTCCCTGCCGAGGGTCCCGGAGCGGGTGACTTTCTCGCCCGTGTCCTGACCAACGATCCCCGCCCGCTCGCAGCCGGCCGCGTCCTCTACAGTCCGATGCTCGATGAGGACGGCTCCGTGATCGACGATCTGCTGGTCTACTGCCTCGGCCCGGGACGTTATAGGCTCGTCGTGAACGCCGGCAACCGCCAGGCCGATTATGAGCACCTGCATGCACATGCGACACCCTCCGCTGGACTCGCAGCTGACTTCGCTCCGCTGGCCATCCTCGCCCTGCAGGGCCCGGCGTCCGAGGCCATTCTTCGCCTCGTCCTGGGCGGCGAGATCGCGCTGCCCGGCAGCTATCGTTTCACTGAAACCTGCGATTCTGCCGGGAATGAGCTCCTCGTCTCACGCACCGGCTATACCGGCGAGGACGGCTTCGAGCTCTATCTGCCGGCCGCAGCCGCGCCGGTACTCTGGCAGCGGCTGCTTGCTCTCGGCGAGAGCCACGGGCTCGTCGCAGCGGGTCTCGCCGCCCGCGACAGCCTGCGTCTCGAGGCCGCTCTGCCCCTGTACGGCCATGAGATATCACGCGAACGCTCCGTACTGGATGCCGGTCTCGGACGCTTCATCAACTTTGACCGCGAGGGCTTCCTCGGACGTGAGGCCCTGCTGGAATGGCGTGCGTCCGGCCGGGTGCGCGGCCGCCTCGCTCTGATCGCAACCGGACGCGGCCTGCCACGTGCGGATGACAGGGTGCTGGATGGTGAGCGTGAAATCGGCTATGTTACCAGCGGCGGCTATTCGCCGACCCTGAACTGCGGGATCGCCCTGGTTTCGACCGACCCCGGCATCTCGTACGAAGAGGGTCGAGAGCTTGTCGTTCAGGGGGCCAGGCGAGCGCTGCCGGCCCGGGTCTGCCAGCGTCCGCACTATCGTCGTTTACGCGTCAGATAAACCCGGGCGACGGTGTTGCCCCGGGCATGAATCACATCTGCATGAGCCCGCCTGACGGGACAGCATGGGTATGACCCGATAAGAGAAAGAGGGGATCGATCATGAGCCAGCGCTGGTATACCAGAGAACACGAGTGGGTTGACGTCGACGGCGACGAGGCCACGGTTGGCATCACCGACTTTGCGCAGCATCAACTGGGTGAGATTGTCTATGTCGATCTGCCGGAGCCGGATGACAGCTTCTCGGCCGGTGAGGCACTCGCGGCGGTGGAATCCGTGAAGACAGCGGCCGATGTCTATGCGCCTTTTAATCTGACGGTGACAGAGGTCAACGGAGAGCTGATTGACGCTCCGGAGCTGCTGAATCAGAATGCCGAGGGTGTCTGGCTGTGCCGGGTCCGCATTGAGAATCCCGGGCAGATTGCCGGGCTGCTCGACCACGAGGGCTACAGCGCCATCCTTGCCGCGGCCGAATCATGAGCGGCTACATTCCCCATACGGAAGCGGATGTCCGCATCATGCTCGAACGTCTCGGGCTGAAGGATGTCGACGAACTCTTCGCGGAGATTCCACCTGAGCTGAAGATCGCTTCCGAAGAGCTTGACGCCGTCGGATCCGGCTGCGACGAGCTTGATCTGCTGCGTCATTTCCGAGCGGCGGCGGCCCGCAATCGTGAGGCGGCCGAGGCGGCCTCCTTTCTCGGAGCCGGCTGCTATGATCATCACGTCCCGGCAGCTGTCGACCAGCTCGCCGGACGCTCGGAGTTTCTGACCTCGTATACGCCATATCAGGCAGAGCTGTCACAGGGTACGCTGCAGGCCATTTTTGAGTTTCAGAGCCAGATCGCCCTTATCACCGGAATGGAGATCGCGAACGCCTCGCTCTATGACGGCGCCTCGGCGCTCGCCGAAGCCATGCTGCTCGCCGCAGCCGAGACCAGACGGCACACGGTGGCGCTCTCCGACAATCTGCACCCGCGCTATCGGGCGGTGCTGGAGACCTATGCCGCTGTCCGCGGGCTGACGCTGCGCACCCTGCAGAGCGATGCCGGGACCAGACAGCTGGAAGCTACGGCTCTGGCTCAGCTGTCGGCGGAAGACCGCGGCGATCTCGCGCTTGTCGTGCTGCAGTCTCCTAACTTCAGCGGAGTGATTGAGAATCAGATCCGCGGACTCGCTGCAGCCTGTCATGAGGAGAAGAGTCTGCTCGCGGTTTCCTGGGATCCGGTTGCTGCGGGCCTTTACCGCCTGCCAGGAGACGATGGCGCTGACATCGTGACAGGAGAAGGACAGGGCATTGGCACCAGACGCTCTTTCGGCGGCCCTGGGCTTGGCTTCATGGCTGCCAGGCAAAAGCTTCTGCGTCGACTCCCAGGCCGTATTGTTGGTGAAACTGTCGACGGATCCGGTCGACGTGCTTATGTCCTGACCATCCAGGCTCGCGAGCAGCATATCCGTCGTGAACGGGCCACCAGCAACATCTGTACAAACCAGGCTCTCATCGCCCTGCGCAGTACCATCCATCTCGCACTTCTGGGTCCGCAGGGACTCGAGGAGGTCGCACGGCGCTCCTATCTTCTGGCCCACCATGCCCATGAGCGGCTGCTCGAGAGCGGGGCCTTCAGCGCGGAAAATCAGGGGCCCTTCTTCAAGGAATTCCGGCTCAGGGCACACATCGACACCGCCGAGCTCAACCGCCGTCTGCTCGCTGCCGGGATACAGGGCGGCCTCCGTCTCGGACGGCTGCTCCCGCAGTATCCCGACGACTACCTCGTTGCCGTCACCGAACGGCGTACGCTCGAGGAAATTAACTGCTTCGCCCGGCTGGCCGCCGAACTCGCAGGTGAGGAGGGAGCATGATGGACGGCTTGACGATTGACAGTGGCCTGCGCCGCGAGCCGGTCTCGCAGCTGAACGAGGCCTCGGTTCCCGGCCGCCGCGGCTGGAGACTCGGAGCGGCGCCCGGTGCACCCCACGACCGGGATGAGGAGACGGGCTTTCTCGAGGCGGCGGCGCCCGACCGCGGACTTTTCGCCGACCGGCCGCCGGCGCTGCCGGAGCTGTCCGAGCTCGATGTGGTACGTCACTTTACCCGCCTCTCCGCCCTTAACTATGCGGTTGACGGCGGCTTCTATCCGCTCGGCTCCTGCACCATGAAGTACAGTCCGCGCATCAACGAGAACTGTGCGGCCCTCGAGGCTTTCACGGAGCTCCACCCGCTGACGGATCCCGCGGACTGCCAGGGCCTGCTCGCGCTCTTCCACGAGCTCGAGAGCAAGCTCAATCTGCTGCTGGGCTATCAGCGCTTCAGTCTGCAGCCGGCGGCCGGCGCCCAGGGAGAGTTTGTCGGCCTCCTCGTCATCCGCGCCTACCATGAGGACCGCGACGATCACGAGCGGCGCGAGATCCTGATTCCCGACTCCGCGCACGGCACGAATCCCGCCTCTGCGGCCGCTGCCGGCTTCGACGTCGTCGTCCTGCCCTCGGATGCGGACGGCCGCCTGCGGGCCGGGACGGTGCGGCGGGCGGCGGGTCCGCGTACTGCCGGACTGATGCTGACCAACCCCAACACCCTGGGCCTGTTCGAACACGAGGTGCGGGAGATCGCGGCGGCCGTGCACGAGGCCGGCGGCCTCGTTTACTACGACGGCGCCAACGCCAACGCCATCATCGGCCGGGTGCGGCCGGGCGACATGGGCTTCGATGTCTGTCACCTGAATCTGCACAAGACCTTCTCGACGCCGCACGGCGGCGGCGGACCCGGTGCGGGACCGGTCGGCGTACGCGCCGGCCTGGAACAATTCCTGCCGGGCCCCCTGGTCGTGCGCCGCAGCGACGGCAGTTTTGCCTGGGAGGAGCCGGCGCAGAGCGCGGGACCCGTGCATGCCTGGTACGGCAACAGTCTGGTCCTGCTGAAAGCGCTCGCCTATATCCGCACGCTGGGTGGTGCGGGCTGCCGGGAGGCTTCCGGCATGGCGGTCCTGAACGCAAACTATGTGCTGCGCAGCCTCGATGATCTCTGGGAGCCGGCGAAGCCCGGCCCGGTAATGCACGAGGCGGTTCTGACCGGGAAGCCGCTGCGCGACCGGACGGGCCTCGGCACCCTCGATGTCGCCAAGCGACTGATCGACTATGGCTTTCATCCGCCGACGATGTACTTCCCGCTCATTGTGCCCGAGGCGCTGATGATCGAGCCCACCGAGACCGAAAGCCGGGAGACGCTGGACCGCTTCGTCGCCGCCATGCGCCGGATCCACGCCGAGATGCTGGACGAACCGGATCTCCTCCGGCAGGCGCCGCAGCATGCCGCGATTGGCCGGCCTGATGAGGCCCGGGCGGCACGGCGGCCGGTGCTGACCTGGATGCAGCAGGAGAGGGCAGAGCCCGAAATCTGATTCCGGTTCTCCGTGCTACGGCCGCCGGACACGGCCGATGCTAGAATGTTAGGAAAACGAGAGAGGCAGGTGTGAATGATATGAAAGTTGTTCTCCTGCAGGATGTCCCCAAACTGGGAAAAAAGGATCAGGTGGTGGAGGTGGCAGCCGGCTATGCGCGCAACTACCTCTTCCGTCGCAATCTCGCCATCGAGGCGACCTCTGAGGCACTGAATGTCGTGGCGACCAGACGGCGGGCGGAAGAGGCGAAGGCCGACCAGGCTCTCACGAAAGCCCGCGAGACAGGCGCGGAGATCTCCGGGCGCACCTTCACCATTCGCATGAAGTGCGGTTCCAGCGGCCGCCTCTACGGCGCGCTGACCGCCATGGACGTGGCGGCGGCACTCGCCGAGGCAGGTTTCGAGATTGACCGCCGCGGCATTGACATTAAAAATCCGCTGCGCGAAATCGGCATCACCGATGTCAGCCTCAAGCTGCATCCGGAGGTCACCGTGCCGATCAAAATCGAGGTTCTCGCCCTGACATGAGTGCCGGCAGTCTGCGCCGGGCACTGCCCAGCAGCACCGAGGCCGAACGTTCGGTACTCGGCTGCTGCCTGTCCTCGGACAAGGCTCTGGCCCAGATCACCGCCACTCTGGTCTCCGAGGATTTCTATCAGCCGGCCCACCGCCTGATTTATGACGCGATCACGCGGCTCTATATGGCCAGGCGTCCGGTCGACCCGCTGACGGTCAGCGAGGAGCTCGCCTCGCATCAGGAGCTCGAGCGCGTCGGCTCGATGACCGAAATCCAGCGCCTGATGGACGCGGCCCCGCTGATCGCGAACGCTCTCGACTACGCCGCGATTGTCCGGGAAAAGTCCCAGCTGCGCCGCCTGATCCATGCCATGGACGATGTGCTGGCCAAGTCCTACGCCGAGTCCGACTCCGCAGACGCGCTGCTCGACTATGCCGCCGAAAAGATCTACGAGATCCGCGAGGACCGCGATTCCGTCGGTCTCGAGTCGATTCGCCAGATCATGGGGCGGACCATCAACGAGATCAGTGCCCTGGCTTCGGGGAAGGCCGGTACGCGTGGCGTGAGTACCGGTTTCCCCTCGATCGACCGCGTTCTCGGCGGCCTGGTCAAGGGCACGCTCAACATCATCGCCTCGCGTCCCGGCATGGGAAAGTCGGCCCTTGCCTTCAACATGGCCCTCAACGCCTCGATGCTGAACCAGATCACCGTCGCCATCTTCTCGCTTGAAATGTCGAAGGAGGAGATCGGCGCCCGGCTGCTCTCGGCTCAGGCGCTGATCGATTCCCGCCTCCTGCGCCGCGGCCAGCTCCAGGACCAGGACTGGGACAGCATCTACCGCGCCCTGCCCGAACTCTACCGCAGCCGTATTTTTATCGACGATTCAGCCGGCACCACCCCGATCGAGATGCTCGCGCGCTGCCGGCAGCTGAAATTTGAGCATCGCCTCGGCCTCGTCGTTGTCGACTATCTGCAGCTGATGTCCCTGCGCACGCGCACCGAGAACCGCCAGCAGGAGATTTCGGAAATCACCCGCTCGCTGAAGCTGCTCGCCCGCGAGCTCGATGTCCCGGTGATCGCCTGCTCGCAGCTTTCGCGCGCGGTGGAGAACCGTAACGACAAGCGCCCCCTGATGGCCGATCTGCGCGAGTCCGGTTCCATCGAACAGGATGCGGACACGGTGTCCTTCCTCTACCGCGAGAGCTACTACGACAAGGAGCACAAGCCGCAGCCGCAGGAAACGGCCGAGTTCATCATTGCCAAAAACCGGGCCGGCTCGACGGAGAAGGTAGAGCTCGGCTGGATACCGCAGTACACCCTCTTTGTTGATCTGGCCATGAATGAAGAGGAGCCTGATTACCTGCCGCCGGAGCGCAGTAACCAGTATGCCGATGTCATGCCCTCGGACAGTGTCTGGGATGGCGAGTATCAGGCGGGTGATGATGTCTGATACCGGACTCCTCGAGAGACGACTGCTGACAGCTGCCGGACAGGTTATCGAAAAGGCCGGACTGGAGCCGTCCTGCCCGCTGCTCGTCGCTGTTTCAGGCGGCTCCGACTCCGTCGCACTCCTGCTGCTGCTGACGCGCCTGAAGTTACCCAATCCGCTCCATGTCGTCCATGTCAATCATGGACTTCGCGGCGCCGAATCCGATGCCGACCGCGATTATGTTGTCAGACTGGCAGAGCGTCTCGAACTGCCCTGTCATGTCTTTCTTCTCGATGATCGACTCGTGCGCCGTGACGGCAGCTTCAGCGAGAACGCGGCCCGGGAGGCGCGCTGGGCGCATTTTCTGGCCCTGCAGAAGCAGCTCGCGGGGAGCTGGCTCGTTCTGGGACAGCAGCGCGAGGACCAGGCAGAGACCATGCTGCTGCACCTCTTCCGGGGAGCGGCCCTGCAGGGGCTGGGCGGCATGCGCGCCATTGACGCCGGGCGGCGCATCCTGCGGCCGCTGCTGGCACTGGGACGCGGTGACCTGAGAAGCTGGCTCACGGATCTCGGTGTCGCCTGGCGTGAGGACAGCAGCAACCTCGAGGCCCTGCAGCTGCGCAACTCTCTGCGCCTCAGGCTCGCTCCGGTTCTGGATTCTCTCTTCGACCCGGGCTGGCCGCGGCGCCTCGCCACAAGCGCTTCCCTGCTCCACGAGGACGAAGAGCTGCTGCAGCGTGAGGCGGCGGTGGCGGCGCTGGCCTGCCTGCGCCTGCACAGCCGCGACGGCCGCCGTACAGCGGGCCTGCGCGGGCTTCCCGAAGCCATTCTCGCGACGCTTGAACTCAAAGCCTATCGCCGGACGGCACCGGCGCTGCGGCGCAGGATCCTCGTTCACCTGCTCGCCTGGCTGGCCGGAGACGCCCGCGATCTGAACGCCGCCATGCTGCTCGGGCTCGATGCCCATCTCGCTGCCGGAGCCAGTCCCTGTCCGGCCCTGCCCGGTGACCTGCTGCTGCACCGCAGCGGCGGCGGCTGTCATCTCTGGTCCGACAGCGTGCTCGCAGCCTGGTCGGGTGTCTTCACATGCGCCGGCGGACGCCGGATTGCCGTCTGTTCCCGGGAGCTCGAAGAGGCCTGGCGCAGTGGTGCTCCGGAGGCCCGGGATGAACTCGGACAGCTTGTCGCGGACTGGTCCATAGGCTATACTTCCGTGCCACGGAACGCGCAGGATGCCGCACCGGGAATCTGCTTCCTGCGGGGCAGGGCCCCGCATTCGGACCGTCAGCGACCGTCCTGCCGGGCTGACCGCGAGCGCGAGCGCCGCCTGCTGCAGAGCCTGCACATTCCCGCGGCACTGCGCAGCCGTGTGGTGTGGCTGGAATGGGCGGACGGCCGGCGGGGGATCGCCGGCCTGCCCCCGGAAGCGGGGGCGCCCCCGACAAAGGGGGCGGGAGGATGGAGCCATGATGAGACCTGGTGAACTGGGAGAGATATTGGTCAGCAGGGAGGAGATCCGTGAGATGACACGGCGCGTGGCCGCCGCGATCTCGCGCGACTACGAGGGCAGGGAAGTTCTGCTGGTCGGAGTTCTGAAGGGTGCCTGTGTCTTCATGGCCGATCTGATCCGCGAGCTTACCGTCGTCACGCAGATTGACTTCATAGCCGTCTCCAGCTACGGCAAGGAGACGAAGTCGAGCGGTGTCGTCCGCATCCTGAAGGACCTGGATGAGGACATCACCGGCCGCCATGTCATCATCGTTGAGGATATCATCGACAGCGGTCTGACCTGGTCGAAGCTGCGCGAACTGCTGCTGACGCGCGGACCCGCGAGCCTCGCGCTCTGCACCGCCTTTGACAAGCCTTCACGGCGCACGGTAGCCAACTTGACAGTCGATTATACTGGTCTTGAGATACCCGACGCTTTTATCGTCGGCTACGGTCTCGACTATCAGGGCTACTACCGCGAGCTGCCGGAAGTGCGCACGCTGCGGCTTGAGGCCAGATAGCCGAAAATTACGGGAGGTTACTGATGGCGATCAAGCGTCCGCCCCTGCGTGGTCTGTCCTTTTATATCGTCGTGCTGGTCATCATCGTTCTCTTTGCGACTTTCTTTACGCCCCGCCAGAATGCCGGTCAGGTGCCTCTCTCACAGGCGATGACCTATATCGACGAGGGGAAGGTGCAGGAGGTTTCGGTGACCGGCAGCACAGTACGGATGGTGCTGCGTGAGAATGAGCCCAATGTGGGCCGTGTGATCGAACTGCCCATTTCACCCATGTGGCTGGAGGATCTGCAGAAGCGCCTCGATGCGGCCGGCGTCGTCTATTCCTACCGCGATCCGGTCGATGTGGGTTCCTGGATCAACATCATCATGCTCGTCCTGATGTTCGCGGCGATGGCCTTTTTCATCTGGATGATGTACAGCCGCCAGAGCGGCGAGGGGCGCAGCGCGATGAACTTCGGCCGCAGCCGCGCCCGCGTCCACGATCCCTCGAAGAATCCGGTGACCTTCGCCGATGTCGCCGGGGCCGACGAGGAGAAGCATGAGCTGCAGGAGGTTGTGGACTTCCTCAAAAATCCGCGCAAATACTCCGATCTCGGCGCCCGCATTCCGCGCGGCATCCTGCTCGTCGGACCGCCGGGAACGGGCAAGACCCTGCTGGCGAAGGCCGTGGCCGGCGAGGCCGGTGTGCCCTTCTACTCCATCTCCGGTTCGGACTTTGTCGAAATGTTTGTCGGTGTCGGTGCGAGCCGTGTCCGTGATCTGTTCGAGACGGCAAAGAAAAATGCGCCCGCGATCGTCTTCATCGATGAGATCGACGCCGTCGGACGTCACCGTGGCGCCGGCATGGGCGGCGGCCACGACGAGCGCGAACAGACACTGAATCAGCTTCTGGTCGAGATGGACGGCTTCGGCCCGAATCAGGATGTCATCATCATGGCTGCCACCAACCGCCCCGACATCCTCGATCCCGCCCTGCTGCGCCCCGGCCGCTTCGACCGCCGCGTCACCGTGATGCGCCCGGACATCAACGGCCGTGCCGCGATCCTTGCGGTGCATGCAAAGGGGAAACCTCTCGGCCCCGATGTCGATCTGCTCGAAATTGCCCGCCTGACCCCGGGCTTCACCGGCGCCGACCTCGCCAATCTGCTGAATGAGGCGGCTCTCGGCGCAGCCCGCCGGGCGGCGACCCAGATCCGCTACAGCGATGTCAGCGAAGCCGTCTTCAAGATCATGGTCGGACCCGAGAAGAAGAGCCGCGTGGTTAACGAGAAGGACCGCCGCAACACGGCCTATCACGAAGCCGGCCACGCGATTGTCCTGCGCACCGTTTCGGAGACCGACCGCGTAGAGCGGGTGTCCATCATCCCCGCCGGCGCCGCCGGCGGCTACACCGCCTTTAAGCCCAGCGAGGACTTCTGGTATGCGACCAAAGGCCAGCTGGAGGCCAAAATCGCCACCGATCTCGGCGGCCGTGCCGCCGAGCAGCTGATCTTCGGTGAAATCAGCACCGGGGCGGCCGCTGACCTGCAGTCCTGCAACTCCATCGCCCGTGACATGGTCGTCAAGTACGGTATGAGCGAAAAGCTCAAAAACCTCGTCTTCAGCTCCGAATCGGAAGTCTTCCTGGGTCGCGACTTCGCCCATGTGCGCGACTACAGCGATGAGCTGGCCGGTATCATCGATGCCGAAGTGAAGGATATTCTCGACGCCGCCTATGCCCGGGTCATGCGGATTCTGGAAGCAAAGAAAGAGGCCCTTACCGCTCTCGCCGAAGAACTTCTCGTCCACGAGCGCGTGGAGGGCGAGGATTTCGAGCGCCTCTACATGGAGCACACGACCCCCGAGCAGCGCGCCGATGATGCCGTGCTGCTGACCCCGGTACACGACAGAGCTGGTTCGATATCAGCGTCCGCAGGCGAGAAAAATCCGGTGTCCGGGCATCCGCTTCCGGATCGAAATCCGGAGGTGCGGACGGAACTCTCGTGATGGCCTGCAGCGGCCGTCAGCCCTCGCTGACGAGTCTGTCGCCATAGGCTCTGACTGCCTCGGGCCCCAGAAAGAGAATGAGGTCGCCGGGGCCGGCGTCTTTGAGGCGCCTGCGCACCTCTTCGTAGCTGTTCGAGAATACGGCCCGGCCGCCGCGGGCATTGATGGCATCGACCAGCAGGCGTGAGCTCATGCCCAGGTCGTCGCTTTCACGGTCGGAATAGATCTCGACCAGCTGCAGCTCGGAGCAGTGCTCGAGTGAGGTGACGAAGTCGTCAAAAAGAAGCTGGACCCGGTTGTAGGTGAGCGGCTGAAAGATCACGAAGAGGCGTTTGTGCGGATAGGTCACGGTCGCGCCGAGGGTTGCCGAAACGGCGGTCGGGTGGTGGGCGTAGTCGGTGACTACGCGCGCTCCCTGGTACTCGCCCTTGATGGTGAAACGCCCTTCGGCACCGCGAAAGACCGACAGAACCCCGTTGAAGACCGCCGGATCCGCGCCGTTCAGCAGAGCGGCAGCCATCGCGGCGAGGGCGTTGTAGATGTTGTGGTGACCGGGCACGCCGAGACTGATCCGGCCCAGATGATCACCGCGCCAGTAGAGGTCGAAGCGGGGCAGCCCTTCCTCCCAGACGACATGGCGTGCCTCGATGGTGGCCTCGGGAGGCCAGCTGAAGCGCTCGTCACCCTCCGCCTCGTTCTCGATGCCGGCCTCTACCCGGGCGGCGCCCTCACCGGCATAGGCGGAAATCGCCTGGGGCGCATGGCCATCGATGGCGAAGCTGACCAGATTGGGCAGGGTGCGGCCGTCGGCCCGGCGCAGGTCCTCGAGTTCGCTCAGCATGCGGCCGATATGGCGTCCGTGCCAGGGCACGATGAGATGGCCGTCGGCGGGCAGATGGTCCGAAAAGCGGGCGAAGGCATGGATGATATTGTCGATCGTGCCGAAGTAATCCAGATGGTCGGAGTCGATGTTCAGCACCAGAGCCGTGCTCGAGGTGAAGTGGAAGAAGGAGTCGCGGTACTCGCAGGCTTCGGAGACCAGCAGATGGCCCGGACGGCCCATGTGCACCGTCGAGTTGTTGAAGTCCTCCAGCAGCGCGCCGAGGTGGACGGTCGGCTCCAGCCGGGCAGCAAGCAGCAGCAGGGCCGTCATCGCCGTGGTCGTGGTCTTGCCATGGGTTCCGGCGACATTGATGACACGCTCGAAGTCGCGCGTGAGCCAGCCGAGGAAATCGCCGCGCTCGACGGTGAGGATGCCGCGCTCGACTGCCCGCACCCGCTCCGGGTTGCTGGCCGGCACAGCGGATGAGTAGACGACGAGATCGGGCATCGCGGCATCGATGTTGTCGCCCGTCTGGCCGATGGTGACAGGTATGCCGATCTCCATCAGATGCTTCGTATGATCCGAGGAGTGCATGTCGGAGCCGATGACACGGTAGCCGTTGGCCTGTGACAGCTCGGCCAGTCCCGACATGCTGATGCCGCCGATGCCGACGAAGTAGATCAGCGAGTTGGCCGGCAGGTCACCGAGTCGTGCGCTGTCCGAGGCGCTGAAAATCTGTAACTTTCCCGTTTCCATATATCTATCAGAATCCTGGCGTAGCAACTACGCTCTCTGCTTTCCATTCACTGCTGACAGCCCGCGTTCGCTGCGGGCTTGTTTGCTATAATAACAAACCTGTCCGGCCCCCGTTCCGTATTACAGGAGAGGATGTTGACTGGAAACCCGGAAGCTTCTGTTCCCGCAGCTTTGCGACGGAGCGCCTGTGAGCCGCAGCAGGCAGAAATGGATACGATGCAGATATGACTTTATTCACTGTAGGTCCGGTTGAAATGTCGCCGGCGGTCCGCGAGACCGGATCGATCGCACTGCCCTACTTTCGCACCGCGGGCTTTTCCCGTCTGATGCTGGCGCTGGAAGAGGAGCTGCTGGGGCTCTTTGGCGCTCCCGGCGGCAGCCGCGCCCTGCTCATGAGCGGTTCCGGCACGGCGGCGATGGAGGCGGCGGTTGCCGGCCTCTTCGATCCGGCCAGTGACCGCCTCCTGATTGTCAACGGCGGCTCTTTCGGACAGCGCTTTGTCGAGATCGCAGCGCGCCACCGCATTCCCCACCGGGTGCTCACCGTGCCCTTCGAGGCGGATCTGACCGCCGGGCTCTTCGCGGACTTTACCGACTACTCGCCCACGGGACTGCTGATCAATCAGGGGGAGACCTCCATCGGGAAGCTCTACGACCTCGGAATCGCGGCCGACTTCTGTCGCAGCACGGGCGCTCTGCTCGTGGTGGACGCGGTCTCATCCTTTCTCAACGACAGGCTGGATATGGAAGCCCAGGGCGTCGACTGCGCCCTGACAGCCTCCCAGAAGGCTCTCGCCCTGCCTCCCGGCCTGGCTCCGCTGGTGCTGGGCCCGCGGGCGCTCGCGAAGCTCGAGGCCACTCCGCAGCCGCTCTACTATCTCGATCTCTCTGCCGCCCTCAGAAACCAGAAACGCGGTCAGACCCCCTGGACGCCGGCGCTCGCGATCATCTACCAGCTGGAAACGAGGCTCGCAGATATTCGTGCCGGGGGCGGGCTCGCGGCCGAGCTCGGGCGGCGTGCGGAACTCGCCGCCTGGTTCCGAACGGAACTCGGGCGTCGTCTGCCCGGGCTGCGGGTACCGGCCTATTTGAAGTCCAACGGTCTGACGCCCGTTCTGACAGAGCCCTATGATGCCCGTGCGCTCTTCGAGTCACTTGAGGAGAAGGGGCTCATCATCACCCCGAGCGGGGGCGAAAGAACGCATACACTGACACGCATCGGCCACATGGGCCACCTCAGTCAGGCGCAGTATGAACCGCTGCTTGACGCCATCGTGTCCTGGACAGAGAAGGAGAAGCGATGAAAGCCATCCTGATGGCTGCCGGACGCGGCAGCCGCATATCGCGCCACATAGGCGAAAACCCGAAGTGCACGCTCGATGTCGGCGGCACCAGCCTGATCCGCCATACGGTCAGCATGCTGAACCGTCGCGGGATCCGGGTGATCATCATTCTGGGCTACCGCGGCGAGGTCATCCGCGAGGCGCTCCGGGGCCTCGACGTGAGCTACTATGTCAACCCCTTCTACGACGTGACGAACTCCATCGCCTCGCTCTGGTTCGCGCGCGAAGAGATCGACGGCGAGGACCTGATTGTCGCCAACGCCGATGTCTACTGGGATGAGAAGCTGCTCGACATGATGCTCGCCGATCCCCGCAACCCCGTCATGCTGGGCGATTCGTCCCGCCTCGAAGAGGGCGATTACCGCTTCCAGTGGGACGAGAACGACATTCTGCTGCGCCATGGCAAAGATCTCCAGATGCCCGACATCACAGGCGAATATGTCGGCGTCGCCCTGATCCGCTCGGTCATCCAGAAGCCGTTCAGGGAACGTCTCGAGACGATGATCCAGTCACAGCAGCATGGGGTCTGGTGGGAGAACATCCTCTACTCCTACATCGGCGACAAACCTGTCTATGTCCGCGATATCAGGCCCCATTTCTGGGGAGAGGTGGACTACATCGAGGACTACTATCGTATTCTGGCCTATCGCCGCGGGCTGGGTGCCTTTGACGGCCACCCGATGACCCGGCTCTTCGACGATGCCGTCGGCCGCGACAACAGCTGAAGAGGCAAAGGAGCGCTCATGCGAAGCGGATCATCCACGGCACTCAGGGTGCTTTTGCGTATTGGACTGGCCATACTGGGCCTGCTGCTGGGCATGTTTCTCTATGTCTGGAACCTCCTCGGACGTCCGGCCTATACCGACATCCGAATCGTCGACAGATTTATCGTGCCGACCGGAGACGCCGCTCTGGATCTTGAGTTCCCGGACGAGTTCACAGGCCCCGGCGGCCGCGTACGGGTCTGGGCGCCCGCCGAGTACCCCATCGAGGAAGTGAAGCAGATCGACAGCGAGGTTACGAACATCCTGGTCTTCGGCGTCGATGCCCGCAGCGAGGGCGAAAGCAGCTCGCGCTCGGACTCGATGATGGTGCTGAGTCTGGACCGCCGCAACGACATGATCAAAATAACTAGCCTGATGCGCGACCTCGAGGTGGACATCCCCGGCCGCGAGGGTCAGCAGACGAAGCTCAATGCCGCCTATGCCATCGGCGGTGTCGGCCTGATGATCAACACCATCAACCGCAACTTCAATCTCGACATCCAGCGCTTCATGATGTTCGACTTCTGGAGCGCGGCCGGCCTCATCGATCAGGTGGGGGGCATCAGCGTGCCGGTCACCGATGCCGAACTGCCCTACCTCAATGAAGGCGTGCAGCACTACAACCACCTGACCGGCCGACCCGAAGGGCAGGATCTGCTGCCCGGCGCAGGTGATCAGGTCCTGAACGGTGCCCAGACCATCGCCTGGGCCCGCATCCGCCGCATCGGCACCGACCACGCCCGCACCGGCCGCCAGCGCTATGTCGTCAGTGCGATGTTGGCGAAGTTCGCCGACATGAACATGGTGGACAAGATCTCGACCGTAAGCGAGGCCCTGGGCCATATCGAGACCAACCTGACCCGTGGTGACATGACGACCCTGGGCCTGAGAAATCTCGATACGCTCGGCGCCACCGCCGAGTACAAGGTCCCCGCCGACGGCATGTACTGGACGAACGAAAGCAACTGGAACATGATCATGGACCGCGACCAGCAGCTGCCCGCCCTGCGGCAGTTTATCTATGGACGGTAAGGAATGCGCTACGAGGCAGCAGTCAGAACGGTAACCGGAAACATCCGCGGCCGGAACGAGGACAACTATTACTTCGCCGGCAGCTGGCGCGACTCTGCCGTCGGCGAAACCGGGGCCGTGCAGGAGGGCCAGAACCGCCGCGTGCTTTTCGCCGTCTGTGACGGCATGGGCGGAGAGTCCTATGGCGAAGAAGCGTCTCTGGGCGTGGCCGGCGCCCTGGTCACGGTTGAGGATCGTCTCCTGGGTGCAGCCGAGCCCGACTTTGTGGCCGAGATGCTCCGTTTCAGCCAGGAACAGAATGAAGCCCTGCTCGACCGCATGCGCCGGCATGGCGGTGTGCGCATGGGCACGACCCTGAGCTCTCTCTTTCTGACCCGGGGCACCGTGGAAGCGTTCAACATCGGCGACAGCCCTGTCCTGCTGCTGCGGGACCGCCGTTTGCACTGGCTCTCGCGGCGCCATACGCATGCCGCCCGTCTCGTCGAAATGGGCGTCATCAGCGAGGCCGAAGCGCGGCGCCATCCGGAGCGTCACCGCCTCGTCCAGCATCTCGGGCTGTTCCCGGAGGAGAAGACGCTCGAGCCGACCCGTCTGGAACCGCTGCGCCTGCGCGAGGACGACCGCTTCCTCATCGCCAGCGACGGCATCACCGACATGCTCGAGGAGGATGAGATCACCCGGCTTCTCGCTGAAGCGCCCGGCGCGGAGGAGGCTGCGACGGTTCTGATCGAGGCCGCCCTTGCCGCCGGAGGAAAGGACAACGCCACAGCTCTCGTCATCGTGATTCGCGAAGTGACGGAACAGGACCGTGCGCTTTATGCCAGATACCCCGATGACGGCCGTATCCATCTGACGAACGCGGTGCCGAATCAGATCCGTCCGGCCGTCCTGACTGCCGTTCCGCAGCCGCGCCCCGCGGCCCCCGGCCGGGAGACGCTCGAACGGCCCCAGCAGGCGGGCGCGCGTCCCCTGCAGGGGGGCTTCGCCGAGGGTGACGAGGCGCTGCGCACACCGGCGCCGCAACGCCCGGGCGATCTCCCCGCTGCCGCCCCGCGACGGGTGGCGGCCACGGAACCCGAATCTCCCGCAGAGGGCAGGAGCGCTGCCACCATAGCCGGTCAGACGGTGAACACGCCGCCGCCCGCCGCTGAGATCGCCCAGTCGGGTGTTCGCGTCGCCCGTGATCCCAGCCGCTATCAGCTGACGGAAGAAGAGATAGCCCGCTTCGAGGCGGCGAGGGAGGAGGCCCGCTTGCGCCAGATGAGTCGCGGAGAAGAGGCCGGCAGACCTGCCGGCAGTGCCGCACCGCCGCTGGAGCCCGTGCAGCCCGAGAGGCCGCCCGTCACGGTGACCAGTATCCTCGAGGAGGAGGAGCCGCCGTCCGCGCGCCGCCAGAAACCCTTCCAGAGCCGTGCCTACCGCGAGGCCCTGCCGCCGGCGGCACTCGGTCACGATGCGTCACTCGACTATCAGCTCGAACGCCGCGCACCCAGCAGCGGAGAGCGTGTGCGCCGGCTTCTCGGTCACCTGCTCTTCTTTGCCTGCTTCGTGGCACTGGGGGCCGGGATCGCGTGGCTCTTCTTCAACTGGAGCCGCATCGCCAGAAGTCTCTTCTCGCTCCTGCCCTAATCGTGTCGGCTCGCCAGGTCCAGCATGTTCTGGGCCTGCTGGTGCAGCCCGATGATCTCGCGGATCGTTTCCTTCTGGTCGATGAGCTTGGCGATGGAGAGATTGTAGTTGATCGCGTCAACCAGGAGAGTGACAAAGGAAGAGACGTCCACGTCCGTATACCAGGGCGCCGCGAGCAGCTCCGGGCGCCTGTAGATCAGGTTGGTGCAGAAGACACGGTCGATGTAGCCGCGCCGGACCGCCTCGTCAATCAGCCCGATGCCCTCGACGAAGAGGGGGAAGGTGCACAGGCAGAAGACGCGCCTGGCGCCCATGCGCTTCAGCCGTTCCGATGTCTCCACCACCGACGCGCCGGTGTTGATCATGTCGTCGACGATGAGGACATCGCGGCCCCCGGGCTCGTCGCCCAGGAACTTGTAGTCGACGACCTCGTTGTTGTCGGCACTGGCCCGGGCATGCTTGCGCTGGCGATAGAAGGTGCCGAAGGGCAGCTCGAGGATCGTGGCGTAGAACATGGAGCGCTTCATGCCGCTCTCGTCGGGGCTGACCACCATCAGCGATTTCTTTCCTTTGAGACGGATATCGGGATAGGTGATGAGCAGGGACTGGATCAGACGATAGGAAACGGGGATATTCTCCACGGACTGACGCGGCAGGGCATTTTCGATGCGCGGATCGTGGGGGTCGAAGGTGATGATGTTGTCGACGCCGAGCATCGCGAGTTCCTTGAGCATGTAGGCACAATCGAGCGATTCGCGGGACTGCCTGACATCCTGGCGGCTTTCGTAGAGGAAGGGCATGATGACATTGATGCGCTTGGCCTTTCCGGTCGCGGCGAGGATCAGGCGCACGAGATCCTGAAAATGCTCGTCGGGGCTCATTGACACCTGTTGTCCCCACATGGTGTAGGTGACCGAATGATTCATGACATCGCAAAAAATGAAGAGATCATGCCCGCGGACGCTGACGTTGAACTGGCCCTTGCCCTCGCCGGTGGCGAAGCGGATCGCATCGGCGTCGAGAATGTAGGTCTCGCGCAGTTCGCCGCTGTCGAGGCGGATGAGGCTGTCACTGCGTTCGAACCAGGCACGCCGCCGCTCACCGAGATGCTGGTCGACCAGTTCGACGAAACTGCGGCTGCCGGGCAGGGCGACGAGGCCGAGAGGAGCCACGGGCTCGGCATTCTGGAGATTGTAGTGGGTGTAGTCAGAGTAGGCGGCGCTGCTCTGGCTGGCGGGTCTGATGGGATCGTGTATCACATGTCACCTCCGTCTGCAGTCTGGGCTGCTTCGCGTACGTCCGGTGAGTTGCTGAGCAGGCGGCGAATTTTCGCGGTGGGATCGAGCAGCGCCGAGAGGGAGGCGTCATGATTGATGGCGTCAATCAGCAGGGCGACATACTTCGCCATGTTGACATCCACATACCAGGGACGCTTGAGCAGATCCGGATGGTGGTAGATTAGATTCGTGCTGTAGACGCGCTCGATGATGCCCTTCTCATAGGCCTGGTCGAAGCGCTCGAAGCCGTGGGAGAAGAGCGCAAAGGTGGCGGCGCAGTGGACGTGGCCGGCGTTGCGCTCCTTCATCTCCCAGGCGATGTCGAGCATGGAGTCGCCGGAGGCGATCATGTCATCGAAAATCAGGACGTTCTTCCCGTCTGCCTCATCGCCGAGAAACTCATGATTCAGAATCGGATTGCGCCCGTCGACGATGCGGGTGAAGTCGCGGCGTTTGAAGAAAGTGCCAAGCGGGGCATTGAGCAGCGTCGAGAAATACATGGCCCGCTGGATCGCTCCCTCGTCCGGGGATATGATCATCAGGTTCTCATTGCGTTCACTGAGATTGGGCATGTGGCGCTTCATGGCCTTGATGATCTGATAGGTGGCCGGGATGTTCTCGAATCCCGAGATCGGAATGGCGTTCGCGACGCGGGGATCGTGGGCGTCAAAGGTCAGAATGTTGGTCACGCCGAGCGCATGCAGCTCCTCGAGCATGAAGGCGCTGTCGAGGGACTCGCGGCCGTTCCGCTTGTGCTGCCGGCTCTCGTAGAGAAAGGGCATGATGACGTTGATGCGTCTGGCCTTCCCGCTGATGGCGAGGATGACACGCTTCAGATCCTGATAGTGTTCATCGGGACTCATCGGTTTCGTCTTCCCGAAGAGCTGATAGGTACAGCTGTAGTTCAGGATGTCGCAGAGAATGTAGATGTCGTGGCCGCGGGCGGTGGCATTGAGCCTCGCCTTTCCCTCGCCGGTGTCGAGTCTCTCGCATTCAAAGGAGAGGCGGTAGTCGCGGCGCAGAAAGCCCGGCTGCAGTTCGAAGGCCGTCGGGCCGCGGTCAAAGTACTCGAGGCGGCGGCGGTAGAGATAATCGTTGACCTGGCGAGCGAAGCTTCTGGCACCCTCGAGATCGATCAGGCCGACCGGTCCGACCGGCACCATGCGATTGTCACCATACTGTTTATAGATATAGTAGCTGCTGTCGTTCTCGGTTACTTGCTGTGGCATCGTGAGACTCCTTCCCGATGTCAGGTCGCAAACGGACATTCAATTCTAGCACGTTCCGGCCTTCGACATTCAGCTTCGGTAGAATGTTGGGGAAAGACAGAGAAAAACGTGGTGAAAGGAACTGCTCATGCTCAAAGGACCTGTCCGCTTTGTCGGCTCCGCCCATAAGCTTTCCGCCTGCCCCCGTGACGGTCTCCCCGAGGTTGTTCTCGCCGGCCGCTCAAACGCCGGAAAGTCGAGCCTGGTCAATTCCCTCGCCGGCAGCCAGAAGCTGGCCCGCATTTCACGTACGCCCGGAAAGACCCGGCAGCTGCTCTATTTCCGTGTCCGTGATGACTGGTATCTCACCGATCTGCCGGGCTACGGTTATACCGCGCAGCTGGCCGTCCGTGAATCTTTTTCGGAACTTGTTGACAGTTATTTTACTGCCGATCGCCCCATCCGTCTCGTTCTTTTGCTGCTCGACATCCGTCATGAGCCCTCGAAAGACGACCTCGGCCTGATGACCTTCCTTCATCACCACGGCCTGCCCTATGCCCTGGTTCTGACCAAGGGCGACAAGCTCGGCCGGCAGGCCCGCAGACAGAGACTCGAGGACTTCGCCAGATCCTATCCCGAGCCGGAAATCTTTGTCATTTCGAATACCAGACGCGAAGGCATCAGGGAGCTCGCCGACTGGCTCGAGAACCAGCTGGCTGCCGAACCGTAGGAATGTTCCACACCACCTCGAGCAGACCGGTCTCGCGATGCCGTATTGCCTGCGATTCAACCTGAAGAACATGACAACTGCGCTGAAATCAGGACCTTTATCGGCGAGCTCTTGAGAGCGGCCTGTACCTTGACGGCTTCGACCGCGAGCAGAAGCTGGAACGCTCCCTGTCCGGCGGCACGAAACAGAACTCATGGAGAGAGTCATGATCAATCACCGGTCAGGCGAAGCTGGCCCTGGCGGGACAGATGCGATCGCGTTTTGCAACGGCCGCTTCCCGGCAGCATGAGGGCAGCTTTCCGCTCCTTTTTCTGCTGTCTGCCGGTGGGACATGGCTCCAGGTCCGCTCCAGCCAACGTGTCAGCGGCCACTGCGGCTCCAAAACCCCGGGTATGGCGAACATGAGCAGACTTTCTCACAGGAGGAGAAGCCTGATACCTTAAGCCGCGCCGGGCGGATTTCGGCAGATTGGGCTGCAGAGAGCTCTGCCGACTGGCAGCCATACTGCCGTCATGAACGATCCACGTGAACAACCCTCTCCACCGCATGCGCTCTGGCCCGGGCTGCGCCGCCTCCATCTTTTCGCCCTCGGCAGCGTCGCCGCCATCGTTCTGGAGCGCCCGCGACTCTTCCTGCCGCTCGCCTGCCTGCTGCTGGCGGTCTGCCTTCCCGGTCGAAGCTTCCAGCTGCGGCGCGGACGTCTACCCGCACGCCGCGAACGGCTCGGCTTCTGGCTGCCTCTCGTTCTGGGCCTTGCCGGCGTCGCATTCCGGATTGTCATGCCCCAGTATGCAGCAGCCCGGATCGCTGCGGAGAACGCCGAAATCCATCAGCTGGAAATCCTGGATGAGCCGGAGGGGGAAGGCAGACACAGGACGGCCCGTCTTTCTTCCCGCAGATATGCTCCTGCCGTCTCGCTGCAGCTGCCGGCTGATGCTGCCGTCTCCATGGGTGACCTGGTGACCGTGCGTGGCCGTCTCGAGCGGCCTTGTGGCGCGCTGAATCCGGGCGCGTATGGACAGCGTCGCCAGCTTCATCTCAGAGGCTGTTTTCTGTCGCTTCGGGTCGTCTCCGTGCTGGCAGTCGAGAGCCCAACCCCCACGATGGCGGTGAAAATCGCCCGTCTGCCGGCTCAGCTGCGGGCAGGACTGGGTGACCGCCTCAGGTATGCGTTTGGCACCGTGCGCGGTAGCCTCGCGGCGGCCATGTTCATCGGCGATACGACGAATCTCGACAGTTCGGTAGAGGAGGACTTTCGCCGGGCGAACCTCAGCCATCTGCTCGTCGTTTCCGGTTCCAATCTCGCGACCATCCTGCTCATCGTCATGAGCCTGCTGCGCACAACCGGCCTGGGCTCCCGTCTGCGGCGCCTGCTGGGCGCCCTGATGCTGTTTCTTTTCGCAGCTCTGACCGGCTTTGACGCTTCGGTGAGCCGGGCCCTCGTCTGTGCTCTTCTCGCCCTTCTCGCCCGTCTGCTCGAACGCCCCAGCCGGGCAGTGGATCGTCTCGTGCTGGCCTGCCTTCTGACTTTCTTCGTTCAGCCCCGCCTTGTTCTCCGAACCGGATATCTGATGTCGCTGACCGCGAGCGCCGCGATCATGGGCCTGACTCCCATTCTGGAAGGCAAAGCCATTGCCGTGACCCGGGAGCTGCGCGACCGTGTCGGCATCCGGCTGGCGCTGCGCCGCGTCGCCGGGGGTGAACCACCTGTCATCCATGTTCGGCAGGAGCAGAAACTCGCCGCTTTCCTGAAGCGTCTCGGACGCGGCTGCCTCACCGCCACGCTCATGACCTTCTCGGCCCAGCTGGCTCTGCTGCCCTTCCTTGTGTGTTTCGGCCAGAGTATCGGCACGACCGGCTTTATAGCCAATCTCCTCGCCCTGCCCCTCGCGGCCCTGCTGACAGCCCTGCTGCTTCCTGCCGCTCTGCTTCCGCTGCAGAGCTTCCCCGTACTGGCGGGAATTCTGGCTCCGCTTCTGTCGCTGGACTCCTGGCTGCTGGACCGTCTGCTGGCACTGGCGCAATGGGCAGCCTCCGCAGGCTTTCCCGAAGTCCGGCTGCTGCCCCGCGACCTCATGGTGCCGGGTGCTGTCCTCGCCCTTTTTCTGGCACGCCGGCTCTGGCGCCGGCGAAGGTATCTGGCCTGTGCCGCTCTGGCCATGGCCGTCCTGCTGCTGCTCCTGCCGCCAGTCAAAGCATTCTGCACAGCCGAGCTCACGGTCTATTTCTATGCTGTCGGACAGGGCGATGCGACTCTGCTTGACTGTCGGGACGGGCCGGCCATCCTGATCGACACGGGCACCGAACAGGCCGGCAGTCGTGTACTGCCTCGTGCCCTGGCTGCGGCCGGCCGCCGCCGGATTGATCTGCTGATTCTGACCCACTGGGATCTGGACCACAGCGGTGCCACCCGCAGTCTGGTCGAGGCGGGGCTGGTGCGGAGCATACTCTGGCCCCCTGAAGACGATATCGGTACGACGCAGGAGCGGAGAGAAGTCCGGGAGGCGGCGCGGCGGGCAGGGATTCGCGACTTTGTCTGGCCGGAGGGAGGACTCGAGCTGGGAGCCGTGCGCATACAGTCGCTGGTGCCGGTCCGCGAGGGTGAATCGGGCAGCAACGCCCATTCACGGGCCTGCCTTGTCGAGGTGCACGGCTGGCGCCTGCTTCTGCTGGCCGATCTCGAGGCCGCCCAGGAGCGGCGCCTGGTGACGGAATACGGCATCGGTCGACTCGACGTGGTTCGGATTGCCCACCATGGCTCACGCTCGTCCAGTGACCGCCAGCTGATTGCAGCAACGCGGCCACGCCATGCCATCGTCTCGGTGGGCGTGAATTCATACGGGCATCCCGACGGGGCTGTGCTAGAATCCTGGCTGGACGCAGGCAGCCGGGTGCTGCGAACCGATCGCGACGGATGCATTCGTATGGATATCAGAGCCCATGCCTGCCGTGTACGGACGATGCGGGAGGCAGGCTATGGCGAGATCCCGGAGACAGACTGACAGCATCCAGGAGGCCACTCAGCTCATCACCGGAATTCAGGCGGGCGAGATCGCGCCCTGCTATCTCATCGGCGGTGAGGAGCGTTATCTGGCCGCCGCGGTTTTGCGGGCCCTGCGGGAGACCGCCATCGCGCCGGGCATGTCCGCACTGGACCACCAGCGCTATGAGGCACAGGCTTCGGGACGCCGTCTGGATGTCGACGAAATCGCGAATGCCCTCATGACCCCGCCCTTTTTGTCCCGCTGCCGCCTGATCGAGATTCGTGACAGCGGCTGGTTCCGTCCCGGAAGCGAAGGACGCCAGAATGTCGAACGGCTGCTCCAGCACCTGGTGCCGGGCAGCTGCCTCGTCTTCCACGAGTCGACGACGGACGGCCGCGCCGCCTCGCTGCGCCTGCTGCGCGATGCCGGAGGGGTGGAGGCCATCTTTGCGCACCCGTCACATCCGGCTGCCCTTGACTGGGCTGCCCGGCGCCTGGCTGACGGCGGCCTGCGCCTCGACCGCCGCACGCTCGACTCCTTTGTCGACCGCTGTGAGGGCGATCTGGCACTGCTCGAGAAGGAGATTGAAAAGCTGCTGCTGTATGCCCGGGATCTGGGGCGTGATCGCCTCAGCGGGGAAGAGGTCAACCGGATCGCCATCCGGGATCAGAGGGGATCCATTTTTGACCTGACCGACCTGCTCTCGAACGGACAGACACTGGCTGCCCTGCGTCTGCTCCATATTCTCCTCGAGGGAGGCCAGCCTGCGCTGGTGATCCTGATGATGCTGGCGCGCCATTTCCGTCAGCTTCTCTGTGCGCTGGAAATGGATGAGAAGGAGATCCAGCAGCAGCTCGGACTGCCGGCTTTTGTGGCTGAACGCCTGCGCCGGCAGGCGAGCCATTTTGATCGCCGCCGTCTCGCGGCCCTGATCGCGGCTTGTGCCGCTACGGACCAGGCGGTAAAATCCGGGAAGCTCGCCGAACGGGTGGCACTTGAAATACTGCTGGCGCAGACCGGCCGTGCGGCATCCTGGTCGCGGCGCAGCCAGCGTGGAACGCCAGGATGATGTCGTCCCGATCCGGGGACGGCTGCTGAGAAAGGACAGTTATGGCCAAGATTGAAATGAAGACGGCTCTCGTCGATATGAACGGCGATGAAATGACGCGTGTGCTCTGGAGTCAGATCCGGCGTGAGCTGATTGAGCCCTTTGTTGCGCTGAAGACCGAGGACTTTGACCTCGGAATGGAGGCCCGCGACGCCAGCGATGACGAGGTGACCCGCGAGGCCGCCAGGCGCACCCTGGAACTCGGGGTTGCGGTCAAGTGCGCGACGATCACCCCGAATGCCGACCGCGTCCGGGAGTTCGGGCTGAAGAAAATGTGGCCGAGTCCCAATGCGACCATCCGCGCCATGCTCGATGGCACGGTCTTCCGTGCTCCCATCCTGATGCGCGGCATCGAACCCCTCATCCCGCGCTGGACGCGTCCGATCACCATCGCGCGTCATGCCTACGGCGATGTGTACAAGGCCGTGGAAGCCCGGGCCGCGGCCGGCTCCCGTGCCGAACTCGTGATCGTGGCGGAGGACGGTTCTGAGATCCGGCAGGAAATTCACAGCTTTGCCGGCAGCGGCGGCATCGCCCAGGCCATGCACAACACCGATGCCTCCATCGATGCCTTCGCTCACAGCTGCTTCCGCTATGCCCTCGAGACGGGACAGGACCTCTGGTTCGCGACAAAGGATACGATATCAAAGACCTACGACCACCACTTCAAGGACCGCTTCGCCGAGATCTACGAGAACGAATATGCCGGGCGCTTCGCAGACGCCGGTATCGAATACTTCTATACCCTGATTGACGATGCCGTGGCCCGCATCGTGCGCTCCTCCGGGGGTATGATCTGGGCCTGCAAAAACTATGACGGCGACGTCATGAGCGATATGGTGGCGACCGTCTACGGCTCACTCTCGATGATGAGCTCGGTGCTGGTCTCGCCCCGGGGAGCCTGGGAGTACGAGGCCGCACATGGAACCGTTACCCGTCACTACCGCCGCTGGCAGGCCGGCGAGGATGTCTCGACCAATCCCATCGCGAGCATCTTTGCCTGGAGCGGCGCCCTGCGCAAGCGCGGCGAGCTCGACAGCCTCCCCGCACTCGTGGGCTTTGCCGACGCTCTCGAGGCGGCTGTGCGCGAGACCGTCGAGAGTGGCGAGATGACCGGAGACCTCGCCGCTGTCACATCCCTGCCGGGTGCCCGCACCCTGAGCAGCACGGCCTTCATTGCCGCGATAAAAGAGCGTCTCGCACGGCGCTTCGCCTGAGCTTCAGGCGGATCCGGGCGGATCAGGAGGAAACGGGATGGAATATTTCTCTCTCTGGAACGGAAAAATCAACGATACTTCAGACCAGGCGGCGTACAACGCCTTCGTCGACCGCTACTACGAGCTGGAGACGGAAGCCTACCGCAGGATTCTCGAGGCCTGTCCCGAGGGCCGCGTGTGGAGCGGCGCCGCCGCCGAGCTGCAGGACGCGCTCGGCTTTGACGGCGACATGGTCATCTTCGCGGGCTTCCTCGACGGCATCCGCGAGAGCCTCAGACAGCCGATCCCGCTTGAGGAGATGACGGACGAGACCCTGATCTCGCTCGACATCGACTACGAGAAGCTGCTCTACAACATGCATAAGGCGGGTGCGCGCTGGCTCTACGGCCTCGAGGCCTGGGATCTCGTCTTTGACGCTGAGAAGCGCGAGGAGATCGGCAGACGCTTCCGCCGCGAGAACATCGCCCGCCGCGATGAGATGCGCGTCGGCCGCAACGAGCCCTGCCCCTGCGGCAGCGGGAAGAAATATAAAAACTGTCACGGCCGCCCGGGAGCGGTTCTGGACGGGGAGGAGGGAAGCTGATGCTGCCGCAGCAGATCAGTACGATACTGGCGGATATCGCCGCCCATGACGGACGCGAGGTCGTCGTCGCCGGCTGGTCCAGAACCATCCGCGATCTGAAGAATCTGGCCTTTATCGATCTCTCCGACGGCTCCGCCTTTCCCGGCCTCCAGATCGTGCTGACGCCCGAACGCGTCAGCAACTTTGCCGAAATCGTCGCCGAGGGTTCCGGCGCGGCTTTCCGCATCCGCGGTATCCTGCGCGCCACACCGGGAGGGAGACAGCCCTGCGAGCTCGAGGCCACAGAGATCCTGCTCGAGGGCGCCACGAGGCCCGACTATCCTCTGCAGCCCAAACGCCACAGCCCCGAGTTTCTGCGTTCCATTCCGCATCTCCGCCCCCGCGCCCGGCTCTTTACCGCCGTCTTCCGGGTACGCTCGGAAACGGCGCATGCCATTCACGAGTTCTTCCATGACCGCGGCTTTCTCCTCGTCCACACGCCCCTGATTACGAGTGTTGATGCGGAGGGAGCGGGAGACATGTTCCGGGTTACGACGCTGGACGAGAAGGAACCGCCC
Source organism: Bacillota bacterium (assembly GCA_030057555.1). Classification (GTDB taxonomy): domain Bacteria; phylum Bacillota; class Clostridia; order Saccharofermentanales; family Fastidiosipilaceae; genus JAEZYR01. Next base: position 61,151 of record JASGUU010000044.1, on the reverse strand, counting down.
CTGACCGCGGCCGGTGGAGTGGACTGGAGCCAGGATTTTTTCGAGAAGAAAACCTCTCTCACTGTCACCGGCCAGCTCGGTGCCGAGGCCTTCGCCCAGGCCTTCGGCCGCGTCTACACCTTTGGCCCCACCTTCCGCGCCGAACACTCGAACACGCCGCGCCATGCCGCCGAGTTCTGGATGGTAGAGCCCGAGGTGGCCTTCGCCGATCTCGGGGACATCATGCAGCTGACCGAGGATATGCTGCGCCACCTGATCCGGACGGCTCTCGAACGCTGCCCGGACGAGATCGCCTTCTGCAACCGCTTTGTCGCCCCCGGCCTGCTCGAGCGCCTTGAAAAGGTGGCCGCGGCGAGCTTCGCCCGCATGAGCTACACGGAGGCCATCAGCCGTCTCGAGACTGTTAAGGAGCGCTTCCAGTACCCGGTCTTCTGGGGCTCTGATCTGCAGACCGAACATGAGCGCTATCTGACTGAAGAAGTGATCGGCGGCCCGGTCTTCGTCACCGACTGGCCGCGCGATCTGAAGGCCTTTTACATGCGCCAGAACGAGGATGGCCGCACGGTGGCCGCCATGGACTGCCTGGTTCCCGGCGTCGGCGAGATCGTCGGCGGCAGTCAGCGCGAGGAGCGCCTCGACCGTCTCGAGGCGCGGCTGACCGAGCTCGGCATGGACCTCGGGGCGCTGGACTGGTATCTCGATCTGCGGCGCTTCGGCACGACCCGGCATGCCGGCTATGGGCTCGGCTTCGAGCGCATGATCATGTACCTGACCGGCGTCGGCAACATCCGCGACGTCGCGGCCTTCCCCCGCACGACCGGAACGGCTCTGTTTTAGGCATGGCAGCGGAGAGCGGGCGGCGTGAGCGGCCGCGCATGCGGGACCTCCCGCCCGGCGAGCGGCCCTATGAGCGGGCCGAGCGTGTCGGTGTGCGCGAACTGACCGACGCCGAGCTCCTCGCCCTCATCCTGCGCTCGGGAGATCGACGGCGGAACGCCCTCGACCTCGCCTACACCCTTCTGACCCTGCCCGGACATGAGGAGGGCCTTGAGCGTCTCAATCATATGTCCGCCGAGGAACTGCGCAGCCTGCCCGGTATCGGCCGCATCAAATCACTGCAGCTGCTGGCCGCCGTCGAGCTCGGGCGCCGTACATCGCGGTCGCAGCCTGACCGCAGTGCACAGCTTTCCTCGCCGGAACAGGTCGCCGCGGTGGTCGCTCCCGACATGCGTGGGCTCGTCAACGAACAGCTGCGCGTCCTCCTGCTGGACGCAAAGAACCGCCTGATCCGCAGCGCCCGCGTCAGCGAGGGCGGGCTGGCATCGCTCATGATTGACCCCCGCGATGTTTTCCGGGAGGCCATCCGCGCCAATGCCGCCGGGCTGATTCTGGTCCACAATCATCCGAGCGGCGATCCGTCGCCCTCGGCTCAGGATATCAAGGCCACCGAAGCTCTGCTGGCCGCCTCGCGCCTGCTGGGTGTACGTCTGCAGGACCACATGATTATCGGACACGAGGGCTACGTCTCGCTGCGCGAGCAGACCACACTCTGGCGCCAGCAGGAGCGCTTCAGAGACGGGCAGTAGCCGTCGCGATCCCGTACAGGGGTGCTCGTCAGGAATGTCGGGAAGCGGGTTTGCTGCCAGGAGTGCGGCTGGCAGGGGAAGAAAAGCAGCTCGCGGATTTATGGTGGTCAAAACGAAGAGAGATTCAAAACGTGATTTGCCTTACTCGCCATCCTGACCACGAAGAAGGGCGCGCCGCAGCGTGGTGCGCTGCTTGTCAGGATCGCCTCAGAATCTTCTGGAACGTGCCAGGTCGTTCCAGTCATCCTCACTGCCCGCTGTCCTGTCGCTTGCCGTTCACATTCCGGCATCCTGTGAGGCCGAACGCTGCGCAGGCCATGATTGAAGTGATCATCCATATGCCTGCACACAAGCTGCGCTAAAGCATCTGTGTATCAGGTGTCTGAGGAAGACTCGAAAATGGTTTTACTCTTCCCGGCATATATGACGTGCACCCCTCCCGTAACGCTATCTGTGTCACGCCCGTTTTCCGTCTGTTATCATATTGGGACGCCGTGTGCCCCTGCCGGCACCGCACGCGCCCATGCGAAATGCCATGACTAGAGGATAGATACATTGACTTTTTATGCTGCCCCGATGACCACCTCCCGGCGGCGGTCCCGGCTGTTCCGGGGACCCGCCGTTCTGGTCGCTCTTTGCCTGGCGGCCGCTGTGCAGGCTTCCTGCCAGCGGGTGCATCCCGGTGAAAGTCAGGAGCTCAAGATGCTGCATCAGAATTCGGACGGCCCGGAGACGACCACCGCCGCAGCGGCTGCCACGGCCCCGGGTACGGCTGAGATCACGCTGCCTGAGACTGCCGTGACGGAGCCGGAAGCGTCGGGTGAGCAACTGACTCTCCCACTGGTCAGTCCGGTGACGGACGCTCCCACCAGCGCGCCTGCGACTACCGCGATCCCCACGACAACCCAGACGCCAACCACGGCCGTGGTGCCCACAACTGCAGCGCCGACCACAACTGCGGCGCCGACCACGGCTGCTCCCGAGCAGCCCACGACCACGACCACGGCCGCTGTTGAGACGACAGCTCCGCCCACAACTACGGCGCCCGTCACCACCGCCCCTCCCGAAACGACGGCCCTCGTGCAGTCTCCGGATGGGCGCAGCGGCAGCGAACTCGACTACCCCGCCGTGATCAACGGAGTGATACTCGTCAACAAAACCCACTGGGTCAGCCGCAACTATGCCCCGGTGCAGGCGGAGTACTTCGAGGACCGCTGGAAGCTCGCCCCCGAGGCCTGGACGGCCTGGGAGGAGATGAAGGCCGCCGCTGCCGAAGAGGGCATTTACCTTGTCTTCACCAGCGGTTACCGCAGCTACGACTATCAGGCCTATCTTTATGATAACTATGTGCGCACCCACGGTCAGGAGCAGGCGGACCGCTCCTCGGCCAGGCCCGGCCGCAGCGAGCACCAGACGGGACTGGCCCTGGACATCACGGGCGACGGCGTGACCTTCTCCGAAGATCTCGCCGAAACCCCGGTCGGCAAATGGCTGCATGCCAACGCCTGGCGCTTTGGCTGGATTCTGCGTTACCCGCGGGGGAAGGAACATATTACCGGCTACAAGTTTGAGCCCTGGCACTATCGTTATGTGGGGAAGGCCGTTGCCGCCGACTTCGGCCCCAACAACACACTCACGCTCGAGGAATACCTCGGTGTTGACTGAGAGGGAAGTCTAGGACATGGCGCGCCGCCGCAGCCGTCTGACCATCGTCATTGTCGCGATTGTTGTCTGTGTGACCCTCTTTGTCTGGTCGCTGATCCCGGGCAGCATCCTCTCGCGCCTGCTCTCGCCGATCTCCTTCATCCTGGAACCGGCCCAGAACGCCGTGATGTCCGTTCGCCAGCGTTTTGACGGGATGCTCCTGTCCATCAGGGAGGGTGCCCTGATCCAGCGGGAGAACGCCGAGCTGCGCGAGGAGAACGCCAACCTGCGCCAGCAGCTGCAGCGTCTCGAGGAGGAAAACCGCGAGTTCAATCAGCTCCGCGAGGCCATCTCGATAAAGACAACGTTTCAGGAAATGAATGTCCTCCATGCAAACATACTCTCGGACAGCTTCGGCACCTGGTTTGACGTCCTGCGTGTCGACCGCGGCCGCCGCGATGGCCTCGCCCTCGGTGAGATGGACGCCGCCGCTGTCGTCGATGTCGACATGAACCTGATCGGCAGAACCATTTCCGCAGATGAGGTTTCGGCGAAGGTCCTGCCCCTGGTCGCCGAAGGCGCGACGCTCGCGGGCAGGATCAACCGCATGGACGGCGTAACGGTCCGTGTCCACGGTGACGCCCTGCTCAAGGACCGCGGCCTGTGCATGGTCGACCGCATCCCGCCGCGCGCCGACATCGCCGTCGGCGATGAAGTGCTGACCTCCGGCGACGGCGGTCTTTTTCCGCCGGGCATACCGGTGGGCGTGATCACCGCGCTGCACGATGACGAAATCGGCATCTGGGCTGAACTCGAACCCTACACACAGCTGGATACGTTGACGGATGTTTTCATTCTCGTGGCCGATGAGCCGGCGGAGGACGGGCAGAGCGATGCGGCTGATTGAGGTACGGCGCAGCCGCGTACGGCGCCTCATGGTCTATGCCCTCTGGCTGCTGCTCATGGGTCTTCTCCAGACTGTCTGGCCGCCTCTGGGCAGCCAGGGACAAAAACCCAACTTTCTCCTCGCCCTGGCCTCCCTGTCGGGTTTTCTCTTCGGTACCGGCGACGGCTTCTGGGTGGGTCTGGTGGCCGGCTTCATAATGGACTTTTTTCACGGCCGGGCGATCGGACTCGGCATGCTGCTGCTGATGCTGGGCGGCATTCTCTCTTCGCGTTTTCTGCGCCGCCGGGCGAGCCGCAACCTCATCTTCGCCCTGCTGGCGGTGGCCACAGTCCAGATGCTCTTCACGGTCTTCTCCCATGCCGCCATCGCCCTGGCGATATACCTCGCCGATCTGCCGCTGCCCGGCTACGAGCCTCTGCCGCTGCTGCAGGAACTCACCGCTCCCCTGGTACCGACCCTGTTCGCGGCGGCGCCGATGTATCTGCTGCTCTATTTTGCCGGGCCATATCGCCGCCGTTCGGGCCGCAGCAGTATCGATATGCAGATCGATGTGACCCATATTTAGGCTGACGGAAAGGAGCGGCTCTTTGTCCATGCGACGTCAACAGGATATGCCGGAGGGAGCGAAGGGGAAACCGCGCTCCGAGAGGCGGGAACGGCGGCGGAGCGAGCGTGAGCTGGCTCGCCGTCTGCGTGAGCGCGACCAGATCGACGGACTTGAGACCGGTGCGGAGGAGGAGGTCTCGGCTCCCAGTTCCTCCCTCTGGCAGATGCGCGAGGTGAAGAAACGGCACCTGCCGCGCGGGATCTGGCTGCGCTTTGCCCTGATCGCAGTCATCCTCGTCATCCTGGCGGTTCTCTTTCTCGTCCGCACCAGCCAGCTCCAGCTCAGCCAGGTCATGGCCGAGAAGCCCGATGCGGATGCCGGCGCCCGCCGCCAGCATGTGATCACGGCGCCGCGGGGCGATATCTATGACGTGAACGGACTGCCTCTCGCCGTCTCGGAGTCGGTCAACACCCTCTCACTGGCTTATGCGGGTCTCAAGGACGAGGACTTCAACCGCATGCTGCTCGACTTTGCCATCACACTGGAGGAATTCGATGTCGACTACGGTCATGCCATCGATCAGTACCTGGATCTCGACAGCATGTCCTTTTCCCGTCCGGCCGACGAGGTGCTCTACTGGCAGCGCGACCGCAACTACCTCGCGCTCGAAATGCCGCCTGCGGATGAGGAAGACGACTGGACCAACACCCGCTACGCCAAGCGGACACCCGAGGCCTTCTACCGCTATCTCGCCTACACCCGCTTCCGCATCAACCAGGACTACCCGGAAGCTGACGTGCGCCGCATCCTGCGTCTGCGCTTCGAGGTTTATCTCAATAACTGGGCCTTCCTGCAGGGCACTCCGGTCCTCATCGCCCGCGACATTCCCGACGAACTCGTGACGCGCTTCAGCGAGATGAACTACCGCTATCAGGGGGCCCTGACCTCAAAGGACTACCGCCGCAGCTACACCGAGGACGCGAGCACCATGGCGGCGGTGGTCGGCTATGTCGGCAGCATCTCGGCAGCGGAGTATCAGCGCCTCGAAAAGCAGGGCTACACGCAGGATGACATCGTCGGGAAGTACGGCATCGAGGCCTCGGCCGAGCGCTATCTGCATCCGACCAGCGGCTTCGGCGCCTACAATATCTGGCCGGCCGAGGGCATCGAGGGCGACTTCGCCTCCGAAGCCATCGGGAAGGCCCCCGTTCCCGGCGACTCCGTGCGTCTGACCATCGATTCGCGCATCCAGAAGGCGGCGCTGGAGATCATGGAGACGATGGTCCATTTCTACAACACGCAGCCCGGCCGCGATCCCGAGCTGCCCCCAGTGAAGGGGCAGGCGGTGATGCTGGACCTGAAGAAGGACGGTGCCGTCATCGCCATGCTCAACTGGCCCGGCTTTGATCCGCAGGACTTCATCGCCATGGCCTATGACGAGGAGGCGGCGGCCAGGGTTCACACCTATCTGACCGACAATGAGAACAAGCCTATGATGAACCGCGCGATCAACAACAGAAAGGCGCCCGGCTCCACCTTCAAGGTCTTCACAGCCCTCGGCATCACCGCGAACGAGGTCGCCTCACCCTACGAGCTGGTCGAGGATACCGGCGTCTATCTCGTGCACGGGATGCCCTTCTACTGCCGCGGCCAGCACGGCAAGGTCGATCTCAACCACGCCATCGCCTATTCCTGTAACGTCTATTTCTATGAGATGGGCATCCGGCTCGGCATTGACCGCCTGACACCGGTTCTCGAGTCGCTTGGTCTCGGCAGGCCCTCGGGCATCGAGCTCGCCGGCGAGGCCCTGGGCATCGTGCCCTCGCGGGCGACGAAGGCGCAGTACAACCGCAATCCCGGAGACCGGATCTGGTTCCCCGCCGATACGGCGCAGACGGCAATCGGTCAGGGCATCAGCGCCTTTACCATGCTGGAAATGGCCCAGGCTACGGGCTCCATCGCCTCCGGTCTCGAGCTGCACCCCCATGTCATCGACTCCATCATCGCCGCCGACGGCTCGGTGACCATGAAGACCGAGATCCACAACGATCCTCTGCCCTATACCCACAGCGCACTGCAGCAGGTTCGCGATGCCATGCATCTGACCACGACCGACGAGGCCTCCACCGCCTATTCGAGCTTCCGCACCGCCAACTACAGCTCGGGAGGGAAGACGGGTACCGCCGAAACACTGCTCGCGGACTATGGCCTGACCACCGACGGCCTCTATATAGCCTTTGCCCCCTATGAGGATCCCGAGGTCGCCGTGGCGGTCTGCTTTGAGAACGATGTGCGCGGTGCCTCGACCTCCTATCTCGCCCGCACGCTCTTTGACTTGTACTTCGGCGAAACGGGCTATCTTGAGATTGGCGTATCCGCTTTTGGCCTGCCTGAGGGCGATTAACATACATAGTGCTGAAAAAAACTCCGTAAAGCTTGTTGTTTGTTGGGAAAATGAGTAAAATGCCGCCAGTATCTACAACGAATGCGGCCCGCTCGTCGCTTCGAAAGGGAGGAACCGCGTTGAAAATTGTCGTGCTGGCAGATCATGCCAAGAACGAATTACTCATTAATTTCTGTATCGCCTACAGCCAGATCCTCGGTAAGCATGATCTGTATTCCTTTCAGCACACGGCTCTACTGCTGGAGACGGGTACGGGACTGTCGGTGAACGGTGTCGCCACGGACATCGCCAGCGGGCTGGAACAGTTCACCTCCCGCGCCCGCTACAACGAGATCGATTCTGTCATCTACCTGCGCGACCCCAACTCGTCCGACTACGAACAGCAGATTCTGCTGATGCGCGCCTGCGATGACAACACCATCCCCTACGCCTCGAATATTGCCGCCGCCGAGATTCTCATCCTCGCTATCGACCGCGGCGACCTCGACTGGCGCAGTCTGCTGCCCTGAACCCGGTCCCTGCCGCCGCAGCGGGGAAGACACTGCAAATATCTTCCGGTGCCATATGCCGGAACAGGCCCTGACAGCGACCGCCTGTGCGTCCTGTTTCAGGGCCGTTTCCATTCAGCCAGCCGTGAGGCGTTGCTGACCTGACTGCACGTTCCGGCAGCAGGGGGGAAGAACGCCGCGAAGAGGCCTGTCCCGCCGACGCCGTGCCCTGGCCTGATCCTGTGATTCACCGCGGCAAATTCGTGGCGCGGATACGCCCTCTCGACTGCTTTCCTGTGTGACCGCTGAGCATTCAGGACCTCATCGCTGCTGCTTTCAGCCGGCAGTCCTCCGCCGGGCGCATCCGGGCGGAATTGGGCAGGCCACAGGGAAGCCCTTTCGCGGCAGACTGCTGCCTGAGAGGAGGTGGCAGAGGATGGCACAGACACTGGAAGCCGCGATCACGGTGCCGACCGTTGTCGGTCTGACAGTCGGGCTGCTCGCAACCGGCATCTCGGCCTATGGTCATTTCAGGCAGAGCGCGGAATGTGACGCCCGACGCCTCGCCCGCGAGGCTCCGGCCGTGGTCTATTATGTGGAGCGGACGGACAGCGGGCATATCGCGGGCACTTTTACGCGGCCGGAGCTGCTCCTGCGCCAGGGCGCCGCTATCGAGGACCTCATTCGCCTGATGTATCGGCACGTGAAGGAGTCGGCAGGGGCAGGATGCGGGGAGGCTGGTCCGTGAGAACGCGGCGGGAACAGCGTTGTCTGGGCTCGATCAGTCTTTTCCTGGCCCTGGTTCTGCTCGCGTTGATCGCCTGTGAATGGCTCTTCATCCGCGGCAGCCGTCAGCGCGACGATGAGCTGCGGGTCAGGGCCCTTCTCGCTCACGAGGCCGACCGCCAGCTCGCCGCCTACGACAGTAAGCTCTTTGAGAACTACGGTCTGCTCGCCGTCTCGGAGACGAAGCTGCCCTCTCTCCCGGGTCCCTGGGCCGCCCGTGAGATGGCGGCGCTCGGGGGCCGGTTCACTCTCGAGCGGGAACTGTCGGATCCACTGTCCGACCCTGAGGTGCTGGGCGCCCAGATCCGGGACTATATGGAGCCGCTCTATCCCGAGCTCCTGCGCGGCAGTCTCATCACCGACCTGCTGACGGTGTTCCGCGGGCTGAAGGATTTCCGCTCGCTTGGTACGGAAGCCGTCTCCGATTTTGCTGGACTGGGCGACTTCGCGGCCCTGATGAGTTCGGATGTCATCCAGTCACTCTGGCTTCGGATCCGCGACTGGGGACTGCGCTTTCTGAACCGCGATGCGGAGCCGACGGACACGAGCGCTGCACCTGACATGGACGGAGAGGAACAGGACACAACAGTCGTCCTGACGGAGAGTGAAACCGCGGAGGCCTCCGACCTGCTGTCGCGCATCTTCAGCCTGCAGGGCCACAGCGGGACGATTGCTGAACTGGGCGTGGATCCGGAAGCCTGTGGCGGCAGCTCCTTTGCTGACGTGGCAGCGCTCCTTGAGAACTCGCTTGAGCTCATCGGGGGTGCCGGCGAGCTCGTTCCCGGGCGTCTCCTGCTCGCTGGCTACGGTCTCAACATGTTCTCTCACTGGCCGCATATCCACGGGGCGAAGGACTATCCCGTCGAACGCAGTCTGCGCGGAAAGAAGCTGCGCAGTCTCGAACTCGAGAACCGCCTTGAGGTCGAGCATCTCGCCTTTGGCATTGAGAATCAGGCGGCGGCCCGGGTCATCTCCTTCGCCTCCGTCCTTACCGTCCGGCTGGCCCTCAATGCGTCCTCACATCTGCTCAGTCCCTCGCAGATGGCCAAACACGGCCGCCGGGCCCGCCTCCTCTCGCTCGCGATCCTGATCGCATCGGCCGGCGAGGTCTATCTGGATCCCGAGCTGCTGCGTTACGTTGTGCTGCTCGTCGAGGCGCAGCTCGAGGCCCTGGTGGATACGGAGAAGCTGGTGCGCGGACAGGCAGTGAAGCTGCTGCCGTATCAGAACCGGTTCGGCATTGACACCCATTACTCGGACTACCTCTATCTCTTCCTGCTTGCCGTTCCAGAAAACTTCCTGCTCGAACGCATCGCCAGGCGCATTGAGACGAACCTCGGACGCAGCTTTCACACTGCCATGAGTCTCAGCCTCGGCTGGCTGGATCCCCGCCGCGGCGGCGAGCCCATTTACATGAGCGAGGAGAGGCGCTGCCATGAGAGACGCTGAAACCATCCGGCGGAAACGCTCCCGGCGCGGCAGCCTCACGCTCGAAGCGGCTCTCACGCTCCCTCCCGTCCTGCTGCTTCTTCTGCTGCTGGTGCTGCTCATCCGGGCCCGGGGTGCCGAACGGCTGCTGCGCTCCGCCGCCGAGCAGACGGCGAGCGAGTATGAGGGGCTGCTGGTGGCGAGCGAACATCTCGAGTCGTTTGATCTCGCCAGGGAGCTTGGCCTTGGCCGTCTCGAAGCCTTCCTGATCCAGCAGTTCTTCGCCGGCATGGACGGGGAACTGGGCGACCGGATCGCCGGTGATGTCGTGGGCCGCCTCAGCGCTCCCATGATCCTGAGACGCACGCAGGAGATTGCCTCGGCATCGGCCCTGCGTCCGGGCACGGCGGCTCATCTGGTCCGCGATCTCAGTCTCGACATGAGCCTCGACAGCGAGGCCGCGGAGATTGAGCTGATCTACCACTATCGCCTCGCCTTTCCCTTATTTGATGTCGAACGCAGCATGCGCGTTCCCGTCGCACTCTGGCAGCGCGAGATCCCCTTTTCCTTCAAGGGTGAGGCAGCGGAGGACGGGGAGGGGGGAGAGGAGAGCGACAGCATCTGGTCGCGCAGCAACTTTGAGCGCGGGCGGTACTTCCAGGATGCCTACGGGGCGAATCTGCCGCCCAACTATCCCGGCATCTCGGGTTTTGACCACGACAGCATCTTCTCGATCCGCAGCCTCGACCTGACGGCTCCGGGCTATCGCTTCGAGTCCGCGCTGAACCGTGAACTGGAACGGGAAATCTCGCGCCTGCAGGGCTTTGATGCCGAGTCACTCGTACATGACGGACTGTTTTCAGAGGTATCGGAGCTGCCGGAGGGGCGGCTGCTGAGTCTCATCATCCCGGAAAACAGTCCCGCTGATGTCCTCGCCGTTCTCGACAGGGCGGTGTGCGAGGCCACAGCTCAGGGAATCAGGGTCGAGATTCACCGTCATGGAGTGAGCCATCGCTATGAGGCGGCAGAAGACGGATACTGAAGTTAGTTCGTTCTGTGTACAAACTAACTTAATGATGCTAGACTGGCTTCAAGCACCTGCTCTGCAGGTGTGTACTACCAAAGGTTCTGTTGACTTAGTATGAAGTTAGTCATCTGCATTCGGAGACACAGGCTCAAGGGACGCTTTCACTACTAAATTGACAGACAGTAAAAGGAGGAAAAACGTGAAAAAGGTACTTGTCCTGGTACTGGCTTTGACGATGCTTCTGGGCTGCTTCACTGCCTGTACAACTGAAAAAACTTCCCCCGCTACCGCAGCCCCCACAACTACTGCCGCACCATCCACAGCCACTGCCGCACCATCCACAACTGCTGCAGAGAAAGAGGATGGCCCTGTGACCATCGAGGTCGCCTGTGCTGCATTTAACGAACAGCAGCAGGCAGTCATGGCCGCAATTGCTCAGGAATACCATGATGCTACCGGCAACACAGCTGAAGTTTCCAGCATGGATTCCACCCCGTATAAGGATAAGCTGAAAATTCTCGTCGCTGCCGGCGATGCTCTTCCCGACGTGTTTATGCACTGGGCAGGTGGCCCCATGATCTCCTACATTGAGGCCGGTGCCTGCATCGACTTGACTGATTACATCAAGAATTCCGGTTTAGAAGATTTCTATATCCCCAGCACGAACCAGATTTGTTCATATAATGGCAGGCAGTACGCCTTTGGAGGCGTAACCATGGGTGCCGAACCGATGTACTATAATGCCGAGATGTTTGAGAAATACGGTCTCGAGGAGCCAAAAACGATCTCCGATCTAGAAGCTATCTGTGACACCCTTGTTGAGAACGACATCATACCCTTTGCCCTGGCCAATGCGGGTAAATGGACTGGTACTATCTATTACATGTATCTCGTTGACCGTCTTGGCGGCCCCAATCTGCTTCCTGATGCTGCTGCCCGTACTGGCTCTTTCCTTGACGAAGGCTTCACAGTCGCAGGTAACAAACTTGTTGAGTGGGTTAATAAAGGCTATTTCCCGGACGGTTGCAATGGCTTGAATCATTCCAATAACGAAGACTTACAGCTGCTTTACACAGAGCAGGCCTGTATATGGCTCTACCCCGGTGCTGTCAAAATCAAGAATGACAACCCCGAGTTTTACACGAAACTCGGCGTTTGTCCCTTCCCTGCAGCTGATGGCGGCGAAGGCGGAAAATCAGTTCTGGGGTCTCCCGGCTCCAACTTCTTCTCCATTTCATCCAACTGCGCACATCCTGACGCTGCCTGGGAATTCCTTACCTATCTGACTTCAGATACCTTTATCGACGGCATGATTGAGCTTGGCAACACACCTCCTGTACAGCGCGCTATCGATGCTCAGGAAGACCCGCTGACCAGAGAACTGCTCGATATCATGAGCGGTGCTGATAATATTCAGCTCTATTGGGATCAGTATCTCCCTCCCGCACTTGGCGAGGCTCACAAGACCACCGTTCAGCAGTTGATCGGTCTTGAGAAAACACCTGAAGAAATAAACAAAATAATGGAAGATGCCGCTGTTGAGGAATACGGCAAGTAGCCCTTCTGGCTGAAGCTTGTCTGTTACTCTCCCGTACTCTCTGGTGTACGGGAGAGTAACAGAAGCAGTTTTTATCGAAGCGGGAAAGGAGTTTTCTGGCAAGGAAATACGAACTACCATGAATACCCTGAAACGTGAAAAAAACACCATTCGCATTCTCTTTTTGCTTCCAATATTTGTTCTATTCATTGTCTTTATTGTTTACTCGATTTATTTCTGCTTTCGGGCTAGCCTATATGACTGGAACGGCGTTGGTCCCCTGGCTGCCGACAAATTCAGCGGATTGCGTAATTGGAAGAACCTCGTAAATGACGGCGAGTTTTGGAGCGCTGCCAAAAATAACATAAAGATGATTTTCATCTCTATTCTGGGTCAGCTTCCGATTGGTCTTTTGATGGCTCTATTCATTGATCATTATGGTAAGCGAGCCAAGTTTTTCAAAATTGTCTGGTTCCTGCCGTACCTGATGAGCAGCTCAACCATCGGCCTTCTGTTTTCCTATCTCGTCAACAACTACACCGGTCCCATTGCAGGCATGCTGAAAACATTCTTTGGTATCAAGATGCCCTCTCTATTAGGCAATCCCCAATATGCTTTCTCCGTGGTTGCTGCTGCTGTTATCTGGCAATACGTGTCGTTCTACATGATTTACTATCTGGCGGGCTTGTCCACTATACCGGTTGATCTTTACGAAGCCGCGGTAATCGACGGAGCAACCCGCATCCAGTACACATTCAGGTGTGCAATTCCCATGATTGCACCTACCATCAGAAATGCCATCGTTCTGCAACTTATCGGCTCACTGAAGTATTTTGATTTGGTCTATGTAATGACTGAAGGCGCGCAAAAAACGGAATTGATGGCAACTTACATGTATAAGATGACTTTCCAGAGTACCCGTATGGGCTACGGCTCAGCTATTGCCGCAGTCATGTTCCTCATTATCACAGCTCTTGCCTTGATCACGGTCAAGCTTCTCGAAAGAAGGGGGGAAGATTGACTATGAAAAAGAATATTACTCCGCTCTCTGTTTTCATCTATCTTGTAGCCGTTCTCTGGTCCTTTCTTACTCTGTATCCGTATCTTTTCATGTTCATCACTTCCTTTAAGTCAAACAGTGAGTTCATGAGCGGTAACACGTTCGGGTTACCGAAAGACTTCTTTATCGGCAACTACATTGAGGTTCTCAGCGGCCGTTTCCCGTTGTATCTTAAGAACTCCATCATCGTAACCGGACTCAGCGTCTTCCTTACCCTGATGTTTGCTTCCATGGCTGCCTATGTATTTGCCCGTTTATCCAATGGTGTGGTAAGCAAGGCCAACGCCGTCGTGGTGGCCTGCATGTCCATCCCGATCCATGTTGCCTTTATTCCGGTATTCATCCTGGCTCGAAAACTGGGTATATACGATACGATTTGGGTGCTGATACCGGTATATGTAACCTTCAATTTACCGGCTGCCTGCTTTATCATGACCGGCTTCATGAAAACCATACCGCGTGAAATTGAAGAAGCTGCTCAGATTGACGGCGCTTCCCTCTTTCGCACCTATCTGGAAGTGGCACTGCCACTTTCAAGACCTGCTTTTGTGACACTGGGTATTTATGTTGGCTGTCATGTATGGAATGAGTTCTCTTTTGCCATGATTCTCACCAACAAACTGGAAAACAGAACTCTGCCTTTGGCGCCGTGGGATTACCGTACCGAGTACACGTCCAATACTGCCGCTATTTTAACTGTCCTTGCACTTTCCACCCTGCCGATGCTCATTGTTTATGCTTTTTCGTCTGAAAAGCTAGTTAAAGGCATGGTAAGCGGTGCTGTTAAAGGTTGAGCCTTGAACATATAAATACGTGAACATCACAGAAATAATATAGCAAGATCAATAAAACAGGAGAAATAAGAATGAGATACTATGTATCTGCATGCGGTCCCCTGAAAGGTTATGGCACCAAAGACAGACCCTTCCGCAAAATACAGCAGGCTGCTGAAGTTGCCAGACCAGGCGATGAAGTTATCGTCTTGCCCGGCATATACCGTGAACTAGTCAATCCCAAGTTTGCCGGAACCGATGAAGCTCCAATTGTATACCGCGCGAGCGAGTACGGCAGGACCGTCATTACCGGTGCTGAAATCATCAAAAACTGGGTGAACACGGAAGGTGATGTGTGGAAAACTACCGTTCCGAACAGCTTTTTTGGTGGCTACAATCCTTATACCGAAGTCATTTATGGCGACTGGTATCGCGGACTTGACCGCATTAACCACCTCGGCATGATCTACTTCAACGGCAAAGCGCTGGTTGAGGAAGACTCCTATGTAAAAATGGTGAATGGGAAAGCTCTTGAGTGGGCCTGGGACAAAGAATATTCAAAAAACCATAAATGGTTTACGGAACAGGATGGTGACAACACTGTACTCTACGCCCGCTTTCCCGAAGGTGATCCCAATGAGAACTGCGTTGAGATAAATGTACGACGTCGCGTATTCTTCCCGGAAAAGACAGGAATTAACTACATCACGGTTCAGGGTTTTGTGCTGAAGCAGGCGGCTACCCAGTGGGCTCCTCCAACTGCTTTCCAGGAGGGACTTATCGGACCCCACTGGTCAAAAGGATGGGTGATCGAAGACTGTGAAATCAGTGATTCCCGTTGTTCTGGTATTTCTTTGGGCAAGTGCTGGCATCCTTCCAACAACCGCTGGACCAGTGACAAAGTAAAAGACGGGACACAGCTTGAACGCGATATCATCCTCTACGCCCAGCATACTGGCTGGAGCAAGGAAACCGTCGGTTCTCATGTGGTTCGCCGCTGTAAAATCTATAATTGCGGTCAAACAGGTATCTGCGGTCACCTGGGCGGCGTGTTCTCCGTGATTGAGGATAACGATATTCACGATATCAATACCTGCGGTGAGTTTTCGGGCTCCGAACTGGGAGGGATCAAGCTTCACGCACCTATTGATACCATCATCCGCCGTAACCATATACACCATTGCCATCGCGGCATCTGGCTTGACTGGCAGACTCAGGGTACGCGTGTTACCCAGAATCTCTTCCATGATAATGACGGTATCGAAGGAGTTCGTGTATCCGAGGATCTTTACATTGAGGTTTCCCACGGTCCGGCACTGGTTGATAATAACCTGTTTCTGTCCAATTTTGCTCTTCGGGAGCGTTCTCAGGGTCTTGCTTTTGTTCACAACATCATTGCCGGTCCCATTGACATTGGCTCATCCGGCGGCCGATTTACCCCTTATCACTTTCACCATGAAACCGATGTTATGGGCTTCATGACCATCCTTAATGGTGATAACCGCTTCTACAACAATGTTTTCATTCAGAGGGATATCCCGGAGGAGTTCAGAACGGTTCGCAATCTCGAAGATGCTGTGGCCATTGAGGGCATGAACACATCCATCAACACCGAGACTGGTCTTCAGATATATAATGACTTTCCGTTGCATGACGAATACTACTATGGTTTCACTGACGAGGGTTCCAAAAAGACAACCTGGGGGCGCCAATACGATTACAGTGCTGCACTACCCATGTATGTGAGCGGGAACGTTTACTACAACGGAGCTCAACCTTACAAAAAAGAAACTGACAACCATGTGGACAACGAGAACGTGGTTAGCATTGAGCTCATTGAGAAAGACGGCAAATACATTCTCAAAACCAACCTCTATGATTTCCTGCCCAGGGATATGAAAACCCAGTTCATTTCCACCGCATTTTTAGGTATAGCTTTTCAACCCGAGATGGCTTATGAGAATCCGGATGGGTCTCCCATCTTCGTAAATGAAGACTACCTTGGTAACCCCAGAGATTGCCACCCATTGCCCGGTCCTTTTGAGAAAGGCGACAGCGAGTTCGTAGTCTGGGTGGACGAAGACTGACCGAATCAATCGCCGGATGCTACTATTCCCTCGTTTAAAGCCAATGAAGTATAGGGGAGAACACAGGTGAGTCTTCATCTATCCTGTCAGCTGACTGGTTGAGTCTTTCAGTTGATCCAGGTTTTGATGGTCTTACCGTTGTTGGCCGCTTGTTTCTGACTGCCGGGACCATTGCTGTGAGGCGGCGGAAGGCGGACACTGAAAACGGTGATTCTTGCGTGCTTTCAGGGCATCCGGTATGATACCGGAAGCTGCGGCAGGACTTGTCGTCAGGGCATAACAGCGGCGAATCAGGTGACCAATATGCATGACCGTTTACGAATCCGAGGACTGGACCGTCTCGCTGCAGCCGTCGTTGCGGTTCGGACACGCGCAGAGGCGATCGCTTTTTTTGAAGATCTATGCACCGTGGCCGAGCTGCGCTCCATGAGTCAGCGGCTCGAGGTGGCCGAACTTCTCGCCGGCGGCGCGACCTACGCCGATGTGGCCGAGCGTACCGGAGCCAGCTCCGCGACGATCAGCCGCGTCAACCGCAGTCTCGAATACGGAGCCGATGGCTATAAACAGGTGCTGGCCCTGCTCGACGCAGCCGCTTTGGAAGAGGCTGATGATCGTCGCCGGGACCAGTGCCGGGATTGAAGGATCAAAACAGGGATACAGAATACATGGGACTTTTCAGCAAACTGTTCGGGACCTATTCCGATCGCGAACTTAAGCGACTGCGGCCTCTGGTCGACCGGGTATTCGCCCTTGAGCGCGAATATCGCGCCCTGAGCGAGGCCGACCTGCGCGGGAAGACCGCTCACTTTCGCTCCCGCCTCGAGCGTGGCGAGAGCATGGACGACCTGTTGCCGGAGGCCTTTGCCACTGTCACTGAGGCGGCGGACAGGGTGCTCGGCATGCGGCATTATCGCTGCCAGGTCATAGGAGGAATCGTCCTCCATCAGGGCCGGATCGCGGAGATGAAGACCGGTGAGGGCAAAACCCTCGTCGCCACGCTGCCGATCTACCTCAACGCCATCGGCGGCCGCGGCGTCCACCTGGTGACTGTCAACGACTACCTCGCCCGCTTCCACAGCGAGTGGATGGGGAAGGTCTACCGCTACCTCGGCCTCGAGGTCGGCCTGATCGTGCATGGGCTGTCGACCGCCGAGCGCCGCGCGGCCTACGCCGCCGATATCACCTACGGCACCAATAACGAATTTGGCTTCGACTATCTGCGTGACAACATGGTGACCTACGGCGCGGACCGCGTGCAGCGGGAACTCGTTTTTGCCATCGTCGACGAGGTCGACTCCATTCTCATCGACGAGGCCCGGACCCCGCTCATCATCTCGGGTCAGGGTGACGAGTCCACCGACATGTACCAGCGTGCCGACCGCTTCGCGAGACAGCTGCGGGCCTTCGTCGTCGCCGAGCGCGATGACAAGATGGACCACAGCGAGGTCTCCGCGGACGCCGACTACATTGTCGACGAGAAGGCACGCACGGCGACGCTCACCGAACGCGGCGTCGCGAAGGCCGAGAAGCACTTTAACGTGCCGAACCTCGCCGACGAGGAAAACTATTCGCTGCAGCACTACATCAACAATGCCCTGAAGGCCCACGGGACCATGCGTCTCGACGACCAGTATGTAATCAAGGACGGGGAGATCGTCATCGTCGACGACTTTACCGGACGTCTGATGCCCGGGCGCCGCTATTCCGACGGTCTGCACCAGGCCATCGAGGCGAAGGAGGGCGTCCACGTCAGACGCGAGTCGAAGACTCTCGCCACCATCACCTTCCAGAACTACTTCCGCATGTACGGCAAGCTCTCGGGCATGACGGGTACCGCCCAGACCGAGGAGGAGGAGTTCCGCGACATCTATTCGCTCGACGTCGTGCAGATTCCGACAAACCGCCCCGTAATCCGCGAGGACCTGCCCGATGTGGTCTATAAGACCATCGCCGGCAAAACCAGGGCCCTGACGGCCGAGGTCCAGGAAGCGAACCGGCGCGGCCAGCCTGTCCTTATCGGTACGGTATCGGTCGAGAAATCCGAGCAGCTGTCCTCGATCTTCCGCCGCCTCGGCATACAGCACAATGTCCTCAACGCCAAGCAGCATGAGCGCGAGGCCGAGATCGTCGCTCAGGCGGGCCGCTATGGCGCCGTGACCATCGCGACCAACATGGCCGGCCGCGGTACCGACATTATCCTTGGCGGCAATCCCGAGCTGATGGCGCGGCAGGAGCTGCGCAAGCTCGGCTATCCGGACGACCTCATCGACGAGGCCGACGCACACAACGAGACCACGGACCAGAATGTCCTCGATATCCGGCAGAAGTTCGCCGAACTCGTGGCGGGGCTGCGCAAGGGCACCCTCGCCGAGCGCGAGAAGGTGCTGGCAGTCGGCGGTCTTTACATCATCGGTACCGAACGGCATGAATCCCGCCGCATCGACAACCAGCTGCGCGGCCGTGCGGGTCGTCAGGGCGACCCCGGCATGAGCCGCTTCTATCTCTCGCTTGAGGACGACCTCATGCGCCTCTTCGGCGGCGAGCGCATGCAGCAGATGTTCGAGAGTCTCGGCGTTGACGAGGACATGCCGATCGAGGCACGCATTCTGACGGGTGCCATCGAAAGCGCCCAGCGGAAGGTTGAGGGCCGCAACTTTGGCATCCGCAAGCACGTGCTGGAATATGACGATGTTATGAACCAGCAGCGTGAGGTCATCTACGGCCAGCGCCGTCAGGTCCTCGAAGGCGAAGATCTGCACGGCTACTATCGACGGACGATCGAGGAGGTTGTCGGGCGCATCGTTCACGGCCAGTTCGCCGGCGTTGAAGAGAGCAGCGAGATCGACACGCTGGCGCTGTCGACGCGTCTGGCGGATCTGCTGGGTCCGCTGCCCGTTCTCGTGGAGCTGCGTGCCGCCAACGGCGAGGTCGACATGAGCGCCGAGGAGCTGACCGAGGCCATTTCCTCCGCCGCCCTCGAACGCTACGAGGCCAGAGAGGCAGAAATGGGCTCTGCGGAATTCATGCGCGAGGCCGAGCGTGTCGTCCTGCTGCGGGTTGTCGACCAGCACTGGATGGATCACATAGACGCCATGGACGATCTGCGCGGTTCCATCGGCATGCGCTCCTACGGCCAGCATGATCCGGTCATCGAGTATAAGCGCGAAGGCCTTGAAATGTTCGACACCATGACCGAGTCGATTCAGGAGGGCGCCGTGCGCATGATGATGCGGGCCAAATTCAGCGAGCAGGCACCGCCCGAGCGCCGTCAGACCGTCAGGGAGACCGCGGCGACAAAGGCTGATGCCGATGCCGTTGCCGAGGAACCGGCCCGTCCGAGGCGCCAGCCCGTGAAGCGCATGGTCGAGGGAAGAGGCCAGGCCCCCGGCGCTGAAGCGGCTCCGAAACGCACAGAGCCGGTGCGCCGTGACAACCGTCATGTAGGACGCAACGATCCCTGTCCCTGCGGCAGTGGAAAGAAGTACAAGAACTGCCACGGCCGCTAGCCTTGCCTAAACAGATGCTTATTGATAGCTCATTGCAATTAATTTAACAATTGTGGTATATTTTCGTCGCACGCTTCGCGGCTGTGAAGCAGGCCGACAACCGTCATGAACGGTGACACGAAAGGACTAAAAATGGCACGAGATCTCAAGGAACTTAAGGGTACAAAGACGGAGGCCAACCTCCGCGAAGCTTTTGCCGGCGAATCGCAGGCGAACACAAAGTACACGTTCTATGCTTCCCAGGCGAAGAAGGATGGCTATGTCCAGATCGCGAAGCTTTTCGCGGAGACCGCCAGCAACGAGAATCAGCACGCGAAGGAGTGGTTCAAAATCCTGAACGACGGTGGCGTGCCGACGACAGCAGTCAACCTGAAGGACGCCGCAGCCGGTGAGAACTTCGAGTGGACCGACATGTATGTACGCATGGCCGCCGAGGCCCGTGAAGAGGGCTTCACGCAGGTCGCAGCTAAATTCGAGCTCGTCGCCGCGATCGAGAAGAACCACGAGGAACGCTACCTGAAGCTGCTTGACAGGGTCAACGGGGAAACGGTGTTCGAGGATGTCGCCGAGACCGTCTGGCAGTGTGAGGAGTGCGGCCACCTCGTCATCGGCGTCAAGCCGCCCGAGCTCTGCCCGGTCTGCTCGCATCCGAAGGCCTACTTCTTCCGCCGTCAGGAGAACTGGTAGGAGCTGCTGCCCTGCAGGGCTCTTATCCGGGGACATGTGTAAACAGACGGGAGGGCTGCTCCGGATGGAGCGGCCCTTCGCTTGACAAGATGCGTCGGTCTGCTAACATATTCGACGTGTCGCGCCACAGTGGCTCAGTGGTAGAGCAATTCACTCGTAATGAATAGGTCGTGAGTTCGATCCTCACCTGTGGCTCCATGGACCGGTCGGCGAAGGCAGGCCGGTTCTTTTTATGAATATTTGTCCTGGAGGTTCCAGATCATGATCGAGATCTTCAAATCGGAGCAGAATGTTTTGACCCGGATCCCGGAACCTGAACCTGGCTGCTGGATTCACATCACCAAGCCGGGCTATGAAGAACTCATGGCCATCGGCAGGGCGCATCAGATCGAAGAGACCTTCCTGCTCGCCGCCCTCGACGAGGAGGAGAGCGCCCGTGTCGAGAAGGAGAATGATCAGACGCTGATCATCGTCGACATCCCCCTGGTCACGCCCAGTGCCTCGCTCGGGGATGCCATCTACAGCACCATCCCTCTCGTCATTATCATTCTCGACCAGATGCTGATCACGATCTGTCTCGAGTCGGATACCTTCCTCAACGACTTCATCCAGCAGCCGATCAAGGGCTTCCAGACGCAGTTTCGCTCGCGCTTCGTGCTGCAGATCCTCTTCCGCAACTCCACCCGCTACCTGAGCTGCCTGCGCCAGATTGAACGGGCTGCGAATCGACTCGAGGAACACCTGATTCGGGCGCAGAAGAACAAGGAGATCCTTGAGATGCTGCGGCTCGAGAAATCGCTGGTCTTCCTGCTGACCTCGCTGCGCGCCAACGGTGTCGTGCTCGAGCGCATGATGCGCAACCCCTATATCAAGAATTACCCTGAAGATGAAGACCTGCTTGAGGACGTCATCATCGAAAATAAACAGGCGATCGAAATGGCGACTATCTACAGCACGATTCTGGCTGCCTCGACCGAGTCCTTCGCTTCCATCATCAGCAACAACCAGAACAACGTGATGAAGATTCTGACGAGCGCGACCATCGTCATGACGATTCCGACACTCATCTCAGGCCTGATGGGCATGAACGTGCGACTGCCTGTCAGCCAGCAGTACGGTTTCTGGCAGATCGTTGCCGCGACTCTGATTCTGGTGCTGGTTACCACCATTCTGCTCTGGCGCAAGCACATGTTCTGATGCCGGCACGTCGGCGGCAGACGGAAATCCGCCTGCTTCAGGCCGGGTGCGAATCAGGATTCAGGCCTCTGTCCCGGGCTCGGAAAGCTTTGGCTCTGACCCGGACACATCGCTCTCGAGCAGGCGCACGCGCTGTATGAGGAGCAGAGCCAGCAGGTAGAGGATGGTATTCAGGGCAAAGGGCAGGCGGCGGTCAAGGTTCGAGAGCTGGCCGGCAATATAGCCAAAGGGAGAGGTCAGGAAAATCACCGTGATGTAAATCACCGAATACATGCGCGAGCGCTCGTGGGGATCGACAACGCGGGCCAGCAGGCTGTCGCGGTGCGGTATGACAAGGGCGTGGCCGAAGGCTTCAAAGGCCACATAGAGAAAGAGCGTGACCAGCTGTCTGGGTGGTGAGACGAGCAGCAGCACCTGGCTGAGACTGAAGAGTACGAATCCCACGCTCATCGGGATGCGGTAATGGAGCCGGTTCAGCATCGTCTGTACGGTAAAAATGAAAACCAGCATGATAATGGAGCGCAGCATGGGAAAATAGGCGAGCCACTGGTCCGCTATGCCGAGGTCCTGGGTCACGTAGAGCGAGTAGAAGCTCGAGGTAATCGACATTGTCGCATTGATGAGGACCATCAGCAGGAGCATGGAGCGCAGCGGACGTGAGGCCGCCATCTGCCGGATGACGGGGATGTATTCTACCAGCTGAGCTCTCAGGGGCTGGCCCTTCGTTTCCGCCATCCGCTGTCTGCCCACTTCTGTCTCTTCGGAAAATATATGAAGCACGATGAACTTCGTCGACATGGAGATCAGGGCGAAGAGGAGCATCATGCGCATCGCCGGAACGAGGCCGCGGGTCTCGACCAGCCAGGCGGAGATGGGCGCCACAAAGACGGCCAGCAGACCGGCGATGGTGCACCAGGTGTACATGCCGACCAGCTGGTCCTCCCGGGCGTCCTCGGTCATCAGGCAGGACCAGGAGATGCTGGTGATCTGCCAGGTCGAGTTGAGAATGGTGGCCACGAGGAAGAAGGCAAAGTTCTGGGCGATCATCCAGACAAATACCGGGGCGCTCCAGGAGACAAAGTCAAAAAGGAATGTCGTCCGGCGCCGTCCCAGGCGGTCCGTGATGAAGCTGCCCAGGAAAGCCGAAACAACCTGGAGAACCATGCCGATGGTCAGCAGCAGGCCGATGCTGACGTCACCGACCCCGAGAGCCAGCATGTAGACAGACATGTAGGGGAAATAGAGAGCATGGGGAATGCCCCAGAGCGGCTCGGTATAGACACAGGCACGGGGATTACCGCGCAGGCTGACGAGGTTGTCAATCAGGGGGTGCTGGCGGATGGCGTGCAGGACACGCCGCAGGCCGCTCGTTGCCGGGTGATTCGTTCGCTTGGTCATGTAGCCTCCTGAATGCCGGTTGACATGAAAAGATGTCCCGAGCCCAGGAGAGCATATCTCATCCGGCAGGACATTTAGAAGAAAGTTTACTAGATTGTTGTTAAAACGGCAAAAGCAGAAGCAGGGGCGGTCAGGATATGTCGGATCCTGGCGGGACGGAGAGAGAGCCCTGCTGAGAAGCGTAGAAAAAGCCTGCGAGCAGATGCTCACAGGCTTTGCTGGTGGAGACGAGGAGAGTCGAACTCCTGTCCAAAACCGCCGCGGCGGGGTTTTCTCCGGGTGCAGTCGACCAGATGAGGATTCCCCCTCACGCACAGTTGGCCGACCCCTGTACGATCCGGTAGCTCCTGGTGCCGGACGGTGTCGGAGCTGGTACCGTCCCATTCACGTCTTTGACCTCCCTGACGTTAAGGTCTGCAACTGACACCGCTGATCCATCCTGCAGATCGGATGGGGCGATGACGCTGACTTAGATTAAGCAGCGTAGGCGTAGCTGGGTGCAGCTACATAAGAATTGTCTGCATTTATTTGCAGGTTCCCGTTTTTTAAAGTGGCCAACGAGAATCCACTACCCGCTTGTCCCGCGTTGACGACCCTGTCGAAACCAGTACGTCCCCGCATTCAGATTCACTTGTCAAAGGCGCCGTCCGTTATCGGCGGATTCACAGGAATCGTTCTGATTATAGCAGGAATCGTGACGTGAGTACAATTAGGAGGAACTGGACTCTGGCGGAGGCCCATGAGCAGGAGCACAAAGCGTTTACGGTTCTGGTTTTAAAAGAAATGCCATATGCTCTGTTATGATTTGCTCTAACAAAGCATGATAGAAACGCCAATCTTCTATCCGGCTCTGATAGACCCAGCTTATAGGCACAAACAGTGAAACAAGCTGCCCTGGAGAGAGATGATGGAAACGAGCTGGCTTTTGGCAGATGAAATCGGAGACGATCCCGGCATCAAGCGGGATCTGGTCTCCAGGAGGATCCGCTAAAAGACCATGCCGGCCAGGCAACTGGGTCGTCTCCGGAAGCTCAAAAGAGACGAAGTCGATGCGTGGGCTTGCAAGGGCAATACATGTGAAACGAGCGCTTATCATGACAACAAGTGAAACAACACTGTCCCGCTTTGGATTCAGCTTTAAACGAGGTGGTGCCCATAATTCACGCACCATGATGCTGGATGAGCTTAAGACTCTGCTCGCCTGTGTCAATCATCCGGATGCCGAAAAAAGCGATTATCGCCAGGCGATTGTCGACGATAACTGTCTAGGCAAGCGTTCCGCTGAGACTCGAGTTCTCAGCTATAACCATCTGGTTGATCTATACTCACTCGATCCAGGCGTTGTTCTGTTTCGCAGCCTCCTCTATTTCTGGAACCGCGATGTCGATGGCCAGGCGCTGCTGGCACTGCTATGCACCTATGCCAGAGACACGATCTTTCGCTCCTCTGCATCCTTTATCCTGAGTGTTCCGGAAGGCAGTACCGTTTCGCGCGTGTCCCTGGAAGAGCTTATTGATGCCCGGGAGCCAGGCCGGTTCAGTGCTGCGACGCTGAAGTCCACGGCGCAGAATATCAATTCCACCTGGACCAAGTCCGGCCACCTTACTGGCCGCAACGTGAAAGTTCGCTCGCGCGCTTTGCCCACTGTCGGGAGTGTCTCTTACGCCTTATTTCTTGGCTATCTCACAGGTGCCAGAGGGCAGGGGCTTTTTGATCATGAATACATCAGGCTTCTGGATTGCACCAGCGACAGAGCCATTGAGCTCGCCGGGGAAGCATCGGGCAGGGGCTGGATTGTCTTCAAGCGTCTGGGCGATGTCATGGAACTTGAGTTTCCCAAACTGATTTGTCAGGCAGAACTGGAGTGGCTGCGGTGAATAAGATAAGGCGCCTGATACAGGGCTATGAACGTTATATTCGTGTCCCCTGGCGAGATGATGTCGCCGCCGCGCAGCGTGTGATCTTCTGCGTCTATGACGAGGCGGATGAGCGCCGGATGCGGGCCAATGTTTCAGAGTTTGAACTCGTCACGCAGAAGGCAGAACACCAGTGGGCGCTGTTTGATCTGACCGACAGTTTTGCCGTCTGGCTGGCTTCACAGAAATATGCTGAAAGCTACTTCAGAAAGCCGCATCTTCTGTCGACACTCCTCCCAAGATATCTGGACCACATCTGCGCGTCTTTCGAGGACTTCCTTGAAGAGCAGACGGTTGGGCCGGATCATGTTGTTGCCATTCAGGGAGTGGGTTCGCTGTTTGGCTTTTTGAAAGTGAAGGATCTGGTTGACCGGCTGGCACCGCTTGTGAATGGGAGGCTGCTCATTTTCTTCCCCGGCAGTTATGAAAACAACAACTACAGGCTTCTGGACGGCTACGACGGCTGGAACTATCTCGCCGTGCCGATTACTGCAGACAGGAAATGATGGCTCTGGAGGATTTTAAGATGAGAAATCGCGATATTTACCTGGTTGATCCTGCTGCCCGAAAACTGGTCAACGAAGGGGTTGCCAGCGTCAACGACGATACCAGCGACCGTGCGTTGGAAGTGCTCCGCTACGAGCTCGAGACGTTCGTTTGTGAGGGCCAGTATGAGAAGGGCCTGATTCATATCCTCGAAACATTTCTGAGTAATATTGATCAGCCACAACAGCCAGCCGTCTGGGTCAGTGGTTTCTACGGCTCCGGCAAATCTCACTTTGTCAAGATGCTGCGGGCCCTGTGGGACGATACATGTTTTGCTGACGGAGCGAGGGCCCGGGGCCTGGCGAACCTGCCACAGTCCATTAATGACCTGCTGAAAGAGCTTGATACCGAGGGCAGGCGCCATGGTGGCCTGCACGCCGCTTCCGGAACACTGGGGGCTGGTGCAAGCGGCAGTGTACGGCTGGCACTTCTACGCATTATCTTCAAGTCTGCCGGTCTGCCGGAACAGTATCCACACGGGCGCTTTGTTATCTGGCTTGAGAAAGAAGGCATCGCCAGGCAGGTGCATTCTTTTCTGAACGAGAAGGGTTCTGACTGGGAGGAGGAACTTGACAACTTATACGTCTCACATGATCTCCACGAGGCCCTGGTTCATGTCAGGCCGGAGACCTTCCCGGAGGCGTCAGCCTGTGCCGAAATCCTGATCAACATGTTTCCCAATGTCGAGGATATTTCCAGCGATGAGATGCTGAAGGCCATCCGTGCTGCTTTGACAAAAGAAGGCAAATTCCCGCTGACTCTGGTGGCGCTGGACGAGGTGCAGCAGTATATCGGCGAGGACAGCCAGCGCTCAATTGCTGTTCAGGAAATGGTGGAGGCCTGCAGCAAAACCTTCGGAGGCAAGCTGCTCTTTATCGGCACCGGTCAGACGGCTGTTTCCGGTACCAGCAATCTGAAGAAACTGGAAGGACGCTTCACGGTTCGAGTGGAACTCTCCGATGCCGATGTCGATGCAGTCATTCGCCAGGTGATTCTGAGAAAAAAGGCCGAGGCGCAAAAGCCCATCGAAGAGGTCATGGGCAGAAACCTCGGCGAGATCTCGCGCCACCTCGCAGGGACAGGTATAGGTCACCGGCAGGAGGATATCCCGCTTTTCCCGCAGGATTACCCCATCCTGCCGGTGCGGCGGCGCTTCTGGGAAAGCACACTGCGGGTCATGGACCAGACCGGCACGGACAGCCAGCTGCGCAATCAGCTCAGTCTCGTTCACAGGGTGATTCAGACCAACCTCGATGAAGAGCTGGGGCACGTCGTTCCGACGGACTATCTCTATTTCGACTCCGCTGACAAACTGCTTCAGTCAAGCATTCTGCCGCGCAAGCTTCATGAGAAAACCATGATCTGGATTGAAGGGTCGGATGACGAAAAACTTATGGCCCGTGCCTGTGGTCTGGTCTTTCTCATCAACAAGCTGGGCAGCCAGAGAGAGGAACTTGGCATCCGTGCCACCATCGACAGCCTCGCCGATCTGCTGGTCGAGGATCTCCCCAGTGGCAGCAGCAGTCTGCGCAGTAAGCTGCCTGCTCTGCTGGACAACTGCGAACTGTTGATGCAGGTAGAAGATGAATACCGCATCCAGACGGAAGAGAGTACAGCCTGGAATGACGAGTTTCGAAGCCAGCGCCAGGTCCTCGCGGATGGCCTGCATCGCATCGAGGCTGAACGTAATGACCGCATCCGCAGATGCTTCGCAGAGCAGGTGGGACGACTGAGCCTGACGCACGGAGACTCGAAAATCAGCCGTGAGATTCACACAGTTTATGACCAGGAGCTGCCAGCCAATGCCAGCCAGCGTATCTGTGTCTGGGTTCGTGATGGCTGGAATGTGGAGAGAAACACCGTGCATGCAGATGCCATGCAGGCTGGCAACACTTCACCGATCATTTTCGTCTATATACCCCGACGCTCTGCGGATGAGCTGCGTCATTCTCTCGGCGACTATAAAGCTGCCGATGCCACGCTCAACAGACGCGGCATGCCCAATACTCCGGAAGGGATTGAGGCACATGCGGCGATGGAGACGAGACGGCGGGCAGCTGAGGGCAGGATCAACGAACTGCTCAGGGAAGCCCTGTCCGGCGCCCGCGTCTTTCAGGGCGGAGGCAGTGAAGTCCATGGCAGTGATCTGCGGGAGATGCTGCTTGAAGCCGGCAGCAACGCACTGGCGCGTCTTTATCCGCAGTTTGAAACGGCTGACCATCCTGGCTGGTCCAAAGTTTACGAGAATGCCCGGAAGGGGGCTCCGGACGCACTTCGCGCTGTTGGTGACCTGGGCGAGCCGGCGAACAATCCGGTCTGTCGTGCCATCCTTGGCTTTATTGGCCAGGCCAGAAGTGGCACAGAGATTCGAGAGCACTTTGAGTCTTCACCCTATGGCTGGTCCCGTGATGCAGTTGACGGCGCCCTGCAGGTGCTCCTGGTAGCCGAGCAGCTCATAGCCCGTGATGAACGGGGCAGGCAGATCAAGCCTGACGAACTCGAGCGCAAATCGATCGGGAAGACGATGTTCAGGGTGGAGTCCATCACCATCAGTGTCGGGCAGCGAATTGAAATCAGAAAGTTACTCCAAAGGGCCGGCCTTAATTCCCGGCAGGGAGAAGAACTTCGTTTTGTACCCCAGTTCATGGATATCATGAATAAACTCGCCGATCGTGCAGGAGGTGAGGTGCCTAAGCCTGAGCGACCTGACACCCGTTCACTGGATGATCTGAACCGCCTGTCAGGGAATGAACAGCTCCTGGTGCTCTACAACCGACGCGATGAATTGAAAGGCCTGTTCGACAGCTGGACGGACCTCGCTACACGTATCGACAGGCGTCTGCCCGGCTGGGAACTTCTGGAGCGCCTGGCCGTGCACGCTTCAGGCCTGGTGGGGGCAGAAGGCTATCAGGAGCAGCTCGAGACCATCAGACAGCAGCGCCAGCTTCTCGTTGAGCCCGACCCCATCACGCCCCTGATCAACGGACTGACGCAGCAGCTGCGTGATGAACTGAACAGAGTCAGAGAAAAGTGGGATGAGCTGTGGCGTGCAGGGGAAACGAGTCTCCATTTGGATCCGAACTGGCAGAAACTGGAAGCCGCTCAGCGTGAAAGTCTGCGGACGGAGCAGCAGTTAACCAAGGCTTCAGTGCCGCAGATCAAGGTGGACAGTACTGAATCAATCTTAAAGACATTGGACAACATGAGCCTCGAGGCACTGCACGACCGGCTGGCTGCACTGCCAGCCCGCTTCGGCAATGTACTGAGGCGTGCCGCCAAACTCTGTGAACCCAAGGCTCAGTTCATTACACTGCCGCGCCGCACGCTGGAGACAGAGGCCGACATTGACGCCTGGATTCGCGACGTACAGCAGCAGCTCAGATCCGCCCTCGAAAGCGGACCTGTCGTGATTCTCTGAATGACATAAGAGGGAAGACCGCATGCCAGCTCTGGACAGGATATTAAGAAATCAACTTGAGCGCGCTGTCAGGAGCGCACGGGAGATCGCTGAAACAGCAGCTCGTGTTGTTCTGGAACAGCTTGCTGTTGATAAGACTGAGCCATATAAACACCTCGGCGAAGAAGAAAAGGAACTGCGCCGCAGGCTGCGTGCGCATGGTCGTCAACTCGGGGATCCTCTCGCTCCAGAGAAGATCCAGTCCATGGAGCGTCTGGTTGAGGAGACCGCCTACGAGCACTGGCATCGCATGCTCTTCGCCCGTTTTCTGGCTGAGAACCATCTGCTGATGTATCCGGATCCGGATGAACCGGTCCCGATTACACTTGAAGAGTGTAATGACCTTGCTGCAGAAGAAGGCGCAGCAAACGGCTGGGAGCTCGCCGCCCGCTTTGCGGCTCAGATGCTGCCGCAGATCTTCCGCCCTGATTCACCGGTATTTCGTCTGAGCTTTCCTCCTGAGCATCAGCAGAGCCTCGAACGCCTCCTGACCGAGCTCCCGGCTGAAATCTTTACGGCTTCTGACAGCCTCGGCTGGGTCTATCAGTTCTGGCAGGCGAAGAGAAAAGATGAAGTCAACGCTTCTGAGGTTAAGATTGGTGCGAGGGAGCTGCCTGCTGTCACACAGCTTTTCACTGAGCCCTACATGGTTGACTTCCTGCTTGATAACTCCCTTGGCGCCTGGTGGGTGGGGAAGGTTGCCGGTCTCAGAAGAGAGGCTGCCGAGAGCGATGAGCTTATACCCGGTGCGCGTCAGATTCTGCAGACCGCTGAGACGGAGGACGAGCTGAGAGCGTTCTTTTCGCTTCCGACTGTGCCACTACAATATTTACGCTTTGTGCGAGCTGAGGATAAGGGCTGGGAACCGGCAGCCGGCATCTTTGCTGCCTGGCCGGATGAACTCTCAGAACTGAAAGTAATCGACCCCTGTTGCGGTTCGGGCCATTTTCTGGTTGCAGCCTTTCTGATGTTGGTTCCGCTGCGCATGCATCTTGAAGGTTTATCTGCTCAGGAAGCGGCGGATGCAGTTCTCCGAGAAAACATTCATGGCTTGGAATTGGATCAGCGCTGTGTGGCGCTGGCCGCTTTTGCTCTGGCATTGACAGCATGGACCTACCCTGGAACTGGCGGCTATCGCGTATTGCCGGAGCTGAACATTGCCTGTTCGGGTCTCTCAGTAAGCGTAGCGAAAGAGGAATGGAGAAAACTGGGACAGGGTGACAAGAACCTCAGTATCGCTCTGGGGTCTATGTATGACAGTTTTCAGGACGCTCCTGTTCTTGGCAGTCTAATCAATCCCGCCAAGAGCGATGCCGCTAAATTGGTGGGCTGGAATAAGCTCCACAGTGCTATGGAGCGTGCGCTGGAACTTGAGCTAAGTGATGAGCAGCTGGAGGCTGCTGTCGTCGCCCATGGACTTGCCAAGGCAGCAATCCTTTTAGCTGGGACTTACCATCTGGTCATAACCAACGTGCCTTATCTGGCGCGCGGTAGACAAAGTGAGCAGTTGCGGGAATTTTGCGATCTACACTACTCTGAAGCAAAAAATGATCTGGCAACTGTCTTTCTTGAACGTTGTTTGGAGCTTTGCGTATATGGTGGCACATGCAGCCTTGTGTTGCCGCAAAACTGGCTCTTCCTTAAACGTTACAAGAAGTTTCGCAAGAGACTATTGGAGAATCACACATGGAATCTGCTAGCACGCTTGGGAGCAGGAGCTTTTGAAACCATAAGTGGTGAGGTTGTAAAGGCCATCCTGATCAATATCAGCAGGGGGATTTCTCATGCTGGCATATCCACCAACAAGGGGCAGCAATCGTTTATTTCTGAGGCCGACTTACACGGAAGTGATGAGAGCAATCACCTGATGCATGGTCTGGATGTTTCCGAACTCCAGACATCTGTTGAGAAAGCCTCGCAGTTGATAACAACAGATATCAAGAGTGTAGAGCAGGCGAAGCAATTGGAAAATCCAGATGCAAGGGTAACGTTGGAAGAAGCTGAAAAAGTTGAGTTGCTTGGGAAATATGGAAATGGTTGGCAAGGAATTGCTTCTTCAGATTACCTCCGATTCGGACGTTCTTTTTGGGAAATTACACAAGTAGAGAATGGATGGGTCTTACAGCAGAGCACGATCAAAACGAATATTTTATATGGTGGTCGATCCAATGTTCTCTTTTGGGAAGATGGATACGGGCAAATGACAGAGGTTTGTCAAAAAGGTGCTACATTTAGAGGTTCAAGCGCTTGGGATAAAAACGGTATAGTATGTGCTCAAATGAGGAAGCTGCCTGTAACATTGTACAAAGGGACTAAATTTGACAACAACTCATCGGTTATAACTGTAATCGACCAAACCAACCTTCCTGCTCTCTGGTGTTTCTGCTCCTCACCCGAATACAATGAGGCAGTGCGCCGGATTGATCAAAAACTAAATGTCACCAACGCAACTCTCGCTAAAGTCCCCTTCGACCTCGAGCGTTGGACTAAAGTCGCTGAAGAAAAATACCCCCACGGCCTGCCAAAGCCCTATACCGATGACCCTACACAATGGCTCTTTCATGGACATCCCTGCGGTTCAGTCGTCTGGGACGAGGAGAAGAAATGGACTGCTCACGGTCCGCTGCGTACTGACGAGACCGTTCTCCATATCGCAGTAGCGCGCCTCCTGGGCTACCGCTGGCCCGCTGAGCTCGATGAGGATATGGAGCTGGCCGACGAGCAGCGTGAGTGGGTGCGACGCTCTGAGCTCTTGACCAGCTATGCCGACCTCGACGGCATCGTCTGCATTCCGCCGGTCCGAGGCGAAGCTCGTGCATCCGAGCGTCTGCTGAATCTCCTGGCCGAATCCTATGGTGATGCCTGGAGCAGTGAGATCCTGGCGACACTGCTGAAGAATGCAGATCACGCGGGAAAGACACTTGAATCCTGGCTGCGGGATAAGTTCTTCTCCCAGCACCTGAAGCTCTTCCAGCAGCGCCCCTTTATCTGGCAGATCTGGGATGGTCTCCGAGACGGCTTCTCTGTCCTGGTGAATTACCATATGCTCGACCGGAAGAAGCTCGAAGCCCTCATCTACACCTACCTCGGCGACTGGATCATGCGGCAGAAACGCGACCAGGAGAATAAGGTAGACGGAGCAGGGGAGCGTCTGGTTGCAGCTGAAAGCCTCAAAACGAAACTTGAGCTGATCCTTGAAGGTGAACGACCCTACGACATCTTCGTGCGCTGGAAGCCTTTGGCCCAGCAGCCCAGCGGCTGGAATCCCGACCTCAACGACGGGGTACGCCTCAACATCCGTCCGTTTATGACCGTACCGGATGTCCGCTATAGAGGCGCGGGCTGTCTGCGCAACAAACCCAATATCAACTGGAACAAGGACCGCGGCCGAGATGTGGAGTCTGCTCCCTGGTATGAGCTCGGGCCGGAATACGGAGGCCTGAAAGGTGACCGGATCAACGACCATCACCTGTCACTGGCTGAGAAACGCGCGGCCCGAGAAGCGTTGACATCGTGAAAACAGGATGGGGATGTTGAAATGCGAGTGATGGATCAACTCAGGGACAGGATTCGAGCTGCTGACATCCATAATCCGGATGTCCAGGTCGCACCGGCCGTTATTCTCTGGCCGGATCTGGACGGCCAGTGGGGAGATGTCATTCCCGTCCTGCAGCAGGAAATGCCTGAACTCTTTGTTCTCGGAGACTACGCCCCGGAGCAACGCAGAGGTCCGGCCATCTGGCTGCGCTGCGTCATCGCCGATCAGATTGAGAGTGTTTCACTGCCGGAGGGTTTGACGCCCGTTATTTATATATCAGGCTTCAGCCGTCAGGATCTGAGGGCTGTCGAAAACTGTCCTGATGAGCTCAAGCCCCTGCTGGAACTGCAATACCGGGGAGTCATCTGGTCGCAAATCAACACGAAAGACTGGACCACCCTGGCTTTCCTCAAGTCCGGGCAGGGGGGACTGGGGCTTGACGTTGCCCAGGACAACGCGACGAAAGAGGCCATGCAGCGCTCACTCCCGCAGCTCATCTACGAGGACATATCCCTGCTGGAAGGAAAACGCCTCGACAGGGACTACTTTAACTCTCTGTTCACTGGAGACCCCATACGCGATCTGCTGCAGTGGCTGGATCAGGGAGATTCCTTCCGGAAGAGTCGCGACGAGAACGAGTGGCAGGCCTTTGTCGAAATCATTGAGTCACAACTGCAGTTCAATCCGCAGAACGAAGGCGTCTTAACCGGAGCAGAAAAGCTTGCGAATCACGAAGGGGTCTGGCGTGATGTCTGGGAACGCTACTGTGAAGCGCCTGAACGCTACCATGGAATTCCGGCACAGATCCGTCGCTGCATGCCGCCACACGACACCATCGTCTGGCATTTAGGTCACCAGTCCGTAGAAGGCTGGCCACAGTGTAATGAAGAAATGGAGACAGGTCTTCGCGGTGAGCTGCTGCAGCTGGACGGACTGCCGGCGCATGAAGCCCGCGAGCGGATCATCAGCCTCGAAGACAAACATAAAAGCAGGCGCTCCCTCATCTGGGCCAGGCTGGGGGAAGCACCGTTGGCTTTCGCTCTGGAACATCTCGCCTCGATGGCCCAGAACACGTCCAGCAGCCTGCCTGCCACATCGATCGATGACCTCGAAGAGGGATATCGCCTTTACGGCTGGCGTGTCGATGACGCTGTACTTCGTGCCTTGGCAGCGGTGCAGCGCCCTGATGATGTCGACGCTGTCATCGCAGCCGTCCGTGCAGTCTATCTGCCCTGGCTCGAAGACTCCGCCCGCAGCCTCCAGAACCTGGTGGCCGACGGCCCATATCCCGGAGGCCGTGATCAGACGAGCCTGGGCGATGACTGCCGCCAGGGTGACTGCGTCCTCTTTGTGGACGGACTGCGCTTTGATACGGCGAAACGCCTTGGATCTGCCCTGACAGACAGAAATCTGAATGTCTCCGAGACCAGCACCTGGGCAGCCCTGCCCAGTCTGACAGCCACCGGAAAGCCTGCTGTGAGTCCGGTGCGGGGGCAGTTTATCGGTGCTGTCGACAGCCCGGATTTTGAGCCCTATGTGACTGGAAGAGAAAGCACATCAAGGGCCGGCCATCACCTGAAGCGGCTGCTTGCTGACGCCGGCTGGTCGCTATTGGATACCGATGAACGTGGAGATGGCCAGGGCATGGCCTGGTGCGAATTCGGCGATCTCGATGGCGAAGGCCATCACCGCGGCTGGAAGCTGGCCTGGCAGATCGATGCCCTCATCCGGGACATTGGTGAACGCATCTCAAGTCTCCTCGCGGCAGGCTGGAAGCGTGTCAGAGTCGTCACGGACCACGGCTGGCTGCTGTTGCCGGGAGGGCTGCCAAAGACAGAACTCCCCAGTGTTCTGACCGAGAACAAATGGAGACGCTTCGCTTCACTCAAGCCCGGCGTCCGTTCCGATGAGCTGCTGCTGCCCTGGTACTGGAACCCCAACCGCTATGTCGCCCTCGCCGCTGGCGTGAGCTGCTACCGAAGAGGGGAGGACTATGCCCATGGCGGCCTCAGCCTGCAGGAGTGTCTGACACTGCAGCTGACCGTAACTGCTGACGAAGCTGCTCAGGTGGTTTTAGTCAAAATAAGCGACATCGTGTGGAGAGGATTGCGCTGTCAGGTCTTCGTAGACGGGGATTACTCAGGCATCAAAGTCGACATCCGCAGCCAGGCCGGCAATCCTTCTACGAGTGTCGTCTTGAGCAGAAAAGAGATTGATGAGGAAGGGACGGCCTCAGTCATCGTCGAAGATGAGGATCTGGAGGGTGAAGAGGCAAGCATCGTCCTGCTTGACGCCAGCGGAGCCCTCGTCGCGCAGATATCGACAGTGATAGGTGGAGGTCGTAGATGATGGAAATGGACCGGATCGATCAAAAGGCTGCTGCATCACTCGAGGGTTACCTGGTCCGCAAGGATCTGGTGCGCACGTTCAGCCGGCAGTTTCCAGTACCCACCTATGTCGTCGAGTTTCTGCTCGGCCGCTACTGTGCCAGCACCAGGCAGGAGGAGATCGAGGAAGGACTCGAGATTGTCCAGCGGCAGCTCGCATCGCGAACGGTCAAGGCCGGAGAAGAGGAGCTCTTTAAGGCCAGGGCCAGAGAACGCGGCTCCGTCAAGATCATCGATCTCATCACGGCACGCCTGGATGCGAGGACGGATTCCTATGTTGCCACACTGCCGAGCCTGCGCCTGAACGATGTACGCATCAGCCCCGAGCTCGTGACACGGCATGAGCGCATGCTGACCGGGGGCTTTTACGCTGAGATTACCCTGGACTACGATCCTGCGATCGCCCTGGAGAACAGGGGCAGGCCCTTCGGCGTTGAATTTTTGCGGGAAATCCAGCTGTCCAGCCGCGATGTGCTTGACCAGCTCGCTGAGGCACGTGCAGCATTTACAACTGCTGAATGGAAGGACTTTCTGCTGCGCTCGATTGGTATCGAGCCGGCCCGGCTCGAGCCGCGCCAGCGTGATGCCTTCCTGCTGCGCATGGTTCCCTTTGTCGAACGCAACTACAACATGGTCGAGCTCGGCCCCAGAGGCACGGGAAAGAGCCATCTGTTCCAGCAGATTTCCCCGTATGCCCACCTGATCTCAGGTGGCAAGGCCACGGTGGCGCGCATGTTTGTCAACAACGCCACCGGCCAGCGGGGACTGGTCTGCCAGTACGATGTAGTCTGCTTCGACGAGGTATCGGGCGTCTCCTTCGATCAGAAGGATGGCGTGAACATCATGAAGGGCTACATGGAGTCCGGCGAATTCAGCCGTGGCAAGGAGAGCATCCGGGCTGACGGCAGCATCGTCCTGGTCGGCAACTTCGATGTCGATGTCGAACACCAGCAGCGGGTCTCACACCTCTTTGGCCCGCTGCCGCCGGAGATGCGCGACGACACCGCCTTCATGGACCGCATCCACGCCTATCTGCCCGGCTGGGATGTTCCCAAGATTGACCGAGAACTGCTGACGGATCACTTCGGCCTGGTCAGTGATTTCCTCTCCGAGTGCTGGAGTCAGCTGCGCAATCAGAGCCGGCTGAGTGCACTCCAGAACCGCGTCTTCTACGGTGGCGCACTGTCGGGACGTGATACCAATGCCGTGAATAAAACCGTCAGCGGGCTGCTGAAACTCCTCTATCCCGGCGAAGCAGAGATCGCTTCTGACGATATCGAGTGGGCTGTGCGGATCGCCATGGAAGCAAGACGCCGCGTGAAGGAGCAACAGAAGCGCATTGGCGCTGCCGAATTCCGCAATACCCACTTCAGCTATGTGATGGGTGCCGATGGCGTGGAAAAGTTCGTCTCGACACCTGAACTGCAAAGCGAGAACAGCATCGGCAGCGACCCCCTCGAGCCGGGCCAGATCTGGACCATCTCGCCGGGTGACGCGGATGAGCACCCGGGACTTTACCGCATCGAGATCAACGAAGGGCCAGGTTCCGGCGTCAGGATTCTCAACAAACCGGCGCCACCCGCCTTCCGCGAAAGCATCAGCTACGCCGAGCAGAATCTCTATGCCCGGGCACTGCAGCTCGTAGGGGATAAGGATCCCCGCCAGCACGAGTTTACCGTCCAGCTCCGCGCCTTCGATGCTTCAAAGTCCGGTGCGAAGCTGGGCGTGGCGTCCCTCGTCGCACTCTGTACAGCTCTGCTGAAGAAGAGTATCCGTGGTGGCCTGATTGTCGTCGGAGAGGTGAACCTCGGCGGCTCGATTGAAGCGATTCACAATCCTGTCACGATCGCAGAGATCGCGGTTGAGAAGGGCGCGACAGCTCTGCTGATGCCGGTATCCTGCAGACGCCAGTTGATTGATCTGTCGGATGATATGGCCACAAAGGTGGACATCCAGTTTTATTCGGACAGCAGGGATGCTCTGCTGAAGGCCATGGTGGATTGATGAATGAGCCGGCCGGCTCCGCTCCCGGGCTTCAGGAGTCTCTCTTCAGATTCAAAACAAAGGGCAGGGCACGGTGCAGATTCTGGATGCAGACTGAGTCCAGTTTGCCGACGGACTCGCCATCGGCAACGAATTCAACCGCCTCGTCGAATTCGAGCTCCAGTTTGGAGGCGGTGAAAAAGAGCAGGTTGCGGTCGTCGAGGCGTCCGGCAAGAACGGTGTTCAGGATCGCCGGGACCTCCAGGGGATTGGCCGGAGCCCGGACGAAGAGAGCCTCAAACTTGCCGTCAGCCATGTCCACCTGTGCTGAGGGCAGGCGCAGCAGGCCACCGATGGAGGTCGTGTTGGCGATGGCGCCGAAGAGGATGTCCTCCTCGCAGACCTCGCCCTCATGGTGGATGCGGGTCCGGATGGGCTGGATCGTCGAGACTCGGCGCAGGCCCTCGATCATGTAGGCGAAATGCCCTAGGGTGCGCTTGAGCTCGCGCGGCGTCTCGCTCGCCACCGTCGCGAAGGCGCCGAAGCAGGCGATATAGCTGAAGAACTGCCGGTTGATGCGGCCAAGGTCGAGATAGCTGATCTCACCATCACGGGCGATGCGGGCGGCGTCACGGTAACTGCCCCGCGGGAGGCCGAGGCTCCTGGCAAAATCACTTGTCGTTCCCGCCGGAATCAGGGCCAGGGGCGGCAGCTGACCGCGGGCAGAAAAGGCGTTGATGACGCTGTTGAGGCTGCCGTCGCCGCCCATGACGACGACACGCTGATAGCGCCCGGGCCGGATCCAGTCGAGATCGCCTGAGAATTCGGCGGGCGTCTGGCGCACCAGCACCTCGCGCTCTCCGTCCAGGGTCAGTTCGTCGATCACATGGGCGACCGCAGCGCCCCCGGTGAAGCGGCCGGCATGGAAATTGACCAGCAGCAGTACAGGACGGCGATCCGCAATCATTCTTCCCAGTCCTCATCGCTTTCCAGAGGCGCATATGTCTCGCCGGCCGGGCCGTCAACCCGCAGCCGCGTCGCTTCAACATCCTCGAACAGGCGGGAGAGCTCGTCCTCGCTGAGTTCCCGCCAGGAGCCGACCGGGAGCCGCCCCAGCTCGATATGCATGATGCGCCGCCGCCTGAGCCGGACGACCTCGTAGTCCAGCGCCTCGCACATGCGGCGGATCTGGCGGTTGAGGCCCTGGGTCAGGATGATGTGGAAGCGCTTTCTGCCGACCTGACGGACCTCGCAGGCTTTGGTGACGGTGCCGAGAATCGGGACA
Source organism: Bacillota bacterium (assembly GCA_030057555.1). GTDB lineage: Bacteria > Bacillota > Clostridia > Saccharofermentanales > Fastidiosipilaceae > JAEZYR01. Next base: position 22,977 of record JASGUU010000044.1, on the reverse strand, counting down.
CCGGCTGCCATCCGCTCAACAAAGTCCGTATCGATGGGGCGGTTGACCCAGACATCATAGGCTTTCTCGTGGCCGTAGCGGGCCCTCAAAATCAGATTGACGATGTCGCCGTCGTTGGTCAGCAGGATGAGGCCCTCGGAGTCGGCGTCGAGGCGGCCTATGGGAAAGATGCGCGCCGGGAAGCCGATAAAGTCGATAATGTTGCGCGGCTCACGGCGGTCGGTCGTACAGACGACACCAACGGGCTTGTTGAAGGCCAGATAGTGAAGACGGGTGCGCCTGGGATCGATACTGAAGCCATCGAGCTCAACCAGATCTTCCGGAGAGACATGCTGCCCGAGCTCGGCCATGCGCCCATTGACGCTGACGCGCCCGGACTCGATCAGGCGGTCGGCCCCGCGGCGGGAAACGCCGGCCCGCTCGGCGAGGTATTTATTGAGGCGCAGCAGGGAAGGGCTGTTCTCCGCTACGGGAGAAGCTGGTTCATTGGGAAGGCTCATGCGGGAGAAGGTACTCCTCTCTGACAGCGCAAAAGCGGACGGTCTCCGGGGAGAAATGCGCTCTGGCGAAGGTGAATCCCTAGACGATAAAGCGCTGTTCGTGAACGGGATTAATTATACCGGAGTCGTCAACGAGATAGACGGGCAGATCAGGATGCCGCTGCTGGAAGCGGTCGAGAAAGCCGGAATCATAGAACAGGCCCGGTGTGCCGATCAGGACGGCGTCGATGACTTCGCCGGCGGCCAGCTGCTCATCCACCCAGCCGCTGATCGGTTCCATCTGGTCGTCGCTGGAGAACAGCTGCAGCTCGACCCGCAGTTCGCGGCAGATATCGAGGAGACTGTCGATGGCGGCGCTGTTGAGCTGCATGGCGATGGTCCGGGCATCGCCCAGGCGTACGCTGGTCAGTACGACCAGATCGGTATCGAGGCTCTCCGCCAGACGCAGTCCGGAGCGGATGCGTCGTTCGGCGCGCTCGGGATCGGCTATGCAGCTGATGACCATAACTGGGAATGCCTCCTCGCAGGCGGGACATGACCGTCCCGTAACCTCAGTTTAACGGTCCATTGTGACGCGACTGTGACTTGAAACGGACGATTTGATTTCGGACTGGGCCCGGGTGATGGTCAGATGGAAGCTCGAGCCCTGGTCCGGCTGGCTGCGCACCCAGATCCGTTCGCCCAGAGCCTGCATCATCTCCCTGGCGATGGACAGTCCCAGCCCGGTGCCGCCGCGGCCCCTGGCCTTGTCGGCCTTATAGAAGCGGTCGAAGGCATGCTGCTGATCCTCGGCCGACATGCCGATGCCGCTGTCCCGGACCGTGACCACGACGCGCTCGCCGCTGTCGTTGACGCTGAGGCTGATCTCGCCGCCCTCCGGCGTGAACTTCAGGGCATTGTCGAGCAGGATGACGAGGACCTGCTCGATGCGGTCGGCATTCGAATAGACGCGCAGCTGTCTGTTCTCGAGCTCTGCAAAGTGCAGCGTCACGCCTGCCTCCTCCGCGAGCTGCTGATAGCGTTCCGCGAGCGGGTCGAGGATGCTGGCGAGACGGAAACTGGTCCGCCGGATGGCAGTGCGGCCGGCCTGCAGGCGGCTGAGCTCGAGCATGTCGTCGATGAGGCGCGAGAGGCGCAGCGTCTCGTTGAGGATGATGCCGTAGTAGCGGTGGCGGTCCTCCTCGCGGCTGACGAGGCCATCCGAGAGCGGCTCGATGAGGCCGCGCAGGGCGGTCAGGGGCGTGCGCAGCTCGTGGGAGACGTTGGCGACATAGTCGCGGCGGGTCTGCTCCAGCTGCTCGGCGGCGGTGATGTCGCGGACCAGGCCGACAGCCCCGATGACATCCTGGTCGCCGTCCTCGAGGGCGGTGATCTCGAGCTCGAGAACGCGCTCATTGCGCTTGAGCGAACGGGTCACGGGCTTGCGCCGCTCCATGGCCTGCCGGAAGTCGCCGCTGCGGATGAGCTGCTCGATGCCGCTCTCGCCGAGCAGGACAGCCAGCATCGGGTTGATGTGGGTCAGTTCGAGCTCGCGGTCGACGGCGATGATGCCCTCGCCGAGGCCGTCAAGGATCTGCTGCAGACGGTTGCGCTCCTGCATCAGGGCGGCGATCGAGCTGTCGAGATCGGCGGCGAGTTCATTGACGGCCCGGGCGAGCTCACCGATTTCGCCGGCGGTCCCGGTGTCGGCCCTGAGGCTGAAATTGCCGGCCGACATGGCCGTCGCCACGTCCTTCACCTGCTTCAGGGGCCGTGTCAGACGCGAGATCGCGAACCAGGTCGGCAGCAGCATCAGCAGGATGGCGAGGGCGGAAGCGAAAATCAGAGCAAAGTTGAAGCTCCCGAGTCCCGTACGCAGGCGCTCCATCGACTGTGCGATGTAGATCGCACCGAGGACCGGGCGACGACCCGTGTCGGCGTCATAGACGCTGATCGGGTAGCCGGCGAGGAGGGCGTCCAGCCGCGATGTGCCGTAGGCCTCGCGCTCCTGCACGGGCGAGCCGGAGAGCAGCTCCGGCTCGAGTTCGACCATGCGTGCGCGGATGGCCTCGAGGGCCGCCGGGTCGAGGTCGGGGGCCGCCGGCTGGTAGACCGTGATCGCTTCCGTGGTGTCGAAGCTCGACGCGCGCCGGGCCGCGGGACTGCTGCGGGCGGCGTCCGTCAGCGAGACGAGGAGGGTCGCGTTCAGCATCTCCGGAGCCGCCTCGAGGGTGGCGAGCCAGAACTCCTCCGAGCGCTCTCCCTGCAGCCAGGCCCCGGCCTCTTCGGCGAGGTACGAGCCCTTGCGCCGGAAGTCGCTCTGGGCGGCGTTGATGTAGACGATGTCCGAGGTGAACTGGCTGTAGAAAAGCATGGTCAGGGCAGCCGTCAGGACGATGGCGCTGACCAGCAGAATCATGATGCGGCGCAGAAAGACGCTGCCGCGCATCTAGGCAAAGACCTCGAACTTGTAACCGACTCCATAGACCGTGATCAGGCCCCAGCCGGCATCCTCGAGCTGCAGCTTCTGGCGGATGCGCTTGATATGCGTATCCACCGTGCGCGTGTCGCCGACATATTCGTAGCCCCAGACCCGCGTCATGATCTGCTCGCGGCCGAGCACCACGCCCGGATGCGAGGCCAGGAGATAGAGGATCTCGACCTCCTTCGGCGTGAAGCCGGCGCTCTCGCCGCCCACCTTGACCTGATAGTTGTCGAGGCTGATCTCGAGGCCGTCGAAGCGCAGCGGGGGCCGCGTCTCCCGCGGCTCGTCAATGCGGCGCAGGACGGCCTTGATCCGGGCGAGGACCTCGCGGGGACTGAAGGGCTTCGTGATGTAGTCGTCGGCGCCGAGCTCGAGGCCCAGCACGCGGTCGATCTCCTCGCCGCGGGCGCTCAGCATGATGATCGGGACATTCGATTCACGCCTGAGATCGCGGCAGACATCCATGCCGGAGCGCCCCGGCATCATCAGGTCGAGGATGACGAGGTCGGGCTTGTCATCGAGCGCCATGCGCAGCGCCTGATTGCCGTCAAAGGCCGACGAGTGCGTATAGTGTTCGGCATCGAGGTAGAGACCCAGCGATTCGTGGACGACGGGATCGTCATCCGCGATGAGAATATGAGCGATCTGTGCCATGCTTCCTCCTGTCAACTGCTGCTGTAACTATTATATGATAGGTCCATGTCTTCTCATGCCAAACCCCCGCCATCCACCGCCGCCTGGCCGCAGGCGGCCGACATCCTCTATCTCGACAACCATCTGCTGGCCGTGCGCAAACCGGCCGGCATGCCGAGCCAGCCGGGCTCTGCCCGGCAGCAGGATGCGACCACCCTGCTGCGCGGCTGGGTGAAGGAGCGCTTTGCGAAGCCCGGCCATGTCTGGCTGAGCCCGGTGCACCGCCTGGATCAGCCGGTGGCGGGCGTGCTGCTCTTTGCCCGCACCTCGAAGGCCGCTGCCCGCCTCGCGGCCGCCCTGCGCGAGCGCCGCGTGGAGCGCTCCTATCTGGCGGTGGTGGCCGCCACGGAGTCGGCCCCGCCGCTCGCGGTCGGAGAACGCTGCCTCTGGACGGACAGCCTCGAACGGGAAGAGGACGGCCGGACGGTGCGGGTCACAGACAGCGGCGGGCAGGAGGCCAGTCTGGATGTCAGGCTGCTGGCCCGGGATGCCGGGAACGGCCGCTGCCTCCTCGCCGTTGACCTCGGGAGCGGACGCCGGCACCAGATCCGGGCGCAGCTCGCTGCCCGCGGCTATCCGATCCTCGGCGACCGCCGCTATGCCCCGGCGGACATTGCGCAGCTCGGCGAAGCACCGGCCCTCCATGCCTGGCGCCTCGCCCTCGAACATCCGACGCGCCGCGAAGCGCTCGAGATTCTCAGCCGCCCCCCTGTGACGGGTGTCTGGCGGGACTTTGCCCAAACGATTGGGCAGCTGATTCCTCTGGAGGGAGAAGTGAAATGACAGAGAACAAAGAGCCGACGGGACGTCTCCTGCTGGTGGACGGCCACAGCCTCCTCTACCGCTCCTTTTACGGCCTGCGCGGCGTGGTCATGACGGATGCCGACGGTACGCCGACAGGCGCGGTGCACAGTTTTCTGAGCACGCTGCTGAAGCAGCTGGACGAACTCGACCCGAGCCACCTCGCGATCTGTTTCGACCTCCCGGAGCCGACCTTCCGCCATGAGGCCTTTGCCGACTATAAGGTACAGCGCGAATCCATGCCGGAGGAGCTCGCACGGCAGCTGCCGGTGCTCCGCGACTGCCTCGAGGCGCTTGGCATCCGCTGGCTGACGGCTCCCGGCTTCGAGGCGGACGACCTCCTCGGCACGGTCAGCCTGCTCGCGGCCGGCTGGGGCTTCGAGTCGATCATCATGACGGGGGACAAGGATGCCTTTCAGCTGATCGATGCGCGCACCCGCGTTCTTGTGCCGGGCAGTCGCGGTGCTGGCGACACGCTCTACGACGAGGCCCTCTTCCGTCGGCGCTATGAGATCGAGCCGCGCCAGTTCATCGATGTGAAGGCGCTGATGGGCGACCCCTCCGACAACATCCCCGGCGTCGACGGGATCGGGGAGAAGGGGGCCCTCGGCCTGATCCGCCGCTTCGGCGATCTCGAGTCCGTCATCGCCCACCGCGACGAACTCACGCCGCGTCAGCGCCGCAACCTCTTCGAGCAGCAGGACCGCGCCCGCTTCTCGCAGGAGCTCGCGACCATCAAGCGCGGGGTGCCGGTGACGCTGGAGCCGGCCGACCTCGTCCTGCCCGACCTCGCCCGCTCCGGCGCCTACGCCCTTTTCGCCTCCTATGGCTTCCAGACCCTGATCGAGCGCATCGGACTCGAGCCGGGTGCGGGGACGGATCCGGATTCGACGCGGGGTGCGGCGGCCGGGACGGGCTGGTGCTGCGCCGGATTGCTGGATCCCGACAGGCTCCGGGACTTCCTCGCAGCGCCGGGCGTGGCAGGGGAGAGGGCCGGCCGGCCGCTGTACTTCCATGTCGATGTCGCCGACAGCGGCTTCGCCTCGCCCGAGGGTGCGGCCCTGGTCTCCTGGCTCGAAAGCGACGTGGCCGGGGATGCCGGACAGGTCCGCCTCTGCCAAACGCGGCTGGACGATGAGGAAACCATCCGACAACTCCCTGAACTCGTGGCCGGACGTGTCGGCAGGATGGGGGAGACCCTCACCGGCTACGGGCTCAAGGGCTGGCTGCATTTCGGCGTGGTACCGGCGGGGCTCGCCGTCTTCGACCTCGAGTCGGCTGCCTATCTGCTCTCCTATCCGCTGCGGGCGGTTGACGGGGCGGCGGCACTGCTTGAGAGTCTCGGTGGACAGGTGCCGGCTGTGACGGCGCCGGCGGCGCCTGGGCTTCAGGATGAGGCGCAGGCCGCCTTCGACGGGCGCCGTCTCCGGGCCGGCCGCGAGCTCGCCGCCGCCACCGTTCTCGCGCCGCGCCTGCGCGGGGAGATCGCCGAACGCGGGCTTGAGGCCCTGAACCGGACGGACCAGGCTCTGGTGCCGGTACTGGCGGCGATGGAGGCGCGCGGCTTTCTCGTGCGCCCGGACGTGCTCGAGGAGCTCAGCCGGGACTTTGCCTCGCGCAGCAGCGAACTGGCCACGGCTATCCATCAGGCCGCCGGCCGCGAGTTCACCATCGGCTCGCCGAAACAGCTCGCCGAGGTCCTCTACGAGGATCTGGGCCTGCCCCCGGGGCGGAAGGGCAAATCCGGCGCCTATTCGACCGCCCAGGAGGAACTCGACCGCCTGCGCCACCTGCACCCCATCATCTCGTATGTGGAGGACTACCGCCTCCTGACAAAGCTCGACTCGACCTTCCTGCAGGGCATCCGGCGCTGGATCAGCCCCCGTGACGGCCGTGTGCACTCGACCTTCGATGCCAGCTTCACCAATACCGGCCGCCTCGCGAGCCGCGATCCCAATCTCCAGAACATTCCCGTCAGACAGGCTATCGGGCGCGAGATCCGCCGCGCGTTCGTGGCCCGGGAGGGCTGCGTGCTCCTCGACGCCGACTATTCCCAGATCGAGCTGCGCCTGCTGGCCCACATGTCCGGCGACCCCCACATGATTGAGGCCTTCCGCAGCGGGCGCGACATCCACCGGCGCACCGCCGCGCGCATCTTCGCCTGCCCGGAAGACAGGGTGACAGGCCCCATGCGCGATGCCGCGAAGACGGTCAATTTCAGCATCGTCTACGGCATCTCGGACTTCAGTCTGGCCCAGGACCTCGGCATCTCTATCGCCGAGGCGAGGCGCTACATCGAGGACTACGATGCCCTCTATCCCGAGGTGCGCCGCTTCATGGAGGAATCTGTCCGGCTCGCGAAGGAGCGGGGCTATTCCGAGACCCTCTTCGGGCGCCGCCGCTATATCGAGGAGCTCAAGAGCCGCCAGTACAACCTGCGCCAGTTCGGCGAGCGCGCCGCGATGAACGCGCCGGTGCAGGGGACGGCCGCCGACATCATCCGCATGGCGATGGTGGCGATCGCCGGGGCCCTGGAGCGTGAAAAGATCCGCGGACACCTGGTCTCCCAGGTCCACGACGAGCTGATTCTGGAGGTTGACCTCGCTGACGCCGAGGCGGCTGCCGAACTACTCGAGCGGGCGATGGTCGACGTCGTCGCCCTCGATGTTCCCCTCGTCGCCGAGGTCCGCCGGGCCGCCGACTGGTTCAGTGCGAAGTAGGCGGATGCCGCGGGCGTGGAGCTGCTCGCGGACGATTTCGGCCACGCGCTCACGCAGCTCGGCCTGACTGCCGTCGTTGCGCAGCACCGTTGAGGCGAGCGAACTGTACTCCGACTCGGTCATCTGCATGCGGATGCGCCGCCGGGCTTCGCCAGGCTCCATGCCCCGCGCCGCGAGACGTTCGAGGCGGATGGCCTCGTCCGCCCAGACCACGATGACATAGTCCGCCAGGTCCAGGAAGCCTTCGCGCACCGGGATGGGCACATCTAGGCAGATGGCGCCGAGCCCCCGCCGACCGGCATCCGCGACGCCGTTAATGAGGCCGGCGATGACGTGGCGATGAATGATCGAGGAGAGGCGGTCGATCGCATTTTTGTCGCGGAAGACGAGGGCCGCGAGCTTCCCGCGCTCGATGCCGCCGCCGGGCGCGCGCATCTCCTCGCCGAAGACCGCCGCCACTTCGTCCACGGCCGCCCCGCCGGGCGCGGTCAGGGCGTGCGACATGGCGTCGGCGTCCAGCACCTCGAGGCCCCACTCGCGAAAGAGGGCGGCCACGGTCGACTTCCCGCAGCCGATGCCCCCGGTGATCCCGATGACGAAGGGCTTTGGCTTTTTAAGAGGTGCCAGGCTAGACATTGAAGCGGAAGTGGATGACGTCGCCATCCTGCACGACGTAGTCGCGGCCCTCGGAGCGGTAGACGCCGTGCTCGCGTGCCGCGGCCACCGAGCCCAGGCGCTCGAGGTCCGCGAAGGAGACGATTTCCGCCCGGATGAAGCCGCGCTCGAAGTCGCTGTGGATCTTCCCGGCCGCCTGCGGTGCCTTTGTGCCGCGGCGCACGGTCCAGGCACGCACCTCGTCCTCGCCCGTGGTCAGGAAGGAAATCAGCTCGAGGAGACGGTAGCCCGCCTGAATCATGCGTACCAGGCCGGACTCCTCGAGACCGAGGTCGGCGAGGAAGGCTTCGCGGTCGTTCGGCGGCAGGGAGGCGATCTCCATCTCGATGGCGGCCGAGATGGCCAGCATCGCGGCCCGGTCGCGCGCGGCTGCCCGAGCCACCGCCTGGACATGGGGATCGGCCATGGGAGCGGCGAGCATGTCCTCGGAGACGTTGGCGACATAGAGGATCGGTTTCAGGGTGAGCAGGCTGAAGTTGCGCAGCAGGGGCAGTTCATCCTCCTCAAAGTCGAGCGAGCGGGCCGGCTTTCCGGCCTCGAGGGCGGCGGAGATGCGTTCTGCGAGTTCCAGCTCCGCTGCGACGGAGCGGTCGCCCTTCAGCTGGCGGCTGAGGCGTTCGCGGCGCCTTTCGATGTGCTCGAGATCGGCCAGCATCAGTTCGATGTCGATGACATCGATATCACGCGCGGCGTCCGTAGTGGTGCTGACATGGATGACGTTCTCGTCCTCGAAGCAGCGCACGACGTGGACGACGGCGTCGACCTCGCGGATGTTGGCGAGAAACTGATTGCCGAGTCCCTCACCCTGGCTGGCACCGGCGATGAGGCCGGCGATGTCCACGAATTCGATGGTTGCCGGTGTACGCTTGACCGGATGGTAATGATCACAGAGCCAGTCGAGGCGGCGGTCGGGCACGGCGACGACGCCGACATTCGGCTCAATCGTGCAGTAGGGGTAGTTGGCTACTTCGGCCCCGGCCTCGGTCAGTGCGTTGAAGAGCGTGGATTTGCCTACATTGGGCAGTCCCACAATTCCCAGTTTCACTTGTTTCCATATCTCCTTTTGTGCAAACAGCAGCTGGCCTTCATCCCGGTAGTTTGCACCAAAGCGGCAAAATACGCCATATGACCTTGACGCTGGGGGTGCACGTCATATTTGTCGGGACGAGCAAAACCCTTTTTCGAATCTTCCTCAAACGCCTGAAACACCGTGGTTTTAGCGCAGCTTGTACTCAGGCGTAAGGGAAGATCACTTCTCCAATCGCCTGCGTAACGATCTGCCTCATAAAGGCCGATATGTGAATGGCACAGGAATAGGAGAGCGAGCGACGAGGATGACAGGCACGACCTGGCACTTTCAAGGATGCAGTAAAGTGGTCCAGGTTCCATTGCTCTGATGCCGTAAGATAATGCTGGTCCAGACACACCCGGTCTCGGTGCCCCACGTGGTCAAGACGGCGAGTAATCCAAATCACTTTTTGGATTACTCCTCGTTTGGACCAGAAACGCCCCCTTTGTGGTCAAGATGGGGACTTTGCCAAAACATTTTTTGGATTTCTCCTCGTTTTGACCAGAAATGGCCCCTTCGTGGTCAAGATGGCGAGTAATCCAAATCGCTTTTTGGATTTCTCCTCGTTTTGACCACCAGAAATCCGCAGGCTGTTTTCTTCCCCTGCCAGTCGTCCTTCTGGCATGCTCACCCGCTTTCCAACATTTTGCCGTGCACTCCTGACGCTGTCGCCATTCTGCTGCAGTACTTCATCCACTTCATCGCAGCCGCAGATGTGATTTGTGCGGATTGGGTCAGGGGAACTGTCTGGATACTTTATTTCTATATCATCTCCCTCAAGGCTTCTGTTTCAGATATGAGGTTGTACGCACACATTTGGGAGTTCTGTTTCGAGGGAGCTATAAGCCGGAAGACCTCAGATCATTTAGAAGAGCATATTACGTCACTTGAACCATGAACATCTCTTTGGCAGCATGTTCATCATGATAAACCGTTCTCCCGCGAGGCTTTCCGTGCTCCTGAAGATGAAATTCCTTCGTTGTTGCAGGATCTCTCCTCGCTCATATAAAACACCATGGGTTTCCGGATAGCTGGGAAAAATCCATCTGTTCACAGAAACTGCCTCATGGTTCTGCTTTTCATGTTTTTCGTTTCATGATGCATCTCAGAATTGACCCGTACAGCAGGGCAGCGGCCTCCCTGTTCCCGGAATTCCCGCGAATCAGCTCGATACCGGCAGCTGACGGCATATCGCGGTAAAACAGGGCGGAATATCCGCCGGCTTCATGTCCGATCAGACGCCTAAGCTGAAGCCCAATACGTGGAAGAAAGTGTCAACAGGGTTTGGACAGGCGACGAGAGGATCAGTGGAATATGGCAGATCTCAGCAGGCAGATGTCAGGACAGACGGCGGACAAACAGCGTCACAGGCCTCGTTACGGGCATGTAACGAGCGCAGTTAACGGCAGAGCCGGGGTGCGCCGTGTGGAAGTCGAGGTCAGTCTCCATCCGGGTCTGCCCTATACAGATCTCGTAGGCATCCCTGCCGGTCAGGCGGTGGCCTGCCGTACCCGCGTGCGAGCGGCGCTGCGCAATCTCGGTTTCTTCTATCCCGACCAGCGTATTGTTGCCAGTGTAACGCCGCCACTGGCGATCTCGGATGCCTCGGTTCTCGACCTGCCACTGGCTCTGGCCCTGCTCGAGGCGAGCGATCAGCTGCCTCTGCCCAGAGGCCTCGCTGCTTTCGGCGAACTGAACCTGCTCGGTGATCTGCAGCCAGCCGCGGAGCATTACGCCCTCGGTCAGAGCCTCATGGAACCCGATATCGGCTGTATTCTCTGCCCGCAGCAGGCAGATGAAGATGTGAATGGCAGCGCCAGGCTGCTGCCCTTCATTAATCTCTCAGACATCTACCGCTATCTGGCCCGCTACCCGATCGCCGATGCCGCCAGACTGCCTCTGCCGGCGAATTCCGCGCCTGGAGAGGTACGGGAGAGAACAGACCCCGGCCTGCCACAGGTTGCTGATCTGCCCGCGCAGCGCCCGGCCCTCGACGCCCTGCGCCTCGCGGCAGCCGGCAGGCACGGCCTCCTTTTCCTCGGCGGACCCGGCAGCGGAAAGACCTTCCTCGCCTCTCTGCTGGTCCAGCTGCTTCCCGATCTCGGGGAGGAAGAGCGGCGCGAACTGCGTCTGATCTATGCCGCGCGGCGCGGCGGTGAACGGCCCGATTTTGCCGACCGGCGCCCGCCGTTCCGCCATCCTCATCCAGGCATCAGCAGTGTGGCCCTGCTTGGCGGGGGACAGTTCGCCGAGCCGGGCGAGATCTCCCTCGCCCATCGTGGCGTTCTTTTCCTCGACGAGCTCGCCGAAGTCCCGGCAGGACTCCTCGACATGCTGCGCGTGCCGTTGGGTGAGGGCGAAGCCTCCGTCATCCGACAGGCCCGTCAGGCTCTCTATCCGGCGGACTTCATCTTCGTCGCGGCGGCTAATCCCTGTCCCTGCGGCCAGCTGCTGGAAGCCGATGGGAAATGCCGCTGCCGTCCGCATGAAATCCGACGGCGCATTTCCCGCTTTTCCGGTCCTTTCGCCGAGCGCATCGAACTCTTCAGTGTTCTCGAGCGCATTCCTCCGGAGCAGCTGCGGCGCAGCCTCGGAGAATCCGGTCGTCTCGATTTCAGCTGCGAGCGGGCCCGTATCCTCGCTGCCAGAAAGCTGCAGGACAACCGTGCAGAGCGGGCTGGCCTCGGGCCCACGGCGAACGCTGACTGGCCCTGGGCCCGGATGCTCGACGACTTCGCCCTGACAGACGAAGCTCTCGCCTGCGCAGAGCAGGAGGCCGCGATTCTCGGACTCTCCGTCCGCGGCTACCGCCAGCTGCTCGCCTGTGCACGAACGGCGGCCGATCTGGACGGGCGAGAGGAGGTCTCGCGGGCCGACATCCTGCGGGTCAGCCAGTTTCGCCACGAACGCGTTCTCGCGAGCCTCGACCCCGATACGGCCGTCTACCTCGACCGCCCGGCGGTGCGCACATGAACGGTGGTCGCGCTCGACAGCGGGCCAGGGTTGCGGTACTTATTGCCCGTCTTATCGTCGAGCGCGGCTATCGTCATGCAGATGCCCGAGCGCTGCTGGAAGCCGGTCTCTGGCAGGAAGGGAGAGAATCGCTGGACAGCGCTCTGCGGAAACAGCTCAAGGGGCGCCATGACCGGGCGAGCGGCCGCGTGCTTGAAACTGTCGCTGACAGCCGCTTCTGGCGCGCTCTCGAGCGGGACTGTGACTGGATGGAGCTGGAAGGGCACGACATCTGGCTCTGGGGCGATCCGGATTATCCCTCCGGGCTCGCATCCATAGCCGAGCCGCCTGCCGCCCTGTTTCTGCTCGGCAGGGGACGCCAGGCGCTGGCTGACGGGCGGCTGATCCTGACCGTCGTCGGGACGCGCTCACCCGGCTGGTATGGACAGGCGGCGACCGAGCATTTCGTGCGCCCTCTGGCTGCTGCGGGATGCAGTATCGTTTCCGGCATGGCTCTGGGCATTGACGGGCTCGCCCACCGCGCCGCGCTTGAGGCCGGCGGCAGGACCGTTGCCGTGCTGGCCTGCGGCGTGGACCACGTCTACCCGCCTGAGCATGTCGGCCTCTATGCAGCCATTCAAGAGAGAGGCCTCATTCTGAGCGAGTTCCCTCCCGGCAGCAGACCTAGACGCTCCTGGTTCCCGGCGCGTAACCGTCTCCTCTCCGGGCTCGGTGCCGCCACTCTCGTGATGGAAGCCGGCCGCAGAAGTGGTACGCTGATCACGGTGGAACATGCGCTCGAACAGGGACGCGATGTCTACGCCCTTCCCGGTTCCATCTTCTCGCCGGAGAGCCGCGGACCGAATCATCTGCTGAGTGAGGGGGCGGGAGTCCTTCTCGATGTGGAGCAGCTCCTCGAAAACCTCGCGGCCGGAGCGGCGGGTCAGCAGGCTGTCCGGGTCGCCGGAAGACTGCGGCAGCTGCGCAGCCCGGAGGCGGGGAAGCTGTCGCTTCCGCGCAAAGACGTGAGCCCACAGGCCGGGCGCCTGCTCGAGATTCTCGGACAGCGGCCGGCGAATCTGCGCGAACTGGAGAGCATCATGAACTGCGGCGAAGAGTGTCTGCTTTCCTGCCTGCAGGAGTTGGAATCGGCCGGTCTGGCGGAGCTGCGCAGAGGGCGCTATGTGCGTCGGAGTCCGGTGCGGGCTTTGACAGAGCATGAAGGCGCGTGTATATAATGACACCTGTTTTCGCCCGCCCGCAGCCGTCGGTGCGGATACCCCGGTGGACACGGTTTCATTGCTGCCGCGCGAAAATGCTCCATGAGCAGCTCAACCTGAAGGAAGGATCGAATGCCTCAAACCCTCGTCATCGTAGAATCTCCGGCCAAGGCCAAGACCATCGGCCGCTACCTGGGCGACGACTATCGTCTCGCGGCCTCGGTCGGCCACATCCGTGACCTGCCCTCCGGCACTCTCGGTGTCAACGTCAACAACCGCTATAAGCCTCTCTATATCAACATGCGTGGCAAGGAAAAGGTCATCCGCGAACTCAAGGAACTCGGCAAGCTGTACGAGGATATCCTGATCGCCACCGACCCTGACCGCGAGGGCGAGGCGATCGCCTGGCATATCGCAACTCTGCTGCGCATTGACCCGGCGAGCCCCTGCCGCATCACGTTCAATGAAATCACGGCCCGCGCCGTCCGCGAAGCCGTGGCTGATCCGCGACCGATCGACATGGATCTGGTCAACGCGCAGCAGGCCCGGCGCATCCTCGACCGTCTGGTCGGCTATGAGCTCAGCCCCGTGCTCTGGGCGAAGATCCGCCGCGGTCTCTCCGCCGGGCGTGTGCAGTCGGTGGCTACCCGTATGATCGTCGACCGCGAGGATGAGATCCGTGCCTTTGTCCCGGAGGAATACTGGGTCATCACGGCCACGCTCGAGACGGCGGCCGCTGAGCGTTTCACCGCACGCTATCAGGGGAGTCTGGGCGCGGACGGGAAGCTGCAGCGCGAAAAGCCGGCGAACGAAGAAGCCGCCATGGCGGTCGTGAATGACGTGCGCGGGCAGACCTTCACCGTCCACGATATACGGCGCGGACAGCGCAGGCGCCAGCCGCAGGCCCCCTTTACCACCTCGACGCTGCAGCAGGAGGCCTCGCGCCGCCTCGGCTTCACGGCTCAGCGCAGCATGCGCGTTGCCCAGCAGCTCTACGAGGGCATTGACCTCGCCGGCCAGGGACCGACAGCCCTCGTAACCTACATCCGCACCGACTCGGTGCGTGTCTCACAGGAAGCCGTGACGGCGGCACGGGCTCACATCGAGGAGCGTTACGGCCGCGAATATCTGCCCGCTTCGCCGCGCAGCTACCGCAACCGTAACGCCTCGCAGGACGCCCATGAGGCCATCCGTCCGGCGCATTTCGAACTCGATCCCGAGAGCCTGAAGAGTCAGCTCTCAAATGAGCAGTACCGGCTCTATCGACTGATCTGGGAGCGCTTCATCGCCTCGCAGATGAAGCCGGCGGAGTTCGCGACGCTGGTGGTCGATACGGTCGCCGCCGCCCGGCTCTTCCGGACCAACGGCGAAACCATCACTTTCCCGGGCTTTCTGCGCGTCTACGAGGATCTGCCGGCCAGGCGTGATGAGGCTGAGGCAGCGGACGACGACGAGGACCCGCGCCAGCTGATCCCCGCTCTCACGGCCGGCGAGAAGCTGACCGAACGCGGCATCCGGCCGGAGCAGAAGTTCACCAGGCCACCGGCACGCTATACCGAGGCCTCCCTGATCAAGGCCCTTGAGGAGGCCGGCATCGGCCGCCCCTCAACCTATGCCCCGACGATCTCCACCATTCAGCAGCGCCGCTATGTAGAGAAGGAACGCCAGTATCTCCTGCCGACCGAGCTCGGCGAGCTCGTCACCCGCATGCTCCAGGAACACTTCAGCGATATCGTCGACATCTCCTTTACCGCCAACATGGAAGAGCAGCTGGATACCGTCGAGGGCGGAGATGCGGACTGGGTCGAGGTCCTCGACCGCTTCTATCCGTCCTTCCACGAGGCCGTGGAAGAGGCGAAGGTCAACATCGAGAAGGTTGAGATGCCGATCGTGGAAACCGGTGAACTCTGCCCCAAATGTCAGAAGCCTCTGCAGATCAAGACCGGGCGCTACGGCCGCTTTATCGCCTGCTCCGGCTTTCCGGACTGCACGTTCACGAAGAACATCGATGTCGAGGCTCCCGGTAGATGCCCCAAATGCGGTTCCGGCCTCTTCGAACGCAAAACACGGCGCAATGCCAGATACTACGTCTGCGATCAGAAGGGGGAGGATCCCGACTGCGACTTCCGCTCCTGGGATCTGCCGCTCGCCGACAGGCACTGTCCGACCTGTGGCTCCTACATGGTGGAGAAGCGCTTCCGCGGCCGCAGCTACGAGCGCTGCAGCAACCGTGACTGTCCGACCAACGAGCGCAATAAGAAAAAGGCCGATACCGCCGAATGACAGCGGCGCCGCATTTGACTGTCGTCGGAGCCGGCCTCGCCGGTTCCGAAGCCGCCTGGCAGGCGGCCTCCCGCGGTGTCAGGGTAACACTCGTTGACATGAAGCCCGGGAGAACGAGTCCGGCACACCGCGAGCCGGCCTTCGCCGAGCTGGTCTGCTCCAATTCCCTGCGCAGCGACAGTGTCGAACATGCGGCGGGACTGCTGAAGGCTGAGCTGCGCCAGCTGGGCTCACTCCTGATCCGGGTGGCGGACGGGGTCCGCGTGCCGGCCGGCAGCGCTCTGGCGGTCGACCGTCAGGCCTTCAGCGGAAGGGTCACGGCCGCGCTCCGGGAGCATCCCCTGATCACGGTAAAAGAAGATCTGGTAGAGGAGATCCCCGGCTCGGGAGTCGTACTCTTCGCCACCGGACCGCTGACCGACGGCGCTCTCTTTGCAGCACTGACCCGCCGTCTCGGCACGGACGGCCTCGCCTTCTATGATGCCGTCGCCCCCATCGTGGAGGCGGACAGCATCAATCAGGAGATAGCCTTCCGCCAGTCCCGCTATGAGCGCGGCGAGGCCGACTATCTGAACTGCCCGCTCGACCGCGAACAGTACAATCTCTTTGTCCGCGAGCTGCTCGCAGCCCGCCGGGCCGAGGTCCATGGCTTCGAGGACCGTCTCGTCTTCGAGGGCTGCATGCCCATCGAGACGATGGCAGCGAGGGGAGAGGACACACTGCGCTTCGGCCCCCTGCGCCCGGTGGGGCTGCGCGATCCGCGCAGCGGCCGGCGCCCCTGGGCTGTCGTCCAGCTGCGCCAGGACGATGCGGCCGACAGCCTCTATAACCTCGTCGGTTTTCAGACCCGCCTCGCCTTCCCGGAACAGGAACGCGTCTTCCGTCTTATTCCCGGACTCGAGCAGGCGGTCTTTGCCCGCCATGGCGTCATGCACCGCAACTCCTATCTGCGCTCCCCGGGCCAGATCGACGTGGCCTGCCGCCTGATCCGTGAGCCGCGCCTGCGCTTCGCCGGCCAGCTTACCGGCGTTGAGGGCTATGTCGAGTCCATCGCCTCGGGCCTCGTGGCGGGGATCAACGCCGCTCTGGATCTTCTGGGCAGGCAAAGCAGCTTCCTTCCCGGGCCGGAAACGATGACGGGCGCTCTGCTGCATTATGTTGCGAATCCCACCGACCGCGATTTCGCCCCGATGAATGCCAATTTCGGCCTCCTCAGCCCGCTCGCGGAGATGCCGTCCGCCCGGGGCCGCAAACAGCGCCGCGAGGAGCGTATCCAGGCCCAGGTGGCACGCAGCCTCGAGAGCATCCGGCAGCTGGTGGCGGAGAGCGCGGCTTTTCCGCTATAATTCTCGGATAGCTGCGCCGGCGGCCTGCCGCCGTGGTGACGAAGCATTCCGCCTCTCTGGGAAAGGATGTACACATGGCCGGTCTATTTGGATTGTTTGACTACACGAAGGAAGGTCCGGGCGTCGATCCGGATGCGCCGCCGAAGGGGCCAGTCGCTGTCTTTTTCGGTGTTCTGGGACGCAAGTTCTGGAAGATCTGCACGATCAGTATCATGTATTCCGTCTTCTCCATACCCTCGCTCGTCCTGGCATTCTTCGTCTCCAACGTTCTCTACAGCAGCTTTCTGCCCCTGCTGACCATCGAGAACATGACGGAGGTTTTCAAGGGAGTACAGCTCGGGGAGGGGGTCACGCCCGAGCAGCTCTCGGCCCTCTTCTTCCTCATCATGACTCTGATTTTCACCTATCTCATCACGGGCCTGGGCTATGTTGTGGTCGGCCCGACACAGGCCGGCGTGACATATCTGCTGCGCAACTACAGCCGCGAGGAGCATGCCTTCGTCTGGTCCGACTTTGTCGAGCATGCACGGAAAAATCTGAAGCAGTCGCTGGCCGTCAGCTTCCTGACCCTGCTGGCTGTTGTCACGGTTCCGGTTGCCATTCGCTTCTACTCTGATTCGATAGGCAATAACATCCTCCGTCTGCTGCTTGTCTCCTTCCTCACCATTGCCGGCGTTATTTTTACCATCATGCTGATGTACATCTACCAGATGATGGTGACCTTCGAACTGACCGTGCGCCAGCTGCTGAAGAACGCCTTCCTCTTCTCGATCCTGCGCCTGCCCTTCAATGTGCTGGCCGTCATCGGGCAGCTTTTCATCATCGGCTTAATCCCCGCATTAATCATGTATATGCTCGGGGGACTCGGCGTCTTTATCTCGGCTCTCTATATGATTCTCTTCGGCTATGGCGCGAATCTGCTGCTGGTCAACTTCTTCGTCAACCGCCAGGTCATGCGCTTCATGATCCGTCCCATGGAGGAGTCGCAGGAGCCGGTGGACGACTATGTCTATGCAGAGGACGACTATGACGTCGAGCTGATCCCGGATGACAGGGAAGAGAAGGATGAGGGAACGGCAGAGAGCGGGGATGACGCCATCGGACTCCCCGAACCGAATCACTCGCCAGCCTGATGCCTGACAGCCGCGCCGGAGCCAGCGGCGCGCTTTCCTGTCCGGATGTCGCCGCCCGGTTCGCGTGAATCCGGCCGGCCTCGGGCGGCGGGACTCTCCGGACCGTGCCGGGACATGCGGTCGAAACGCCTGAGACAGGTGCGTTTTGGCCGTTTTTCACAGGCGGTTTACAGAGCTTCGGAGGATCTGTCATTCATCTGACCAGGGCGATCATCATACCGCCTCTCCCTGGTTCTGCCGCTTTCATCGACATGGGTACGGTATGCAGTGCACGGAAATTCAAGTTATACACTCTGCGGCGTGCATAACTCGAATTACTGGGACAAAATTCGCTGCGAGTGGTGGTTTGCGGCTCAATATCGCGATTTACGCACGGGTGTCCGTGCACAAGTAGATTTAGTGCTCACGACCTCTCTATGCAGCAGGCAGAGCACTGCCCGCCAGATCCACAGGCAGGCAGTTCGGACTGACCCGGGCGACTCAGGCTTCTTTCCGGCAGAAGCATACCGGTTTTCTCAGCCGATAACCCGAAAGCCGCTTTCAGCCGATAGCCCGGAAGCCGCTCTAGGCGCGGATGAGATCCTCCATGCTGTAGAAGCCTGCCGGTTTCCCGACGATGAAACGTGCAGCCTGGACGGCACCTTCGGCAAAGACGGAGCGGTCCAGTGCCTCGTGTGAGATGCGCAGATTTTCCTGCGGCAGGGCGAAAAGCACCTCGTGCCGTCCGGCTATGCCGCCTCCGCGGCGAACCGCCATGCCGATCTCCTCGCGCGGTCTGGCGCAGTGGCGTGAACTGCGGTCGTGCACCAGAGGCAGCTTCTCCGCTGTCTTCTCCTCCAGCGCTGTCTGAATGCGGTCAGCGATTGCGAGGGCCGTCCCGGAGGGGGCGTCTAGCTTGTGGCGGTGATGTTCCTCGAGAATCTCGATGTCGGAGAGCGGCCAGAGCCGTCCGGCGGCACGGGCGACGAGGTCCTGCAGCATCGCGATGCCAAGCGAAAAGTTGGCGGAGCGAAAGAGCGCTACGCCGGCTGCGGCAGCCTCCAGCGCCGCCGTCTGTTCGGGACTGCGACCGGTGGAGGCGCTGACGAGAGGTTTCCGGTCCCGTTTGAGGAGTGCGATCAGGTCAGCGGTGGCAGCGGCACCGGTAAACTCGATGGCGACGTCATAGTCACCTGGAACAGCGGCGACGCTGCTGAAGACCGGCACTTCGCCGCCGGCGGCTTCGGGGGAAGCTCCCAGATCGAGTCCATAGCGGTAGACGAGATCAGGGGTCTCCGCGAGAGCTGCGATGACGGCCCGGCCCATGCGGCCAAGACAGCCGATCACGAGAACGGAGGCCGGGCGGGAAGCGGCGGACTTTGCCTCAGTCATGAAGGAGATACCTGTATTCGTCCGCCAGCAGGCCGAGACGGTCGAGCTCGGCTGCGAGACGCAGGCGGTTGGGTTCCGAGAGTGCGACGAGAGGCAGACGGCAGGGGCCCGCGTCGAGGCCCATCAGGCGCAGGCCCTCTTTCACCGGGATGGGATTGACATCCGAGAAGCAGGCGCGGACCAGGGTTTCGAGCCCGATCTGAATCTCGGTCGCCCGGGAGATGTCGCCTTCGAGGAAGGCATGGGTCAGCTCGCGCATGCGCTCCGGGACGAGGTTCGCGACGACCGAGATGACGCCGCTCGCGCCCAGCGCCATCATCGAGAGCACGAGGCCGTCCTCACCGGAATAGTGGAGGAAATCCGGGCCGCAGAGACGGCGTGTCTCGGCAACCTGGGCCAGATTGCATTCCTTCGTGCCAACGATGTTGGGCACCTCGGCGAGGCGGGCATAGGTCTCGGGCTGTATGTTGAGGTTGGTGCGGCTCGGTACGTTGTAGAGGATGACGGGCAGTCCGGTCGCCTGGGCAGCGATGCGGAAGTGCTCAACGAGGCCGGCCTGCGACGTTTTATTGTAGTAGGGGGTGACGCAGAGCAGGGCATCGGCGCCGGCGGCCTCGCACATGCGGGCGAGGTCGATCGCGTGGACGGTGTCGTTGGAGCCTGCGCCGGCGATGACCGGGATGCGGCCCGCGACTGTCTTCACCGCCGCCGCGACCACGGCGACATGGTCAGCGTCCGGCATGGCCGAGGCTTCGCCGGTGGTGCCGCAGATCACCAGGGCGTCCGAGCCCGCCTGAATCTGGCGCTCTATCAGCTGCTCGAGGCGGGCGTAGTCCACCGGGGTATGAATCCCGGTGCCTTTGAAGGGGGTCACGATGGCAACCGCCGTCCCGCTGAAGATTCTGTCTCTCATCGTCTCGTCTCCTGTCGTGCGCCTTGTTGAGGAATACCCATTACTTTAGCACTCTGATGCGTCAGCGTATACGAGATGGCTGCCCCGATTCGTTCGTTTTTGTTTCGTCCCGGCGTGTGATTTGCATGAAAACAGAGGCTTGCGCTACCATGACGGACATTATGCGCACCTCCGATTTTTCCTACACACTGCCGGCAGAGCTGATCGCTCAGCAACCGCTCGCCGACCGCGATGAGAGCCGCCTGCTCGTACTCGAGGCGGGGGCATCCCAGGCTGAGGATCGCCATTTCCGCGATCTGGCCTGGCTGCTTCGGCCCGGCGATCTGCTGGTTCTGAACGATAGCCGGGTCTGTCCCTCACGGCTGCTCGGGCAGCGGGCGAACGGCGGGGATGCCGAAGTCTTCCTGCTCGAGCCCGAATCCGGGTCGGACTGGATCTGTCTGGTCCGTCCCGGACGCCGCCTGCGCACGGGCGCGACAGTGAGCTTTGCAAAGAGTGAGATCAGGGCCACCATCGTCGCGGAACTGCCCGGGGGACGGCGCCGTGTGCGTTTCAGTCATCCCGGCGATGTCAGCGCCGCACTCCGGGACATCGGCAGGGTTCCGCTGCCGCCCTATATTCATGAGCAGCTAGACGATCCCGAGCGCTATCAGACCGTGTATGCCAGAAGCAGCGGCTCGGCGGCGGCGCCGACTGCCGGTCTGCACTTCACCACCGCGCTGCTTGAACAGCTCGCGGCGCTGGGAGTCGAGCTGACGACACTGACACTGCACGTCGGGCTCGGAACGTTCCGCCCGGTGCAGAGCGAGCGGGTTGAGGACCATGTCATGCACAGCGAACACTATGAGCTCTCCGATGCCTGTGCCCGGTCCCTGAACCGCGCCCGCCGCGAGGGACGGCGCGTCGTCGCCGTCGGGACCACCAGCTGCCGGGTTCTAGAGAGCATCGCCGCCCGCTGGGCAGATGAGCGGGGCGAGTTCCGGGCCGAGCGGGGAGAGACCGGCATTTTCATCTACCCGGGCTTTCACTTTCGTGCCGTTGATGCCCTGATCACGAACTTCCACCTGCCGCAGTCGACCCTGCTGATGCTGGTCTCGGCATTTGCCGGCCGCGAACGGGTACTCGCTGCCTATCAGCATGCCATCGAGGCCCGCTACCGCTTCTACAGCTTCGGGGATGCGATGTTTCTGACGCGCCGCTCCGTATCCAGCCACGAGGAGAACTCCAATGAACCCTGCCGTTCGCTATGAACTCAAACATGTCTGCCGGCAGACGGGAGCCCGTCTCGGAGTCCTCCATACGCCGCACGGGTCCTTCGAGACACCGGCATTCATGCCGGTAGGTACCCAGGCCAGCGTCAAGACCCTCGACTCCGCCGAGGTCCTTGGCTCGGGTGCCCGCATGATTCTCGCCAACACCTACCATCTCCATCTGCGTCCCGGCGAGGACCTGATCCGCCGGGCCGGCGGCCTGCACCGCTTCATGAACTGGGAGGGGGCGATTCTGACCGACTCCGGTGGCTTTCAGGTCTTCAGTCTGGCGAAACGTCGGCAGATCACGGAGGAGGGCGTCCGCTTCCGCTCGCACATCGACGGATCGGAGCATCTGCTGACTCCGGAGAGCTCGATTGCGATCCAGCGGGCGCTGGGGGCCGATATCATCATGGCCTTCGACGAGTGCACGCCCTGGCCCGCCGCACCGGACTATGCGCGCAGCTCCATGGAGCGGACGCTGCGCTGGCTCGACCGCTCCATGAGTGAGCATGGCGGGAATGAGCGCCAGGCCCTCTTCGGCATCATCCAGGGCAGCACGGACAGCGGGCTGCGCCGTATCAGCGCGCGTGAGACCGTGGCCCGCGGCCTGCCGGGTGTGGCCATCGGCGGCCTCAGTGTCGGTGAACCCGTTGAGCTGATGCGCGCGATGCTGGAAACTATCCGCCCGCTGCTGCCCGATGACAGACCGCGCTATCTGATGGGTGTCGGCACCCCCGACTACATTCTCGAGGGTGTGCTCCAGGGCATCGACCTTTTTGACTGCGTGATGCCGACGCGTATCGCCCGACACGGTGCCTGTCTCACCAGCCGCGGCCGCATCATCGTCCGCGATGCAGGCTCGGCCGAGGACTTCGGTCCCATCGACCCCGACTGTGACTGCCCGACCTGCCGCAGCTACAGCCGTGCCTACATCCGTCATCTGTTCAAGGCCGGCGAGCTTCTCGGCCCGCGTCTCGCTTCGCTGCATAATCTCTACTATATGCAAAGGCTGATGGCTGCCATCCGCGCGGCCATCGCCTCCGATCGTCTCGCCGATCTGGCCGGCGAGCTCGCCGCTGCCCAGCAGTTCCGCATCGGGCGCTGATAGCGGGGGAAGTATGCTGCACCCGGGGGAGGTCCGGGTGCACGTCAGGACTGTCGGGAGCGGGTGAGCACGTCAGGAGGGCGGCCGGCATGGGGAGAAAAGCAGCTGGCGGACTTCTGGTGGTCAAGACGAGGAGTTTTCCAAAAGACGATTTGGAATACTCGCTATCTTGACCACAAAAGGGTGGTTTCTGGTCAAAACGAAGAGTAATCCAAAAAATGATTTGGCAAAGTCGCCATCTTGACCACAAAGGGGTGGTTTCTGGTCAAAACGAGGAGTAATCCAAAAAATGATTTGGCAAAGTCCCCATCTTGACCACAAAAGGGTGGTTTCTGGTCAAAACGAAGAGTAATCCAAAAAATGATTTGGCGTGCGCCAGTTCGGTGCAAGGGAGATAGTGAGGTGAAATTCCTCACCTGGTAAAGGGGTAGCGCCCAGCCGGTACATAGCCTTGGAGCCTTAGTCCGCGAGGACGGGTT
>JASGUU010000043.1 GCA_030057555.1 Bacillota bacterium | reverse complement strand
CATAAACGAAAGGAGACAAGGAAAAAAGCATGATAAACAGTCTCTGTAAAGGCAGCCTGCTCTCACAAGCCAGTCGGACTTGACGTTTTACGGATTCACCTTGCGTAAAAACAGCATCTCCTGTTCCATGTCATCTAACTGCAAGAATCCTTGTCGCCGCCGTGATCTACAAGCTCTCTGGAAAGCCAGAGCATTTGAGTTTCTTGTACTATTGTGGATTGGGGCCAGAAATTCGGCGGGATTTGGCATGTTTGAGGTCATATAATTCATAGATGCTGACACGGCCAGAGCGCTTCTGGTCATCTCCGAAAGAAGGTCATCTCTGTCTGTCCTACCCCGCCTACCGGGCGACGCGAACCGGATTCTTCGCCAGCAGCTCGAGGACATTGTCGCGCAGGATGCGCCGCTTCAGACTGTCATCCATATCGGCGAAGAAAATGCGGGAGACAGGCATGCGCACATCGTGATATGGGAGGTCGGAGCCGAAGAGAATTTTGCCCGGATCCGCCGCTGCCACGATCTCCTCGATGGAGGTGTGACTGAAGTCACAGCCGCTGGTGTCGAGGTAGAGATTGGGGTAGCGGTTGACGAGGCGGATGGCCTCGAAGACACCGTCGCGCAGGCCAAAGGCGTGGGCCAGCACGATGTTGATATCGGGGTAAGTTGTGGCGATGTCGTCAAAGAGAGCAGATGAGCAGTTGGGATCCGTCTGCCAGGTGTGGGCCAGCAGGAAGCCACCGTACTCACGCAGGGCGGCGAACATCGGCTGATAGCGGGGCCCGTTGAGGGGATAGCGGTGGGCGGAGGGGTGCACCTTGACGCCGATGAAGCCGGGGTTTTCATAGCAGCGGCAAATCTCGCTGTCGTCGTCATCGAGGTGGGGGTTGAAGCAGACGTAGCCACGGACGCGGTCGGGGTGACGGGCGATGGCGGCCTCCGTCTGGCGGTTGCCGGCCAGATGGTCGACGTAGAGGGCGATGTGGGGGCAGACGAAGACCTGCCGGATCCCCACCCGATCGCAGTCGGCGAGCATCGCGTCGATATCGGCGTCCGGAAACCAGTATTCGGAATTCGGACCCAGGTGGCAGTGCATGTCGACGATGCCGAGGTCTTGAAAGGGATCGCCGGCGAGGGCGCGCTCGAGAATGGTCCTGGCCATGGTCAGACTCCTCCGTAGAGGCGCCGCCCCGCGAGCAGGCGCCGGGCATTACCGTGGGCGATGAGCTCACGATCAGCGGCGGTGATATCGGCGTATATCAGACGGCCGAGGGGCATGCCGGGCTCGAAGAAGGGCAACTGGCTGCCATAGAGGAGCTGGCGTGGGCCGACGGCCTCGACGAGGGCCTCGACACCTCGGAAGGTGTCAAAGTTACTGATGTCAACATGGACATTGGGCCGCTGCCGCAGCAGGGGGATGAGCATGCGCAGCAGTCTGTAGCTGATCGAGAGCAGGATGAATTGGGCCTCCGGGTAGGCGCCGGCTGCCTCGTGCACATGCTCGAGCACCTGTGTCGGAGCGAGGCCGCGGCTGAGGTCAAGCAGGAGGGGCAGACCCGTCTCGACAGCCATCTCATAGATGGGGGCGGCATTCCAGAGCTCGAGGCTGAAAGCGTGCTCGGCCGGGCAGGCAGTGAGGGCGGCGAAGTCGCCGGCGGCAAGCTCCCGCAGCAGGGCGTCGCGGCCGCCGAATTCCTCGTACATGAGCGGAGTCATGACCCAGACGCCGCGAAAGCGCGGCTCATCACGGACGAGCACCGCCGTTTCGCGGTTGCCCTCGAGCGGATCGTAGGCAAGCGCATAGCTGTGTCGGACCCAGGCCTCAGTGATGCCGAGACGCTCCATCTCGGCGAGGACCGCGGCGGGCCCGGCCAGCCGCGATCTGTAATGGGGCAGGGGCCCCAGAACGGCATTGACATCAATGAGGTCCATACCGGCCTCCTTCCGAGCTGCGATCCGGGGCGGGCGCTGTCAGCCGAGCGCGGCGTCGGCGCGGTTGATGGCCTCGGCGATTTCGAGCATGTTCTGCTCCGACATCGCCAGCGTGATGCCAAGGCGCAGGCTGCGCGTCAGGATGTCGAGCGACTGCGGGCACATGTCACGCGAATACTCGACATTGCCCTGATACTTCGGATCGTTCCAGGGGTAGTTCTTCTCGCTGCCGCCGACCTTGTTCATGATGGAGTCCCAGTAGGCGTAAATGTGGCGGTCCGGGAAGGCCGAGAAGGCGGAGTCGAGGTTCAGCCCCTGGGCGGCGAGCGCCTCTTTGAAGGGCTCCACGTCCTCCTGTCTTTTGACAATCATGGCAAAGGAGATGCCGCAGTCGCCTTCGGGGTCATCGACGTGCTGGCGGCGGTAGTGGATGGGCTCGTTCAGGGCGCCGAGCAGCGTCTTTTTGAGCCGGCGGGTCCGGGCCAGGATGTCGTCGAGCTTTTCGAGCTGGACGCGGGCGATGGCAGCTGAGACCTCGTTCGCGCGGTAGCAGGCACGCGTGAAGACATGCACATCCGGGGCGACGTTCTCCATTCCCGTTTCCCACATGCGGCCGGCCGGGTCGGACTGATAGTAGGCACGGACGGAGCCCCGGTCGTCATTGGTTAGGAAGACACCGCCCTCGCCGCAGGTGATGACCTTGTAGTAGTTGAGACTCCAGGCACAGCCGTCGGAATCCATGCCGGTGTATTTGCCCTTGTATTTGGAACCGACCGCCTGGCAGGCGTCCTCGACCAGATAGACGCCGTGCTTCTTCGCCACGGCGCGCAGATCGTCGAGACAGCCGGGAACGCCCTGCATGTGGGTGACGATGATGGCCTTTGTGTGGGGCGTGATCTTCCGCTCGACATCAGCGGGGTCGAGGGCGAGCGATTCGTCAATCTCGGCGATGACGGGGACGGCGCCCACCTCGAGGCAGGCGGAGGCTGTAGCAATGTAGGTGTAGGCCTGGACGATGACCTCGTCACCGGGCCCGACGTTGAGGGCGGTCAGGGCGCAGGCGAGGGCGGAGGTGCCGGAGTTGACGAAAAGGGCATGTTTGAAGCCGGTCTTCGCTTCGAGCTCCGCCTCGAACTTCGAGGACACGCTGTCGGGGTGGTAGCGCCAGAGTTTCTCCGGGTTGCGCAGCACGGCCGTCGCCGCCTCAACCTCCCGTTCGTCAAAGGAATACCAGCCCACGCCTCCCGACGGGATCGGCGTCCGGATTGCTTTCTCGCTCATGTTTCTCTCCTCTATCTGTCAGCCCCTGTTTTGCCACTGTTCTGGGCTGAAGTTCTTTAACAAACATCATAAAGCATCCGGGCGCAGCTTTGGGACTTTCGCCCGGCTGTTTTGGGGATCCCGCCTTGGAGCGTCCCCAATCGAGATAATGGCGGCTGTTTTCCGGCCAAAGTAGACTTTAAAAGTAGACTTTAAAGGTACTAAAAGTAGACTTTAAAGTAGCCTTTGCCCTCACCGGAAGTCCCGTCGAGCGGGGCGGTTGGCTCTTTGCCTCCATACATGGCATCATTTGGCAACTGACTTCATAAAAGCTCCGCAGCAGAGATGTGCCACAGAACGGGAGGGGACAGATGAACCTGCGTCAGGACTTTCACACACGGCCGGACTATGAGAACCACCATGTGACGGCGATCAACAGGAGGCCGGCGCATCCGCGCTACTTTGCCTTTGAGAGCGTGGAGCAGGCCCTCGCACGCGGCAGGTCGGCAAATGTGCTGAGCCTCGACGGGACCTGGGACTTCGTGCTCGCGGCGAATCCGGAGGCGGTGGGCGACTTCCATCTGCCGGGGGCTGAGATGCCGGGCGCCGGGACGATCGAGGTGCCGGGCAACTGGGAGATGCAGGGCTACGACGAGCCGATCTATACCAACCTGATCTATCCCTGGGACCATGAGGGGGACGAGGCCGCGAACATCCATCCCGAAACGGGCGGGGAGGGGCAGCCGAATCCGCCCTTTGTGCCGCGGGACAACCCGACCGGCTGCTATCGCCGCAGCTTCGAGCTGCCGGAAGGTTTCGCCGGGAAGCGGGTCTTCCTCTGCTTCGATGGTGTGGAGACCGCCTTCTATGTCTGGGTGAACGGGCAGCCGGTGGGCTATGCGCAGGACTCGAAGCTCGCGAGTGAGTTCGAGATCACCGGACAGCTCGAGGCGGGTGTGAACTGGGTCGCGGTGCAGGTGATGCGCTTCGCCGACAGTACCTATCTCGAGGATCAGGACTACTGGTATCTCAGCGGTATCTACCGCAGCGTGCGCCTGGTCGCAAAGCCGCGGCATGCGATTGAAGACTACACGGTGACGGCACTGCCGGAGCTGCCCCTCGCACGGGGCACACTGAGTGTCGATGTGCACGTGAGCCGCGTCGACGGCTTCGCGGACAACCGGGTGACGGTTGCGCTCTATGACGGCGACCGGCTGCTCGCGGAGGGGATGGACTCCATTCGCCCGACCGCCCGGTACAGCACGCTGCGTGAGCCGACAGCCGCCGCCGCCCGCGTCCGCCTTGAGCTGCCGCAGGTCGAGTGCTGGACGCCCGACACACCAAAGCTCTACACCTGCGTCATCTCGCTGCTTGACGCTGATGGCACCGTTCTCGACATCGAAGCCTGCCGCACCGGCTTCAAGCGCATTGAGATCGAAAACGGCATCGTCCTCCTGAACGGCCAGCGCCTCATCGTGCGTGGCGTCAACCGCCATGAGCACGGCCCCGACGGCCGTACGCTGACACGGGAGCACATGCGCGAAGAGATCCGCCAGATGAAGCGCATGAACATCAACAGTGTGCGCACGAGTCACTATCCCGACTCTGACGCCTGGTACGATCTCTGCGATGAGCTCGGCATTCTGGTGGTCTCGGAGGTCAACCTCGAGACCCATGGCCTGATGGGCCAGCTCTCGCACGATCCCGACTATGCCCAGAGTTATCTGGAGCGCGCCGTGCGTATGGTGCAGCAGCTGAAGAACCATCCCTCGATCTACTCCTGGTCGCTCGGCAACGAATCGGGTTATGCGGCGAATCATGCGGCGATGTACGGCTTTATCAAGCAGCACGATCCCACCCGCCTCTGCCAGTACGAGGCGGGCGATCCGCCGGCGAACATCTCCGACATCCGCGGCAGGATGTATGCCCCCATCTCTGAGATTCTGGAGATGCTCGCGGATCCCGTCGACACCAGGCCCATCATCCTGGTCGAGTATCTCTATCAGATACGAAATGCCGGCGGCGGCATCGGCCTCTTTAACGACCTCATCGAGGCCTACCCGCGCTTTCAGGGCGGCTATGTCTGGGACTGGGCGGACAAGGGTCTCTGCACCAGCACCCCGGACGGCCATACATTCTTCGCCTATGGCGGTGACTTCGGCGAGCGCTATGTCGACGACACCGTGCCCCACTACATGACCAACAACGGCATCGTCCGCCCCGATCTCGTCTGGAAGCCCGTCGCCCATGCCCTCAAGGAGGTCTATGCGCCGGTTCAGATCGTCCGCCGCCCCTCGCCCGCCGCGGCCTGGTTCCCCCATCTCGAAGCCGACGACTTCGTCATCAGAAACCGCAGCTTCACGCGCCATCTCTCAGTCTACAGAGCCAGCGCCCAGCTGCGCGAGGACGGTGTGGTCGTCGCCGGGGCGGAACTCGAGCTGCCGGCTCTGGCCCCGAGTGCCGAGGCCGCCCTCGCCGTCGACTGGGACTACCCCCGTACGGAGGGCCACGAATACCATGTGGACTTCGTCGTGACGGAACTCGAGAGACCCTGGTATGCCGATGCCGGCGATACGGTTCTCGAGGTGCAGTATTCCATGCAGAGTCTGCGTCCTCTTCCCGCTTTGCTCCCGTCCTCTCCAGAGCCGGTCAGCCTCGGCGAGACAGCCACCGAGATCCGAGTCGAGTCGGCGGGTGTCACGTTTCTCTTTGAACGGGCGAGCGGGCGGATCCAGTCCGTCAGCCGTGCCGGCAGCCCCTATCTCGTTGGCAGCCATGCCCCGGCGCTGCGCCGCGGCCGCAGCGGCCTCGATCCCGAACCGGTCTGGGTGCGCTTCGCAGAGTTTACCGAGACGGATGCCTGGGAGCCCGGGGTGGCCCGGTGCCGGATCCTCGAGGCGGAGAATCGTGTGCGCCTGGAGTTTTGCTTCCCGGTAAATAAGGACGGCGACGCCCAGGCTCTGTGCCGCCTCGCCTATACGATTGAGGACGGCGGGCTCGAGGTGGAGCTCGACTTTGACACTCTCGTCGCGCCGCTGATGCTGCCGCGCGTCGGCCTGCAGCTGGTGCTGGCGCCGGGCTTTGAGCGCCTCTGCTACCTGGGCTACGGCCCCGGCGAGAGCTATCCCGACCGCCTCGAGGGCACGCGCCTCGGTGTCTGGGAGAGTACGGTCGAGGCGGAGCACTTCCCCTTTATTCCGCCATCGGAGACTGGTGGCCACGAGGGCACGCGCTGGCTCGAGCTCGCTGATGACAGAGGCCGTAGGATCCGGGCGGAGGCCGTGACGCCTTTCCACTTCGACGTCCACCACAATCCACCCGAGGACTATCAGGCGGCGCGCCACGACCACGAGCTCGTCCGGCGTCCGGAGGCCTGGCTGCATCTCGATGCCGCCCACGCCCAGATCGGCGGGATGATGGCCTGGAGCACGGTGCTCGATCCCCGCTTCGACCTGCGCGAGGGCGCCTACCGCCTAAGCTGCCGGCTTGGCTTCAGCTGAGCTGCAGGAACTGACAGAGGGTCAGCCGATCCGCTCCTGTGGAAAGAGGGAGTGGATCGGCGCTCTCACCCGCCGTGGACCACGCCGCCCGGCGCCAGCCAGACGGGTCGCAGCTCCTCCGCCCGCCAGCGTCCGGCGCCGCCTGAAATCCGGATGCTGCGCCTCTCCCCGGGCAGCATGTCAAACCAGGCATCATCAAGGTGCACAGCGGCCGGCAGGTCGAGTGCCACCGCGTGTGCGTAGCCGCTGGACTTGAGAGAAACCACGAGATCGGTGCCGTCGGCTTCAACCCCGGTGATCTCAACCACACTCGGGGCGGCCGCGTAGTCGCGGAAGCAGCCCGTCCGCAGCAGGGCCAGAGGCGCATCACCGCCACGCGCGAAGACCACACCCCGCCTGAGATCCCAGTTCCCGCCAAGCTCGAACTCCAGCACCACACGGCGGCTGAAGGGTTCGAGCACCACTTTCTGTACGCGGCTGTCATAGACCCCGTCGAAGCTCACATGGCCATATTCGAGCGCAAAGGTCGACGCCGCGGCCGTGTCGTTGATCCCCGTCACCCGCACCGTGCCGCCGTCCCTGCGCAGAATCAGCTTGAGCGGGGCGAAGGCGCGCTTCACCGCATAGTAAGCCGGCTTCAGATCCAGGTAGTAGTCGATGATGGTCCAGCCGACTTCACCCCAGGTGTCGGTGTACATCCAGAACAGGGCGCCATCGCAGTGGGGGTAGTTGCGGATGGCCTCGAGCGAATAGCCGTACATCAGCGCCTGAACCAGACGCGCGTACTGCAGATAGTCCCTGGTGTCGAGTCCGTCGGGCTCACAGTAGTGCTTGCGGATGCCGGCGGGGACGGTGGCCTTCTCGAAGGTATTGTTGTGCAGCTCCCAGATCGCGTCGCCGGGCGCATACGGACGGTCGCCGTAGTAGCGACGGATCGTCTCCTCCGAGCAGGGCCCGATGTAGCCATACTCCGAAACAAAGCGCGAGGTCACGAGGTCGTACTCCTCCGGCGTGATGCGCTTCTCCATGTCCGCATTCATGGTGCAGTCGCCCCAGTGGTGGCGGTCGCCGATCTCGTTGTCGTCCGGCCGGACACCGCCGTAGGGGCTGCTGCGCCAGTATGGTATCTCAGGGCAGTTGGCGCGCACGATCTGGGGTGCCATGTAGTTGTAGATCCGGAGGCCGCCAGTCGGCAGCGCAGGATCCCCGCTCCCCAGCACCCCCTGATAGATCGACTGGTTCTCGTTGTTACCGCACCAGAGCGCCATCGAGGGATGGCTGCGCAGGCGCTTCGTCTGATAGTCGATCTCGGCCCGCACGAGCTCACGGAACCACGCCTGATCGTCGGGATAGAGGGCGCAGGCGAACATGAAATCATGCCAGATCAGGATGCCGTAGCGGTCGCAGAGCTCGTAGAAGATGTCGCGCTCATAGTTGCCGCCGCCCCAGACGCGCAGCATGTTGAAGTTCGCGCAGGCGGCCTCGCGGATCAGGATCTCGTACTTGGCATCGTCCGTGCGGGCGTAGATAGAGTCGGTCGGGATCCAGTTGGCGCCTTTCGCGAAAAGAGACACGCCATTCACCTGTACGGCAAAGCGCCTTCCCCCGACCGCATCCGGGGTCATGTCGAGGGTGATGGTGCGGATGCCGAAGTCGAGTGGCTTCGATTCCACTGTCGTCGTGGCGCCCGTCACCGTTGCTGTCAGCTCATAAAGCGGCTGTTCGCCCGCCCCGTTCGGCCACCAGAGCTTCGCGCCCGGCAGCGTCGCCGTGAAGTCCTCGTAGTTGACGCCAGAAACTGCCAGCACCGGACGCTCACCGCTCCAGATCACTTTGCCTTCGTAGTGCACGGCCAGCGCCACCCGCACTTCCTGCGTGGAGATCGGCAGGAGACTGTCGAATTCGACCGTGAAGCGCACGACCGGCTCGGGCTCAATGGCGAGCGTTACCGCCTGCAGGCGCGTCACAGCGAGATCGCCGGGCAACTCGAGCCAGGCCCCCTTCATGATGCCAATGGTGGCGACGCGCGGACCCCAGTCCCAGCCGTAGACGTACTGCGGCTTGCGCAGCATGGCCCGCGCCTTCTCACCGCGATCGCCGCGGCCGCCGTCGCGCTCGGTGCTGACATAATCGCTCAGGTAGTCGAGCTCGGCGGGGGAGACGGCCTCGGCCCCGGCCGTCAGGCGGACGAGCAGGCTGTTGCTGCCGACCCTGAGCCAGCGGCGTATATCGCAGGCAAAGGGAACATGCGCACTCGCATGCCTCCCGACCGCCACGCCGTTGATGAAGATATCTGCCAGCAGGTCGAGCGACTCCAGGACGAGCCTCGCCTCCCGCGCCTCGAGGTCGGCTGCCGTCAGCGTGAAGTCGCGGCGCAGCCACCAGCTGCGGCGCTCCAGCCACTCGGCGTCGTAGCAGTGGTCGGCGACGACCGGATCCTGGATGATGCCGGCGCGGATGAGGGGCAGGTGGACGTCGCAGGGGAGATCGCCGGCGTCGAGCCAGTCATCCGCCGCCAGAACGGCGGCCGCCTGTTCACGGGTCCAGTCGAGTGGCCGATGGACGAGCCGCCAGTTCGTGTCGAGTGTCAGACGCATGGGAGGCCTCCTTGGTCGGTTTGCCTGTTTCTCCTGATATGCGGAATCAGCGTGCAGAGTCCTGTTGTCATTCTGAGGATAAGAGGCAAAAGCGGCAATGATCGGGAGCGGATATCCTGACATGTTCAATCGGTAATGGTCGGTATTTGTGCAGGAAATGTACAAACGGAGAACAAGGATGAGCAGCAGAGGTAAAGGGAGGTTCGGGCGACGGCTAGAGCTTTGCATGCATTCGTGGCATGATGAAGCCGCCGCTTCAAATGGCAGCACAGAGAAAGCAGGAGGATATGTTTATGGCCAGGAAGATCGCCTTTATTGGCGCAGGCAGCTTTGGGTTCACCAGGACGCTGGTGAAGGATATCTTGTCCTTCCCTGCGTTTGCCGATGCCCACATCGCACTGATGGACATCAATCCCACCAGGCTTGGCTACATCAAGCAGGCGGTGGATAAGATCGTGGCGGCGGGGAACTACCCGGCAACCGTGACGGCAACGGAGAATCGGGCCGAGGCGCTGGAGGGCGCCGATGGCGTCGCGATCACGATTCTGTCCGGCGGTGTGCAGATCTGGCGCCATGACATTGAGATCCCGAAGAAGTATGGGGTCGACATCAACGTAGGCGATACCAGAGGACCGGCGGGGATCTTCCGTTTCCTGCGCACGGGCCCGGACATGCTCGCTATTTGCCGCGATATCGAGAAGTATTGCCCGAATGCGGTGGTGCTGAACTACACCAATCCGATGGCCATGCTCTGCCGCTATCTGCTGGCGGAGACAAAGGTCAATGTGACGGGGCTGTGCCACTCGGTGCAGGGGACGGCTGAGATGCTGGCGCGCTGGATCGGGGCCGATATGGATGAGGTCACCTATACCTGTGCGGGCATCAACCATACGGCGTTCTATCTGGACTACAAGGTGAACGGGCAGGATGCCTACCCCGCGATCCGGCGTGCGATCACTGAGAATGAGGCCATTTATAACGAGGAGCAGGTGCGCAATGAGATGTTCCTGCACCTGGACTATTACGTGACCGAGAGCTCGGGCCACAACAGCGAGTACAACGCCTGGTTCCGGAAGCGCCCCGACCTGATTGAGCGCTACTGCACCCATGGCACGGGCTGGAATCCCGGTCACCATGCCTACATCCTGCATGAGTATCTGCGCCGCGAACATGACTGGGTGAAGGACATCGAGGACTGGCTGGCGCAGGAGAAG
The DNA here is from genome assembly GCA_030057555.1 of Bacillota bacterium. Classification (GTDB taxonomy): domain Bacteria; phylum Bacillota; class Clostridia; order Saccharofermentanales; family Fastidiosipilaceae; genus JAEZYR01. The sequence goes on along the minus strand of JASGUU010000043.1, from coordinate 10,105 downwards.
ATCGATATCAGCCGCGGCCATGAATATGCGTCGTCGATCTTCAATGCCTGCTTCGGCGACTACACGCCCTTCGAGTTCAACGGCAACGTGCTGAACAAGAACCTGATCGACAACCTGCCCCCCGACTGCTGCGTCGAGGTGCCGGTGCTGGCGTCGCGGAATCGGCTGCGCCCGTTCCACGTGGGAGCCATGCCGGATCACCTGGCGGTGATGCTCAACACGAGTGCGCGCTGCGAGGAGCTGGCGGTGGCCGGCCTTCGTGAGGGTGACCGGCGCAAGGTTTTCCACGCCATTCTCTTTGACCCGCTGACCTCATCCGTGCTCGGCATGCAGGAGATCAAGGACATGGTCGACGAGATGTTCGAGGCCAATAAGGACTATCTGACGTTTTGAGGGTCCTGGTGATTGGGAGTGATCCCTGTTGCTGATTCGTTGAGGAAGAACGGGCCGTCTCGGATGAGGCGGCCCGTTTGTTGGTATTGGTTAGAGCAGAGTGCTGGTCAGGATGAGGAGCTATCCCAAATCGATTGGGATAGCCAGGTTGACCACCAGGAGCTGCCTCCCCGCTCAACCTCCGGTCGCCAGATAGAGCGAGCGCGGATTCGCGAAGCGGACGAAGCCGCCGCCGAGCCGCGAGGTATAGAACCAGCGGTCGAGGGAGAAGGTCTTCTCGACGCCGGCATCGGCGACCCGCACCTCCGCCTGGGATTCATCGTGGTTGACCTCGATCCCGGTGATGATCACCCAGTGCCAGGACTCGATCTCACGCGCCTGACCGGCAGAATGGTTGAGGAAGGCGACGGGGATGTCGGCCTCGAGCCCCTCTGAGACGAACTGGATCAGGCGGCGGAAGCTGCGGCGGTTGCGGCGGTGGGTGAGGCTGACGCGGTAGGCCTCGACATCGAGCCCGACACCATGTTCGCGGGCATAATCATGGACACCGTCGGCAAAGGCCTGGGTGCTGTGAAGGCCCAGGAGGCCGGGGGTGACATGGTGCCAGACGGCGCGCATGTGCTGGGTGAAGGCGCCATGCTCGAAGACATGGTCGGAATCGATGTAACCCGCAGCGCGCGACGTCTCAAGATAGGGGAGATAGAGGGACACAAGCTGGCCCTGACGTGCGAGGTAGGCGGTGATGTTGGCGGCCGCGACAGGGCCGCAGCCACGCCGGCGGCGGTACTTCTCCTCGAACCACTGCTGCCGCCCGCCAAGAACGTCGCCGCCGCTCTCGTCGTCTCGCACCCGCAGCCAGTCAAGCCGGCCGAGCGCACGCGTACGGGACGGGTCGGCCGCGAGCGGCCGGGCATTGTAGCGTTTGCCGATCATCATGGTGCATCGTCCTCCCTGTCTTCCTCATTGTCGGCGACTTCGGCCGGCCAGGCAACGCCCGGATCGTCCGCCCCGCTCCCGATCAGGCTGGTGAGCTCGGCAGCCGACAAGCGCGTCAGCGGATTCTCGCCGGGGCGGATGACCTCGCGCACGAGTTCGCGCTTGGTCTCCTGCAGCAGCTGGATACGCTCCTCGACACTGCCGCGCATGACCAGGCGGAAGACCTGGACGACGCGCTTCTGGCCGATGCGGTGGGCACGGTCGCTGGCCTGCTCCTCGGCGGCCGGATTCCACCAGGGGTCGTAGTGGATGACGGTGTCGGCGCCAATCAGGTTGAGGCCGGTGCCGCCGGCCCGCAGCGAGATCAGAAAGAGATCGTTCTCGCCGGCATTGAAGCGGCGCACGAGGTCGAGGCGCTCGGCGGCCGGCACGGCCCCATCGATATAGAAATAGGGGCGGCCCTGGGCCTCGAGGCGCTCGCCGATCAGGGCGAGCATGGTCGTGAACTGCGAGAAGAGCAGGATGCGGTGCCGCGAGGCGAGGAGGCGGTCGAGCAGCTCGTCAAGCGCCGCGAACTTGCCGGCGCCGCCGCGGTAGTTCTCGACGAAGAGGGCGGGATGGCAGCAGACCTGACGCAGGCGGGTGAGGATGGCGAGGACGCCGAAGCGGGCACGGGCACGAGCGGTCGGCTGCTTCTGCCTGGCAAAGTTCGTCACCTGATCCACCGCCCGCTGGTGCCAGGCGAGGTAGAGGGCGCGCTGCTCGACGGTCATGTCGCAGTGGATGATGGTTTCGATCTTGTCCGGCAGTTCCCTGAGGACCTCGGACTTCATGCGCCGCAGGATGAAGGGCGCGACGAGCTGGCGCAGGGCCTCGGTGCGGCCCTCGTCGACGTAGAGGCGGTGGAAGCGCGCGGCGCTGCCGAGATAGCCCGGCATCAGGAAGTCAAAGACGGACCAGAGCTCGCTGAGGGCGTTCTCGATCGGGGTGCCGGTGAGGGCGAAGCGGTGAGTGGCGCGGAGGGCCTTGACGGCGCGGGCGGTGCGGGTGGCGGCGTTTTTGATCGCCTGGGCCTCATCGAGGAAGCAGCAGGCGAAGACCAGCTGGCGCAGCAGGTCGATGTCACGGCGCAGGACGGCATAGGAGAGGACGATGAGATCCGAGGAGCCGGCAGCGGCGAGGCGTTCCTCGCGCTGGGCACGGCTGCCCTCGACGACCGTGATCGGGAGCTCCGGGGCGAAGCGGCGGGTCTCGTCATACCAGTTGAAGATCAGCGAGGTCGGGGCGATGACGAGGGAGGGGAGCGGGGTTTCGCCGGCCGCCTCGCGCTGCTGCTGCACGTGGAGGATGAGGGCGAGAGCCTGCAGAGTCTTCCCGAGGCCCATGTCGTCGGCGAGGATGCCGCCAAGTTCATTTTGGGCGAGCAAAGCCAGCCACTGGAAGCCGACCTTCTGATAGGGGCGCAGCTCGGCGTGGAGGCCTGTGGGCAGCGGGATGCGGCTGTCGGCGGGATCGCGGAAGACGCGGTCGAGCCGGGCGAGCCCGGCATCACGGGTGAGCGGGCTGCCGGTTTCACCGGCGTCGTCGGCCAGAGCGGCGAGGGCGAGGGCGCGGCCGACCGGCAGTTCGAGTGTCGTGCTGCCATCGGCGCGTGCCCTGCTGCGGGCGCCCCAGCTGAAGAGGGTGTCGAGGATGGCGAGGACGCGGGCCGGATCGACGCTGTCCGTGGCGGCGCTAAGGTCGACAGGATCGGCGGTGTGGATGTCCCCGTCTTTGCCGGCATCAGCATCCGCAGGGTCTTCACGGTCTTCACCGCTGGAGAGCAGGGTCAGGAAACGGCCGTCACTGAGGCGGACGAAGCGGCGCTTCTCGCGCGTGGCCTCGAGGATGGCCTCGAGCTCCTCGGGGCTGTAGGGGCAGTCGTCGAGCTCGATGTCAATGAGCTGGCTCTCGCGGTTCAGGCGGCTGTGCATGCGGAAGGGTCGCAGGGGGCCCGCAAGCAGGCGTTTCAGTGCCTCGGAGAGATAGACGGCGTAGTGCTCGATGAGGGGCGGCAGGGTGTCGGACAGGAACTGGTAGATGGCCGCATCGTCCGTCAGCAGCCAGAGCTCGTCGCCGGCCTCGGCCTGCCGCACGAGGGGGTGGCGGCCGTCGAGCGGGCGGAAGCCCGCGTCTCTAAGTGCCGTGCTGAGGGCGGCCGCGCCCGTGCGGTCGCGCAGCACCCAGCGCCGCCGGCTCTCGGGCAGCGGCTGGCGCAGCTTCGCCACGAGCTGGCGGCCCTCGCGGTCGAGCCAGAGCGAGGGCGGCGTCGGGGTGGTGTCGATCTCGGCGGCCATCGCCGGGTCGATGTGGTAGATGTCCGCGTTGTCCCCGGCCACGGGCTGCCGGAGCCGCTCGAGCAGCTCGGCTGTCTCGCTGTCGTCGAAGTGCAGTTCGCGGTAGTCGCTGTCGATGCCCACATGCGGCGGCGTCGCCATGACGCTGTAGAGGGCGCGGCCCACCGCCTCGTCCGGTGTCAGGTAGAGGCGGTCCTGATAGAGGAGCAGGCGCGCGTCCGGCGTCAGCAGATAAAGCGCGTCCGGGGACGGCTGCGGCCGGCTGCCGGTGCCAGGCGGCGGCCAGGTCCGGATGCCGCTCTCGCCGCGCCCGCGGTATTCAAGCCCCGTGAGTTCGTGCTGGGTGTTGTAGCAGGGGACGGGCGGAGCATCGGCAGCCCCCGTCGTCGTCAGGAGCAGGCGGCTGCCCTCGACATGCGCGCTGAGCGCGAAGCGCGGTGGCGGCCAGCCCCGGCAGATCGGGATATCCATCAGCCGGCCATCCATGAGGATGCCAAGGTCCATGTCCTCTGCAAAGCGTGCCACCAGCTGCAGCAGGTCCGCGAGGCGCCCGGGGTTCAGGGGAATGTCGCGGTTCTGGAGAAAATCGGAGCGATCGCGCCAGCCGCCGCCGACATAGTCCTGCGACTTTTGATTCTCGGCGGCGAGCCAGTCGAGGAGGGCCTGGTCAGCCGGGCTGAGCGGCTGCTCCTGCGGCTCAAGGGTGAACTGTTTGCCAAACTCCAGCGGCCGTCCGCTCGTAAGGCTCTCGATGAGCTCGGCGGGCTTCTTCACCACATAGGCGTGGCCGCCATCGCGGTAGCCGATGCGTAGCGAGAGCGTGGCGGGGCGGAACTGCCGGACGAACAGCGAGAGCTCGAAGCGGATGCGGATCGGGCTTGCCGTGTCGGGAGCGGGACGGGTTCCCAGCCGGTCGAGCAGGGCGCGGTTGACGCGGCCGGTATGGCGGGGTGTCCGGAACAGGGCCGGCTGCGGCGGCGGTGCGGAGATGTGGGCGGGCCCGGCTGCGGGCGCGGCTGGCGGCCGGTAGCGCTCGAAGGGATCGTAGCGCTCCTCATGCTCCAGATCGTCGGGAGGGCCGGGGCGGGCTTTGCCTCTCTCCTTCGCCTCCGCGGCAATCTGCGGCTGATAGGTCAGAAAGCCGTCGTCGGCTCCGGCCTCCGGCTTCGTCCAGGGACTGGGCGGCTCCTGGGGCTCCGGTTCGCCCTGATAGGGTTCACGGCTGCCATACAGGAAGACGGCGATGACATGTCTGCACACAGCTTTCGTTTCGGCAAAGACCGCACAGTTACAGGCTACACTGACCGGGCTGCGCTGCCGGTCGAGCTTGACGATGACGTGGTACTGTTCCCGCGCGCCGCCGACAATGGCATGGACATAGCGTCGCGACCGCTCGTTTGCGAGCAGGTGCACCTCATTCGCCACACAGAACCTTAAGGCGCCGTCCCAGACGAGCTGGCTGCCGGCCCGGGCACGGATCTGGCTGTCGCTCATCGCGATGAGGGGGACTGACCCCGGATCCATCGTCTCGTGTCTGTCTGTCACTCACGTCTCCTTGTTAAAATTGTCCGAACTATGAGTTTATCACGCCTATTTGTGATTTAGACCAAAACTTTGACGCATTTTTCGTTCGTTTTCTGTAAGTTTCAGACGCGGAGGCGCGTGAAGTGGTAAACTGATCTTTGTCACAGCCGCCGCAGATCAGGGGGAGCAGGAGATCGACCCTGAAAGCGAATAAGAAGCCCGTCTGACATGCGGGAGTTGCAGGAGGAAGAAGAGAATGTTCTTTGAAGAGATTATTGGTGCCTTTACAGGACAGAACCGCCGCAATCGGCAGCGCGCCGCCCTGATTGGCGTGGTGGTGGGTGCGGTAGGCGGAGCCGTCGCCGGTCTGCTCTTTGCGCCGAAGTCCGGTGCCGAGACGCGCGGGGATATCGCGAAGGTCTCGGTGAAGGGCGCCCAGGCCGTCCGGGACGCCTCTGTCCATGCGGCGGAGAAGATCGCCGATGCCGGTGGCCGCGCCTACGAGAAGGTCCGCGATGTCAGTGCCTCAACCGCCGAGAAGCTGCGCGAGACCGCCAGTGATGTCGGTGACGATGTCGGCCGCCAGGTGCATAAGCTGCGCAACAGGGCCGCGCAGGCCGCCCGCAGCGCCGCCGAGCTGCTCGAAGAGGACGAAGAGACGCGCGAAGCCCGCGAGGCCGGCCGCCGTCTGCGCCGTGAAGCCAGGGGTGCCGCCGACGTGGCCGATCTGCTCGAAGAGGACGAAGAGGTCGCCGAGGACGCAGCCGAAGAGGCATAAGCCAGCCGCTTTCGCTTCGGCATGATGCCGGACGACAGATCTTCGGAGGTGAGGGATGACGACCTCGATTAAACTTTACTCAGCTACGACCGTAGCGCTGCAGGATGTCTGGACGACGCTGCTGAGCCTGGCCGGCGTGGCCCTGATGATCGCCGCGATCATCCTGATCGTGAAGCTGATCGGTACGCTGACGCGTGTCAACCAGCTGGTCGATGACATCGCGCCGTCCGTGCGCAGCTCGCTCGAGAAGATGCCGGCGACCATGGAGAATGTCAAGATCATCTCGGGCAACATGGTCGACCTGACCGATGATCTCGCGACGCAGGTGCCCGACATCATGGGCGACGCGAAGGAGATGACCGGCTCGCTGAAGGGCGCTGTCTCCAGCGTCAGCGAAACCGTGACCGATGCGTCCGACCTCGTGTCCGGCGTGGTCGGCTTCTTCCACCGCCCGCGCTCGACCGTCGAGGCCGTCGGGGACGTGCTGAACACGGCGCGTCGTGCGACGAAATTCGTGCGCCGCGGCGCGCGGAAGATGCGGCGGAAGGCGGGCCGCTGACCCGGCTGGCCCGGTGGGGCGCAGGCGCGCCTGCGAGGTGTAGCCGCTCGAATGAAACAGGTGCCTGTCGACACTATGACAGGCACCTGTTCGTAATGTTGGCGGGCGTGTAGAGCTGTGTTCGCCCGCACCGTGCCGGGCTTTCCTGTTGCATAGCGGGTTGCTGAGCAATTAATCGAGTTATCCACGCCAAAACGCGCATAACTTGAAACGTTGAGCAGGATTTGCACGGAAATGCAAGTTATGTACGCCAAACAGCGCATAACTTGATTTTTTGCTCATTGCATACTCTACCCAGCTCCAGGAACAGCCTGAAAACAAAGAGAGCCTGACGCCGCCACCGGACCCCGCCTCCTACGCCCGGCGGGCGCTGCGGTAGCGTGTCAGCGGCGCGATCTTCACCGGATCAATCTTAAACTCGCGGTCGATCGTCATCAGGCCGTTGACCTCCTGCTGGATATCCGTCAGCTGCGTGTAGCAGAAGCCGACACAGCCCTCGAGCTCGACGATCGCCTCCGTGATCGCGGCATAGCGCGCCAGGAAGGCCGCCTCGTCCTCTACCCGGTCGCCGTAGCCCCAGCTGCCGGCCACCTCGCCCTCGCGCGGCGCGAATGCGATCCCGCCGTACTCCGAGATCAGGATGGGCTCGCCCCGCCACTCCCAGCCATCAGCGAAGGCCAGCTTCGCACGATTGAACGGCACCTTGTTCGCCAGCATCTGAAGCAGCCCGTCACCGTGGTAGCGCGCCGCGAAGGCCTCGCCCGAGGCCTCGTAATCATGCAGCGTGATCAGGTCGGAGTCCGTGTGCTCCCAGCCATCGTTTGAAATCACCGGCCGCGTCGGGTCAAGCGCCCGCGTCAGCTGCACGATCCCCACCGTGAAGTTCTGCTGATCCACGGCGTGCTGAATCTCCGGCACGCCCCAGGACTCGTTGAACGGCGTCCAGCAGACAATCGCAGGGTGGTTGCGCATCTGCTCCACGATGGCCACCCACTCCTCGGTGAAGGCCCGGCAGCCCGCCGCCGTAAAGCTGTAGTTCGCGGCCATCTCACTCCAGACCAGCACGCCCAGCACGTCGCACCAGTAGAGGAAACGCTCGTCCTCGACCTTCTGATGCTTGCGCAGGCCGTTGAAGCCAAGCGCCAGAATCGCCTCGACATCGCGCCGCAGCGCCGCCTCGTCGGGCGCCGTCAGCCCGGTCTCGCGCCAGTAGCCCTGATCCAGAATCAGGCGCTGAAAAAGCGGATGTCCGTTGAGCCAGACACGGCCCTCATGAATGCGGATCTCACGGCAGCCAAAATACGACTCCACCCGGTCGAGCACCCGACCGCCGCTGTCGAGAAGCTCCAGCGTCAGATCGTAGAGCGCGGGCTGCCCCGGCTGCCAGAGGCGCATGCCCCAGTCCCCGATCGCCGTAGAGTCGAGCGGCAGCGTCAGATGAAAATGACGCTCGAGGGGAGGGAGGCTTTGCGTAATAGAAGATATGATCGTTCCTGCAAAGCTCGCCACCGCCCTCAGCCCGAGTCCTTCCGGCACCACGGCCAGCCCGTCGACCAGGCCGACGCCAAGCCGCAGCTCCCGCCGCTCGCTGTCCGTCTCCATGCGCAGTCCGTCGAGGGCGACGCGCGGCCGGAACTCGAGCCAGACCGGCTTCCAGATGCCGGTCGTCTGCTCGTACCAGCAGCCGAAGCTCTCCGGCATCCAGCGCTGCTTGCCGCGCGGAAGCTGGCGGTCGGGGCGGTCCGTGGCCCGCACGGTCAGGCGGTTGGGGCCGGCCTCGAGCAGTGTCGTGATGTCAAAAGAAAAACGATGATAGCCGCCGCGATGGCTGCCGGCGAGCTGTCCGTTGATCCAGACCCGGCATTCGTAGTCGACGCCCTCGAAGAGCAGGACGACCGCCCGCTCCGCCGTGAGCTGCTCCGCCTCGATCTCGACCGTGCGTTCGTACCAGACAACCGGGTGGTGTGTGGTGTCGCCGATGCCGGAAGCAGTGGTCTCATAGCTGTAGGGCACACGGATCTGAAGCTGTTCCGGTGCCCCGCCGAGGCCCTTTGTGGCCCAGCCCTCACGCAGACCGATATCGCCATCGTCGAAGGCAAAGTTCCACTCGCCACACAGATCCTCCCATTCCGGGCGGACGAACTGGGGTCGGGGGTAGCCGGGGATGTAGCCGGCCGTCGGGCTCTGCAGTACCTGCCTGTTGTTGTCGCTCATGCCTGTCACTTCCTCCTGTATGGCTGGTGCTCACGGTCCGGGTGGACTGCGTGCTTCTCACAGTATGCCGGATATGTGCTCATATAGAAAACGTTCTTTACTAACTATAAGCGATTGCAGCCGGGAAGGCAGAGAACATTCCGAGAAAAGCTGGCGTGCGGACAGAACGGGCAGTCCACAGGAGCAGAACCTGTTTTGGTATTCCAGAAGCCCTCCCGAAACTTGATGCTGGCTGCTTCAAATCTTGTATTCAGCGTGGGGGCTGTCCTTATCTTCGGAGGGCTGAGATCCGTACAGGCAGCGACAGGCAGTGGTATCCGCAGAAAGCAGCGACACCATCGCTTCAGGGTACTTCTTCGTCAGCTCGTACCAGTCGCTGGGAGCTGGTGGCTCTGTGCCACTGTCTTCGCGGTCTATAAGCAGGCTGGAGAGCAGATCAGCACCCATGTCGATCGCGTCAGCCAGCGACATGCCCTGTGTCTGACGATCGAAATCGGGGAGAGAAACGAAAAAGGGGACTTCATCCTGAAGCTCGGTGATGAGGATGGGGTAGACGTATTTCATGGCGTGTGCCTCCGAGGGAAAGGGTGTACATCCTGCTTTGTCTTCGGATGATGCCGGGGTCGGAATGCTATTGTGCTGGTGTGCATCAATTCGTACTCGATCACTGGATACGTAACTTAAACAATTTTGCTTATACGATGTGATTCCGTTTATCTCTATTATTCCTATTACCCCTTTTCTCATGGCTACTCTTATTTTTGTTGTCAATTTGTTGCCACGGATTCGAATAAAAAAACGGGCCCAGATTTTTCAGCTCTCCATTGAAAAGTTCGAAAATCTTGTCACAGGTCTGATTGATAAATTCACGGTCATGAGAAACGAGTATATATCCTTTATTTCTTTATAGGTTTTTAGAGGTCTTAAGAACTCCTAATATTTTAAATTAAACTTTTATATACTTGGTTCCTCTTCCATATCCCACTTTTTTGACCAAATTCTCTTCCATTAATTGATTTAATGCTCTTATGCTTTTATTTTTGTCAAATCCGGTTAACTTCTCAATTTCCAATCTGCTTAATTCTTCTTTATTAGGCATTACCTGCAAAACAACAGAAGCATTTTCACTTAAACCTTGTATCTCATCAATCAACACAGGTAATCTAACAGTTATTGAATTAGGGTAAACTTGAAAGATTGGTTTTCTTGCTTTTCCTTTATATAAATGTCTTATTCTCTTTATGCCTGTGCCAAATCTTTCAATCAATCCTAGTCGATTAAATAAGCTTCCTATTTTCTCATTTCTAAGAATCGAAATTTGACCATTAATATACTCTTCCTCGCTCAGACCTCTGGGCAGTCCAC
>JASGUU010000042.1 GCA_030057555.1 Bacillota bacterium | reverse complement strand
GCTCTCCACGTTCATTTCAACACGAATGCGGCTTGGCTATTTTTTATTCCCCAGAGAGACCATACAATATGTTGCCAGAGCGATCTTTTTTACGTTCATGTTTATCATGTCGTACACCGGCCTGGTTAAGACCAGGCTGATCATCCGCTCTTTTATCTTTGTTTTCATCCTCGCCATGCTCATAGGTATTCTGCAATGGATTCCGTGGCCGGGGCGGATCGTGTTTATTAAGCTATATCCTTTCAGAGACGGGCAATTGCAAATTGACAAGTTAGTCCTGCCACTGTACCTGACCAGGATACATGGTTTTGCGAGGAATGCCACTGCCAATGCGGGATTTGCTGTCTTTGTTGCAGTCTACTCCGTTGCAGTGCTCATAGCTGATAAAGCATCACGCCGAGCCAGTTTGCTGTTGTTGCTTTTCTCTACTGTTAATATCCTGGCGAGTTTATCTCGCGCAGGACTTGCATCAGCTTTATTTGCCATTTTATTGTTCTTGCTCATTGGTCTTTATTATTCAAAAAACCGAAAACGCATTATTTATATCGCTGCTATTATGGGTTCGCTTTTAATTGTCATATGCATGGGGTTATATTTGTCTGGCAATAATTACATAACCTTTATGTTTAATCGCTTTTTGCGATTATTTTATTCTGCCGGTGGAGAAAGATTCACTGTTCAACCAAGATATTTCTTCTCCTTAATGAGAGGCTCGGATTATTTGTTCGGCCTTTCAAATCCTATTATTAATTTGAGCAAGATCCCATGGGGAATAGAGTCAGAGCCTCTCAACATCTTTGTGAACTACGGGCTTTTTGGTGTCCTCTTACAGTATTCACTGGTGGTGGTATTGCTAAGATATTATTTTGCCAGATTAACCCTTCCCCGACTTCGGAATCATGAACGTGAAGCATTTTTATTAACACTCGCTTCATTTGTTGGACTGCTCATTTACCAGGTGTTTTCAACTGGATTCTTTTTCTTCAGAGATGTCACGATCGGATTTCTGCCATGGCTCATATTCGGTACTGCTGTTGGGCATCTTGAACGTTTGAGCTCCACGTCAACTGACGAGTGTTTGATTTCTTCTCAACCTGAATTTCAGCTGTCAAATTGAGGAGTACATGCAGGGCCTGCTGCGCCGTCCTGAATGGCCTGATATCAGAGCGCAAAGCGCGTTCTGAAAGAGCCACCTGCCTGTTCGCTTATGTTACCGCCGAGCTGGAACTGTCCACAGTCGTATATGATGACAACCATATCTGGGACAAAGAACGGATGAATATCCTTTCCCAAAACAGCTTGAGATGATTGCACTATGATATCTGTGATGGCTACGATCGTTGTATAGTGTCGAACATGCAGAAGGAGCCGAGGTGCTTTATCTGTACAGGATCCCTTCTGCCATGCGAAATGACCTGCTGAAGTTTGTGCAGCCAGCAAAGGGCACCTTTTCGCATACATTCAGCCAGAACCTGGTGATGAAATACTACCTCTTTCGTCCACCTGTGCTTCGCTTCAACTTCAAGGACAACCTCAGCACATATCATCTGGAAAAGCGCGGCGGTAACACTGATGAAGTTGGAAGATGGCGGCCCGGTCTTTTACAGGCAGACACGTCTCACTCTGGACGGGAAGGAGCTTGAAATCATCAAGTTCCGCTCGACGTCTGTCAATGCTGAAGCTGATGGTTTTGCTCGTCTCTCTACAAAGAATGATCCTCGTATTACCAGAACAGGCAATTGGATCCGCAGAACCCGTATTGATGAGTAATGCCAAGTCTGTTCTTTACATAGGCAATTTTTGCTCCCGGCACAGCACATGCACAGAGCATCGAAGCCTTCTGGATCTTTCTCAATACCAGTGTTTCGGCTGCCTCCATAAACAAACATCAGAGCGATACGCCCATTTATCTTTTATATTGCTGCGCGATGTTTCACGTAACATCAATCGACCATGAGGACCTCCTGCGCCCGACAGTCAAGGCCCTGATTCAAGATCATGGACCTTCATGGTATTGGAATGACGCAGCTGCATCAGCTAAGGGGCGCAAAGTGGATAAGGCATAGCTCTCGCAGGAATCCAGGGGCAAGCGGTCAGGCGTCATTACCGATCAGCCTGCGAAGATGAATGTCAACACCAGAAGCTGCGATTGTGTCCATGAAAGCCCTTCCTGCATGTTCGAAGGTATCAGTAATATCGGAATTCTCCAGCAGGTTCTGTATGACGGCGGTCAGCTCTGCTTCGTTATCGTGTTCAACTGCGTAACCCAATGAATACTTCTGTACTATGTCAGATAAATATGTTCTCTTAGCTACTATGATGGGCAAGCCACAATATGCAGCTTCATACAGGCGGTTGGGCAGAGCAATTCTCACATTAAGCAGGTCTGCATCATACACGGCATAGACGCAATCAATTGCGCCATACAAGTCAGCAATATCCGATGAATAGTTATATTTACCAGTAATACGCACATGGGTATAACTGGACGAGAATCTCTTGATTTCATCAAACACCGAGTCGTTCTCGCCACCTCCGGCTATCAAAACATCAACCGGAAGCCGGGCAGTTGATTTGATGAGCATCTTCAACTGTTCTATATATCTGACCGCGCCAATAAAACCAACTGTGTATTTCCCTTTGCTTTTCCGCACATATGATTTAAAAGCATCAAGAACAGGTATATTGTGTTCCACTACGACTTTCTCCCTGCTGATCAGATGTTGATAGTACTGCTCATAGAACTTTTCAGATGTGATCACCAGCAATGAAACTCGCGCGTATAAGACTTTGTTTAGAGTAAGAAGAATCCTTTTTGATAGAAAAGAATCCCGTGTATACAGTTCCCGGAGATCACCAACTTCTGAAATAAGAATCGTTTTAGGCTTCATTACACGATACAAAGATGCTGCTATAAGAGACTCAAAACCCGATACATAGATGCATTTTGGTCTGGTCTTACGCATGTGAGCATACGCGTATCTCACAAACCTCAGCGCTGGTACGATTCTTTGAAGGATGCGACCAGAGTCTGGATAGTGTTGCTCGAAGATGTGATGGGGAACATCGTGATGTTCCTTCTCCCATAGATCGGCCTGGGCCCTTCTTATGCAGACAACCTCAGCTGATCCGATCTCCTTAGCCAATCGAATTCTCTTATTCAATCTTGGGTTAGGCATATGAGTTAGCAGAAACAAAGTCATAAGTGACATTCTTCATACCTCCAAACGGTTTGAACAATGATGCTTTTCAGGATCAGGTAAATAACCCTGACTGGCGGACTATCCTACCAGGCATCAAAAACCAGTCTTTCATATTTGCCATTTGTGCAGTGTATTCTACCTCAAATGTATTTCGCCTAAATCCCTGCTGTTTTGTCGCTGCGTGAGATCCCTGACACAAGCACTGTGATCGTATGAGCACGAGGGCGGCCAGGAAGGCGACAAAGAACGTGTTCTCCTCCACTTGCCAGCTGCCGGACATGTAAAGCAGTGAAATCAGGAAAGGAATCAACTGCCCCTGTCTTCTGCCTTCATGGAAAAACACGCAGGCATGCCGGATACATTGACAGATCCATAAGACTGGCCTGACACTGCAGCTGAAGCGCCCGCAGACGAGCATGCTCGACGCAAAATGCTCTTTGCACGATCCAGCGCTCATCTGCCCTTACAGGCTTAGAACATTTCCGGGCACTGGCCAATCAAGATTTTGGGATTGTTGTTTAAGAGTAAGCAGTCGCAAAGGACGACGGTACCGGAGAGATAAGTGTCAGAAGCTCTGTGGCAACACTTCAGCACTGCGAGCCGCCAGCCGGATTTATATGGCGATCGGCGATCCAGGCCCGGCCGTGGCATGGACACAGGCGAGTCATGAGTACGTGATAATACATTTGCTGGACGGTGACTAAACTGTCAGAGACGCGAAAGATGTGAAGACTGTATATAATAGGCAAGGAAAAAGAAGCGTGGTGCCTACAGGCGGAAAGCAGCATGAAGATTATCCTGGTAACTGACGAATATAACCTCGGTGGTTCTCCAAATGCAAAACGTATGAGAGCGTTTGCCGAAGAGCTGCTATCCAAAGGTCATCGTGTTCTCGTGATAACCAGTTCGGAGCACAAGAAGTCCTGGCAGCAAAATGGACGTGCCGAGAGAGTTTTGTTTTCTCTTACTGTTCCACTGACAAAGAAGACAATACTTCGACGAGCGTTACACCAGCTTTCTTTCGGACTGAGTGCGTTTATTTCAGCCTTATTTGTCAGCAAACCGGATGTTGTGGTGTGCACTTCGCCGCCTGCGTTAGCCAGTATATTCGGATTATTTATTGCGAAAGCGAAACGCGCATTACTGGTATATGATGTACGGGATATATGGCCAGATGTAGCAGTCGAAATGGATAGCATTAAGGAGGACGGAATCTATTATCGATTGTTCTCCTGGATAAAAAATCGAATGCTAAACGCCTCCGCTATAGTAACGACTGTCTCAAAAGGGAAAGCAAGTAAACTCCGCAACTCTCTATCTGGAAATTCAGATGACAGGTCTGACAAAGTGCACTTAATAGCAAATGGATTTGACTGTTCATATAGCAATACGGTATTTAATGAAGCAGTCATCCGTAAATATAAGATGGCAGACAAGATCAATATAGTCTATGTTGGCAACATCGGCTATGCTCAGAATCTGGACGCCTATCTGGACCTGGCCAAGGCCTTTCAAAATGAAGAGCGCCCGTACCAGTTTTTGCTATTCGGGGATGGAGCAGAGCGCGAACGTCTGGAAAGCAGAATCGCTGAAGAACGGATTACGAATGTAGCTTTCCACGGGCGAATCTCATATGAAGATGTTTACTCGGTGCTCCGGGCAGCACATGTCAGTTTTGTTTCTTTGAAAAACGACAAACTAACTGACAGCATCCCTACGAAAATCTACGATTCATTCGGGGTCGGCTGCCCGGTTTTTTTAGTCGCATCCGGAGATGCAGAAGAATTGATTGATGTAACAGGGTTCGGATACAAAATGCCAGTATCGAATCTTGCATCTATTGCAGATGCATTTCAAGATATGATGGATAATTACGAGGAAATCCTTGGAAATCGCGACAAAGCCATTAAATTAATGCATACAACCTACTCAAGGCAAAATAGCGCCAGACTTTTTGAACGATTGATTAGAGTTTCATTCGAGGAATTAAGCTCCAGATCGTGATAATATGTCTAAGAAAGGCAGGCTGATGATTATATGAAAACGATGGTGGTCTTTGGCACACGTCCAGAAGCTATAAAAATGTGTCCGCTTGTTCTGGAACTGCAGAAGCGCTCTTCAATTGAAACGATTGTGTGCGTTACCGGGCAGCATCGCGAAATGCTGGATCAGGTCTTGAAAACGTTTGGTGTAAAACCACATTTCGACCTTGGGATTATGAAAGAGAAGCAGACGCTCTTTGATGTTACAGCTGAGATACTGCTAGGCATAAAGAGTGTTCTGGACCAGGTAAAGCCGGATCTTCTTTTGGTACACGGAGATACTTCGTCCACTTTTACCGCTGCCCTCTCTGCTTATTATTCCCGCATTGACATCGGTCATGTTGAGGCTGGACTCAGAACCAATAATATCTACTCTCCCTATCCCGAAGAGTTTAACCGGCAGGCCGTCAGCATCCTGGCGAAACTTCACTTTGCTCCAACGGAACAGGCAAAAGAGAACCTGCTGAAAGAAGGCAGGGCCCCGGAGAGGATTTTTGTTACAGGCAATACTGTTATAGACGCGTTGGCTACCACAGTAAGAACCAATTACTCGCATCCTGTTCTTGAATGGGCCAGCGATAGTCGACTCATCATTTTGACGGCACATAGACGTGAAAACCTTGGAGTACCGATGGAGAATATTTTCCGGGCAGTCAGGCGAATTGTAAATGAGACACCTGATGTTAAAGTTGTTTACCCGATTCATATGAATCCTTTGGTTAGACAGGCAGCAAACGCAATACTGAGTGATGAAACTCGTGTCCGGATGATCGAACCGCTTGATGTTCTTGATTTCCACAACTTCATGGCACGAAGCTACCTGATTTTGACCGACAGCGGGGGCATTCAGGAAGAAGCCCCTGGTTTGGGAAAACCTGTTCTGGTTTTGAGAGATACAACGGAACGGCCTGAAGGAGTAGATGCCGGAGTTCTCAGACTGGTCGGAACAAATGAGAACCGAATATATAATGCATTAAAGGAACTGCTTTCGGACCCCAAATCCTATGAATCCATGAGCAGGGCTATTAACCCATACGGTGATGGCAAAGCATCGAAATATATCGCAGATATTATTACCTCAGAGTACCAGTAGAAGTGACTGTTCTCAGCAGATATGAGCAGGTCGAAGCGCTTAAAAATGGCCAGGCAGAAATTTTAGTCAGCAAATGAAGAGCAGATAATATAGATGAGCCGTATATTGAAATACATCCAGACTGCTCGTGCTCGCTTTGGCTTGTATTTTCATACTCTTAGATATCTCTCGCTGCGACAGATACTGTCACGTTTCACCTATCATATTAAGAGAAGCTCCGGCCAGGCTGTCAAGCAATATCCTGCCCCCACGCCCGGCATGTCCGCGAAGAACTTCTTTCTGCCCGATTTGGATGGGAAAGAATTCTATGAAGAACGCTACGACGTGGAGGAAATAAAAGAAAGCCATATCACTTTACTTCACGAATGCAGGAAATTGACTTTTTCCCGGACAGAGCATGAAGATGCAACGCCTTTATGGCAGTTCAATCTTCAGTATATGGAGTATCTTATTCCTCTGGCTCATGAGTATCTTGTCGGTAAAGACCCCGGGTGGATGATCCTGATTGAGGATATTGTTTTGGACTGGCTGCAATCTGAGTCGCCTCACAAATATCATCCTTACGTAATCTCCAAGAGATTGCAGAACTGGCTGGTCGTATTGGGCATGCTTGAGTCCGATATCCCTGACGATTTCAGACAGCTTTTACTGGATTCAATGTATTCACAATACCTCTACCTGTCCAAAAATTTAGAGCACCACTTATCTGCAAATCACCTTTTGGAGAACCTCTTAACTTCAGCGCTGTGTTCGGCTTATTTTGACTCTCGAGATCGGGCTGTTAAACATGTTGATGCCCTGATCAGGGAGCTGTCGCGCCAGATTTTGCCCGATGGTATGCATTATGAACTAAGCCTGATGTATCACAAGATTCTGCTTGAAAACCTGCTGCGTGTGAGTGCTGTCTATGAACAGATAGACCCGCACCGGTATCGTATTTTGATAATGTATGTTGAAAAAATGATTTCAGCAGCCAGCTCGTTGGAAGAAGGTATGGGGAGGACTCCTCTTTTCAATGATGCAGGCGATAATGTAGCCAAGGATCTCAGTGCACTATTAAAAACTTCATGTGATAGATTCGGAGTTCGAGTTACGCAGAGCAACTGCTATCCAGACTCTGGCTTTTACAAGCTATATGATGCGGACATATCAATGATCATTGATGCGGGTGCAGTGGGGCCAAATGAGAATTCAGGGCATGGTCATTGCGACTGTCTTAGTTTTGAACTCTCAGTTCATGAAATGCCTCTTTTCGTTAATCAAGGTACATATGCGTATCAAACACCCTGGCGTTCTTTATTTCGATCTACCGAAGCGCATAACACGGCAATTGCAAATGCTGTGCAACAATCAGAGTGCTGGAGTGAACATCGGGTTGCAAGACGATCATCTCACCATCAAGCATCTTTAGTTGATAACCGCTTCCGGGGTTCATACAGGAATTATCTGGGTGACACACACTCTCGAACAATTGAGCTTGACAAGCGGGTTCTTATTGTATCTGATGTTTTTAGTACCCGCAGTGAATTGACACTGCTCGAGAGTTATCTGCGTGTCGCTGAACCATATTCCGTACACAGGGTAATGGATAGGATTATTGTTGAGCTGAATGCAATGACAGTTTGCGTCATTTATTCGACTAACAGTGAGTATGAGATTGTGGAGGAAGGACCGCAAACTTTCTATGCACCTGATTTCGGTCAGCTGCAGAAATGTACATTGATCAGGTTTCGTACTGAAAATCCTAATCTATGCTATATTGTAGACTTTAGAAATGGGGATATGAAATATGATTAATGTCATTGGTCTGGGCTATATAGGTTTACCCACTGCTTTGATGTTTGCAGCGAGTGGGGAAGAGGTTATTGGCACCGATATCAACTCCAGAGTGGTTGAACAATTATCAAAAGGAGAGGTCACTTTCGAAGAAGAAGGGCTCCGTGACCTTTTCCTGAAAGCAGTAGAGAATAGCATCCAGTTTTCAACTGAATACCAAAGAGCAGACATGTATATTGTTTCTGTGCCAACTCCATATGATAAGTTGACCAAGAAAATCGATCCTTCTTACCTTGTCTCTGCGATAGATTCTATTCTTGATGTCTGTTTATCCGGGTCTGTGATCATTATTGAATCCACTATTTCTCCTGGAACCATTGAGAGGCGTATCAAACCACAAATTGCGGGACGAGGTTTCTTAACTGGTAGAGATGTTCACCTGGTGCATGCTCCTGAGAGAATACTTCCCGGAAACATGTTGCAGGAGCTTGTCACAAATTCTCGAACCATTGGCGCAGAGGATTACGATATTGGACTGCGGGTGAAAAATATATACGCCTCGTTCTGTAAAGGTGAAATTGTGGTAACAGACATAAAGTCTGCTGAAATGTCCAAAGTCGTGGAAAACACATTCCGCGATATCAACATTGCCTTTGCGAATGAGCTTGCAAAGATATGTCATGCAAATGATATCGATGTATACGAGATTATCAGCCTGGCAAATAGACATCCCCGAGTTAATATCTTGCAGCCGGGTCCTGGTGTGGGTGGACATTGCATTCCGATTGACCCCTGGTTCCTGGTAGGAGACAATCCCGATATTGTTGACCTGATTCTCGCTGCGCGCAGAGTCAATGACAATATGCCCGCATATGTGTTTTATCGAATCAAGGAGATCATGGCTCAGGAGGGTATCGCTGATTATGGCCGAGTGGGATTGTATGGGCTGACATATAAAGAAAACGTTGATGACACGCGCGAAAGCCCTACATTGCAGCTGCTTGCCCATGCATCACAACAAGGTGTCGATAACTTCCGAGTCTATGATCCGTGGGTCAAGCAGGATCTGGTCGAGGGCCAGTATCATAGTTTCAGTGATTTCGTCAGGGACATTGACCTCATGGTCCTGATGGTGGGTCACGAAGACATAAAAAACAACTGTAATCTGCTCGAAGGTAAAATTATATATGATACCAAGCGAGTTCTTAAGAATGGCTTGTATACCATAGTTTATCTGTGATCCGAGCTTCATCGCCTGCGAGTCAAAGGCGTACCGGGATAAGGAAACGATAAAGCGCAGGGCGAAACGAACACTCATCGGTAAAGTGAATCCCGAGACGGGAGACATCGTTCCGACCGACGGGTGTAACCGAAACGCAATGCAGAAGAAGGCGCAACCCACATTCCGCACCCTTTTTGAGCTGGTTTAGGGTTGTTTTCGTGCCGTCACTCGACGGCACTCTATTTCTCCTGTTGTATAGCGCTATATATGCCGCTATACTTGCCGCATGTCAAACGCGAAGATGGATGAGTTATTGCGAGAGCGTGCCCGGCTCCTTGAGGAGCTTGGAAAGCAGGCATGGCTGCTGCAGGGGACCTGGATCGAGCGCTATTCGACCTGTGTCAGGCCGGGCTGTAAATGTCATCAGGAAGAGCGGCATGGACCGCGTCATTATGTGGCGGTCATGAGGGACGGAAGGCAGCGTCAGAGCTATGTGAGGAGAAAGCATGAGATCCTGGTGAGAGAAGGTCTTCGTCAGGGACAGGAAATCGACAGGCTCTTACAGCAGATCACCGATATCAATCTGGAACTTTTGAAAGAGGGCGCCTATGACGACGTACGGTCATGAGGAATTGCTCGAGATTCTTATGCAGCTGCATGCCGGTCACACGGAGGATGCGGGACTTCATACCTTTCTGGTTCCGGCAGCAGCGTACTGCAGGCAACCTGGACTCATCGAAACAATAGATCAGCTTGTTCCTTCCGGGAAGCAGCTGCGCCCGGGCAGGGTCGTTCAGACCCTGGTCCTTGATGCCTTGTCGCGACAGAGTCCCTCAACCATCTGAAGGATTTTGTTGCCGCGATTGACCGGGAGCTGTTGCTGGGTGAGGACATCGATCCCGGTCTTCTCAGTGACACAAATGTCGGACGTTCTCTGGATGCCATTGCCCGTTGTGGGACAGGTCGGATTCTATCTGCACGGGGCGTTCAAGCGGTACGGTGTTTTCATCTGGATCCTGTGACCATCAGCTATGACACGACGTCAGCGAGTGTCTGGGGATCCTGCGAGCTCTTTGGCGAAGAAACGGACGGTCCCCATCTTACAGAGGGCCACAGCAAGGATCATCGTCCGGACCTGAAGCAGTTTATGACGGAGCTTCTCTGTGTTGACATGGGCATTCCGATCTTTGGTCAAATACTTGACGGGAACGCCTCGGACAAGGAATCCAACCATCGGATTCTGAAGTCGATCGCTTCTCTCATGAAGGAGCATGGTCTGGGAGAAGGAGCCTTCATCTATATCGCCGACTCGGCCATGGTTACGACAAAGAATCTGGCTGCGCCTGGACACACACGATTCATCAGTCGCCTGCCGGCGACGTTTTCGGTTTGCGACACAAGTATCCATGAAGCCGTCGACAGAGCTCAATGGATCGAGATCGGTTCATTGAATGAAGTCCCCGACAGTCGCAGACGTCCGGCGGCCAGCTGTCAGGCGGCAGAATCCACCGTGACAATTGGTACCGGGCTGTTGTCATCTATTCCGATGCACTGGACAAGTATGACCTCAAGTTGCGTGTTGTCCCCAGAGAAGACAAAGGCGCCGCCAGAGAGAAGAAGGCGGGTTTTTTTGTACTCCTGACCAATGTTCCAGAGGATGCGCTCGACGCCAGAGGCATTCTTCAAAACTATAAGGGACAGTACGCCGATGAACAGAACTTCGCATTTCTCAAGGACCCATTGATTGTTAACGATCTGTTCCTGAAGACGCCCTCGCGGATCGATGCCCTCGGCATGATTCTCACAGGAGACAGGCAGCAAGCTTCCCGGCTGGAAGAAGAGCCAGGACAGCGATCGTCCGGCGACGTACATGTTGACAAGGGCACTGCGAGGCATACGTGTGTACAAGATCCGGGGGCAGCGGGTTTTTCTGCGACCAACAGATGAACGACAACTACGCTATCTGGAGAGGCTTGGACTTGATGAGAATGTCTGCCTGCAGCCAGGAGTCAGATGACACGTCATAACCTCTCGGATAAAGGGGGGTCTAGGGGTGCGGAATGTGGGTATTATTTCTCAGCAGATAGCGGAATACGATAGCGAAGTATATTCGCTATAATATGGAAAATACGCGCACGGCGGAGACGAGGAGTATATGCTGACGTGGTTGATTCAGATACGAAAAAAATACCCACAATAGACGGCAGCATACTGGAACAATATCGACATGGGATGCATGCGCCATCATCCCCCTACAGCATGTATTACGTTACCTCGATGCAGCGTATGTACCTGCCGTTAAAGCGTTTCCTCGACATCTTTTTCAGCCTTCTCGCCCTGATTGTTCTCACTGTTCCTATGATCCTGATTGGGATCCTGGTGAAGACAACGTCCAAAGGACCCGTGTTTTTCAAACAGACGCGCCTCGGACAGAACCGTCAGCTCTTTACGATTCTCAAGTTCCGTACGATGTATATCGAAGCACCTCCCGATCTCGCAACCACTGAGTTCAGCAATGCCAAAGGCTACATAACAAAGCTGGGCTCATTTCTGCGCCGGACGAGCCTGGACGAAATACCACAGTTTTTCAACGTACTGGTCGGACATATGAGCATTATCGGCTATCGCCCCCTCATTTTTAAGGAAAGCGAAATCGATCTCATCAGGTACCAGACGGGAGTTTACTATCTGAAGCCAGGCATATCAGGTTTTGCACAGATCAACGGCAGAGATCTGGTCTCTGTCGAACAGAAGGCTTACTTCGACCGCATGTATCTGGAACAGTTTTCACTGCTTACCGACCTGCGGATTCTTATCAGGACCATCGTCTATGTCATCAGGCGTGAAGGTGTAGCCTTCTAATCAGTTCCACACAATAGTTTGCTGCTCCGCTAGGCGAATTCGAAGGCCAGTTCGCCGCCGGCCTCCTGATCCGCCACCGTAATCGCCAGCAGGGACTTCCCGTCGAGCTCGCCGCGCAGCGTCGCCTCGGCGAGAGGATCCTCGATGAGGCGCTGAATGGTCTTCCGCAGAGGACGCGCACCAAACTTCGGATCGTAGCCGCGCTCGGCGAGGAGGTCCTTGGCATCATCGGAGAGCCTGAGGGCGATGCCGCGCTCGGCGAGGGGTTCTGAAACTTCACGCAGCATCAGGTCCACGATCTGGCGGATTTCAGCACGGCTGAGCTCATGGAAGACGATCGTTTCGTCGACGCGGTTCAGGAATTCTGGACGGAAGATCTCGCGCAGGACGGTCCGGACACGGTTCTCGAGAGCGATCTGGCCCTCGCTGCCAAAGCCGATCGCATGTGATTTGAGAGTGGTGCCGGCATTCGAGGTCATCACGAGGATGGTGTTCTCAAAGTTGACGGTGCGCCCCTGGGCGTCGGTGAGGCGGCCGTCGTCGAGGATCTGCAGCAGCATGTTGAAGACATCGGGGTGCGCCTTCTCGATTTCGTCGAGGAGGAGAACGCTGTAGGGCCGGCGGCGGACCTTCTCGGTCAGCTGGCCGCCGTCGCCGTAGCCGACATAGCCGGGCGGAGAGCCAATGAGCTTCGAGACGGTATGGGCCTCCATGTATTCGGACATGTCGAGGCGGATCATGGCGTCCTCGGAGCCGAAGATGGCTTCAGCGAGGGCCTTGACCAGTTCGGTCTTGCCCACACCGGTGGGGCCGACAAAGATGAAGGAGGCGGGCTTGCGCCGGCGGCCGAGACCGGCGCGCTGGCGGCGGATGGCGCGAGCGAGGGCACTGACCGCCTGCTCCTGCCCAACCACGCGCTCGTGCAGGCGCTCCTCGAGCTTCAGGAGCTTCT
This sequence comes from Bacillota bacterium, assembly GCA_030057555.1. GTDB lineage: Bacteria > Bacillota > Clostridia > Saccharofermentanales > Fastidiosipilaceae > JAEZYR01. The sequence continues at coordinate 41,994 of JASGUU010000042.1, read as the reverse complement.
CGGATTCGGACTCCGAAATGCGGGCCAGGGGGATGCCGGTCCAGAGCTCCACGACGGCGGCGATGTCGGCACTGGTGACGGGCAGCGGGGCCGTCCTGGCCTCATGCTCCGCGAGGCGCTGCTCCAGCTGCAGGCGGCGGGTGCGGTTGTTGGCCTGCCTCTCGTAGAGGGCCACATCGTCCGCGCCCTGCTCGAGCTCCGTCTGGATCTGTTCCTGTTCGATGGTGAGCAGCTCGGATTCCTGGCGCATCTCGTCCCGCTCCTGCAGCTGGCGGTCGGTCAGATTCACGCGCGAGCCGGCCTCGTCGATGATGTCAATGGCCTTGTCCGGGAAGAAGCGGTCGGTGATATAGCGGCCGGCGAGGCGGATGGTCTCGCGGAGGACCTCATCGGAGTAGCTGACATGGTGGTGCTCCTCGTAGCGCGGGGCCAGACCGCGGAGGATGGCCAGGCTGAGCTCGGCATCGGGCTCGTCAACAATAACACGCTGGAAACGGCGTTCGAGGGCGGAGTCGCGCTCGATGAAGCGGCGATACTCGTCGAGTGTGGTCGAACCGAGGATGCGCAGCTCGCCATGGGCGAGGGCGGGCTTCAGAATGTTGGCGGCGTTCATGGCGCCTTCGGCATCGCCGGCACCCATGATGTTATGGAGCTCGTCGATGACCAGGATGATGTTGCCGATCTGGCGTGCTTCGTCGACCAGGCCCTTCATCCGAGATTCAAACTGGCCGCGGTACTGGGTGCCGGCGACGAGGCCGGTCATGTCGATCAGGTAGACCTCCATGGGCAGCAGCTTGTAGGGAACCTCGCGGGCCGCGATGCGCTGGGCGAGGCCATGGGCGATGGCGGTCTTCCCCACCCCGGGTTCACCGAGAAGGACGGGGTTGTTCTTCGTCCGGCGGTTCAGGATCTGGATGACCCGGTCGAGTTCGCGCTCGCGGCCGATCAGCGGGTCAAGTTCGCCGTTGCTGGCGGCGCGGTTGAGGTTGGTGCCGTAGGTGTCGAGGAAGCGGCGCTTGCGGGGACGGCTGCGGCGGCCGCTGCGCTGGGCGCGGCGACCCGTGCCGACGCTCTCGCCGTCGTCCTCCTCGCGGTTTTCGGAGTCACTGCCGCGGGCGGCCGGCTGCAGCTGGCTGCCGTGGCCGGACAGCATCGGGCCAAACATCATGTGGATGGCCTCGCTCACCGAGCGGCCGTCATTCCCGGCGGGGCGGTCGGAATCCTTCTCTTTTTCCTCATCCTCCACCGGCTTTATATAGGGGAAACGGGGCTTGGGCCAGCGGGCAGATTTGTCGGATTCGTCACGCCCGTCGTCCGTATCCTCTTCGGCTGCCTCGGACGGGGCCTCCTCCTCATCCTCTTCGTCGTCTCCGCCGTCTTCGTCCTGTCCCTCCAGCTGGCCCTGGAGCATGCTCATGAACTGGCTCATCTGCCCGGGATCCACCTGCGCCACGGTGTTCTGGAGCCACTCCATGGGGTTCTGACCGCCCATGGCCTGGATCGCTTCGTTCATCTGCTCGGTCACCTGATCGATGTTGTCGTCGTTGACCCCTATCTGCTCAAGGACCTGCTGGACGCCTGGGAGGTCCAGCTCGATGGCGCAGGGCAGGCAGTAGCCCTTGTCCAGACTGCGGTTCTGGCCAAAGGCAGGGTTATGAAGAAAGATAACTGCTTCGTTTTCGTGGCAGTTGCTGCATGTCATGGGTTCTGATTCCTCTCCGCGATCGCTGTCATCCGGCGCTGCCGCCAGCGGGGCACAGGGCGGCCGGGCGATCGTTCTGCTTCCATAATCGCACAAAAAACGGGCGGCGTCGTGAACATATGATGAATCCCGCTTCTCAGGAAGTGGCGGGCCGGATGCCGGCACGACAGAGATAGCGGCCGGTATGGGAGGCGGGGTTGGCGGCAACCTCCTCGGGGCTGCCGGTGGCAATGACGCGGCCGCCGTGATCGCCGCCCTCGGGTCCGAGATCGATGATATGGTCGGCTGTTTTGATCACATCGAGGTTGTGCTCGATGACGAGGACCGTGTTCCCCTGATCGGTGAGCTCCTGCAGGATGTTGACCAGCCTGTGAACATCGGCAATATGAAGGCCGGTGGTGGGCTCATCCAGAATGTAGAAGGTCCGGCCGGTACTGCGGCGGGCGAGTTCGGTCGCGAGCTTGACGCGCTGGGCCTCACCGCCGGAAAGCTGTGTCGAGGGCTGGCCGAGGCGGACATAGCCGAGGCCGACCTGCTGCAGCGTCTCGAGGCGGCGGAGAATGCGCGGGTGAGCTGAGAAGAAACGGCAGGCCTCATCAATCGGCATGGCGAGGATGTCGGCGATGGATTTCTCACGGTAGCGGACTTCGAGGGTTTCGCGGTTGTAGCGCTGGCCTTTGCATACTTCGCAGGGGACATAGACATCCGGCAGAAAGTGCATCTCGATGCGGTTGACACCGTCGCCGGAACAGGCCTCGCAGCGGCCGCCGCGGACATTGAAGCTGAAGCGGCCGGGCTTGTAGCCGCGGGCGCGGGCATCGGGAGTGGAAGCATAGAGCTGGCGGATGAGGTCGAAGACGCCTGTGTAGGTGGCCGGATTCGAGCGCGGCGTGCGGCCGATGGGGGACTGGTCGATGGCGATGACCTTGTCCAGAGCCTCGTAGCCGGTGATGCTGTCGTGGGGACCGGGCTTCCGGCGGGCACCGTTCAGCTTTGCCTCGAGGAACTTGAGCAGGATGCCGTTGACGAGGCTGGACTTCCCGGAGCCCGAGACGCCGGTGACACAGATGAAGCTGCCCAGCGGCAGGCTGACGTCGATGCTCTTTAGATTGTTCTCTCTGGCACCGTGAATGGTCAGCCATTCGCCGTTGCCTGAACGTCGGGTGGCGGGAACAGGTATGCTGCGCTCGCCGCTGAGGTACTGCCCGGTGATGGAATCAGGGGTGGCGATGATGTCCTCGACCGTACCCTGGGCGGTGAGTTCGCCGCCGTTCTCCCCCGCCCCGGGGCCGATATCGATGATGTGGTCGGCAGCGCGGATGGTTTCCTCGTCGTGTTCGACGACGAGGACCGTGTTGCCGAGATCCCGCAGGTGCTGGAGGGTACCGAGCAGGCGGCCGTTGTCGCGCTGGTGGAGGCCAATCGAGGGTTCGTCGAGGATGTAAAGCACACCCATCAGACCCGAGCCGATCTGGGTGGCGAGGCGGATGCGCTGGGCTTCGCCGCCTGAGAGGGTGGCGGAAGCGCGCGCGAGAGTCATGTAGTCGAGACCGACCTCCATGAGGAAGCCGAGGCGGGCGTCGATCTCGGTAATGATCTGTTCTGCGATCTGACGGCGGGTGGAGTCCAGGACCGTCTCATGGAGATGGCGGCGGGCGGCGTGAATCGGGAGCGCGGTCAGCTCCGAGATGTTGAGGCCGCCGAAGCGGACGGCGAGGGCCTGGGGGTTGAGGCGGGCACCATGGCAGGTCTGGCAGGGGATGGCCGTCATAAAACCCTCGTAGTAGGCCCGCATGTCGTCCGAGGAGTAGTCGGAATAGCGGCGCATGATGGAGGGAATGACGCCCTCCCAGGCGGACTTGTAGTCCTTCGCGCGGGTATAGATGGAATTTGAGGTGTCAACCGGGATTTTTTCGCCGTCATTGCCGTAGAGGATGATGCGCTGGATGTCTTCGCCGAGCTCGTTCCAGGGGGTATCCAGGCTGAAGTGGTAGCGCTTCGAGAGGGCGGAAATGAAGGAGAAGGCCCAGGATTTTTTGTCGGCAAAATTCCAGCCGCCGGCTGTGATGGCACCCTCGGAGAGGGATTTCGTGCGGTCGTCGAGGACGAGGTCGGGATCGACCTGGAGATGGGAGCCGATGCCGGTGCACTCGGGACAGGCGCCGGTGGGATTGTTGAAGGAGAAAAGACGGGGCTCAATCTCGCCGATGCCGATGTGGCAGTCAGGGCAGGCGAAGTTCATGGAGTAGAGTTCTTCAGACTCCTGATAGCCGGGCGACTGAGAGAGGGCGGGCTGCTCGGCCGGGCCGGTGGCTGGCTCGACCGGGACCTGAAACTGGACCTCAACGAGGCCGTCAGCGAGCTCGGTGGCGGTCTCGACGGAGTCGGCGAGGCGGCTGCGGATGCCGTCACGCAGGATGAGGCGGTCGACGACAACGGAGATATCGTGTTTCTGATTGCGCGAGAGCTGGATCTCGTCGGTGAGCTCGTAGATCACGCCGTCGATGCGGACCCGGACAAAGCCGCGGCGGCCGAGATCCTGCAGGAGCTTGACATGCTCGCCTTTCCTGCCGCGGATGATGGGCGCCATGATGACGAGGCGGCTGCGGGCGGGGCGCGAGAGAATGCTGTCGAGGATCTGGTCGATCGACTGGCGGCTGATCTCGCGGCCGCATGCGGGGCAGTGGGCGGTGCCGGCGCGGGCGTAGAGCAGGCGCAGGTAGTCGTAGATCTCGGTCACCGTGCCGACGGTGGATCGGGGATTCTTCGACGTGGTTTTCTGGTCGATCGCGATGGCCGGCGAGAGGCCGTCAATCGAGTCGACATCGGGCTTTTCCATCTGGCCCAGAAACTGGCGGGCATAGGAGGAGAGCGACTCGACATAGCGGCGCTGCCCCTCGGCGTAGATGGTGTCGAAGGCCAGTGAGGACTTCCCGGAGCCGGAAAGGCCGGTCATGACGACCAGATGGTCGCGGGGTATGGCGACATCGATGTCCTTGAGGTTGTTTTCACGGGCACCATGGACATGAATGGCGGTCATGGGATCACTGAGATCGGCGGTGGCGGGCACGGGACGGCGCGCGTCCATGGGATCCTGGGCACGGGGCCGGAAGGCGGAAGGCTGTGGCTGCTCCGGAGCCGGATGCAGCGCTCGCGGCTGTTTCTCATCGGTATTGGACACGGCACTGCTCGGCTGACACATGTAAGGGGTCTTCTCCTGACGTAGCGTTAAAAAATGCAATCTGGATCATGGTACGTCTTTTGCCGCGAACTGTCCGTCACAGAAGTGCCGGAAATGCAGGTGAAAGCAGACGCGCGTCCCGGATGCGGCGATGACACGGCCCGAGAACATCCCATCAGCCAATCCGGTAGAATGGTACTCCGATGCAAAGCCACAGGAGGATCCCAGGTGCCCGCTGAGCCCGGCATGAGCGAGAAACGGAAGACGATGACGCCGCAGGAAGAGGCGCTGCTGCGCGAGCGGGTCGGCCCGCTGCTGCTGCGGCTCGCGTTCCCGGCGATTGTCGCCCAGCTGGTAAACGCCCTGTACAACATCATCGACCGTGTCTACATCGGCAATATCCCGGAAGTGGGGGGACGGCTGCTGACCGGGGTTGGGGTGACCTTTGCCATCATCATGGTAATCAACGCCTCTGCCTCCCTGATCGGCAGTGGCGGTGCCCCTCTGCTCACCATGCATCTCGGCGAGGGCGACAGGGAGAGGGCGGCGCATGTGCTGAATCAGTCCTTTGTCTATCTGCTGCTGCTCGCGGCCATGATCATGCCGGCCATCTGGCTGACACAGGATCGTTTCCTCTACGACTTCGGCGCTTCGGAAGCGACCTTTGCGGCGGCACGCAACTACCTGACGATTTATACACTGGGCACGCCCTTTGTCATGATCAGCCTGGGGATGAACGCCTTTATCAACGCGCAGGGGTTCGCCGCCCTGGGGATGCGGACGGTGCTGGTGGGAGCCGTGGCCAACCTGATTCTGGATCCGATCTTCATCTTCGGCCTGGGTTTGAATGAGAGCGGGGCGGCCATCGCCACGGTCATCTCTCAGGCTCTCTCGGCGGCCTATGTGCTCCGGGTGCTGACCGGGGGCCGTCTCGCGGTGGGTCTGAGGCCGGCGCTGATGCGGCGGATCGACTGGAAGACCCTGTGGCGCGTCGTTTCGCTGGGGCTCGCGCCCTTCGTGATGTCGTCCACGGAGGGCCTGCTGCAGGTGGTTCAGAACAGCACGCTGCAGCGCCATGGCGGTGACGCGGCAGTGGGGGCGATGGTCATCATCAGCAGCATCATGCAGTTCATGCTGCTGCCGACGGCGGGTCTGACGCGGGGTGCGCAGCCGATTATCAGCTACAACTTCGGTGCGCTCGAGTTCGCTCGCGTGCGCCAGGCGGTGCGGAAGCTGGTCACGTACAGTGTGATCTGGGCGGGTACGATGTTCGCGCTGGTGCAGCTTTTCCCGGGTGCCTTTGTCCGGGTGTTCAACTCGGACCCGGACATGGTCCGCTTCACCTCTCCCCTGCTGCGCCTGTACATGCTGGGCGTGGTCTTCATGGGACTGCAGATCTCGCTGCAGAATTCCTTTGTCGCTTTGGGGCAGGCCAGACGCTCCATCGCCCTCGCCATGCTGCGTAAGCTGATCCTGCTGATCCCGCTGATCCTGATCCTGCCGCGCTGGTTCGGCTACAGGTCTGTATTCCTCGCGGAAGCGATCGTCGACTGCACGGCGGCAACCGTCACAACGATCGTGTTTGTTAGCAGCTTCCGTTCGATACTGGATGCGAGGCGGCGGATGGCGGAGGCGGGTCATGCAGGTTGAAGCGTTTTTCCGCGCGGCCGGCGAAGAGGACAGGGCCGCCATCGGGGCCATCCTGGCCCGGGCCTATGAGCAGGATTTTCGCATTCTGACACGGGATGTAAAGGTGGCGGCGGCGCTGATGGCGGGCGGCATCGTGGTGGAACGTTTCCGGGTGCTCGAGGCCGACGGAGGGGTGGTTGCCTGCGTGGCGCTGTCCGATGTCTCGGGGCGGACCTTTGCTGTCGAGCCGCGGCAGTTTCGCCGGCTGACCGGCCGGATCAAGGGGACCATAGCATCCTGGGTCTTTGCCGATACCCTCGTCAAGCCGCTGGATCTGCCCGAGGGCACGGGTTTCATCGAATATGTCACGGTGGCGGAGGACTGGCGCGGGCGCGGCCTCGGACGCCGGCTGCTGGCCGAAACGCTGGCGCTGGGGCTCCATGAACGCTACCGGCTGACCGTGCAGCTGCGCAACAGGGTGGCGCTGGGGCTGTATCGGTCGTTCGGTTTCGTGCTGATCCGCTCCTATCGCAACGGGTTGCTCGACACCTTCCCTCTGCAGCGGGAGCTGCTGCTGGAATATGCCGGGCGGCGGCCGTGAGCGCTAAGCGGCTGGTCAGGATCGCGAGGAATCCAAAAGAAATTTGGATTTCTCCCCGACTTGACCATTTGGGCACTGTTTCTGGTCAGGATCGCGAGTAATCCAAAAAAAGATTTGGATTTCTCCCCAACTTGACCACGAGTGCCCCGTTTCTGGTCAGGATCGCGAGGAATCCAAAAAGAAATTTGGAAAACTCCCCAACTTGACCATTTGTGACCCGTTTCTGGTCAACTCGGCGAATGGCCGCGACGGCATAGAGTATCATGACACGGGATGAGCATGGCCGGTGAAGCCACATTTCCACATGGAGGTGCACGATGACGCGCGACGTTTTGATCGACAAGATTATGGGCTGCTGGGTAGGCAAAAACATCGGCGGCGTGCTGGGCGAGCCCTTCGAATGCACGCGTGGTCTGCTCGATGTCAAGGGCTACGTACAGGATCTCAGTGCCGGCCCGCCGGCCAACGACGACCTTGATCTGCAGCTGGTCTGGCTGAACGCCGTGGAGCGCTACGGGCGGCAGGTGAACGCCTCGATTCTGGGCGAGTACTGGCTCAGCTACATTACGCCGAACTGGGTGGAGTATGGCACCGGCAAAGCCAACCTGCGGGCCGGCCTGGCGCCGCCGTTTTCGGGCTATGTCGACAACATCTACCGTGACAGCAACGGAGCCTGGATCCGCTCCGAGCTCTGGGCCTGTCTCTGCCCCGGCAGGCCTGCCCTCGCGGCACGTTACGCCTATGAGGACGCAATTGTCGACCATGCGGAAGAGGGCGTGTACGGCGAGGTTTTCATGGCGGCCATGCAGGCGGCGGCCTTCGTCGAGAGCGACCGTGAGAAACTCCTTGACATCGGTCTCAGCTATATCCCCTCCGACTGCCAGCTGGCCGCGGCGGTGGCGCTGGTGCGCAGCGACTGGGCCGAGGGCCGGACATTCGAGGAGACCTGGCGGCGCGTGCATGATCTGGTACCCGGTTCGTTCGGGATCCAGGGGCGCCCTCTGTCGGTCTCGTCGGCAGAGGACCACGGACTCGAGCCGGGCGCGGCGGGCTTCGATGCGCCACAGAATCTGGCCTATGCGGTCCTGGGCTGGTATCACGGCGGGGGTGATTTTGGCAAAAGTCTGCTGGCGGCCGTGAACGCCGGCGAGGATACCGACTGCACGGCGGCGACACTCGGAGCGCTGCTCGGGATCATCAGCGGAGCGTCCGGAATTCCGGCCGAGTGGCAGGAGCCGCTGGGCGACAGGATCGTGACCAAGTGCATCAACCTGACCTCGGGCGGGATCTGGATCCCCAAAACCTGTGCGGAGCTCGGGCGGCGGGTCTTCCTGAACCTGCCCGGCTGGCTCGGCCCCGAGGAGTGCGGACATGATCTCGACGGCAGCTTCTTTATCCGGATGCCCGGCTCCGACGAGCTGCTGGCGCCGCCCGCTGAGGACTATGTGCCCCTGATCAACGGCTCCGGCTTCGACAAGTCAGTGACCGCGGCGGAGAAGCAGGCCGCCGGCTGGACCACGCAGTGGGTCGAAGCGGTGCCCTTCGTGGCCGAAATCGACTATGGCGAGGACGGGCCCTTCTTCTATCCTGTCCGGGGGAAGTCCATCCGCATCTCGCTGCGCGACAACAACTCACTCAGGCAGCAGTTCTGGATGGACATGTGCATCTGGACACCGAAGGGTGTCAGCTGCCGCGAGGGATGCCGGGTGAGGCGACCGCTGAACACGAACATGGGCTCGCGGGCCGAGGTGACGCTGAACTTTACGTTTGACGAATCCTTCAACGACGGCATGGCCGACATCATGCTCGACATCGGCCTCGTCGGGCGGCATACGAGCTGCCCCGTCCGGCTGCGCCTGATCCGCTGTTATGAGGATCCATCCCAGCCCCAGTGGCTCCCGGACCTGCCGTCCCCGCCCCGCCTGGAAACGGATCCTGAAGCAGGTTTCGAGGCCTGGTAATGTGACTTGACAGCGGGAGGCCGGCTCATGAGCCGGCCCCTTTGCTGCTGTGTCCTGAAAACACCTGCAGACTCAGCAGTCAGTAGAGACTTCTGCCGCTCCGGGATTCATGTAATGGGACTCGATGGCACTTAGCTTGTCAATGCGGACCTGATGACGGCCGCCGGTAAACTCGTTGTCGAGAAAGCTCGTCACGATCTGCCAGGCAAGCTCGGGACCGAGAGTGCGGCCGCCGAGAGTGATGACATTGGCGTCGTTATGGGTGCGGGCCTTCACGGCCGAATAACAGTCGCTCAGGAGGGCAGCACGGATGCCGGGGACCTTGTTCGCGGCGATGCTCATGCCTAGGCCGGTGCCACAGACGAGGATACCGAGGTCCGCCTCACCGTCGAGAACCTGGCGGCAGACAACGATGGCCACATCGGGGTAGTCAACGGATGTTTCGTCTTCGGGACCATGGGATATGACGCGGTAGCCACGCGCCATCAGCTGGTCGCGCAGGCTCGCGCGCAAATCTACACCAGCATGGTCGCAGCCCAGTGATACGATCATATGTACGTTCCTCCGTAATCGCCAGTGGCCGGTGCGGTTGACGTGCGCCGGGCAGGAAAGTCTTCCTGTACCGATATTGTAACAATAGATTCAGTTGCAATCCGCGTCCATGGTTTCGGATGCCTGGGTTGAAAGGGAACAGCTGATGAAGTACAGCTCACCGTTCGCACTGGAGCCGGATTTCCAGTTTTGCCTGCAGGAAGGGCGTTTTGCCTTTACAGCGGAAGAACGGAACCGCCTCGATACCGTCTGGCGCGAGCATGCCAGGGAGAAGCCGCTCAACTATAACGGCGCGCTGTTTACGGTGCTCGAAAAAAGCGAGGGCGGGCTGCAGGCGGCCTTCCGGCAGGGCTGCGGGCACTTCAGGGTCGTGGAGACGGAGTATGCCCATTATCTTGCGACCAGACAGGAGCTCATGGTGGGTCAGCGGGCCTGCCATTCCCTCGCAGCTTCTGTCCTGCCTCTGACGCAGGACGGCTGCCTGATTTTTGGGCGCATGGCCACGATGAAAACCGACAGTGGCGAAATCAAGTTCATCGGGGGATCCAGCGAGCGCGCCGACTTCGTCGAGGGATGCTATGTGCCGGAGCGCACCGCGCGGCGCGAGCTCCTTGAGGAGCTGGGACCGCTGCTCGGGTCGGCGGGGGAGCTGGCAGGCTTTGCCTGGATGGCGCGTCCGCTCCATCTCGCCTCGTTGACGGCACTGCTCGTGTGGCGGATACCCTGGACCGCGGCCGCTGTTCTGTCGCAGTATGACCGACAGAAGGCGGACTGGCGGCGTGCGGGCGGCGACATCGAGCTGGAAGAGCTGCTCGTGCTGCGGGCTGCGGAGGCGGACTTTGCCTGCTTCGTAAACATGCATCGAGGGAGACTCGCCCCCTTCCTCCGCGACCTGCTGACGCTGCATCAGGCTGAGCTGCTGCGGGTGTGCGGGCGCGGAGAGTGACGTGCCCGGCCGGATGAACGCCGGAACCGTCGTGTGAATGGGTGATAAAAAACAGCTTGCACAGCCGATCTTCCTCTGATAAGATAGCCAAGCTTGTCGGCCCTATGGTCAAGCGGTCAAGACGCCGCCCTCTCAAGGCGGAATCGGGAGTTCGATTCTCCCTAGGGTCACCACCTGTGAGCGATCGGTCCCGCGGCCGGTCGCTCGTTTTTTCAGGAGGAGGTCCCGTGATGTCTTCCGTTCCTGTTTCATCTGATTCAGCCACGCAAAATGGGAGGACGCCGCTACGGGATTCCGGCCTGCAGCTGCCGCTGTCCATCGCCTCCCTCCTCCCCGCTCATGATGGCTATGAATTCGACATGGTCGGCCGGACCGGTTCGTTTATCTGTCTCTACGAGTCACTTGTGCTCAAGGTGCAGGTCGCAGATGAAGAAAGCCGGCGTGAGCGCGAGCTGCTCGCCTGGCTCAGTGGGCGGCTGCCGGGACGCATGCTCGCCGAGCCTGGGATCATGGACAATACCCGCTATCTCGTGGCGCGGCTGACGGAGGCTCTGCGGCTGCTGGACGGAGTCGAGGCCGGGGCTGCCCGTTGGACGCCGGAACTGCGGGGAAACTGGCTGAAGCCCGGCGGCGGGTCGAAGCGGGTCTGGTTTCGAGCGAAGAGGCCGGGGCGGAGACTTTCTGCCCGGGTGGCTTCCATCGCCGGAGGCGCTGCTGCACTGGCTCTATGAAACCAGCCACCCTATGAGCCCGGCTTCGTCCACGGTGACTGCTGCCTGCCTAATATTCTGGCCGATGACAAGCGGATCAGCGACTTCATTGACCTCGGCCGCGGCGGGCGCGGGGATCGCTGGCTGGATCTGGCCCTGTGCCTGCGTTCACTGCGTTACAACCATGGCGGCCGGGCGGGACTCGCGGAGCTCGAGAACGGGTTGTTTCAGGAACTGGGACTCGCTCCGGATCCGGAGCGGGTGCGCTATTACATTCTGCTCGCCGAGCTGTTCTAGTGTTTACCATTTGTTTACGATTGGAGCTTGTTATTTCGTTAGCTAACTAATAATATGGAGCCAGAACACAAGCGGTAATAGACCGCTGGAAAGGATTCATAACTATGTCGAATACATTTAAGAAGAACGAAATCACGAGCGCCATCATGCGGCTGTCGCGGGCGCTGCGGCGGGCACAGCAGGGAGCCGGCGGCCCCCAGACCGGGCAGCAGGTGCTGCTGGCACTGGCTGATGGCGATGCCACGGCCTATGAGCTCGCCGACCGGCTGGATCTGCGTCCCTCGTCGGTGAGCGGCATGCTCAGCCGGCTGGAGCTGCGCGGCTGGATCGAGCGGCGGGTATCCGAGGAGGATCGGCGGGTGACCGTGGTCAGCCTGACCCCTGCCGGACGCGAGCACATCAAGGCCGTCGGCATGCTGCGGGCGGATGAGCAGGAGCTGTACGACGAGGCCCTGTCTGCGGATGAGCAGTCGAGCTTTCTGGAGAGCGCGGCGAAGCTGATGGCCGTGCTGAATCCGGGCGGCGAGCTCGAGGACTGGCCGGTCTATCGCTACGGCCGCGGCCGCGGCGACGGGCTCGGCAGAGGACTGGGCAGGGGTGCCGGCGGTCCCTTCTGTGACGGCACGCGCCGTCGCGGCGGCGGTGGGGGCGGCGGCCGTGCCGGCGGTGGTGGCCGCGCGGGCGGAGCCGGCCGGGCCGGAGGTGGCCGGGGTCGCGGCGGTGGTGCGGGCCTCGGAACCCGTGGACGTGGTGGCAGAGTCGGTCGCGGACTCGGTGCCGGGCCGGGACTCGCCAGAGGACTGGGCCAGGGTCGTGGACTCGGCCTGGGAGGTGGGCAGGGTCTGGGCCGTGGACTGGGTTTTCGCCGCAGTCTGGTAACAACCTAGTCATCGGCCACAACAGCTGGCAGCAGCAGGGGGAACGGCCCACGGCCGTTCCTTTTTGTGTCTCAGGATGTGGACACCGGCAGGACGCTTCTGTCCGGACAGCCGGAAACGGGTCAAATGTGCTGCTGTCAGCTGCTCTGGCAGTTCTCCACAGCGAAGTTGAAGCAATGACAGAAGTCCTGTGTTCTAAAGATGACAAAAACGCGAGTTGTGTCAGGAAAAGGTGACACAACTCCAAAAGTTGGCATGCTGGATATAACTGGATTGGCGCTTGAAGTGACAAGAGCATGCGGCCGGGGAGCCTCCGAGAAACCGCACTCAAATCGATTTAGCGAGGGATTTCGTCTCAATTGGAGTGCATGGACAGGAAAGATGCCGATGCTGGCTGAAGCTCTATCCTCCCTGCTGACATCATGCAACGAAAGCAAAGGCCTGCCGGCTTCTTTTCAGATGCTGGCCAGATATGTCACGTCAGTCGGAGTCATACATCGCCTCGAGCGCCGCTTCGATATTGGCGATGGGGGTACCGGGAAGGATGCCATTTCCCATGCCGAGGAGGAGTCCGCCCTCCGGTCGCTGGAAGCAGCGGCGCAGTTCGCCGACCTCTGCGCGGATGGCTTCGGGGCTGGAGTGGATCAGGCTGTGCTGGACATCGAAGCCGACGAGGAAGGAGATGCGGCCGCCCCATCTTTCGGCGGCGGCGGGGAGGTCCATCGTGCCTTTCTGGACGGGATGAAAGACATCGACGCCGGCTGCGATGAGGTCGTCCAGCAGGAGACTGTTGTCGCCGCAGGAATGGAGAATGAAGCGCATGCCGTGGGCGTGGACCTCGTCGCAGAAGGCACGGTAGAGGGGCAGATAGAGCTCGCGGAAATGTTCGGGCGACATCATGGGCCCGCGCTGGTGGCCGAGGTCGTCGGAGGAGAAGATGGCGTCGCAGCCATGCTCGGCGAAGCGGCGGATGATGACGCGGTAGAAGCCGAGGAGGGCTCCGCCGAGGCGCTTTAGTTCGGGCATCGCGTCATAGTAGTCCAGCATCATGTTTTCCATGCCGCGGATGGCCCAGAAGCGTTCGTGGAAGAGGCGCCACCAGCAGCCGATGCGGTAGCGGCCGGAGCCGGCTGCAGCGGCCCGGGCACGGACGGCGTCGAAGTTGCCGGGCTCATTGGGATCGGGCAGATGTGCGAGGAAGCGGTCCAGGTCGGCCCAGTCGGCGAGCAGGACACGCGTCCGGCCGGTGCCGTGGACCTCGGCCGTGGAATAGTCGTCGAGATAGCCGAAGCGATATTCGGGATTCGTGCCGGGTGCGGTCTCATAGCCGGGCTCCTGATACCAGAGCATGGTGACATCATCGGGGAAGCGTTCCTCGAGACGGTCGAGCTCGGCGGCGTGAAGGGCGTAGAGGCCGTCGCCCCACCACTTGCCCTCGATGACGGGAACGGCGCTGCGGGCCGTCAGATCCCGGGCGGAGCGGTCAACGGCGGCGGCAACGCGATGGCGCGGGAGGGGCGGCCGGGGTGGGGGCTTTTGCGTCATTGGGTATCCAGATGGCAATGCCGGCCGGAGCCCAGGCGTATCCGTCTGCCGGACCAGGGCAGATGCAGCTCCGCCTCGCAGTTGGGAGGAATCGTGACCTCGATGGTGATGCTGTCTCCTGCGATCTCCCAGCGCACACGGACGCGGCCGTAGGCGGTGTCGAGGGCGTGATCGGCCCAGGTCAGGCCGCCGCCCGGGCGCGGTGCGATGATAAACCCGCGGCCCATCAGGCGGGGATCGCCAAAGCGGATACCTCCGATGACGCGGTGCATCCAGCTGCCGATGGCGCCGTAGGCATAGTGGTTGAAGGAGTTCATGTCGGCGGACCAGAGGGAGCCGTCGGGTTTGATGCCGTCCCAGTGCTCCCAGATGGTCGTGGCGCCCCGGGAGAGCGGGTAGAGCCAGGAGGGATAGTCCTCGCGCAGAAGGAGGTCATAGGCGCGGTCGAGATGGCCGTTGTCAGCCAGGACCTCGCAGAGCCAGGGAGTGCCGAGGAAACCCGTGGTCAGGGCGCCGCCCGCGGCGTCGATGAGTTCGAGCAGCTGCCCGATGGCGAGCTCGCGCTGGGCCGGGGTCAGGAGGTCGAACTGGAGGGCCAGCAGGGCGGCCGTCTGGGTGCGGGCGAGGAGGCAGCCGTCGGGGCCGACGAAGCGGTCCTGGAAGGCGCGGACGATGCGGGCGTGGATCTCCGTGAGTTCGGCCGCTTCTTCTTCGCGGCCCAGTGCCCGGGCAGCGCGGCTCAGCAGCTCAACCGACCAGGCATAGTGGGCCGTCGCCGTCAGCGGGTTCGGGGTGGCGCCATGGTAGGAGCCGGGCTCGGCATCGAGAGCGAGCCAGTCGCCGAAGTGGAAGCCGGTATCCCAGAGCACGCCGTCCGTTGCCTGGCCGCGGATGCAGTCTACCCAGGCGCGCATCATGGGGTAGTGTTCGGCGAGGAGGCTCAGGTCGCCGTAGCGCTCGAAGAGGCGCCAGGGCACGATGACCGCGGCGTCAGCCCAGCCGCAGGCGCCGTAGCCCGTGGGGACGCCGTTCTCCCATTGCGTCAGGATGTCGGGCACCACGTGCGGGATGCCACCGTCCGGGAGCTGGGCCGCAGCCATGTCACGCAGCCATTTGCGCCAGAAGAGGCGGGTGTCGCCGAGACGCATGGCAGTCTCTGCAAAGACCTCCGCGTCCCCCGTCCAGCCAAGGCGCTCATCGCGCTGCGGGCAGTCGGTCGGGATGTCGACGAAGTTGCCCTTCATGCTGCGTACGATATTCTGGTGCAGGCGGACGAGGCCGGGGTGCGAGCAGTGGAAGTCGGCGGTTTCGCTGTAGTCGGAGTGGATGACGACGGCGCGGAACTGCCCGGGGCAGGCGCTCTCGGGACCACCGGGC
This sequence comes from Bacillota bacterium, assembly GCA_030057555.1. Lineage (GTDB taxonomy): Bacteria > Bacillota > Clostridia > Saccharofermentanales > Fastidiosipilaceae > JAEZYR01. The sequence goes on along the minus strand of JASGUU010000042.1, from coordinate 26,615 downwards.
CAGTCGAGCAGGCGGATGTAGCGGAAGCCCTGAAAGGTGAAGCGGGGTCTGAAGGTCTCCGGCTCTCTCCCGCCCGCGAGGCGGTAGTCGATCGTGTTGCGGGCGCGGCGCATGTTGGCGGTGTAGAAGTTGCCCTCGCTGTCGAGAATCTCGGCATGGTCGTAGCAGACCCTGTCGCCCTTTTCTCCCCATACCGTAAAGCGTACATAGCCGCTGATGTTGATGCCGAAATCGAGCACCACCTCTCCCGCAGGTGTGATAATGCGCCGCACGACGGGCAGTTCCTCCTGCTCGCGTACCGGCAGGCCGTCGTGCATCCGTAAAACCTCGCAGCTCTGGGGAATGCGGACGGCCGGGCTCCATTCGAGGATACGGGCGGCGTCGACGACCTCACCGTGATAGAGGTCTGCATAGCTGTGTTCGCCGGCGGCTGTCTGCCAGCTCTCGTCGGTGACGATACGTTCGCGGCGACCGGAGGCATAGCTGAGTTCAAGTTCTGCGAAGAAGGCAACCCTCTCCCCATACACCGGTTGTCCATGCTGGCCCATCAGCTCGCCATTATGCCAGCCCGGGCCAAGCCGGACATCGAGCACGGCAGCGGACTGGCCGCGGGCAGCAGAATCGAGCAGGAGGCCGGTCAGATCGCAGGTGCTGATGAGCAGACGGCTGTGGTACTCGGTCCAGCCGGGTGCGAGGCGGTCGCTGCTTACGGGCCGGCCGTCGAGTTCGAGGTCGTAGACGCCGAGTGCCGTCGCGCGCATCACTGCATCTACGAGGCAGTCGTCCCGTGCGAGCTCAACCCGGCGGCGCAGCCACAGGCAGCGGCGCTCCTCAGGCGACGTGATAAAGGCCGCCTGCCAGTGCACCCTCGAACTCAGATAGACTTCAAAGGTCGCCGTCTCGCTCCAGCCGGATTCGCGGCCCATTGTGTCGCGGATGCGCACCTGCCAGATGTAGCGACCGTCATGACGCAGTTTGAGGCCGTCGAGTTCCGGCCAGAGGCGCAGCTGTGAATTCGCATCCTCCTGCCAGGCGCTCTCATACCAGCCCTCCTCGGCGCTCACCGCGCGGGAATCGCAGAGCGCGGCGCGCAGCTGCCAGGCCACCTGTTTGACGTTCGGCTCAGCGCTCTCGATACGCCAGCCGAGGTCGGGACGGAGCGTCTCAACGCCACGGGGATTGACGCGGCCATCACAGCGCAGATCGGTACATGTCAGCATGGGAGCCTCCTGTCCACCACACCTGTGGCGGCATTTTCATCATTGGTCGGGCCTGGTATGGGAGTTGTGCTGTGATTTGGCGGCACCGGGAGTGCTGGCACTTCTCCTTATCGGCCACTTTTTGGACAAATTTTCCGCTCCTGCCCGATTTCGGGGCACCAGCGGATTTTTTGGCCACTTTCTGGACAAAATTTCCATTCCTGCCCGATTTCGGGGCACCAGCGGATTTTTTGGCCACCGTCTGAGCCATTCTGCAGCCCCCGCCGCCCCGACACCCGCGCCAGCTGCCCGCCGCCCCGATGCCAGCGCTAGCCGCGCGCCGCTATGACGCCCTCCTCATAGGCCATAATATCGGCGAGCCAGGACCAGTCATCCGGCACGCCCTGACGACGGCAGTACTCATCCCAGACAGCGCCAAAGGGCAGACTGAACAGGGCGTCCTGCTCCACCAGCAGCTCCGTCCAGCGCGCCGTGTCCTGATACTCCCGCAGCCGCCCGGCCGGTTCGAGCAGGGCACGCAGCAGCGCCTTCTGCATCGCGCGCGTTCCCGAAATCCAGGCCGCTACACGGTTCACCGAACCATCGAAGAAGTCGAGCCCGATGCGCACGCGGTCGAGGGCGTGGCAGCGCACGATCTCACGCGCGATACCGAGCAGTTCGTTGTCCACAACCAGCACATGGTCCGAATCCCAGCGTACCGAGCGCGTCACGTGCATCGGAATCTCGTCGAAGAAAAGCAGCAGCGACGAGAGCTTGTCCGCCACGTTCTCGGTCGGATGGAAGTGGCCGGAATCGATCAGGACGAGGACGCCCGGCCGTGACAGTGCATAGCCCAGATAGAAGTCATGGCTGCCGACCGTGTAGGACTCGAGGCCGATGCCGAAGACCTTCGACTCCACCGAATCCAGCACACCGTCCAGGGGTTCCGCGAATATCTGGTCCAGACTGTCGGCGAGGCGTTCACGCGGACCGCTACGATCACCGGGAATATCCTTCAGACCATCGGGAATCCAGATGTTGCAGAGTACGTCATCGCCCAGCTGCCCGGCAATCCACGCCGCAATGCGCCGCGACGCCTGACAGTGGCGGATCCAGTACTGCCGTGTCGCCTCATCCGGGCTTGAGAGCGAGAGCCCGTCACGCATGTGAGGACTCGAGAACAGCGTCGGATTGAAGTCGATGCCAAGCCCGTTATCGCGCGCGAAGTCGACCCACGGCGCGAAGTCCCTTGGCCGCAGGGCATCACGTCCCACGGGATCGTCGGGATCGACAACCGCGTAGATCGCATGCAGGTTGATGCGCTTGGGTCCCGGAATGCGCGCGATCGCCTCCCGGAAATCCGCCATCAGCTCCGCGGGCGTCCTGGCCGCCCCCGGATGCGAGCCCGTCACCTGGATGCCGCCGTCGAGTTCTCCGCTCCCCATCTCGAAGCCACGGACATCATCGCCCTGCCAGCAGTGAATGGAAATCGGCGTCTCCGCCAGGCGCTCGAGCGCGGCCTCCACATCCACACCGATGGCCTCATAGCGTTTCCTGGCATGGGCGAAGATCGCAGCCTGTTCCTTTTCTGTCATCATCTCTACTCCTTTGAATGACCAGTCACACTTCTGCAAAGTCCGGTCAGGACACCGGATAGCGGCCGATCTTCTCCGAGCGCCTGACGAGGGCATGCGCCTCCACGAGGTCCCGGATTTCCCCGTCGGCGAGCATCTGCACGATCGCATTCCCGATCGCGGAGCCCTCCGCCGGTCCCGTATGCACCTCCAGCCCCGTCGCCTCGACACAGAGGCGGTTGAGCCAGTCCGAACGACAGCCGCCGCCCGTGATATGGATCGCGTGATAGTCCTTCCCGGTCAGCGACGCCAGCTCCTCCACTGCTGCCTGATATGAACGCGCAAGCGAACGGTAAACAATCCGCACGAGATCAATATCCTCAATTCCCGCAGACTGACCCCGCTCGGCAAGATAAGCGCGTACCTCCCGGCTCATGGACTCCGGTGCCAGGAAGCGCGTGTCATTGACATCGATCAGGAGGTCGCAGCGGCTCTGCCTGGCCCGCGCCTCGAGATCATCCCAGGAGACACCTGGAAAGAGCTCACGGCGCAGGTTCTGGGCGAGCCAGAGCCCCATGATGTTCTTCAGGAAGCGGATGGTACCGCCGTAGCCGCCCTCGTTCGTATAGTTGGCCCGCATCGCCGCCTCCGTCAGAACCGGCTCGGGCAGGATGTCCCCGATCAGGGACCAGGTGCCGCTCGAGAGGTAGACGGTACGCTCGTCGCGGGCCGGCAGCGCGACATAGGCCGAGCCGGTATCATGGGTCGCCGGTACCACGATGCGGCTGCCCGGGCCCAGAAGCTCCGCCGCCCGTCCCACCAGAGGCAGGCTCTGGCTGCCGGGCGCCTTCGGCTCGAAGTAGATGTCCGTCGGCAGACCGAGCCGGGCCAGCAGCCCGCGGTCCCAGTCGCGCGTTCTGGCGTTCAGCAGCCCCGTCGTCGAGGCATTCGTATACTCATTCGTCATCACGCCCGAAAGGCGATAGTGCAGGTAGTCCGGCAGCATCAGGAAATGCCGCGCGCGCTCGAGCTGCTCCGGATCCGTCTCACGCAGCGCCATGAACTGGTAGATGGTGTTGAAGTTGATGCGCTGCAGGCCATTGACACGATAGAGCTCATCGTCGGGCACGTAATCGGCGAGGCGCTCCGGCCAGCCATCGGTACGGTGATCGCGATAGGCGACCGAATCCCCGATGATCTCCTGATTCTCATCGAGCAGGACAAAATCCACGCCCCAGGTATCTATCCCGAGCGAAACCGGCGCGATCCCCCGTTTGGCGAGCTCCGCGAAGCCGGTCTCGATCTCGGCCAGCAGCCGCTCGAGGTCCCAGCAGTCATGGCCGCCGCGGGAGACATAGCCGTTTTCGAAGCGATAGACGGGCTCGGTTACCAGCCGGTCTGTCCGCGGGTCATCCCCGGCGGAGGCCGTGCGCCCCACCAGCAGCATCACACCGCCGGACGCGCCGATATCGATCGCGAGATAGTGTTTCATGGGCTCCTCCAATCACGCAGCGGCTTACTAAACGCATTATAGGCGAAGCTCCGGCATGGACTGGCAGCAGAGGCTGAAAGCCATGAACAGAACGGACAGAAGCTGTTGCCATGACTTCATTCCAGTTTACCTGCCGGACAACCCGGAGCTGCTCCGCTCAGGGCGCAGACCCATATCTACCTGGCGCCCATCGAGCAGCTGCCTGTCGGTCCAGGGCGTGCCGACGAAGGGATCGCCACGCCGCCTGAGCTCCTTGTGCAGCCGTTTCCGCAGGGCCGCGAGAATGACCGCACAGGCCGGATCGGCGATGCGGTTCTCACGCTGTCCCGGATCGCGGCGGCAGTCGTAGAGCTCGTCGACATCCGTCAGATTCCAGACATAGAGCCAGTCGGCCGTGCGCAGCCCGCGCTGGGTATGGAGACCGAACTGCTGGCCATGCGCCGCCATGACCACGGCATCGCGGCCGCCCCCCTCCGCCCCGCGCGCCAGCGGCAGCAGGGATTCGCCGAGGCCGGGATCGGCGCCGTCGAGGCCGCAGGCATCGATGATGGTCGCACCGATGTCAAACATGCTGCAGACGGGCTCACTCCTCACCACAGCACCACGGACACCCGCCGGCCAGCGCAGCAGGAGCGGCACGCGCGTCACATCGTCGTAGAGGACATAGTGCTTGTCCAGCATGCCGTGGGCACCGCAGAGGTCGCCGTGATCCGAGCTGTAGATGACGAGTGTATCCCGGGCCTGCCCGATTTCCTCGAGCACATCCAGCACCCGGCCCACGGCGGCGTCGATCTCGGCGATCACGGCGAGGTAGCGGCGCACGACCGGCTGCCACCAGTCCCAGTCGTTCCAGTGTTCCTCGAGCTCCCAGTTCAGCAGCTGCTGGCTCTGGATATAGGGCTTCCCCTCGAGGGGATCGGCGAAGCCGGCCCAGGGCTCGAGCTCCCTGTCGGTGAAGAGCTCCATGAAGCAGGCGGGCGGACGGCAGGGCAGATGCGGCTCGGCGAGGTCCCAGCGGATGAACCAGGGATCCTGCGTCCCGGCAAAGTCCGCGAGGCGCCTCTCCACCTGCCGCGCGCCCCAGCCGACCGCGGTCTCCTCCGGTGTGAGCGGGCTCGTCTCCCCCAGCCAGCCGCCCGTCCACTCGAGGTCCGGGTGGCTCCTGGCCAGCTCCTGCAGATGGAGGGCGGGATCGATGTGGCAGTCGAAGCCAAAGTCGGCCGGACCGTGCTCCATCGAGCTGTTCCACTTCCCAACAAGACAGCTGCGGTAGCCCGCCCGGCGCAGGGCGGCAACATGCTGGCCGGGCTCAGGCTTCACCGTCGGCGTCGGGATGAAGTTCGGGTTCCAGAGCGCGCCGAAGCTCTCCGGCGCACGGCCGGAGAGGAGGGCCTGACGCGCCGGGGCCGAAACCGGCGCCGGCGTGTAGGCGCGGGTGAAGACGGCGCCCTCCCGGCCGAGCCGGTCGAGTCGCGGTGTAAGGGCGGCCGGCTGGACGGTGACATCCGGCGGAGCATGGCGGTTCGCCACGCCGACACAGTCGGCCCGGTGCTGGTCGCCGAGGATCAGCAGAATGTTCGGGGGGCGTGGAGGCTTTGCCTGCATATGGATCCGATCAGATCGGGCGGGTGATATCGCCGTGGATGTTCGGCAGCGGCTCGGGCCGGACCACCGCACCGCCCTCCTCAAAGGAGCGGATGGCGGCGAAGGTGTATTCGAGCGTCGCCAGGGCATCGCGGCCGGAGGCGCGCAGGAATTCGCGCGGGACGCCGTTCGTGACATCCTCGAGGAAGGCGTTCAGGCGGTTCGGGAAGGTCTGGCCAAAGTCGGTGATGCCGGTATCGAGGACCTCGTCCGGGGTCGGCGAGGACATCGAGTCCTTCGCGGTGGTGGCATCCCAGAAGGTCAGTTTTTCGACGCAGTTCTCGATGACAAAGGTGCCGCGGGTGCCGGCCATCTCGAAGCTCCACCAGCCGCCAAGGCCGAACATCGCATCGCCGCGCTGCGAGAGCAGGTAGCCCGTCGAGCCGTTCTCGAAGCGCAGATGGATCGAGTTGATCGAGTACATGAGGTCGTCGGCGGTTTTCCGCACGCCGGGTTTCGCGAGGTGGGCCTGGACATGGGTGATGTCGCCGCCGAAATGGCGCATGACCGAGAAGGGATGCGCGAGAAAGGCCTTCAGGTGCGAATAGGGCCGGTGCCAGCGCTCGGAGCCGGCGCCGCGGTAGGAGGTCTCGCCGCCGTTGAAGCCCATCTTGTGCAGCAGATAGACAGGCTCGCCGATGCGGCCCTCGGCGATGAGCTGGTCGCCGCGGGCGGCCGTGTCCGTGAAGTAGTGGTTCAGGTTGCAGCCGAGATAGACATTCTTCTCGGCGGCGAGGCGGACCATCTCGCGGGCCTCGCGGACGTCGTTGGACATCGGCTTCTCGACCAGAACGTGCTTCCCGGCATCGAGGGCCTCCATGGTCGGCACATAGTGCCAGGAGCCGTTCTCATAACCGGAAGTGGTCACATCGACGATGTCGATCTCGGGGAAGCACTCGAGAAGCTCCCTGACGCTGGCGACGCCGGGGACGCCATAGCGCCCGGCCGCCTCCTCGCGGCGATCCTGGCGGACGTCGCAGACGGCGACGAGTTCGGCGAGCGGGTTGGCCCGGTAGCAGGCGGCGTGGGTGTGGCCTATGCCGCCCATGCCTACGATTGCGATCTTCAGTGCCATAAAACTCTCCTTCTTTGGCCCCGGCCTGTCCGGGGTGCAGCGCCGGGTTGCAGCGGCTGGTTCATTTCTCTGTCTTCACCGGCCCGGCTGTCAGTCATATGTGATGTGGGGATCATTCAGGTAGGCCACCCTGCCCTCGCGGCGGAACACGGACGGCGCCTGCCCCGTCAGCTGGCGGAACTGCCGCGAGAAGACGCTCAGCGAGCGGTAGCCGGTGGCGGCCGCGATCGTACTGAGCGAGTCATCCGTCTCGAGCAGGAGCTCGGCCGCGCGGTTGACGCGGTACTGGCGGGCGTAGGCGATGGGAGTGCTGCCCAGATAGGCCCTGAACTGGCGGGTGAGATAGGAGGGCGAGAGGCCGGCGGCGGCCGCTACATCCTCCATGCTGTAGTCGCTCTGATAGTTGCTCTCAATAAACTCGACCGCCTGCATCACCTGGCGGTAATGGGCGCTGTTCTCTTCAAGCTCGACGCGCGACTCCTGCGCCATGCGGGCGTAGATGACCAGCAGCGAGAGGAAGAGCGCCTCCATCTCGGTCTGCCAGCCAGTCCGCCGCTCCTGGCTCTCGCGGATCATCTCGTCGAGCAGGCGCGTGACCCGCTGCCGCGAGACGACATCGAGGCGGACCTTGTGCAGATCCGGACCGGCGCCGTTGTCGCGATAGAGAAAATCCAGAGCCGGGATCGTGGCGAGCCGTTCGCGATGCCGCTCAAGCAGCCCGGGCATGAAGAGGCAGTTGTAGAGGGCGGTGCGCTTCGTGTCAATGTAGCTGTGCTGCTCGCCGGGCAGGATGACAAAGAGATCCCCGGCGGTCATGACCTGGGTCTGGCCATCAAAGCTGTGCAGCGTCGCACCCTCGGCAATCAGCACGAGCTCCATGAACTCATGGGCGTGCATGCCGATACGGCCGTGATCCTGCTGGCGCATGACCCGGAGCAGGCCGTGCTCCGGACCGATATAGAGTGATGCCGGGATCAGATCGGCATGAGGATCCGTCAGCATCCGTCAACAATCTCCTTCACATATACCGGCTCGCCGTCACGGCGGATCGACTCGATGGCGGCGTGGATGACACGGCTCGCCTCGAGTCCGTCGCGTCCTGACCCGTCGATCTCTTCAGGACCTGCCCCGGCATCGATCTGGCGGACAAAGGACTGAATGCGATCCCTGAACGTATCATAGAACTGTCCATATCCGCCGAAAACGGGGTTGCTGTACTGTTCCTTCAGCCAGGTCTCGGCCGGATAGAGCGTCGCCTGGCGCCACATGTCCTCGACCACGAAGCGGCCGTTGACGCCGGCGACCTCGCAGCGTTCCATCGGATGGCCGCGGGCGATGTCGTAGGAGCTCGTGATGTGCCCAACCGCCCCGCAGGCGAACTTCAGGTTCATCGACTGCGTCGACCAGATATTGCGCGTCCCCTGCTTCATCGCGAAGCACTGCACGCGCTCGATGTCCCCGGCGAAGTGGCGGACGAAGTCGACGCTGTGCGGGTTGAGCGCCTTCAGGTGATAGAAGGGCGTCTCGAAGTCGCCGAACTTCCCGATCCAGAGCGCCATGTTGACGAAGAGCAGCTCGCCGATGCGGCCGGCTTCCTGCCAGGCCTTCGCCTGCCGTGCGGCCGGGGTGAAGCGATGGTTGAAGTCGATGCCGAAGCAGCGTCCCTCCTCCCGGGCCACCCGCACCATCTCGGCCGCCCGGCCGAGATCATTGGAGATGGGTTTTTCGCAAAGCACGTGACAGCCCGCCCGCAGCGCCTGGACGGTCGGCTCGTAGTGGTCGCTCGAGTATTCGTAGCCGCCCGTCGCCACGCTGACGATATCCGGTTTGAGCTCGGCGAGCATCTTCGCGGCGCTGGTCCACGACGCCACGCCGTGGGTCTTCGCCGCCTGTTCCGCACGTTCCGGGATCCGGTCGCAGACGCCTACGAGCCGGGCTTCGTCTGTCTCCCGGTAGATCTTTGCATGGGTATTCCCGATGGGACCCATTCCGATAACCGCCACTCTCTGCATATGTCCTCCCTCCCGCCGTGGCCGACGGTCGCCGGCCACAGTCTTTGCCTGTGCTCTAAGAATCGTCCTCCTGCAGTTTGCGGGCGGCCGAGGCGTCGCCGATGTGCAGCGTATCGTAGGCCTCCTGCGAGGTTCTGAATGGACTGATGCCGTCGCCGGCCCAGTTGAGATTGGTGTACATCGGATTGGTCCCGCCCGTGGCCGCCTCACGTGCGGCTATGTGGCGCTCCATCCGGACCCGCAGGCCGGCAACGACTTCCGGATATGCGTCGGCGACGTTGTTCTCCTCCTCGGGATCGCGGCTGAGGTCGTAGAGCTCAATTTCGGGCTTGAAATGGAAGTCCGGCTCGAGGGCAATGATGAGCTTCCACTGCGGGGTGCGCCAGCCGTGCTTGCGCATCCAGGTGGCCTCGGTGAGGTAGTGCTCGGGACGCGGCTCGACCGTGCCGCCGTGGCGCAGGACGCTGAGATCGCGGCCCTCGAAGGGGTCCGGGACCTGGATGCCCAGCTCCGACAGCAGGGTCGGCACGATGTCCCTGTGCTCGCAGATTTCGGCGATGCGGATGGCGGCGGTATGGCCGGCGCGGCGATAGGCGAAGGGGACCACGAGCGTCGGGTCATAGAGGCCGTGGTGGTCGAAGTAGCAGTCGTGATCGTAGAGTGTCTCGCCGTGGTCGGAGGTGAAGACCACCAGGGTGTCCTCCTCGAGGCCCAGGGCGCGGAGCTTCTCGAGCAGCAGCTGAATCGTCGTGTCCATGTAGGCGACGGCGGCATCGTACTGGGCAATGACGTAGTCCTTGTCCGTGATGCCGGGCGGGAACCAGCTCCTGAAGTAGTCGCAGAAGGGCTTGAACGCATAGACCGGCTCGAGGGATCTGTTGGCGGGATCGCGGGGGTCGGTCTGGTGGAACATGCGGTGGAAGGGCTCGGGGGGCAGGTAGGGCGAGTGCGGGTCCATGTGGCGCAGGAAAAGAAACCAGGGCCGGTCGGAGGCGGCCAGGCGGTCGAGCTCGGCGGAGGCGACTTTGTGGAGGTTCTCGGCCTTGTGCGCGAAGCCGTCGGCGTCGGAGCCCCAGCCCTCGTAGTCATGGTAGCTGTCGAAGCCGCGGCTGCCGGCATTGCCGGAGAAGCCAACGCAGCTGGTATCGTAGCCCTCGGCGCGGAGAATCTCCGGCAGTGTGCGCACGCCCGCGCGGATCTCACCCTCGTGGCGCAGGGCGACGACGGAGGTCGTGAAGCAGTCCATCCCGGTCAGCATGGAGGAGTAGCCCGGCGTCGTCGGGATGCTGGGGCTGAAGCACTGCTCGAAGACCACGCCGTCCTTCTCCAGATAGCGGTCGATATGCGGGGTCGTCAGGCGCCGGTAACCGTAGAGGCTCATGTGGTCGCGGCGCAGGCTGTCGATGCCGAAGAAGAGCAGATTGGGTTTTTTCATGGCGTGTTCTCCTGTTCGTTTCGTGGCGGCGTCAGCGGGCCTGGAGGCGGCCGAGGATCGCATTCATGTAGCCGTAGCTCTCGGCGGCGATGGCCACAGCCTCCTCCGCCGTGAGCTCGGGACCGATGACTTCGAGGTTGACGGGACCGTCGTAGCCGCCCGCGACCATGGCTTTGAGATAGGCATCGAGGTTGATATCGCCGCGGCCACAGGTCTGCAGCTGCGGGATTCCGGGCGAGGGGCCCGGGCCTTTGCAGTCGCGGATGTGGATGTGGCGTGTCGCCGGGAGGACGGGCGGCAGGGCCTCTTCGGGCCGCTCGCCGGCGCGGTAGATATGCGAGGGATCCATGTCGATGCCAAAGCCCTCGACGCCCCTGAGCTGCTCGATGACGTAGAGGGTGGTGGCGGTATCGTGGATGGCGGCGCCGACATGGGCCTTTACGCAGAGGGTGACGCCATGTGCGGCGGCGACGGCGGCCATCTCGGCGAGCCTGTCGACGGTGGCATCGAGCGAGGCCTGATCGTCCTGCTTCCCGCCCGGGCCGACGTTGACAACCGGAATGCCCAGGGCCTGACAGGCCGCGAAGGCCGGCAGCAGGCGCCCGGGATCGAGGGAGGCGACCTCCGTGGCCAGAAACGCGAGATTGTTGTCGCCCATGATGGCGAGGAGTTCGTCTTTCTGGCGCTCCCAGACGTCGAGGTCGAGATGCTCGCACATGCCCTGGATGGCCGCAATCTCGAGGCCGTCGTAGCCACAGAGTGCTGTCAGGCGGGCTGCTTCGCTGAAGGGCAGGGTCTTGAACAGCACGGAGTTGACACCCAGCTTGATCATTCGGAGTTCCTCCTCATCTTCTGTCCGGCGGCGGGGCCGGCAGCGTCTGCTGAACTGCGCACGCGGGCGCGGGGTTTACGGCGGATTGAGGCGCTTCAGGCGGAACCCGCGAGGCTGGCGTTATAGGCCAGGACGCGGTCGCGGATGGCGAGGCAGTTGTCGATATTGGCATACTCGAGGATGAAGGGGCGGCCCGGGGTGTGTGCGTGGTAGAGGCTGAGGAAAAGCGGCCAGTCGATGTCGCCGTCGCCGACAACACGGCCGTAGGTGTCGTTGAGGCGGCGGTCTTTGCCGTGAAAGTACAGAATGTGGTCGGTGAGATAGCAGAACATGTCGCGCTCCGAGGAGTTCGCGATGAGATTCGCCGGATCGAGCAGGACGCCGAGGTGCTCGGAGCCGACCTGCCGGATGGTGTCGGCCATGCGTTTGGCGGAGGGGACGACATCGAGGACGCAGGGTTCGAGGGCGATGCGGACGCCGATGCGTCCGGCTGCCGTGGTCAGATAGCCGAGCGACTCGATGAGGCGGCTAAAGCGCGTCTCGTACTCCGAGGCGATCACGCCACGGGACTCGGGGTCAAAGCCGCATTCGGTCGCCACGATGCTGATGCCGGCCTCGGCGGCGTATTCCATGCAGAGGACAAAGTTCTCGAGGTTGGCGCGGCGCTTTCCGTCGTCTTTTTCAATGAGATTGGTGAAGATGCCAAAGGCCGGGACGGCGACGCCGGCAGCACGGTAGATGTCGGCGATGCGGCGCAGCCGGGTGCCATCCATGCCCTCGAGGTCGACCTGGCCGTTGTAATGCCAGCGATTGGAGTCGCTCTGAACAAGGCAAAGCTCCGTGCTGGCGAAGCCGTTGTCCGCCATAAAGCGGGCTGTCGCAGCATTGTCCAGTCCCGGAAAGCTGCGTGTCACAATTCCCACATCGAGTCTGGGCACCGTCATCGCTTCTGCCCCCCATTCAGTCCTGAAATCAGGAAGCCGCTTCCCTTTGTGTGCATATCGAAGCGGGCTGAGAGCCATTCCCGAACGCATGGGACAGACCCCTAAACGCATCTCATGCACATTTATAAATATTCTTAACATATAAACGATGTCATTATAGCGATTCCGGAGGCGTTGCCTGCCGCTGTGTCGGGGTGCCGAGAGGGTTTTGCGTGTTTTTGTCAAATTCTCTGCGATTATACTGTTTTTCATCAAACCGCAGGTGTGAACATAATCATAAACAGCTGCTGCAGCGACACGCGGAAGCTCAGGTGTGCAAAATCTGAAGCTTCCGCAGCTTTCCGGTGCGGAACCTTGAAAAACTGCACATTTCCGGGCCATTTCGTGCGAAATTTCAAGCTTCCGCAGCTTTCCGGTGCGGAACCTTGAAATACTGCACATTTCCGGGCCATTTCGTGCAAAAATTCAAGCTTCCGCAGCTTTCCGGTGCGGAACCTTGAAATACTGCACATTTCCGGGCCATTTCGTGCAAAATTCCAAGCTTCCGCAGCTTTCCGGTGCGGAACCTTGAAAAACTGCACACCTGCTTCGCACGCCAAGCAGCAAAAAGGGGCGGCACCGCAGTTCCACCCCTCTGATAACGGATCGTTTGCTCTCAGCTGACCGGCTGCGCAGCTCCCTACTCGACGCCGACGCGCGGGTCGCGCTCGGACATCGGCTTATAGCGCCGGCGCTGGGCGATGTTCTTATACGCCGGACGCATGATGCGGCCGCCCGAGATCAGTTCCTCCAGGCGGTGCGCCGACCAGCCGGCGATGCGGGCCACGGCAAATACCGGGGTGAACAGCTCGGGCGGAATGCCGAGCATGCTGTAGACGAAGCCCGAATAGAAGTCGACGTTGGCACAGATCGCCTGATCGCGTTTCTTGTACGTGCGGAAGACATGCGGTGCGAGGCGCTCGACGAGCAGATAGAACTCGTACTCCTCCTCCTTCCCGCTCTCGAAGGCCAGCTGGCGGGCATAGTCGCGCAGCAGCTTGGTACGCGGATCCGAAAGCGTATAGACCGCGTGCCCGATGCCGTAGATCAGGCCGGAGCGGTCGAAGGCCTTCTTGTCCAGCAGATTCACGAGATACTGCTCGATCTCGACCTCGTTGCGCCAGTTCTTCACCGTTTTCTGCATGTCCTGCATCATCGCCCAGGCCTTGCCCGCGGCGCCGCCGTGCTGCGGGCCCTTCAGCGAGCCGAGCGCGGCCGCAATCGCCGAATAGGTGTCGGTTCCCGTCGAGGTCACCGCCCGCGTCACGAAGGTCGAGTTGTTGCCACCGCCATGATCGGCATGCAGCACCAGCGCCAGATCCAGAATCCGCGCCTCCAGTTCCGTGAACTGGCCGTCCGGACGCATCAGGTAGAGCAGGTTTTCGGCCGTCGAGTAGTCGACCCGCGGGGCATGGATGAAGAGCGATTTTTTGTCGATATAGTGTGATTTCGCCATATAGCCATAGGCTGCGAGCGCCGGGAAACGCGAGATCAGCTTGATGCACTGGATGAAGACGTTATCCGGCGAAATGTCATCGGGTGCGTCGTCGTGAGCATAGAGATTGAGCACGGAGCGGGCCATTTTGTTCATGATGTCGCGGCTCGGGTGCTTCAGAATCATGTCCTCGATGAAGTTGGGCGGCAGGTCATGATGCAGGGCGAGGCAGGTCGAGAACTCCTCGAGCTCCGGCTGGCTCGGCAGCTCTCCGAAGAGCAGCAGGTAGGCCGTCTCCTCGAAACCGAAACGCTTCTCCTCGAAGAAGCCGTGGACCAGATCCGCCACATCGATACCGTAGTAGTAGAGGCGCCCCTCCACCGGCAGGCGCTCGATGTCATCGAGCACATAGGAATAGACTTCGCCGATCTCCGTCATGCCGACCAGCACGCCCGTCCCGTTTTCGTTGCGCAGGCCGCGCTTCACGCCGTAGCGCTGAAAGACCTCCGGCGGAATCGGGTTGCGGCTCTTCGCCTGGCGGTAAATGCGCAGCGTGCGCTCTTCGCTCTCATGAAACTGCAGCATGATAAATCAACCTCCTGTCTCAGCGGCGCGACTGCGCGAGATCGGCGAGCAGCCCGCCGGCCAGCAGCATGTCGCGCTGGCGCGGACTGATCTCAAGCCTGCAGAGACATGTCCGCCCGCGGGTCAGATTGCGAAGAACAAGCTTCCCACCGTCAACCGCACGTCGGACCTGCCCGCGGCTGTCCTCGAGCACGAGTGCATCGCCCTGTTCGATGTCCTCATAATCAGCGGCATTTACCAGTGTCAGCGGCAGGATGCCGTTGTTGATGAGATTGGCCTGATGAATGCGTGCAAAACCCTGCGCCACGACCGCCCTCACCCCCAGCTCCACCGGAGCCAGCGCGGCATGCTCGCGGCTTGATCCCTGGCCGTAGTTCTGGCCGGCGACGATGATGCCGCCACCCTTCTCCCGCGCCCGGGCCGGGAATTCCGGATCACAGGGAGTCAGGCAGTAGTTCGCCAGATGGGGCACATTCGAGCGATAGGGCAGCAGGCTCGCATTCGAGGGCATGATATGGTCGGTGGTGATGTTGTCGCCGAGCTTGATCAGGACCTCGCCCGCGAGCGGATCCGTCAGCGGTTCGCGCGGCGGCAGCGGCTTGATATTGGGACCGCGCAGAATTTCGACCCCGCTGCCATCTTCCGGCGGCAAGATGATCATGTTGTCGTTCAGCTGATAGGTTCCGGGCTGCTCCGCCACGGGCACTTCCATGTCCAGTTCCGCCGGATCGGCGAGATAGCCCATGAGCGCCGTGGCCACCGCCGTCTCCGGGCTGACCAGATAGACCGAGGCCGACGCCGTGCCGCTGCGGCCCTGGAAGTTGCGGTTGATGGTGCGCACCGAGACGCCGTTGGTCGGCGGAGCCTGGCCCATGCCGATGCAGGGGCCGCAGCCCGCCTCCAGAATGCGGGCACCGGCAGCAATCATGTCGGCGAGAGCGCCGTTCCGGGCAATCATGTTGAGGACCTGCTTTGAGCCCGGCCCGATGACAAGCGAGACATGCGGCGCGATGGTGCGGCCGCGCAGCATCGCCGCCACCTTCATCATGTCAGCGAGAGAGGAGTTCGTGCAGGAGCCTATCGTCACCTGATCGACCCGGATCCGCCGGCGGGCCGTCTCGGCGACTGTGTGCACACTGTCGGGGCTGTGCGGCCAGGCCACAAGCGGCTCGACCTCATCAAGCTGAATGACATATTCCTCGTCATAGACAGCGTCGGGATCGGCGGCAAGCCGCACCCAGTCCCCGCCCCGCCCCTGGGCGGCCATGAAGTCACGGGTAACTTCGTCGCTCGGGAAAATCGAGGTGGTGGCGCCGAGCTCCGCGCCCATGTTTGTGATCGTCGCGCGTTCCGGGATCGAGAGATGGGCCAGGCCCGGACCACTGTATTCGATGATCTTCCCCACCCCGCCCTTCACCGTCAGGCGGCGCAGCACCTCGAGAATGATGTCCTTTGCCGAGGCCCAGCCCCTGAGGCGTCCCTCCAGACGCACCCGGACCATGCGCGGCATGGCGGTATAGTAGGCGCCGCCGCCCATCGCGACGGCGACATCGAGGCCGCCGGCACCGATCGCGAGCATGCCGAGGCCACCCGCAGTCGGAGTGTGGCTGTCGGAGCCGAGCAGAGTTTTGCCGGGAATGGCAAAGCGCTCATAGTGCACCTGATGACAGATGCCGTTGCCGGGGCGCGAGAAGCGAATGCCATAGCGCGCGGCCACCGACTGCAGATACAGGTGGTCATCGGCGGACTCGAAGCTCGCCTGCAGCATGTTGTGATCCACATAGGCCACCGAGAGCTCGGTCTGCACGCGATCGAGGCCCAGCGCCTCAAACTGCAGATAGGCCATCGTGCCGGTCGAATCCTGTGTCAGGGTCTGGTCAATGCGGATGCCGATCTCCTGTCCCGGGATCATGTCACCGGTCAGCAGATGGTCGCGGATGATTTTCTGGCTCAGTGTCAGGCCCATGTCGGTTCTCCTAGCGTTAGGTTTATGAACATATTATTATCCGGCTCGCTGCTGCGTGGCGTCAAGTCAACCGCGGCAGTCGCGGCAGTCGGTTCGTCCGGCTGACGCTTTCATGACAGTATCTCCGGCCGGCGTTACTGCGATATTGGCGGATACGTTATTTTACAGGAAGCTGGACGGGCCGCAGCGCCGTGTTCGGCTATCATTGGATCATGAAAGACACAAACGCCTCATTCGTCCCACCCGTCATACGCTCGCGGCGCAACCCGCTGGTGCGGGATCTGCTGCGCATGGGACGCAGCGGGCGCTTCGCCGCTTCGTTTCCCGCCGAGGGACTGCGTCTCGTGGAGACGCTGCTGCCGCTGACCGAGCCACGGCTGCTTGTACTCTCGGAGACGGCGGCAAAGGATGCACGCTGGCGGGATCCCGTGTGCGGGACGGCGGTGCTCGCGGACGATGTTTTCGCGGCGCTATCGACGACGGAGACGAGTCAGGGCGTGCTGCTCGTCCTCGATCGGCCGCCGGAGCCGGAGGCCACCGTCTGCGGACTGCGGGCAGCGGGGCTGGGAGCGCCGGAGGGGTTGCCCTCGCCCTGCCTGCTGGTGCTCGAGGATGTACAGGATCCTGGTAATGTCGGCACCCTGATCCGGCTGGCGGCGGCGCTCGCCTGCACGGGCGTCCTCGTCGTCGGGGATTCGGCGGACCCCTGGTCGGCGAAGGTGGCACGGGCCTCGATGGGCGCGCTCTGGCAGCTGCCGGTTGTCCGGCTGCGCAGCAGACAGAGGGGGGATATCCGGCACGGGGAGATCTGGCCGCTGCTCGCGGAACTCGGCTGGACGACGGTGGCTGCGGTTCCGGAGGGCGGGGAGCCGCTCGGTGGGGAGATGGGCTTTGCCAAAGACGAAGCTCTCGCCCTGCTGCTGGGCAATGAGGCAAACGGCCTCGATCCCGGGACACTTGACGCCGCCCGGCGCAGGATTACAATACCGATGCCCGGCGGCGCCGAGTCACTCAATGTGGCGCTTGCCGGGGCTATTATCGTCTGGGAACTGCGCTGCAGGCGCGGAGGATAACGGATGCAGGTCATTGTTATTGGCTGCGGCCGTGTCGGTGCGACACTGGCACATGAGCTCGTCCGGCTCGAGCATGATGTCGTCGTCATCGACGAGGATGCCAGGCTGCTGGAGTCCGTCGCGGATCTCGACTGCGTTACGATCGCCGGAGTGCCGATCGACCAGGAGGTGCTGCGCCGGGGT
Organism: Bacillota bacterium; assembly: GCA_030057555.1. GTDB lineage: Bacteria > Bacillota > Clostridia > Saccharofermentanales > Fastidiosipilaceae > JAEZYR01. The sequence continues at coordinate 9,127 of JASGUU010000042.1, read as the reverse complement.
GGCATCGAGACAGCGGACGCGGTCTGCTGCTGTACGCCGAGCGAGAACATGAACGTGATGGCGGCCGAGATCGCGAGATCCCTGTTCCAGGTGCCGCGGGTGCTGGTGCGCTCGTATACGCCCTGGAATGCCGCCACACTGCGGGAACTGAACTTTCACACCGTGTCGGGCACGGAAATCGTCGTCGAACGCATGCTGCAGGAACTGGGTGCACGGCCGGACAGTGTGGCCTATACACTCTTCGGGCATGCGGTGCGCTTCCAGGAGCTGGCCGTGGCCGGCTGCCGAGAGGCGCGGGAGGCCCTCGCCGTCGTGCGCCGGGGAACGGCGGTTCTGCTCGGCTGTGTGCGTGCCGGCGTGCTGCTGCCGCCGGACGACTTTGACGCCGCTCATGTCGAGTCGGGCGACCGCCTGATCCTGATGCATATTGCGGCAGGGGAGCTGTAGACCATGCGCCTGATGTTGATTGGCGGCGATAAAGTCGCCTACTACCTCGTTCGCCAGCTGATCCAGTCGGCGAATCCCATTGTCCACGACCAGGTCACGGTGATCGAGCAGAATGCCACGGTGGCGCAGCGTATGGCGGATGAGTTGGGCGTCTGCGTCGTGCTGGGCGATGGCACGAACCGCCTGGTGCTTGAGGAGGCGGGCTGCGCGGGTGTGGATCTCTTCGTGGCGCTGACCGGGCGCGACGAGCACAACCTGATGGCCTGCCAGCTCGCGCGCCATGCCTTCGGCGTCAAGACCATCATGGCCAAGATCAACAACCCGAAAAACCGCGGGGTCTTCGAGCGGCTGGGGATTGCCAAGGTCTTCTCAAGCGCCGAGATCATCGCGGCGGCCATCGATCAGGAGATCGAGCATGAGGGGCTGCGGGTGACCTACAGCATTCCCGAAAACACAAAGACCATCGTGGAGTTCGTGCTCTCCGCGGGCTCGGAGGCGGTGGGGCGCAGCCTCAGCGAACACCGTTTCCCGGCCGAGAGCCGGGTGGTGCTGGTGACGCGGACGGACGGACGTGTCGTGATGCCGACGGGCGACCTCGTGATGGCGGCCGGCGACCGCATGCTGATGGTCTGCGATGAGACGGACTACGATGCCATCATGGCGCAGCTGATCCGGCCGACGGGCCGTGGCGGGCGGCGCGGATGACGGCGGCGAGGCGTGAGACGCCCGCAGGCGGGCGGCAGGGACGGCTGCACCGCCTGCTGCAGTGGATCGCAAACAGTTCGACCAGAACCATTGTGCTCAGCTTCGCGCTTTTGATTCTGGCCGGGAGCCTGCTTTTGACTTTGCCGGTGGCCTCCCGCAGCGGCATCTCCATCGGCTATCTGCCGGCCCTCTTTACCGCTACCTCCTGTGTCTGTGTGACGGGTCTGATCGTGGTCGACACGGCAACGCACTGGACGGGCTTCGGACAGCTCGTGATCATCATGCTGATTCAGGCAGGCGGGCTGGGACTGGTGACGATTACGTCGTTTTTCCTGCTGGCCACGGGGCGGCGCCTCGGCATGCGCTCGATGCTGGCGGTACAGGAGTCGATGGGTTCGGAGCGCTTTGCGGACAGCCGCAGACTCGTCTGGCGCATCGTGCAGTTCACGGCCGGGACGGAGCTTCTGGGGGCCATCCTGCTGGTCTGGCGCTTCTCGCTGCGCATGCCCCTCGCGGCGGCGCTCCGGCGCGGAGTATTCCAGAGCATTTCCGCCTTCTGCAACGCGGGCTTCGACCTGATGGGCGATTATTCCGGCCCTTTCAGTTCGCTGACAACATGGAACGACGACCCGGTCGTGCTGGTCACCACCGGTCTGCTGCTGGCCACCGGGGGTCTCGGTTTCGTGGTCTGGGAGGATCTGCTCGGGCGGCTGCGCCATGTATGGCGGCGGGTGCTGGGGCGCGGGCGGGAGCGCGATGCGGAGGCGGGCCATGGCGAACTGCGCTTTCATACGCGGCTGGTGCTGGGGCTGACGCTGCTGCTGACGCTCCTGGGGCTCGTCTGTTTCTGGCTGCTTGAACATGACAACCACGGTGCTCAGGGACTGGGCACACTGCCCGGCTGGCAGCAGCCCTTCGCAGCCTGGTTCCAGTCGGTGACACTGCGCACGGCCGGCTTTAATTCCATTGATCAGACGGGGCTCACGGATGCCTCGAAGCTGCTGGGCGTCATGCTGATGTTCATCGGTGCGGGACCGGCGTCGACGGGCGGTGGCATCAAGCACACGACCCTCGCCGTCATCTTCGCAGCCGCCATCGCCAACGCACGGGGGCGAGAGGAGACGGTGCTGCGGCGGCGCACGATTCCGCGGGCGGTGGTCCAGCGGGCTCTCGTGATCTTCCTGATGGGGATCACGATTTTCAGCGTGTCGAGTTTCCTGCTGGCCATCATCGAGGAGCCTGCGATCCGGGCCGACCGCTTCCGGGTGATTGATCTGCTCTATGAAGTGGCCTCAGCCTTTGGCACGGTTGGTGTAACATCGGCGCCGACTTCCGCCCTGCAGCCGCTCTCGCACATCGTGCTGATTGCCTGCATGTTTCTGGGACGCGTGGGTCCCGCGTCGTTCGCGATGGGGCTCGCTCAGCGCCGCCCGCAGCACAGCAGCATCGTGTGGCCGGAGGGGCGGACCTACGTGGGCTGACGGGTGGTCTGGCGGGTGTCGGGCTGACGGGCGGAGAGAGCCCAACCGGTGGCCGGAACGGGCCTTTTGTGGTCAAGATGGGGAGTTTTCCAAATTCCCTTTTGGATTTCTCTCAATCCTGACCAGAAACGGGCCTTTTGTGGTCAAGATAGGCGGGAATCCAAATCCCCTTTTGGATAAGACCTTATTATGGTCAGCAAAGAAACGAGAAGAGGAAGCCCGAACGGTCAGTCCTGACCGCCCGGGCTTTTTGCTACCAGACTCCGCTCTATCCCTGATAATCCGCCGGCCCTGCCCAGGCCGTCGACACCCAGGGGCCTCCGGTCCCGCGCTCCCCTCAGGAACGCAGGACAGCGCCGTGGCTCTGCTCCAGCTTCTTCAGGATGCGGGCACGGCGTGCGTCGATCTCCTCCGCCGAGAGCGTGCCCTCGTCCGAGCCGAGATAGAAGCGGAACATGACCGATTTGTACCCCTCTGCTACCTGCTCGCCGCGATATTCCTCCATGAACTGCAGGCGCCGCACGAGAGGCTGGACGACGGCTTCGATCTCCGCCCAGCTGACCGCGCTCGGCACCACGATTGATAGGTCCTCCTCGACCTCCGGATAGTGCGGCAGCGGCTGGTAACTGTTATCGCGCGAAGGCAGAGCACGAAGCAGCTCGAGATTGAGCCAGGCCATGGCGACGGCCGAGCGGCGCACGCCCGTCTGCTGCATGGCCGCGAGCGAAACGAGCCCGAGTTCGCCCAGCACCCCGCCGTCACCGCCAAGAATCCGCAGCCAGGCCTCGGGATCCGCCCAGGCCGGCCGTTCACCCGTCACCGCCAGTGCGAACGGCTCGCACTGGACGGCCCGCGGCAGCCGCTCAATCACGCCGCGCAGTTCGCGCAGCAGGGTCTCGGCGGCACGCGCCGTCAGCGGCGTACCGGCAGCCCCAATCGGCGCCGTAAGCGCGAGCGCGACATGGCGCGCCTGGCGCGGCAGCCGCTCGTCCGAATGCGGCGGCGTCACAGCCCCGGGCGCGAAGACCTGGCCGATCTCGAAAATGCCAAAAGCATCCTCGTGACGCAGATTGCGCGCCACCGCCCCGTAGAGACCCGGCAGCAGCGAACGCCGCACCCGCGCCTGGTCCGGCGCCGGCGGACTCGCGATGGTAAGCCACTCCTCCCCCTCCATGCCGAAGGCTGCGATGAACTGGTCCTCGACCCAGGGATAGGTGTAGACCTCGTTCATGGCGGCGCGGAAGGCGAGGTACTCGGCGACACGCCGCTCGAGCGTAACCCCGGGCTGGCGGACAGCCGCCTCCGCCGCGAAACGCGGCACCTGATCCGGGAAGTTTTCGTAGCCGATCATGCGGGCCACTTCCTCGAGGATGTCGGCCGGCAGCGAAATGTCGCCGGTCGAGCGCCAGGAAGGAGCGGTAACCTGCATGCTCAGGCCCAGATCCTCGCAGACGAAGCCCAGCGGCTCGAGCGTCCCGGCCACCTCCGCCGCCGTGACGGCACGGCCGAGCCGACGACCCAGATAGTCGTAGGTGACCTCAACCCGGGCCCGCTCCGTCACCTCCGTCTCGCAGTCGCCAAAGGCCACCAGACAGCAGCCGGGCTGCAGCTCTCCCAGAAGTTGATGAGCGAGCGCCAGGGCCTGATCAACACGCTGGGTGTCGACAGCCTTCTCGAAGCGGGTCGAGGCCTCGGTGCGGTGCTCGACACGGGTCGCCGTCCGACGGATCCCGCGCGCCTCGAAGTTCGCGACCTCGAGGATCATCGCGTCTGTCTCCGGCAGAATCGAATCGCGGGCGCCGCCCATGATGCCGGCCAGGGCGAGCGGCTCAACATGATCGGCGATCACGAGGTCGCCGGGATCGAGTTCCAGTTCGGCACCGTCCAGCAGGGTCAGGCTCTCGCCCGCCACCGCCCGGCGCACGCGGATGCCGCCGCGCACATGGTCGCGGTCGAAGCCATGGGTCGGCTGCCCCGTCGCCAGCATCACGTAGTTGGTCAGGTCGACCAGCAGGTTGATCGGGCGCTGGCCGGCGAGCCAGAGACGGCGGCGCATCCAGAAGGGCGCAGCTTCCACCCGGACACCCTCATAGACGGCGCCGACATAGCGGCGGCAGCCGTCGGGGGCCAGGATCTCGACATCGTATTCGGCTATCCCGTCAGGCGGCTCGAATGCAGACAAAGGCTCCAGCCGCACCCCGTAAATCGCGGCGAGCTCGCGCGCGATGCCGTAGTGACCCCAGAGATCGGGGCGGTTGGTCAGCGACTTGTTGTCGATCTCGAGCACCGTGTCGCGCAGTTCGAGGACATCGGCCAGCGCCGCACCCGGCTCGGCGTCAAAACCCTCCAGGTCCATAATCAGCGGTCCGGCGACATCTTCGGGATCGGGGAAGAGCACCTCAAGTCCGAGCTCGGAGGCGGCACAGATCATGCCGCTGCTGGCGACGCCGCGCAGCTTCGTCTCCCGGATCAGGACCGGCTCGCCCTCGCCGTGCCAGCGCACCCGGGCGCCCGGCAGCGCCACCACGACCATCTGCCCGGACGCGAGATTGACGCCGCCGCAGACGATCTGGCGGCTCCCCGCCGAACCGCAGTCCACCTCGACCACGCGCAGCAGGTCGGCGTCGGGGTGCCTCTCAACCTTCACAATCCGCCCGGCGACCACGTTCTCGAGTCCTGCATCGGCAGGTGTAACACTCTCGACCTCGACCGTGCGCATGGTCAGGTCATGGGCGAGCTCGTCCGTGGTGAGCCCCTCGGGCAGATCGACATAATCACGTAGCCAGTTCAAAGAAAGCAGCATGTTGACTCCCTCTCCTCTCAGCTGTACTGGCGCAGGAAGCGCAGATCGGCCGAATGCATGAGCCTGACGTCCTCGATGCCGTAGCGCATCATGACCAGGCGGTCGAGGCCGATGTTGATGTAGAAACCGGTCCACTCATCAGGATCGAGTCCGGCTGCCAGCAGCACATTCGGATGCGGCACGCCGCCCGGCATCAGCTCAATCCAGCCGGCGCCGTGACAGGTGCGGCAGCCCTCGCCGCCGCAGACCTGGCAGACCATGTCGATCTCGAAGCCCGGCTCCACGAAGGGGAAGAAGCCCGCCCGCATCCGGACGCCGACCTCGCGGCCGAAGACGGTCTCGAGAATCGTGCGGATCAGCAGCTGGCCCGATGCGAAGGAAAAATCGCGGTCCACGACGAGGGCCTCATACTGATAGAAGGCGCGCTCGTGGCGGGCATCGGTGGCCTCGTTGCGGTAGACGGGGCCGGGATAGACAAAACGCGCCGGCGCCCCATGCTCACGCAGGTAGCGCACCGAGCCGCCGGTCAGGTGCGGCCGCAGGCAGAGCCGCTCGGCACCCGTCCGGTCTTCCGTCCCGGAAATCCAGTAGGTATCCATCGACTCGCGTGCCGGATGGTCGGGCGGGAAGTTCAGATGGTCGAAGGAGAAGGCCTCCGAACTGATCTCATCCTCGCGGTAGATCTCGAAGCCCAGCGAGTGAAACGCATCATCGAGGTCATAGCGCATCTGCGTAATGGGATGCAAAGCCCCCACCGCCCTCCGCAGGCCCGGAATGCTGCGGTCGATCGGCTGGGCGAAGAGCGACGCTCCCTCCAGCAGTTCCTCATCCTGCGCTTCGAGCGCCGCGGTCACCGCCATACGCAGCTCGTTGACGAGCTGTCCGTAGGCACGGCGCAGTTCCGGCGCCTGTTTCCCGATCGCTTTCAGCAGAGTCGTGACCTCGCCGCGGCGGCCCAGCAGCCGCTGGCGCAGTTCGTCGAGCTCCTGGCGGTTCCCGGCCGCGGCGATACAGCCAACCAGGCCGGCGAGCTCCCCGTGAAAATAATCGGCATGACCATGCACGAGCTCGCAGGCCTGCCGGATATACTCGGCGACACGGCCCGTGCCACCCGCCCCTTTCTGGCTTATCATCTTTCTGGTCTCCCCTCCTGTACATGAAAAAGTCCCATCCGCCCGCAGGCGCATGGGACGATTGCAATCGCGGTACCACCCAGCTTGCCCCCGCCCCCTACGGGCGGCAGGCCTCTCATGTCGCGGGGTAACGGTCCGCAGCCGGTGGCTCATGGCTTTGCCATAACAAAGCCGTGGGAGCCGCATGCGCTCTGGAGGTGAACATCCGCGTATGCCCCGGCAGGCGGGCGCCGCTCTCAGCCTGGTCGGCGCTTCTCTGTCGCTCCGGTTGGAAGGCTCGGGACTCTTCTCCGTCGTCGCGCGGGATCTGCTCTCAGGCTGTCTGCCGGTTCGCGTCGAGACTCGCCTTTGCCTGTTCGCAGATGGCACTGAAGCCGGCGGCATCGGTGACCGCGATGTCCGAGAGGACCTTCCGGTCGAGGTCGATGTTCGCGAGGCGCAGACCGTTCATCAGGCGGCTGTAGCTCAGACCGTTCTGGCGTGCGGCCGCGTTGATGCGGGTAATCCACAGGCGGCGGAAATCGCGCTTTCTTTGACGCCGATCGCGGTAGGCGTAGCTGAGACTGCGCATGACCGCCTGGTTGGCGACCTTAAAGGTCTTGCTCTTGCGGCCGAAGTAGCCCTTCGCCTGCTTCAGTACTTTCCTGTGACGGGCGCGGTTGCCGACGCCACGTTTCACTCTGGCCATATCTATCCTCCAAATCTCACGCTAAGCTTGTGACGCTGCCGTCCGCATCACATCACAGATAGGGCAGCAACTGCTTGATAATCTTCTCATCCGGCTTCGATGCCACGACCGAACCGCGCAGCTGACGGCGGCGCTTGCCGCTCTTCGCCTCGGCCTTGTGCTTCTTATAGGCCTGAAAGCGAATGACCTTCCCGGTACCGGAGATCTTATAGCGCTTCTTCGAGGCGCTGTGGGATTTCTGCTTTGCCTTTGCCATATTCGATGAATCTCCTTTGTACATATGGAATCCGGCCGCGCGATGCGGCCGGATCCGCGATCGTTCTCATTTGTTATTCCCTCGTATGAACTCGCTCGGAGCTCAGGAAGAGCCTCTATTTGTTATCCTTTCGCGGGGCCAGAAACATGACCATGTTGCGCCCCTCCACGCGGGCCGGGCGGTCAATGACGGCGATGTCCTCCAGGCGCTTCGCCACATCCGCCATCACATCGTAGCCCTGGTTGGTATAGGCCATCTCGCGGCCGCGGAAGCGAATGGAGATTTTCACACGATTGCCGTCACCGAGAAAGCGCTCGGCATTACGCAGTTTGTAGGCCAGATCGTGCTCCTCTGTGCTGAGTTTCAGGCCGACTTCCTTCACTTCGATGGTCTGCTGGCGTTTGCGCGCCTCGCGGTCACGCTTGGCCTGTTCATACTGATACTTCCCGTAATCCATCACCCGGCAGACCGGATTGTCGGGATTCGGCGAAATCAGCACGAGATCCATCCCGCTCGCATCGGCAATCTGCTGTGCCTGTTCGATCGGCACGATGCCGACCATCCCCCCGTCCGCGTCGATCAGGCGTACCTGGGAGTACTGAATCTGATCGTTGATCGCCTGTTGACTTCTTCTTCTGGCGATGGTTGTGTCCTCCCCCTCGCTGGTACTGCCGCCTTTGGCCGCTTATGCAAAGCAAAAGCCGGAGCGGCCACATCCGCTCCGGCTCCCAATCATTCACATGCGCCACTGAGGGCGTCACTGCCTGACATCAGAACCGTTGTACCTCTTTACCCTGCAGGCTGGAGGTGAGAAGCGGATGCCTCTACTTGACAACAGTGGTTATCTTAGCTTCCCGGCCATTTTATGTCAACCGTTCCAGAGCGGCGGGCGGCGGCCTCCTGCCCGGACAAACTGAGACAAGTTCCACTGGATTCGATACACTATGGAAAAGCGAATATATGTGCCACGGCGGGCCGCGGTCGGGCACAGCACATTTCGGGGGTGCTTTATGTCACTTATCACCTTGACGGATTTGCCCGGCACCAATGCCCTGGCCATCGCACGCCGGGTAGCGACGCGACTGGGAATCCCGCTGATCGACAAGGACTGGGTCTATGACCGTTTCCTCGTTCCCTATCTGAGCGATCATGAGATGCACCTGATCAACGAGAGTCCGCGTGCCCTGCTCGAAGACTTCGAGCCCGGACTGCCGCGAGTCGACTATCTGCGGCGTGAGCTCCTCGCCTGGGCGGCCTTTCACAACGCCGTCTGCCTCGGCTTTGCCTCCGCTCTGCTGCTCGGCGAACATCCCTTCGCACTCCATGTCAACGTCAGGGCTCCGCTGGATCTCTGCGCCGAACGGGTGGCACGGGAACAGGCGATATCGCTCAAAGAGGCCACACGCATCGTTGATCTCGTCAATCGCCAGCAAAAGCGCTATCTCCGCATTGTTCACGAGGCGGACGCCACGAACCAGATGCTCTATCATCTGAGACCAGCTATATAATGTCAAGCCCTGAATAGTGGTTTTTTGAGGATGTATCAGCAGTAGCTTAGATGCTGCTGATACTAGCTCAACCATCAGAAGTTTCAAGAGAAACGAGCGATTCCGG
>JASGUU010000041.1 GCA_030057555.1 Bacillota bacterium | reverse complement strand
TAGATCCCAAGCAAAAAAACGGCGCCCTCAACTGTACGGTTCCATTATCCTATGTGGCTCATAGGATCTGTGGAAAGCCTGACCAAGGCCATGTATCCTTGGCCGACTGCAATATACAAGCAAAATTTCGAGGTTCCGCAGCGAAAACGTGCGGAAGCTTGAAAAACTGCACATTTCCGGGGCATTCTGAGCAAAATTTCGAGGTTCCGCAGCGAAAGTGTGCGGAAGCTTGAAAAACTGCACCTGCGACCTGTTGTTGAGCAAATTTTACGTTCTGGACAGAAAAACATGTCCAGAGCGGAAAAACTGCACACCTGCGACCCTTTGCTAACGAGAACTTCATATTCGTAGCCTTCACTGACGGATTTGAAGCTGCGAATGTCTCTTATCCGAGCTGCCCGGAACCGCGGTGACAGCAGACCGAGCTTCAGCGTGCTAGGATGCCTTAGTAAATCTTCATAGATAGAGGTGGACCATGGCCATTCGGCAGATTATTACAGAAGGAGACCCTGTTCTGCGCAAAACGGCGCGTGAGGTCAAGGAGATCGACGCCCGTACCGAACAGATCATCACCGACCTGACCGATACGCTTGCCTCCAGCGGCAATGGTATCGGGCTCGCGGCGCCGCAGGTTGGCGTTTTGCGTCGTATTTTCGTCATTGACATGCAGGACGGTACGGGGACGCGTGTCTTCATCAACCCGCGCATCGTGGAGACCGAGGGCAGCCAGTGCGGCACCGAGGGCTGTCTCAGCCTTCCTGGCCTCTGGGGCGAGGTGGAGCGCCCTGCCCGCCTCGTCGTTGAAGCGCTGGATCGCGGGGGCGAATCCTTCCGTCTCGAGGCCGACGGTCTGCTCGCCGTCTGTGTGGCCCACGAGAATGACCATCTGGACGGCGTGCTCTTCCGCGACCGTGCCGAGGGACCGCTGCGCCGTGAGGTTGAGAAATGATGCAGCCGGCCCGCGTGGTCTATATGGGCACGCCGGACTATGCGGCCACGATTCTGCGCAGTCTGGCCCGGGATCCGCGCTTTGACATTGTCCTTGTCGTCAGTCAGCCGGACCGCCCGCAGGGGCGGCGCCGGGAGCTGCTGCCGACACCGGTACGACGTGTGGCGGAGGAATGCGGACTGCCACTGATCCAGCCCGAGCGGGTGCGCGACGAGGCCTTTGCCACTGCCATCCGTGAGGTCCGGCCTGAACTCATTCTGACGGCCGCGTACGGGCGCATCCTCGTGCCCTGGGTGCTCGACATCCCGCCGCGCGGCGCGGTCAACGTGCATGCCTCGCTGCTGCCGCTCTACCGTGGTGCGGCGCCGGTGCAGGCGGCCCTGCTCGCGGGTGACCGCGAGACGGGTATTTCCTGGCTGCTGATGGACGAGGAGGTCGACCATGGGCCGGTGCTGTATCGCAAACCCCTCGAGATTCTGGATACCGATGACAGCGCCTCGCTGATGGAGCGTCTCGCGCAGCTCGCAGCTGCGCAGACCGGTGATGTCCTGGCCGCCTGGCTCGCGGGCGAGATTGAGCCAGAGGAGCAGGATCACGGGGCGGCGACCTTTACCCGCCTTCTGAGACGCGAGGACGGTGAGATTGACTGGGCGCGGCCTGCCTCCGAGCTCGCCCTGCAGGTACGCGGCCTGCGTCCCTGGCCCGGTGCCTGGACGATGCTGGACGGCGAGCGCGTGAAGATCCATGCCGCCAGCGCACGTGCAGGGGAGGGCGGCTGTGAACTCCCTCCCGGCAGCCTGATCGGTATCGAGCGTGGGGGGATCCGTGTTGCCACGGGCTCCGGCGAGCTCGTGATCGGTGAGCTGCAGCTGGCCGGCCGCGGCCGTCAGCCGGCCGATGCCGTCGGCCACAACCTCGCCCCTGACACCCGCTTCGGGAGGTCGTCAGAAACGTGACGAGACAGCGGCGCCGACGGGCGCGGACGGCACGGGAGGCGGTGGTGCTAACACTGGATGCCTGTCTCGCCTCGGATGTCGTGGATGCCTCCGCCCGGCTGGACAGCGAGCTGCCAGTGGGAGATCCGCGGCAGGCGCGCTTCGCCCATGCGCTTCTGTATCGTGCCCTCGTTGGGCGCCATCGCTTTGCCGCGTTGTTGGAGCGGTTCTCCCGGCACCCTCTGGAGCGTCTCGACGCACCGCTCGCGGCTGTTCTGTTGACCGCCGTGACCGAGCTGGAGAACATGGACAGCAGCCCGTCCTATGCCGTTGTCAACGAGGCCGTCGCCATCGCCCGGCGTCAGCTCCATGGCGGTGCCGCGGGCTATGCCAACGGTATCCTGCGCCGCTGGCTGCGCGAGCCTCCCGATGATACGGATCTCGCTGAATGGCAGCGGCTCGGTCTCCAGCCGGTCACTTTTGCGCTGCTCTCCGAACGTCTCGGCAGAGAGGCGGTCATGACCTGGCTCGAGGGGGCGCAGGAAGCACTGCCGCTGACGATCCGCCTGACGCGACCCCTGCGCGACCGCCTCGGCCTCGGTGACGGTCCTCTCAGCGTGCCCCTCGAACACGAAGCCCTTGCACCGGCACGACTGCTGCCACCTGTCTACATGCCGACGGCGGCGATACTCGAGCTCGGCGGAGCGGCTCTGACGGAGCTGGTTGCCTTCAGAGAAGGCTGTCTCTATATTCAGGGCGAGGCGGCGCAGCTGCCCGTTCATCTCGCCGGACTCAAAAGGGGAGAACGGGTTCTGGACCTCTGTGCGGCTCCGGGAGGCAAAGCCATCCAGGCGGCCGCAGCGGTCGGCCCCGCCGGCGGTGTGCTGGCGGTCGACATCGAGGCCCGGCGCCTCGAGCGTCTCGGGGAAAACCTCTCGCGGCTCGCTGTTGAGAATGTCTGCCTGCTCGAGCAAGACGGACGCGAGACGCTTCCCCCGTCCGCCGTGCCGGCCGGCGGCTTCGATGTTGTCCTGGTTGACGCGCCCTGCTCTGGCCTCGGCCGCATCGCCGACCTTCCGGAGATGCGCAGCCGCGACCTCGCCGCGACGGAGAGCGGTCTCATCGCGCTGCAGCGCGCCCTGCTGGAGGCGGGCAGCCGTTATCTGCGCCCCGGCGGGCGCCTCGTCTATTCCACCTGCACCATCAACCCCGCCGAGAACGAAGGTGTCGTGCGCGATTTCCTGCGTGCGGCAGATGGCTCCTGGCGTCGCTGCGATCTCCGTCCGCTGCTGCCGCCCGCCCTCGCAGCCCATGAATTTATCCGTAACAGAGCTGCCGCCGGGGAGCTTTCTCTCTGGCCGCCACCGGCTGGAACAGAGGGCTTTTTCGTGGCGCTGCTGGAGCGTCTGTAGCGGTATTCGCTGCGGAGACGTCCCTGCCTGAGACAGGATACAGCCACTCTTTATGGTCTCGTCGAGAAGCCACATCAGAACCAGGGGTATTCAGGGAACAGATATCCAGGGCTGGCTGCTCTGATTCACGAACCTGCCGGCGAGTCTGTCGACATTTTGTCCTGCCATGGCCAAATTTTCCGTTCCTGCCCCGATTTACGGGCACCAGCGTCATTTTTGTCCAGCCATGGCCAAATTCTCCGTTCCTGCCCCGATTTACGGGCACCAGCGTCATTTTTGTCCAGCCATGGCCAAATTTTCCGTTCCTGCCCCGATTTCGGGGCACCAGCGACTTTTTTGTCCAGCCATGGCCAAATTTTCCGTTCCTGCCCCGATTTCGGGGCACCAGCGACTTTTTTGTCCATTCCAGAGGTCTTTATGCACGTCGGTTTTAGTAAAGACCGGTTGTTTTCCATTCAACCCCAAATACCGCGCGCCCCTTACCTGCGTCGACCAGGTTCCGGGGATTATCGTAATCCTTGCGCGCAGGGAAGCAAAAAGCACCAGATCACGAACATGCACACGTGAGCTGCATTTTGACATCGATCAACCCGTCAAAACCTGCAGCTGTGGGCTTACGTGTTATTCGCATACCATTACTCACAACAATTGTGTCAGCCCTGGCGAGCGCCATTGTCTGACGTCCGCTATAATGGGATATCTAGTATTAGCCGAGCACATCAGGAGGTAGCCTCCACTGCCATGACCTTAACTGGATCTGATACCGAGACCCGCTCATCCCACGTCAGGCGACCATATATCGATCGCGTGGATGAGAAGGAACTGGATGCCTGGTTTGCCGCCCATGGCTACCCGGCTTTCCGGCGGCGTCAGCTTGCGGTCTGGCTAAAACGACAGGTAACGGAGAGCCGTCACATGACCGACCTGCCGCTCTCGCTGCGTTCGCAGCTGGAGGCAGACTTCCGCTTCGACCACGTTGAGGTTCTGCAGCGCCAGGTTGCGAGCGACGGCGAAACAGTGAAGTATCTGGTCGCCCTTGATGAACGCCACCAGGTGGAAACCGTCTCCCTGCGCTATCGTCACGGCCACAGCGTCTGCGTATCCTCGCAGTCCGGCTGCCGCATGGGCTGTACCTTCTGTGCCTCCGCCCACAGGGGCTTCGGCCGCGATCTGCGCGCCGGGGAGATGCTCGCCCAGCTGCGCCTCGCCGCCGAGGACCGCGGCGAACGCGTCAGCCACGTGGTACTGATGGGCATCGGCGAGCCCTTTGACAACTACGACGAGACACTGGACTTCATCCGCCGCGCGAATGCCCCCGAAGGCTTCGGGATCGGCGCCCGCCACATCACTGTCTCGACGGTCGGCCTGGTACCTGAGATCCGTCGCTTCGCCGACGAGGGCCTCGCCGCGAATCTCGCCGTCTCTCTGCACGCCGCCAACGATATCGTCCGCCGCCGCCTGCTGCCGGTGGCCCGGCGCTACTCTCTGAACGAACTCATGGCCGCCTGCCGCTACTATCTGGCACAGACCTCGCGCCGCCTGAGCTACGAATACGCCCTCTTCCAGAATGTCAACGACCAGCCCGCAGCTGCCGATGAGCTCGCGGCCCTGCTGCGCGGCCAGCGCTGCCATGTCAATCTGATACCGGCAAATCCGGTGCCCGGCAGCGAGCTCGCACCATCCGATTCCAAACGCATCGAGCGCTTCCGTGCGCGCCTCGAGGAGCGCCATATCGCCGTGACCGTGCGCCGCTCTCTGGGCGGCGACATCGCTGCCGCCTGCGGCCAGCTGCGACGGGATGCCGGATCATGAACAACCGCATCATCTTCGCCGCCGACACGGACACCGGCCTGACGCGCCAGAACAACGAGGACAGCTATGTCGTCCTGAAGGGGATGGAGCCCGGTTCCTATGTCGTCCTCCTGGCCGACGGGATGGGCGGCCATCAGCGCGGCGAACTCGCTTCTTCGCTCGCCGTACGCTATGCCTCGGACACCCTGTCGCGCGAAATCCGCGCGGCGATGACGAGCGAGGAAATCCAGACTACCGTCAGCAGGGTCATCGAGAAAGCGAATGTAAAAGTCTATCTCCAGTCGCTCGAATCCGAGTTCAATCAGGGGATGGGGACAACGATGACCATCGGTGTCTTCGCCGATGACCGCCTCATCATCGCTCACATCGGGGACTGCCGCGTCTACCGTCTGCGCGGCGACGAACTGCTGAGCCTGACCCACGACCACACGCTGGTGCAGGCCCTCGTGGACCGCGGCGAGATGACGCCCGAAGAAGCCCGGCGCCATCCGCGCAGAAATGTGGTGACGCGGGCACTGGGCGCCGCCGAGCACATGATGCCCGACACCTCCGTCCATCAGGTGCACCGTGGTGACCGCTACCTGTTCTCAACTGACGGACTGCATGACTATGTCAGCGAAGCTGACATCAAACATATACTGAAGCATGAACGCACACCCCAGGCCGTGACCGAACAGGCGATTCTGCTCGCCAACTCCGAGGCCGGGGTCGACAACGTCACGGTCATCTGTGCCTTCGTGCAATCCTGAGGTTCACGCTGACATGGCCAACGAAAACGAACGCACCATATCTACCGGCATGATTCTGGGCAGCCGCTACCGGATCATGCGCATGATCGGCAGCGGCGGCATGGCTCTGGTCTATCTCGCCGTCGACACCCAGACCGGCCGTGAAGTCGCCATAAAGATCCTGAAGTCCGAACTGGCCAACGACGAGGAGTTCGTCCGCCGCTTTGACACCGAGGCGAAGGCAGCCTCGAGTCTCTCGCATCCCAACATCGTCCGCGTACTGGGGGTGGGTGAGGAGCGGCGCATCCGCTACATGGTGCAGGAGTATGTCGAAGGTACCACGCTGAAGGAGCTCATCGACCAGTACAGCCGCCTCGACTGGCGCGTCGCCGTGCCCATCGCCCTCCAGGTCGCCCTGGCTCTCGAACATGCCCACGCCGCCGGCATCGTCCACCGTGATATCAAGCCGCACAACATCATGATCACGCCCGACCGGCAGGCACTGGTCACGGACTTCGGCATTGCACGCGCATCCTCAGCCAACACCATCACCTTCGCCAGCGGTACCGCCATGGGCTCGGTGCACTACTTTTCGCCGGAGCAGGCCCGCGGCGGCATGGTGGGGCCCAGCGCGGACATCTACTCGCTCGGCATCCTCATCTACGAGATGCTGACCGGAGATGTTCCCTTTGACGGCGAAACATCCGTTGCTGTTGCCATCCGTCATCTGCAGGACACGCCGACGAATCCGCGTGAGATTGTCCCGGAACTCCCGATCGGGCTCTGCGACATCGTGATGAAGTGCATCCGGAAGACGCCGCGCCAGCGCTACGCCAACGCCCGCGAGCTGATCGACGACCTTGACGCCTTTGTCCTCGACCCGTCGGGGCGCTACGGCTATGTCGACGACACCCTGGACAGCCAGACACTTTCGGTCGAAGGCCCGTCCCTCGCTCCGGACGCCGACTACGAGCGCATCCACGAACTCGAACGCTCGATTCAGCAGCGGCGGCGCTCGCGACAGCGCGAAAACGGTCTGCTGATCGTCTTTATCCTGCTCTTTACAGCGATGCTGATCGCTCTGACCATGTTCATCTGGAGCCGCCTGAGTCCACCCGCGCATGTGGAGGAAACGCAGGGCCGCGAGTATGTTGTCGAGAATTTCATAGGCAAAACCCGCGACGAGGCCGAACACCTGATCGCGGCTGCCGGTCTGCCGCCGCCCGACATCCGTGAGGAGGCGCGCTCGGACACCCCGATGAACCAGGTCTACGACCAGGATCCGCCCGAGGGTGAAGTGATCTCGCTCAGCGGCATCAGACGCCTGATACTCTATGTCAGCACAGGCGACTCGAGTCTGCGCCTGGCCAACTACGCCGGCCAGAACGTCCGTACCGCCGAGGCCGACATCCGCTACCGCTACGACAGCCAGTATGAGGTGCGGGTGGTGATGGAGGCGAACGACGAGACGCCGCAGAATGTCGTCATCCGCCACGACCCGCCCGCGGGGGAGATTCCGGCGGACGGCATCGTGATCCTCTATGTCAGCGAGGGACCGCCCGACGTCGCCATACCTCTGGATCTCAACGGGCGTTCCCGCAGCGATGTCGAGTACATCCTGGAGGAGATGGGTCTCATCATTGCCCAGACGGCCGTCATCTCTCCGGATCCGTCACTGCCTCCCGAATCGCAGTTCCTGGTCGCCATCGAGCCGATGCCGGGTACCGTGGTGCGCCGCGGCAGCCGGGTGACGCTGTCCTTTGCGGACTACAACTGGCTGCACCCGACGCCGGTGCCGACCACGACCCCGGAACCCACCACTGTCCCGACGACCACCCCGGAGCCGACAACCCTGCCGACGACGGAGGAAACGACGACCCTGCCACCCACCACGCAGCCAACCGATCCGCCCACCACGGTGGCGAGCACAACTCCGCCGCCTGAACCGCCGCCGACCGAGCCGCCCGAGCCGCCGCCCGAGACCACGGCCGCACCATGATCCCGGGTCTCATCCTGCGCGGCGTGGGGGGCGCCTACTGGGTTCATGAGGCCGACGGCCGCGTCACCGCCGCGAAACCGCGGGGCATCTTTCGCCGCCGTCGCCTCAGTCCGCTGCCGGGCGACAGGGTATTCTGCACGGAATCCGGCGACGATGACTTCCCCTACACGATCGAGGAGATCGCAGAACGTCGCAACGCCCTCGTGCGCCCGCCGGTTGCCAATCTGGAGCGCTGCTTCATCACCGTGGCCCTCGCCGATCCGGCGCCCGACTTCGAGCTGGTGGATAAGCTGGGCATCATCTGCCGCGTCCACAATATCGAACCTCTCATCATCTGGACAAAGACCGATCTCGCCCCGGAGGAGCTCGCCGGCCATCGTCTGCAGTACACGGCCAGCGGCTGGCCACAGTATGAGTCCTCGCTGGAGCAGCAGCCCGTCGCCTCTCTCGAGGCCGAGATCGACGGCCATCTGGTCTCCTTCGCCGGAGCCAGCGGCACGGGGAAGTCGACGCTGACGAACGCCCTCCTGGGAGAGGAGGTCATGGCGGCCGGCGAGATCAGCGAAAAGCTCGGCCGCGGCCGCCACACCACCCGCCATGTGGAGCTCTTTCGCTCCGGGAGGGGCTGGATCGCCGACACGCCGGGCTTCAGCCAGCTGGAGCTCGACCAGCTCGGCATCCTGCCCGAAGAGACGATCCAGGGCTATCCGGAATTCGAGCACTACGCCCCCGCCTGCCGCTTTCCCGGCTGCCGCCACATTCAGGAGCCGGACTGCGCCGTCCGTCAGGCCGTCGCCGACCGGCCGGAGCTGATCCCGCGCTATGATCGCTACACGCTGTTCCGTGAACTGCTGGAGGCCGAGGAGCCCTGGCTGCTGCGCCGACGGCGCGGGCAGCTGCCGCCCCCGGGCCTGCCGCTGAGCAGCAACCGTTTCTAGCCAGACGCCAGAGAGAAAAAGGAGGTCATCATGTCCCCAAAGTCCGATCCACGTCCCGTTCGCATCGCCCCCTCGCTGCTCGCGGCCGACTTCACCCATCTCGCGCAGTCTCTCGCCTCGATCGAGTCCGAGGCCGATCTCCTGCACCTCGATATCATGGATGGCCAGTTCGTGCCGAACTTCTCCTTCGGCTTCTCCCTGCTCGCGGCCCTGCGGCCGCTGACGCGTCTGCATTTCGATGTGCACCTCATGATCCGTGAGCCCGAGCGCTATATCGAGGACTTCGCCGCCGCCGGGGCCCAGACGATCACGGTGCATGTGGAGACCTGCCCCCATATCTGCCGCACGCTGGAGCAGATCCGGGCCACGGGAGCCCGTGCCGGCGTGACGCTGAATCCCGGAACCAGCCTCGCCCAGCTCGATGCCGTGCTGGAGCTCGCCGACCAGGTGCTGATCATGAGTGTCAATCCCGGCTTCGGCGGCCAGCACTACCTGCCGGCCGCTACCGGGCGCATCCGCCGGCTGCGCGAACGGATTGATGCCCTGGGGCTGTCTCTCCCGATCGAAGTCGACGGCGGCATCACCACCGGGACCGCGCCCATCGCGGCTGCGGCGGGTGCCGACATTCTGGTGGCCGGCTCCGCCGTGTTTGGGTCTCCGGATCCGGGCGCCGCGATCCGCGCCCTGCGCGCGGCCTGCCGGCCCTCGTGACGGCCGCCGGAACCCGCTGGCTCATCGCTCTGGGCGGCTGCCTGCGCGCACCGGAGGCACTGCGGCGCCGCCTCCGCCGGGAGGCGCCGTTTGAACGCATCCTCGCGGCCGATGCGGGACTCGTCCATCTCGACACGCTCGGTCTCGAGCCGGATATCCTCCTCGGCGATTTTGACTCCCTCGCTCCGGAACGGCTCGCCGCTGCCGGGTCTGCCAGAATCCTGCGTTTTCCCAGTGCGAAGGATGAAAGTGACGGCGAGATCGCCCTCCGCCTGGCATGCGAAGCGGGAGCCCGCGACATGCTCATCATCGGCTCCTGCGATTTCACCCGTCCGGATCATTTTCTCGCCAACCTCGACCTGCTCGCCGCCGCGAAACAGGAGGATGCCCGCCGCCGCCTCGAGCTGACCGACGGACGCAGCCGCTTTCTGCCGCTGCTGGGCCCGGAGTCCGCCACGCTCTGCCATCCGCAGCGCGATCCGCTGCTGCCGGGCATCCCGGTCGTCTCGCTGCTGCCGCTGTCGCCGCAGCTCGAGGGTGTCAGCTATCGCGGGCTCGTCTGGTCTCTCGAGGCGGCCACGCTCAGGCGCGGTCCCTCGCGCACGCTGAGCAACCGGCCGGCGGACGCGGGCGGAGAGTTTTGCGTAACCGTTAAAAGTGGTCTGGCCCTGCTCGTACTCACCCGCGAGGATACTATCTCATAAGGCGGGCGAGAGAGTCGCCGGCGCGCTCGATGACTTCATCCGCAACGCAATAGGCCATGCGCACGTGCCCGGGTCTGCCGAAGCTGCTGCCGGGGACGACCAGAAGGCGCAGGGCGGCGGCGCGCTCGGCGAAGACCTGGTCGTCGCCGGGGACGGCAGGGAAGAGGTAGAAGGCCCCCCGTGGCGTGACCACGTCCAGGCCCGCCGCCCGCACGAGCTGCAGCAGACGGTCACGGCGCCGCTGATAGGGTGCCGGGTCGACTGCCAGGTCGGGAACCCGGGCCAGCACCCGCTGCCAGATGGCGGGAGCATGGACGAAGCCGAGGGCGCGATTCGCGAAAACGATGTTCGCCATCAGTTCGGACCAGGCCGCCGTGTCCGAGGGCACGAGTACGGCGCCGATGCGTTCGCCGGGGATGGAGAGCGTCTTTGACCAGGAACGCACCACGATGACGTTGCTGAAGGCATCGAGCACCGCGGGGGTCTCGAGGCCGTCAAAGACGATGTCTGCGTAGGGCTCGTCGCTGATGAGCCAGATGGGCTGCTCCGCCACGTCCAGGATGGCGGCGAGCTCCGCCAGGCGCCCGGCATCGGCGAGTGAACCCGAGGGGTTGTTGGGATTGTCGAGGATGACGGCCCTGGTCCGCGGCGTGATCGCCGCCCGCAGAGCCTCCGGATCGGGCAGGTGTTCCCGGTCTCCCTCGGCCACCACCGTACGTCCGCCGGCGAGGGCGACATAGATGGGATACTCGGAGAAATAGGGGGAGAAGAGGATCACCTCGTCGCCGGGGTCGAGAAGAGCGCGCAGGACGACGGCCAGACCTCCGGCCGCGCCGACCGTGATGACCACACCCGCGGCCGTGACCCGACGCCGGCTTTCGCGGACGGCCCGGGCCGCGAGAAGCTCGCGAAGCTCGGGCAGGCCGGCATTGGGCAGGTAGCCGTGCCGGGCCTCCCGCGCGACCTCGACGAGGGCCCGGGTCAGCTCGCCGGGGACGGGGAGGTCGGGATTGCCGAGGCTGAGATCGGCTATCGCGTCGGCGCCATAGCGGGCGGCGAGCTCGCGGCCGCGCTCAAACATGCGGCGGACGCCGGGTGAGGCCTCGGCGAGCTCTTTTGTCGTCTGCGACAGGGGCAGTTTCGGCTCAGACATCGCTGTTCTCCTTGGCATTCTGACTGGCCGCCAGCAGGGGCTCGTCCGGGTGATACCAGGCGACGAGCAGGGCCACGATGCGGCAGGCCGTACGGGGCAGGCGGCGTTCGGAATAGTCGGGATTTACGTACTGCAGCAGCAGCTGATCACGGTCATGGTAGAAGCGGGCAAAGAAGAGTCCGTCGCCGGGAATGTCGACGAGTCCCATGCCGCGTCTGCGCCCGCCATCACCGACGCGAAAACGCATCCAGCAGCCGGGCCGCAGCAGCGGCAGCATGCTGCGGCCGTGCCAGTGAACTTCGAAACTGCTGTCTGCGGGTCCTGTCAGGCTGTCGGCGGCGGGCAGGCACAGGCGGACCCCGGGGCTGTCGGGTTCAGGCTGCAGCAGCTGACCGCGTCCGGGCAGCTCCTGCCGGCAGGCGACAAGCTGGTCTACGGTGGTGTCGAGGCAACGCGCCAGACGGCAGAGCATGTCCGGGTCAGGTGTGCCCTCTCCGTGTTCCCAGCCGTTGATGGCCTGCTGCGTGACACCTGCGCTGCGGGCCAGCTCCAGCTGTGACATGTGCCGGTGAAGCCGCAGATTTCTCAGTGTGCGGGAGAAACGCGTCGCTTCGCCCATCGTGAACCCCTCGCTTCCTGAAGCAAAGCGGAACTGATTTGCATATGAAAGATCATTATAGACCATGTTTCAGGCGCTTCCGGACTGGAGCCTGAAATTTGCATACATTATAATGGCGTATTGATGCTCTGAAGACAGAAGCTGGAAGGATGGTATCAGCCGTATGTACAATCCATATGCCGAACTCAGCCCGGCCGATATTGAACAGCGCCTCGCCGCCGCCGAGGCCTGCATGAATGACTGGCAGAAACAGGGTCTCAATCTCGATCTCACCCGTGGCAAGCCATCGACCGAGCAGCTTGACATGGTCAGCGGGCTGGGTTTCGACCAGCTGCTGTCAAGCACGGATCATTATGCGGCAGACGGCACCGACTGCCGCAACTACGGAGCCCTCGCGGGTCTCGCCGAAATGCGCGCACTCTTCGGCGGTCTGCTCGAGGTGCCGGCGGCTCAGGTTATCGTGCACAACAACTCCAGCCTCAAGCTGATGTACGACCTCGTCGTTCAATGCCTGCTGACCGGTCCCCCCGGCGGTTCGGGACCCTGGTCCCGCCTCGACCGTGTCGCGGCTCTCTGCCCGGCTCCCGGCTATGATCGCCACTTTGCCCTCGCCGCCAGTCTGGGACTGGAACTGCTTCCCGTCCGGATGCGGGAGGATGGACCTGACATGGACCAGGTCGAGGAGCTCGTCAGGGATCCGGCCGTCAAGCTGATGTTCGCGGTACCGCAGTATTCGAATCCCGACGGTGTCGTTTATTCCGGGACGGTCTGCCGCCGTCTGGCCGAGATGGAAGCGTCCCCCGGCTTCTGCGTGATCTGGGATAACGCCTACCGCTTCCACCACCTCGTGGATGAGCCAGAGCTCTGTCCGGCCATACTGCCGCTCGCGGCTGAGGCGGGAAATCCCGACCGCTTCTTCGAATTCATCTCAACTTCGAAAATCAGCTATGCAGGCTCCGGCATCGCCGCGGTCGCTGCGAGTCCCCGTAACGTCGAGTGGCTGCTTGGCTCCCTGTTCTACCAGACCATCGGCCCGGACAAGATGAACCAGCTGCGCCACCTGCGCCTGCTCGAGGCCGCCGGCGGCCTGGAAGCCCTGATGGAGCGCCATGCCGAGCTGCTGCGGCCGAAGTTCCGTCTGGCCTCCGACATGCTCAGCGCACGCCACGGCAACGGCGCTGTCGTCAGCTGGCTGGAACCCAGGGGCGGCTATTTCATCGGCCTGCATCTCGCCCGGGGCCTGGCCCGCGCGGTGGTGGCGGAATGTGCCCGCTGCGGTGTGAAGCTGACAGCGGCCGGTGCCGCCTGGCCCTATGGCCACGATCCCGAGGATTCCTGTCTGCGCCTGGCCCCAACCTGTCCGACTCTCACGGAGCTTGAGACCGCGATGAAGGTTCTCTGCGATGCGATAGAGGTCTGTGCCCTGAGGCAGGCGGCCGGTGTTTTATCCTGATTTTCAGCCCGTGCTATAATGGGGTTGTTTCGGCATGTTGTCCTAACAACATGCCTTAGGCGGACGGACCCGGAGGGTAGAAAAGATGATGAGAATCGATAAAAACAGCAGTGTGCCGCTCTACGCGCAGCTGAAGGACCTTCTCAGCGAGCGCATCGAGGATGGCAGCTATGGTCCGGGTTCCCAGATTCCCACCGAGCTCGCGCTCTGCGAGGAACTCGACCTGTCCCGCCCGACGGTGCGGAAGGCCATCTCCGAGCTCGTCACCGAAGGGCTCCTGATCATCAGGAAGGGCAAGGGCACCTTTGTCCGCGAGGCGCCCGATCACCTGATTCTGGCGAACTTTACACCCTTTCGCTTCTGCTTCCTCGCCGGGCAGAGTCTCGAGGACAAGCACTTCATCGACTATGAGCCGACAGACCAGCTGCCGGGCGAGTACGAGGCCGCCTTTGCCGCCAATACCGGCGACGGCTCCGGACATTTCTTCGAGGTGATCTGGACCGAGGGCGAGGGGCGCAGCAACTATGCCTACTGCCGCTCGTGGATCCCTGTGGGGATGTTTCCGAACCTCGCCGAGCACATTCGCCGGCGCAGCCGCATGATTGACATTACCGCGAACCGCTACCCGCTGCTGCCACACCGCGCCGACTGGCGCGTTCATGTGCGGCCGGCAGGCCATGACGAGGCCAGGGCGCTCGACATCAGCCGCGGCACTCCCGTGCTGGTGGTGGAGAGCGCCTGTCATTCGCGTTCGGGCAATGTCAGCGAGTTCTCCGTCGCCGTACTCCGCGCCGATCGCTGCGTCCTGCAGTTTGAACCGACGAGTCTGCGCCGCGACTAGGAAGTCACTGATCCGTGCCCTATTTCGATCATGCGGCGACGACCGCACCCTGGCCGGAGCTGGTCCGGCACTGGCAGACGGAGATCCATGACGCCTGGCAGAACCCCGCCTCGGCACATCTGTCCGGACAGCGGCAGGCACGCCGTCTCGAACAGGCGCGCAAACGCCTCGCCGAAGCTCTCGACTGCGAACCGAGGGAGCTGGTGGCAACCAGCTCGGCGACGGAAGCGACCAATCAGGTGTTTTTTTCCGTGGCCGAGAAGAGGCACCGTCAGGGCCGGCGCATTCTGGTCGGCCAGGGCGACCACGACGCCACCCTGCAGCCGGCGCGCTGGCTCGCCGGCCGCGGCTTCGAACTCGTCGAGCTGCCTCTGACACCGGACGGTGCCGTCGACCTCAACTGTCTGCGTCAGGAACTCTCCGACGATGTCATCCTCCTGTCGACCATCCATGTCAATAACGAGACCGGTGCCATTTCGGATCTCGAGGCGATCCGCACCATCCTGGCCGCCCGCGCCCCGCAGTGTCTCTGGCATGTCGATGCCGTGCAGGCCTGGACAAAGACGGCGACACGCCTCTCGCTCAGCCGCCTGGGCGCCGACTACGCCAGCCTCAGCGGGCACAAGATCCATGGTCCCCGTAGCTGCGGTCTGCTCTATGTCAGAAACGGCGCGCCCCTGCTGCCCCTGATCATGGGTGGCGGACAGCAGCAGGGGAGACGCAGCGGCACCGAGGATCCCCTCGCTCTGGAGCTGCTGGCCATGGCGGCTGAAATCAGCATCGAGAAGCAGTCACAGGCCTATATCTATACCCGTGCTCTGCGCCGCCGCCTGCTCGCGGCCATCGCCGATCTGGAAGTGGTTGAGCACGGTCAGGGCGAGGAGGGTCTGCCGTCGATCCTGAGTTTTTCCCTGCCCTCCGCCCGTGGCGAAACGATGGCGACGGCTCTGTCGCACGAGGGCTTTGAGGTCTCCACGGGTTCGGCCTGTGGAGCGGGCCGCCGGCGTAAAAGCCATGTCCTCGCCGCCATGGGCCTGCGCGGCAACCTGGTCGACAACTGCCTGCGTGTCAGTTTTGACAGCACCAATACGGAGGCGGAGGTGGATGCCCTGGCCGCGGCGATACACCACTGCTATGAACGAGTACGCTACCGCTGACGGTATTTGAGAGAAAGTTTCGAGACTATGACACCAGATGCTCCGTGTGACCTGCAGCCGCTGCAGGAAGCCGTTGCCGTGCTTTTGTGCCGCATCGGCGAGATTACGCTAAAGGGACAGAACCGCAGACAGTTTGAGATTCGTGTGATGCAGAATCTCAGAGCCCGCCTGCGTGGACTCGGTTCCTTCCAGGTCGAACTGGTCGATTCACGCATCTGGGTCCGGCCACGGGAGGAGACGGATGCGGAACTCCTCGCACGGGCGGCCGAACGTGCCCGGACCATTTTTGGCATTGTCTCCGTGAGCCCCGCCAGGCAGTGGAGGGGTCCGGTTTCGCCGGTCGACCTCGAGGAGGCCGCGGCCGGGTACATGCGAAAACTCCTCGAGCGGCAGCCGCGCATCGCGAGCTTCAAGGTCGAGAGCCGCCGCGGCGACAAGACCTTCCCGCTGACCTCCCCGCGTATCTCGGCCGCCTGCGGCGCCGCCGTCCTCGCCGCCTGCCCGACGCTTGAAGTCGATGTCCATCAGCCGGAGGTGACGCTCCACGTCGAGCTGCGCCGCGATCTGACGCTCTATCACGAGATCCTGCCCGGCTCCCGCGGCCTGCCTCTCGGCTCCTCCGGACGTGCCCTGCTGCTGCTGTCAGGCGGCATCGACAGCCCCGTCGCCGGCTACCTGATGGCCTCCCGCGGCCTGCGGCTCGAGGCGGTTTATTTCCACACCTCGCCCTTTACCACGGACCAGGCGCGGGAGAAGGTTTTGCGTCTCGGTGCCGAGCTCAGCGTCTATACCGGTCGCCTGCCCATACATGTCGTCGATTTCACCCCGGCGCAGCTCGAGCTGAACGAGAAGGTCCCGCCGGAGATGCTGACCGTCGTGATGCGACGCCTGATGATCCGTGTTGCCGACCGTATCGCCGAACGCCGCAAACTCTGTGCCCTGGTGACCGGGGAGAGCCTCGGCCAGGTGGCGAGCCAGACGCTGGCGGCTCTTGCCTGTACGGATGCTGTTTCCCGTCACATCATCTTTCGCCCCCTGATCGGCCTGGACAAGGATGCCACGATCGAGATCGCCCGCGAAATCGGTACCTTCGAGACCTCGATCCTGCCCTACGAGGACTGCTGCACGGTCTTCGTCCACCGCCATCCCCGTGTCCATCCCGAACTCCGCCATGCCGATGAAGCCGAGCGCAGGCTCGATGTCGAAGCCCTCGTCAGCGGCTGTCTCGAGCGTATCGAACTTGTGACCATGAGCCCCGAAGATCTCTGAATGGTTTAGAATGGCTCCCGACATACACTGAAAGGAACGGTAGACCTCCCCATGCACTACCCTCATCTGGCCGCGAGTGATCCGGCCGTCTACGAAGCCATCTGTCAGGAAATCCGGCGCCAGCGTAACACCATCGAGCTCATTGCCTCCGAAAACTTCGTCTCCGAAGCCGTGCTCGAGACCGCCGGCACACCCCTGACCAACAAATATGCCGAGGGCTATCCCGGCCGCCGCTACTACGGTGGCTGCGAGGCCGTCGATGTCATCGAGAACCTCGCGATTGAACGGGCCAAACTCCTCTTCGGCGCCGAATATGTCAATGTTCAGCCGCACTCGGGTGCCCAGGCCAACAGCGCCGTCTATCTCGCCTTTCTCGAACCGGGCGACCGCATTCTCGGCATGGATCTCAGCCATGGCGGACATCTGACGCATGGCATGGCAAAAAATGTGTCCGGCCTCTACTATGAAGCCGCCTTCTATCAGGTGGACCGTGAGACCGGCCGGATCAACTATGACAGGCTCGAAGAGCAGGCCCTCGAATGGCGGCCGCGCATCCTGATCGCCGGTGCCTCCGCCTATCCCAGAACACTCGACTTTGCCCGCTTCCGCGCGATTGCCGACCGTGTCGGCGCCATTCTCTTTGTCGACATGGCCCATATCGCCGGCCTCGTCGCCGCCGGCCTGCACCCGAGCCCCGTACCCTACGCCGATGTGGTGACAACCACCACGCATAAAACCCTGCGTGGTCCCCGCGGCGGCATGATTCTCGCCCGCGAGGAGCATGCCCGCCGTCTCGCGAGCGCCGTCTTCCCGGGCAGTCAGGGCGGCCCCCTGATGCATATCATCGCAGCCAAGGCCGTCGGCCTCGGAGAGGCGCTTAAGCCCCCCTTCCGTGAGCTGCAGCAGCGCACCTGGGACAACGCCCAGGCACTCGCCCAGGGCCTGCTCAGGCGTGGCCTGAAGCTCGTCTCGGGCGGGACCGACAACCACCTGATGCTGCTCGACCTGCGCGGCACCGGCGTCAGCGGGAAGGAACTGCAGGACCGCCTCGATCAGGTGCACATCACGGTGAACAAAAACACGATTCCCTTCGATGAGGAGAAGCCGACGATTACGAGCGGCCTGCGCATCGGCACACCGGCCGTCAGTTCACGCGGCTTCGTGCCGGCCGACATGGATGAGATCGCCGAGTTCATCCATCTGACCCTGACGGATCCCGACGGCAGCAGGTCCAGCGTCCGGGAACGCGTTGCCGCGATGCTCGCGCGCTACCCGCTCTATCAGGATGCCTGACAGCCGCGCCTTCGCACTGGACAACAGTCCCGAGGGACGCGCCCGCGAACCTCTGGCCTGGCGCATGGCGCCGCGCAGCCTCGAGGAGATGCGGGGTCAGAGCGACATTCTCGGCCCGGGCAGTCTCCTGGAGCGCATGATTCGCGCCGACCGCCTGAGTTCGATCATCCTTTTCGGACCGCCGGGCACCGGGAAAACCTCGCTCGCCCGCGTCATCGCCCAGACGACGAAGCTGCCCTTCTACCGCCTGAACGCTGTGACGGCCGGTGTCGCCGACATCAAGCGCGTGATTGCCGAGGCACGGAACCTGCTTCTGAATCCCGGCGGCCGCGCCCTGCTGTTCATCGACGAGATCCATCGCTTTAACAAGGCCCAGCAGGATGCCCTCCTGCCGCAGGTGGAGGATGGCACGCTGATCCTCGTCGGCGCGACAACCGAGAATCCCTTTTTCGAGGTGAACAAGGCCCTCATCTCGCGCTCCACGGTCTTCAAGCTCGAACCCCTCTCGGCTCCGGACATCCTGCAGATTCTCGAGACGGCCCTGACGGACCGTGAGCGCGGTCTCGGCGAACTCGACGTCGAAATCGACCGGGAATCCCTCGACTACATCGCCAATGTCTCGAACGGCGACGCCCGCCGTGCCCTCAATGCGCTCGAGCTCGCCGTGCGCTCTACCGAGCCCGATGAGTCGGGACGCATCACGATCACGCTGCGGGATGTCGAGGAGAGCATGCAGCGCCGCGCCGTGCGCTTTGACCGCGCCGGCGAGGAGCACTACGACACGATTTC
This sequence comes from Bacillota bacterium, assembly GCA_030057555.1. GTDB lineage: Bacteria > Bacillota > Clostridia > Saccharofermentanales > Fastidiosipilaceae > JAEZYR01. The sequence continues at coordinate 22,177 of JASGUU010000041.1, read as the reverse complement.
CGCCTTTATCAAATCCATGCGCGGTTCCGACCCCGACGCTGCCATCTACTATCTCGCCCGCATGCTTGAGGGAGGGGAGGACATCGAGTTCATCGCCCGGCGCATCGTCATCTGCGCCGCCGAGGACGTCGGCATGGCGAACCCGCAGGCGCTGGTGACCGCCGAGGCCGCCTACTCGGCCATCTCTCGCATCGGCATGCCGGAGGCGCGCATCATTCTCGCCGAGGCCGTCATCATGGTGGCGACGAGTCCGAAGTCCAATGCCTCCTACCTCGCGATCGACCGCGCCCTCGAGGCGGTCCGCTCGAGGCGTACGGGAGAGATCCCCTATCACATCAGAAATGCCCCGGCATCCGGCATGCGCGATCTTGGCTATGCCGAGGGCTACCGCTATCCTCATGACTATCCCGGCGGCATCGTCCGGCAGCAGTATCTGCCCGACGAGATTGCGGACGAGCGCTTCTACGAACCAACGGAGCATGGCTATGAGAGGCGTATCCGCGACTGGCTGGATGCCCTGCGCGGCGGAGGCGGATCAGAGGACTGAGGCTCCGGAGCACCCTGCGGGATGATGTTTGACGCAGGTTTCAGGATTGCTGTCTGAAAGATGCACCCTGTCTCTCAAAAACATTCCTTGTTGGTTTTTCCGCCAAGCCGGCACTTTCCGACCTGAGGTGGCCTCAAAACATTTATTCGATGGACTCGAAGACCGCCTCGCGCTTTCTGAAATGGGTCAGATAGCGAAGCCCGTTCGCGCGCAGCCATTCGATCATATCGGGGAAGAAGCGCCCGGCATTGCCTGCCTCATGGCAGTCGCTGCCCAGCGAAACCCGCTCGCCGCCGAGCTCCAGATAGCGGCGCAGAATTGCGCCGTCGGGCAGTCCGATGTCGACACCGCCCGCATCGAGGAGGCGATAGCGGGTCCGGGTGTTGAACTCAAGGCTCTTTCCCTGGGCGATCAGGAGACGGAAGATCTCATCCAGCTTCCCGGCCTGTTCCTCATAAAGCAGCCTGGCATCCTCGTAGTGGGCATAGCGCATCACGTAGTCAAAGTGCCCCAGAATGTCGAAGTCAAGATCCGCCCGCAGCAGGTCGATGGCATGGTCGAGATAGCGCCCGTAGGCGGCAGCGCGCCCGTCCTCATAGGAGCGCCGGTCGTAATAGATGTCGCGTCCGTCCACACAGTGAACCGCAACGATGATACCGTCAAATCCCTGCCCGTTCCCGGCCATCCAGTCCCAGAGACCGGGATTCTGGTAGGGCAGCCAGCCGATTTCTATGCCATGCAGAATCTCAAGCTCACTGCCGCGCGCCACCAGAGCCTCCCGGGCGGCCTCCGTTCGCTCGCGTGCAGCCGCGAAGGGGAAGACCCACTCGCCGGCTGCTGCCGGCGCACCATATTCAGAAATCCCGGGGTGGGGGATGCCGTCGATCATGTCCTTGTCATAGTGTTCTGTGATCATGAAACCGGCGAGCCCGGCCGCCTCGACGTCCGCGATGAGTTCGTCGAAACTCTGAGAACCATCAGGCGAGAACTCTCTGGTATGGCTGTGATTGTCGTAGATGCGCATGAACCGTCTCCTGTCCGGGGTGTTTGCTTTCGTCCGGCATCCTAGCATGACATGGCGGATTGCGCCTGTCGCCGGTGCTACAGTCCGTCCCTGTACTCGGCAGGATGCAGGTGCTTCGTTATAATAGCGGTCAGCACAAAAGAGGGAGAATACATGCAGGTGGCAAAGGAAAAGACGACAAACGGCAACAGGCGTCCGAACAAGCGCGAAGGCAAAGCGGCTTCGAGTTCGGCCGAGGCCATGAAGCGCATCATCGACGAGCGCAGCGCCACCGGTACGGACGAGACAAAGTCGACGATCGACTATCTGCGCGAGAGCCTGGCCTATGAGCCGGTGACACTCTGGGATGTCCGCAGCGAGGCGGAGATCGCCGAGGCGATGGAGATGTCGCGGAATTATCAGGATTTTCTTAACGGTGCGAAGACGGAGCGTGCCTATGTGCGCGAGACCATCGCCCGCCTTGAGGAGGCCGGCTTCGTGGCTCTCGACGAACAGCCCCGCCTCATGCCCGGCGACCGCGTCTACCGCTCCATCCGCGGAAAGGGTCTCGTTGCGGCCGTGATCGGCTCGCGTCCTGTGACCGATGGCTTCAATATTGTCGGAGCCCACATCGACTCACCGCGCGTCGACCTCAAGCCGCGCCCGCTCTACGACGATGCCGAGCTGGTCCTCTTCAAAACCCACTACTATGGCGGGATCAAGAAATACCAGTGGACCAGCCGCCCGATGGCACTGCATGGCGTTGTGATCCGCGCCGATGGTACGGCGGTCGAGATCTGCGTGGGCGAGGATGATGACGATCCTGTTTTCTGCTTCACGGATCTGCTGCCGCACCTCGGCCGCGAGCAGATGAAAAAGACAGCCTCCGAGGTTGTCACGGGAGAGGAGCTGAATCTGCTGGTTGGAGCGCGACCGCTGCCGGACCGCGGTGAGCGCCGCTTCAGCCTCGGCCTGCTCAAGCTCCTGAACGAGAAATACGGCATCACCGAGCGCGATCTGCTGACAGCCGAGCTCGAAATCGTTCCGGCCGGCCAGGCCCGCGATGTCGGCTTCGACCGCGCCCTCATCGGTGCCTACGGCCATGATGACCGCATCTGCGCCTGGACTGCGATCGAAGCTCTGGCCGGGCTCGAGACAACGAGCCGCACCGCTGTCGTCCTGCTGACGGACAAGGAAGAGATCGGCAGTGTCGGCAACACAGGCGCCCAGGCACGGAGCTACGAGAACGTCCTCCTCGACATCATGCAGCGCATCAACGGGAAGGCCGACGAGCGCGCCTGGCGCTATGGCCTCGAGGCCTCCGGCATGCTTTCGGCGGATGTCTGCAACGGCTTCGATCCGACCTTTGCATCTGTCTCCGACAAGCGCAACAATGCCCATCTGGGCCAGGGCGTCGCCCTGATGAAGGTGACCGGCAGAGGCGGCAAGGGCGGCGCGAGCGACTGCTCCGCGGAATTCATGAACGCGGTGACACGTGTCTTCGATGCTGCCGGCGTCGTCTGGCAGGCCGCCGAGCTTGGGCGCGTCGATCAGGGGGGAGGGGGCACGATCGCCTATCTCTTCGCCCACCTCGGCATGGATGTCCTCGACTGCGGCGTACCGCTGCTGTCGATGCATGCCCCCTTTGAGATCGCCCATGTTCTCGACCTGCGCGAGGCCCATGCCGCCTATACAGCCTTCCTCACCAGACGCTGAACGATGAAAAAACGTGTCGAAGATCAGGCGCCGGAACCTACACGGCGGGTGCCCGAGATCCATTACACTGGTGAAGGGCAGGATGAGGGTGTTGATGTTTTCTCGACACTTGATCTCGACGAGGCTGGCTCGCGGCAGGATCGTCTGCGTGCCTGGTTCGCAGCCAACTGGGGACGACGTGCCAAAGGCAGTGGCGACGAGTGGCAGCCCTGGCGCTACCGCGGACTGCCCAGCCGGCTCAAGCGCACGGGCCGCCAGAAGATCTACCGTTTCAAGGGCTACACGACAGCCGCCCGTGTCGACCGCAAACGTCGGCGCGAGCGGCTGCGCCATGCGCGAAATCAGCTGATCATCACCGCCATTATCGTTACGATTCTGATTCTCTTCTATCTCTGGCTCGATCCGCTGCCGAAAATCGCCGACCTCCGGCGCGTTCTGGGCTTTTAACAGAGCTTCAGTCTGGCAGTGAGCGTGACTTTTGCCGGTTAAATTCGCAAGTAATCCAAATCCTGCTGCATAAAACACACGTCCGGCACCCTGCAGATCATATAAGTTCCATTTTGGGGGTGCATGTTGTCATATGTGTCGGAAAAGTAAAACCTTTTTGAGCCTTCTTAAAACACTTGAAACACCGGAGTTTTAGCGCAGCTTGCATGCAGGCATATGGAAGATCCTCTCTCCATTTGCCTGCGTAACGGCCAGCCTCATAAACGGCCGGAATGTGAAGGGGATAGGAATAGGATAGCGGGCAGTGAGGCTGACTGGCAAGACCTGGCACGTTCCAAAGATTGTGAAACGATCCAGGGTTCTGTTTCCCTGATGCCGCATGATAAAGGTGGGTCCGACATTTCCCGGACTTGTCGTATCTCTGTGGACAAGATGGCGAGTAATCCAAATGTTTTTTTGGATAACTCCTCGTTTTGACCAGAAACGGCCCCTTTGTGGTCAAGATAGGGACTTTTCCAAAACATTTTTTGGATTTCTCTTCGTTTTGACCAGAAACGGCCCCTTTGTGGTCAGGATGGCGAGTAAGCCAAAACGTTTTTGGCCTGTTTTGACCACCGGAATTCACTGCTGGTCAGCTTCGGGCATCTGCCCCGGATCCTCCTGCGAAATCAGCCGGATTGAGCTCTCGCGGGCACCGACTCATCGCCCAGTCCACGAAGGTACAGCAAATTCTTGATCGCGACGTCCGCTTTCCACCAGTTTCTGCTGATGGGCCACGCTTCAGGATATTCCTTCCAGCTCCAGGGAATGCTCCAGGAGCCGTCCGGCAGCTGCGAGCTTCTGATAAAGCAGCATTCAAAGTCAGCCAGTTCCCTGTTATCCAGATAAAACACACTGTGGCGGCTGTTAAGAAACTGCGATGGCCTGCAGCTGTACGACGCATCCCAGACTGTGGTGTCCTTTGTAATGCTGTGGTGCACCTGATCCCGCAGACGTTTTTCCAGGGCGTTCAGATCGATAAGATCATCGAGGCCGGACTCGACACAGTACTGCGAGAGACGGAGATAACAGGCAGCTGTATGCATGTCGTCAAGGAGATCCTGCCCTAAATACGTGTCGCAGGCCTCTCTGGCAATCCGGCAGCCCAACTGGTGGAGCTCACTCTCGCAGGCGGCAAAACGCAGGATAAAGCCCGCCAGGCAGGCCGTGGGATTGTAGGACTGCCGGGAGCTGACGCTACTGTCAAAGTGCCACCAGGGCGCATGCGGATGATCATTGTTGCCCGCGACGGAGTTGAACCAGAAGCCGTCCGCAAAATCCCGGCCGCTGGCAAGATAGTGCAGGACCCCTTGAATGATGGGGTGATCACGGTCGGTAAACGCAATTTCACGCAGAACTTCCGTCGCCGCCCAGGTCTGAATCGGAGAGGATTCGGGATTCCAGGCATCCGGTTCCAACGCGTGCCCGAAACCTCCATCTGTGTTCTGATAGCAGGCAAGGGTCGTCAGGACGGCTTCTTTGGATCCGTTTTCAAAATGATACTGCCATCGGGCGAGATCCAGCGGCCGCGCATTGCGGTAGATAAAGGAACGGGTTCTCTCAAACAGGATACTCATATGCAGTACTCCGACCGCTTCCTGGCATGCGGTACTCTATCATGTGCTACTCACCCAGATAGGCTTCACGGATACGCTCGTCGCGCAGCAGCTCGCGTCCGCTGCCCGCCATGACGAGACGGCCGGATTCGAGGACATAGGCGCGGTCGGCGAGACGCAGGGCCACGGCGGCATTCTGTTCGACCAGCAGGATGGTGATGCCCTGTTTCGCGAGTTCGCGGATGGTGAGAAAGATCTCGCGCGTAAGAACAGGGGAGAGGCCCATTGAGGGCTCGTCGAGCAGCAGCAGGCGCGGCGCCGACATCATGGCGCGGGCGATGGCGAGCATTTGCTGTTCGCCGCCCGAAAGCGTTCCCGCCCTCTGGTCGCGGCGTTCCCTGAGACGCGGGAAGTGCCGGAACTGCTCCTCGAGCAGGGCGGCCTCACGGCTGCGATCCGAAAGCGTGTAGGCGCCCATCGCGAGGTTGTCCTCCACGCTGAGCTCGGTAAAGACGCGGCGCCCCTCCGGCACCTGCGCCAGGCCCATCTCGACGATGCGGTGCGGCGGCACGCGCTTCAGACTCTGACCCTCGTAGCGGATGTCGCCGACGCGGGCGTGCAGCAGGCCGCTGATGGTCTGCAGGCAGGTGGTCTTGCCGGCTCCGTTGGCGCCGATGAGGGAGACGATCTCGCCCGGCATGACATGGAAGCTGATTCCTTTGATGGCCTGGATGGCGCCATAGAAGACCTCGAGGTTCTCCACCTCGAGCATCGGCTGCATTTCATTCGTCATCGGCGGCCTCACTTTCGTCGTCAAAAGGGGTGCCCAGATAGGCCTCGATGACACGCGGGTTGGAGCGGATCTCCTCGGGCAGGCCGCGGGCGATGACCTCACCGTGGTCGAGGACGATGAGGCGTTCACAGATGCCCATGACCAGGTTCATGTCGTGCTCGATGAGCATGATGGCGAGCTCAAAGCGATCGCGGACGAAACGGATCATGTCCATCAGCTCGTGCGTCTCGGTCGGATTCATGCCGGCGGCGGGCTCGTCGAGCAGCAGCAGCAGGGGGCTGGCTGCCAGGGCGCGGCAGATCTCGAGGCGGCGCTGCTGACCGTAGGGGAGATGGCGCGCCTGTACCTGGGCGACATCGGCGAGCTGGAAGATCTCGAGCAGCTCCTGCGCGCGCTCGCGGTAGCGTGCCTCCTCGCGCCAGTAGGAGGGGAGACGCAGCAGGGCGGCCGTGAGGCTGTAGTTGCCCTGGTTGTGAAAGCCGATGCGCACGTTGTCCAGAACGCTGAGCGAACGGAAGAGGCGGATGTTCTGGAAGGTGCGGACCATGCCGATGTCCGAGGTGCGCCAGCTCGGGTTGCCGAGAATGGACTTCCCGCGCAGCTGGATATCCCCGCCTGTCGGCTGATAGACCGAGGTCAGCAGATTGAAGACCGTGGTCTTGCCGGCGCCGTTGGGTCCGATGAGGCCGACAATTTCGTCGTTGTCGACTTCGAAGTTGACATCCTGGACGGCCTTCAGGCCGCCGAATTCAATGCTGAGATTCTTGACTTCAAGTAATGCCATGCCTGGTAGCCTCCTAGCGCCGCCCCTTGCGCTCGGCCGTCTCGTAGGAACCGGCATCGAGCCCCTGCCGGGTCAGGGTCCGCCCCTCCGACTCGGCCACCGCCGTTCCGGCCACAGGGATGTTTTCCTCCGGTCGGCGCCGGCGTCCGCCGACGCCGAGGTCACCGGGACCCTGCTCGGTGAGGTAGCCGCGTTCGCGCGCCCTGCGCGTGGTCTCGCGGGCGACGGAGAGTTCATGGCGGTCGTAGCTCGCGGCGCTGCGCTCCTCGCGGCCGGTCAGGCGGCGGATGAGGTTGGCAGCGAAGCGCTGCGAGAACTCCTTTTGCCCGAGCAGGCCCTCAGGCTTGAATATCATAAGGATGATCAGGAGCACGGAGTAGACCAGCATGCGGTAGTCGGCGAAGCGGCGCAGCAGCTCCGGCAGGATGGTCAGCGTGCCGGCCGAGAGGATCGAGCCGGTGATCGAGCCCATGCCGCCGAAGACGACCATCACCATGTAGTCGATGGAGTAGTTGTAGTTGAACTTGTTCGGCGAGAGGATGCCGATGTAGTGGGCGTAGAGCCCGCCGCCGATGCCGGCGATGGCCGCCGAGATGACAAAGGCCGTCATCTTGAAGCGCGTCACGTTGATGCCGGAGGCCTCGGCCGCGATGTCGTCCTCACGGATGGCGAGGATGGCCCGGCCATGGCGGGAGCGGATCAGCATGTAGACGGCGACAATGGTCAGAACGAGGATCCAGTAGACGAGGGGGAAGTTCGTCAGCAGTGGAATCCCGTTGAGGCCGCGGGCGCCGCCGGTAAAGGCGAAGCTGCGCAGCAGGACGGAGATGATCTCGCCGAAGGCCAGGGTGATGATGGCGAGGTAGTCGCCGCGCAGGCGCAGGGCAGGGACGCCGACCAGTGCCGCTGTGGCGGCGGCCAGCAGGCCGCCCAGGATGAGGCCGGGAATGAGGCCGATCAGGCCGGGCAGACCGCTGTTCAGTGTGAAGAGGGCGGAGGTGTAGGCGCCGACGGCCATGAAGCCGGCATGGCCCAGACAGAGTTCGCCGAGCATGCCGGTGGCGAGGTTGAGACCGATCGTGACGATGGCGTTGATGCCGATGAGCAGGATGACGCCGCGGTAGTAGGGGTTGATGACGCCGCTCTTCAGCAGGGCATGGAGGATGCCGTAGACCACGAGGGCGAAAAGGGCGTTGAGCAGATAGGAACGCAGTTTGACCTTATCCATGGAGCGCCTCCTAAACCTTTTCGCGTGTGGTCTGGCCCAGCAGACCCGAGGGCTTGAAGAGCAGAACCAGAATCAGCACGAGGAAGACAACGGCGTCGGCGAGCTGCGTGTAGCCGGCAGGCATGACGGCCTTGGTCAGACTCTCGATGATGCCGAGGAGAAAGCCGCCGAGCATGGCCCCGGGCAGGATGCCGATGCCGCCCAGAACGGCGGCGATAAAGGCCTTGATACCCGGCATCGCGCCCATGTAGGGATCGATCTGCTGGAAACTGAAGCCATAGAGGATGGCGGCGAAGGCTGCGAGCGCCGAGCCGATCGCGAAGGTCAGGCTGATGATGCGGTTGACGTTGATGCCCATCAGCTGGGCGGCGCGCATGTCTTCAGAGACGGCCCGCATGGCCTTCCCCATGCGGGTGCCGTGGACGAAGGCGGTCAGCAGGAGCATCAGGCCGACGGCGAAGAGCACCGTCAGCACCGCCATGAAGCTGATGCGGTTGGTGCCGATGACGAAGACCGGCAGCTGCTCGCTCACCGAGGGGAAGCGGCGGGGTGTCGAGGAGAAGAGGATCATGAAGGCGTTCTGCAGCAGCAGGCTGATGCCGATGGCCGTGATCAGGGCTGAGAGGCGTGAGGCGTTGCGCAGCGGCCTGTAGGCCACGCGCTCAATCAGGACGCCGGTCAGCGAGGTGGCGACGATGGCGAGCGGGAGGGCAAAGTACAGGGGCAGTCCGCTGCTGTACAGGAACAGCGAGAGGTAGGCACCGACCATCATCAGATCGCCGTGGGCGAAATTGATCAGTTTGACGATGCCGTAGACCATCGTGTAGCCCAGCGCAACGAGGGCGTAGATCGCCCCCAGCTGCAGGCCGTTAATCAGTTGGACGAAAAAGAGCATGCCCGCTCATCCTTCCTCGACATACATGGCAATAATTACGCAAAAGCCGCCAGACAGCAGCCGGGCGGCTTCGCGAACTGTTCGGCAGGTGCCCCGGCGGATCGTTGCCTCTTCAGGCGTCGAAAGCCCGGCACCGCGTCAGAATACCCTGATCAGCGCTCGATGTCGATCTTTGTGATCAGCTTGTAGGCGCCGTCGACCACCTCGATGATCGAAATGGGCTTCAGAGGGTCGCCGTTCTCGTCAAAGGTGATGTGACCCGTGACGCCCTCATAGTCGGTCTGGTTCAGGGCTGCAACGATGGCGTCCTTGTCGGTGCTGCCGGCGCGCTCGATGGCGGCGGCGAGAATGTGCGCGGCATCATAGCCGAGAGCCGAGAAGGAGATCGGAACCTCGTTGTACTTCGCTTCGAAGGCCTTCAGGAAGTCCTGAACGATGGGGCTCTCGTCACTCGTGGCGTAGTGGTTGGTGAAATAGTTGCCGTCGGCTTCCTTCGGATTGTCTTCGGCTGTCTGGGTCAGAATACCGTCCCAGCCATCACCACCCAGCAGCGGCACATTGAGGCCGGCGTCCTTCGCCTGGTTGAGAATCAGAATGTCGGTGCCGTAGTAGTCGGGGGCATAGAGAATGTCCGGGCCGGCGGCGGCGATCGTGGTCAGCTGGGTGCGGAAGTCCTTGTCGTCCTGAACGTAGGTCTGCTCGCTGACGATCTCGATGCCGAGTTCCTTCGCCTGGGCGATAAAGGCCTCGGCGAGACCAACGGAGTAGTCGTCGGAAGCGTTGTGGATGACGGCTGCCTTTGTCACATTGAGGTTGTTTTTGGCAAAGTCGGCCATCGTCCGGCCCTGGTCGGGATCCAGGAAGCAGACGCGGAAGACGTTTTTGCCCTGCAGGGTGACATCCGCTGCCGTCGCCGTCGGGGCGATCATGGGCAGACCGTCGCGGGCGGCGCGCTGTGCCACAGCGATCGAGGGCTTGCTGGTGACGTCACCGATGAGTGCGACGATGTTGTATTCGTTGACCAGACGGTCGTAGGCCGTGACAGCCTGTTCCTCGTCGCCCTGTTCATCGAGGACAACGTACTTGATCTGGCGGCCGTTGATGCCGCCGGCTGCGTTGATCTCATCAATCGCGAGCTGTGTCCCGTTGTCCGAGGCGATACCGTAGACGGAAACGCCCCCGGTCAGCGGGGCGAGGCCGCCGATGACGATCGGCTCGTCGTCCGAGGCCGGAGCATCGGTCTTGTCTGCTTCGGTGGCGGCGGCCTTCGTCGTCGGCGCGGTAGTGGCGGCCGGTGTGCTCTGGCAGGCAGCGAGCAGTCCCAGCATCAGGACGCCCGTCAGCAGGGCAGCCAGCCAGCGGCTTGCTTTGGATTTGGCTTTCATGGTTCTTCCTCCTGTGATTCACTGTGAACACTGCTGTGCTTACAGCGTTGTGAAACGCAATTATAACGCCCCGGTTTAAACGTTCCAGTTACAATACTAGGTCTGAACTCGATCTGTAAAGTGATAAAGCTTTTCATTTTATGTTTTGCCGGAGCTGGTCAGACAGAAGTTAAAAATGTGAATGAAATGTGAATCCCGGCTGTCTTCAGTCGGGCTTCCCGTCCACCGGTTCCGGCAGGCTGTGATTGGCCAGCGGATTCGAGGCGACCGCATCGTGCAGGGAACGATCGTCGAGGTGGGTATAGATCTCCGTCGTGGCGACCGAGGCATGCCCCAGTATGCGCTGCAGCATGCGGATGTCGACATGGCCATGCTGATACATCAGGGTCGCGGCCGTATGGCGCAGCTTGTGGGTTGAGTAGCGCCTGGGGTCGAGGCCGGCGGCCACGAGCTGACGGCGAATCATGTGCTGGACGGCAGAGGCGGAGAGGCGGTTGCCCTGCCTGCTGATGAAAAGGGCCCGCGAAGCCGCGGTACGTTTCGGCAGCTTCCCGCGGTCGGGATACCAGGCGTTCAGGGCCTCGAGACAGGCGCGGTTGAGATAGATGGTCCGCTCGCGGTTGCCCTTTCCCGTGACACGGAGTGTGTCGTCGCTGATGTCGTCGAGGTCGATGCCGCAGAGCTCGGAGAGGCGCAGACCGCAGTTGAGGAAAAGGGTCAGAATGCAGTAGTTGCGGGTGCGAAAGCGCGTGTCGGCCTCGCCGGTGCGGTCGAGCAGACGGGCGCTCTCCTCGAGATTGAGATGGCGGGGAAGGCGCTTCGCCTGCCGCGGCGTCTCGAGTTCGAGCGTAGGATTCCGATCCAGCAGCTGGCGGTTGCTGCTCAGGTAACGGAAAAAGGCGCGCAGGGCCGCCACCTTCCGGGCCCGGTTCGCCGCCGAGGCGCTGCGCGCGCGGGTGAGCCAGGTCAGGAAACGGTAGCAGTCGCTCAGGCGGACCTGGCGGATCTCCTCGAGCCCTATGTCGTCCGTCCGTGCCGCGGCCACCTCCTCCTCGCCCGGCAGAGAAGTGCGGCTGTGGGCCGCACTCGCGCGGAGAAAACGGAAGAACAGCAGCAGATCATAGCGGTATTCGCGGCAGGTGAGGGGAGAGCGACCGAGTATGGCCTCCATATAGGAGATAAAGTCGGAGAGAAGCTCGAAGTCACCGTTTTCCCCGGCTTCGCTGTTGTCGGGTGTTTTTTCATCCATGACTGTTATTCTAAACGTTTGTTCGCAATCGCGCCAGAGCGCGAAGGCGACTTGAATGATAAAATAGCGCGAACTTTGACGCCGGCCCAGGAAATGCCGGCTGGGAGGAAAACGGATGACCCATTCCTATCGTGTTGCCGTAGTAGGTGCCACCGGTTATGTAGGACAGCGCTTTGTCACGCTGCTGGACAGCCACCCCTGGTTTCATGTTGACCGGCTCTTTGCTTCGCCGCGTTCGGCCGGGAAGAGCTATCGCGACGCTGTTGACGGACGCTGGCGGCTCACAACGCCCGTCCCGTCCGCGAGCGCCGCTCTGATGGTTGAGTCGAGCGAGGCGATCGAGGACAAGCTTGACGGCATTGATCTCGTATTCTGTGCCGTCGACATGCCGAAGGACGCCGTGCGCGAACTCGAGGAGCGCATGGCCCGCACGGAGACGGTTGTCGTGTCCAACAACTCCGCCCATCGTGCCACTCCTGATGTTCCGATGGTGGTTCCGGAGATCAATCACGAACACCTCGCCCTGATCCCGGCGCAGCGTCGTCGTCTCGGCACCAGCCATGGCTTCATCGCCGTCAAGCCCAACTGCTCGATTCAGTCCTATGTACCGGCGCTCAGCCCGCTGCTGGATTTCGGCATCGAGCAGCTTTTCGTGTCCACCTATCAGGCGATCTCGGGCGCGGGGAAGACCTTCGCCGACTGGCCTGAGATGGTCGAGAACCTCATTCCTTATATCGGCGGGGAAGAGGAGAAGAGCGAGGTGGAGCCACTGCGCATCTGGGGGCGCTTCGCCGGAGATCACATCGTTCCGGCGACGAAGCCGCTGATATCGGCACAGTGCTACCGGGTGGCGGTGCAGGAGGGTCATACGGCCTCCGTCTCGGTGTCATTCCGCGAGAAGCCCGGACGCGGGGAGATTCTGGAGCGCTGGGCCGCCTGTGCCGGACGTCCACAGCAGCTCGAACTGCCCTCGGCGCCGCGGCAGTTTCTGCACTACTTCGACGAGGACAACCGTCCCCAGCCGCGGCTGGATGCCGACCTGGAAGGTGGAATGGCCGTCAGCATCGGCCGTCTCCGCGAAGATCCCATACTGGACTGGAAGTTTACCTGCCTCAGCCATAACACGCTGCGCGGAGCGGCGGGCGGTGCTGTCCTGACTGCCGAGCTGCTGGCAGCCGAGGGATATCTCGCGCGCTGACGCGGTCCATATCATGGATCACGGGAGCAGCAGGAGAGAGGAAACGCCACAGCTCCGGTTGCACTGGTGTGATGGTGAGATGAAAAGAGTCTGACGGGACCATCAGGCCAGGGACAGGAAACGGCCGCAGCGCTTTTATCAGGCGCCGCGGCCGTTCTTTGCTGCCGTGACTGAGAAAGTTCAGCTGGCGCTCTGCATCAGACAGCAGGTCAGCCGGCCGAGTTCAGGCAAACCAGCATTAGCCTGCTGTTCGCAACACTTCTCCACACGGCTTTCCACAAAAACGAGGCCGTTTCCCATCTGTGTAACAAAGTTGTAATATGCGTCTCTGTAATTAACATGTAACAAAGCGTGAAACGGCTGCCCCGCCTATGTTTCACGGCTGCCAAACCGGCGTTTTGCGCGGGTCGGATCCGTTGCGGAGTTCATGCTATGATTTGCATCAGCCGGCTGCGGATGGCTGGCTGTTTGAGGGGAGAGCCGATGACACAGGAAGAGAGAGATCAAAAGCGGCGGACGCTGCATCTTTATGACCAGGTTCAGGACGGCCAGACGAGAGAACGACAGGGACGCCTGCGGCGCCGCACCATCTGGATGCGTGTTTTGCTGCCCGTTCTGGCTGTCATTATTGTAGTTCTCGGCAGTCTGGCTTTCACGATCTGGCGGGGAATCATCATGAATCGCTACCGCAGCGATGTGGAGCTTCATCTGCTGACAGTGAGTTCTGAATGGCCGCTGCAGGCTGAATATCAGGGCAGAAAGACCCTGGTCAGTAATGACAATCTCAACCGTATCCACTGGGCTCTGACTCTGTCGCAAATCAATCTCCGTCTGCTGGAGCCACAGACGAACGGAGCAGAAGAGATACACCTCGCTTTGCCAACCGGAGCAGTGTATACGATTGCGCCGGAAACAGCCGACCCGAATACCGCCGTGATCCGCTATCGCTTTGGCTCTGAGAGGCGCACGGTCTCCATTCGCGGCTTCGCGGTGCTCGACTGGCTCAGACGGGCGATCTCGGAGGAGGGGATTACGAGGCGTAACAGGGTTGTGGACGAGTTCCCCGTCGTCTATGGCGAGGAAGAGGAGGCTCTGCCGGTTGCCGGGGAGACGGGCTCCGGCTCTGTTGCCGCTGAAAACAGGTCGGCCTGAATCCTGAACGAGTTGAACAAAATAACAATTTTGCTCTACTCGGAAGAGGCAAAACACCCTCTGGAGCCTCTATAGATGAATAAGATGAAAAACAGACCGGATCACATTGGCTGCCATGGACTTCACTTTTGCGATGCCACCGGGCGCGAACGCCTTTTCTACGGCATCAATCTCTGTTGCAAAGGTGTCCTTATGCCCGATGGCGGCTGCGATCACAGCTTCCCCTGGGATGATGCCGTCTGGCAGCGACTGCACCAGGCCGGCTGTGATCTCGTGAGGCTCGGATTCACCTGGGATTCCCTCGAGCCCGAGCCCGGAGTCTATTCCCTCGACCGGCTGGCCGCTATTCGCCGTCAGCTCGATCTGGCGGCCGCGGCCGGCATCCATGTCATTCTCGACATGCACCAGGATCTCTACGCCCAGCGCTTCAGCGACGGCGCGCCGGACTGGGCGGTTCTGACAGACGCTCCGTACGAGCCGGGCCGGGTCTGGAGCGACGCCTATCTGACTTCGACGGCCGTTCAGGAGGCCTGGGATGCCTTCTGGGAAAATCGCAGACCTGCAGGTGGCAGCCAGGGCCTGCAGGACAGCTTCGCCGCTGTCTGGAGTCTCCTCGCCCGCGGGCTTGGCGGTCACGAGGCGCTCTTTGCCTATGACATCCTCAACGAGCCGACTCCGGGGCGGGAACTCCGGCAGCAGTTCGCCTCCCTCCTCTCCGGCTTCGCCTCCCTCCTCTCCGAACACGAAAAACAAACGTTCGGATTAAGGGGAGAGCTGACCCAGGCTGATCTGGCTGCCGTCTTCTTCGCTCCCGAACGACGCCTGGCTGCGCTGGATGTTCTCACGGAGGCCGGGCGCTACCGGCGTCTGGGAGATGCCGCGGCGCCGCTCGTCGCCGACTGGGATGCCCGTGTGCTGGCGCCCTTCTACACCCGGGTGGCGACTGCGATACGGGCACACGATCGTGAAACGATCCTGCTGCGGGCGCACAGCTACCTCGCCAACATGGGAGTTCCCTCGGGTGCGACGCCGATCCTGCTGGGCGACGGCAGCCGCGATCCGCGCCAGGCCTACACGGCGCACGGCTATGATCTCGTCGTCGATACGGAGGCGCTGGACCAGGCCGACAGCCGCCGCACGGCGGTGATCTTCGAGCGTCACCGGGAGACCCAGCTTGAGCTTCAGATGCCGCTCATTGTCGGCGAATGGGGCGCCTTCGGACACAGTTCCGCCGTACTCGCGCATGGAGCGGATCTGCTCGCCGGTTTCGCCCGCCATCACTGGAGCCAGACCTACTGGTGCCACGAGCATGGTTTCGGGCGGCTGCCGGTGGCGGAGCTGCTGAAACGTCCGCATCCGGCGGCGGTTCCGGGCAGGCTGCGTGTCTGGGAGAGCGATGCCGGCGGCAGCTGTCTCAGGCTCGAGTGGGAGCCGTCCGGGCAGGAAGAGAGCTGGAACCGTCGCCTGCGCCTCTACTGTCACCGGCCGCCGCTGGAGGCAAAGCTCGATGCCGTAGATGTGCTGGCGGACTTCGCGGCCGTAGCGCCGGAGGGCGGCTGGCTGGAGCTGGAAACGGGTGATGCCGGCCGTCTCGAACTCCACTTCCCTGCGCATGGACTGTGAGGATCGGACGATGCAGAAGCTCGAAACGATATATGAGATTCTTTTAGCGCACTACGGTGATCTCGAATGGTGGCCTGCTGAAACAGCCTTCGAGGTCATCGTAGGTGCCATTCTCACGCAGAATACCGCCTGGACGAATGTGGAGAAGGCCATCGCGCGCTTCGGGGGCGACCTGTCAGCGGAGCGGATTCTGGCTCTGTCGCCGGAGGAGCTGCAGGAAATCATCCGGCCCGCAGGCTTTTTCAGGCAAAAGTCGCAGTACCTGAAGGCCGTCAGCGAGTGGCTGCTGAGCCTTGGCGGTGATATGGACATGTTGAGCAGCCGTCCTCTGCCACAGATCCGTGCCGAGCTGCTGGGCATTCGGGGCGTCGGCAATGAGACGGCTGACTCAATCCTGCTCTATGCCTTTCAGCTTCCGAGCTTTGTCGTCGATGCCTACACGATGAGGTTCTTCAGGCGTTTCCCGATTCCTGCCGGAGAAACCTATATGGAAGTAAAAGCGTTCTGCGAAGCCGGGCTGCCACGAGATGTAGAGATCTACCAGCATTTCCACGCCCTGATCGTCCAGAACGGCAAGGAGCACTGCAGAAAGCAGATGAGCTGTCCGGGCTGTCCTCTGGCAGAGCTTTGCCTGAAAACAGCCCTCTGAGCTGTCCGGCCCATGCATCAGGCAGGCCCGTGAGCGGCCACCCGCTTTCCCGTGAGCGGCCACCCGCTTTACTGGGAATTTATCTTCTCTACCAATAACCATAACAATGTCCCCCTAAACTTGGCTGTGATCACGGTAAGCAGATACGTATGCTGCTGAGGTTCACAGAAAATCAGGAGGAAATTGAACACATGAGTAAAAGAATGAGCAAGAGGATTCTCTCGGCGATTCTGGCCTTTGCCATGATTGCGGGTATCCGCTTCGGTCTGGGACTGGGTACGGTCCGTGCCGAGGAAGATGACGCCACGGCGGTGCCGAAGTACATCTTCTTTTTTATCGGTGACGGCATGAGTCACGTACAGGCCAGTGCAGCCAGAGTTTACAAGGGCAACAACACGGAAGGCGAAGTGATGACCGGCGAGCTGAACTTCACGTCTTTCCCCGTCAACGGCATTGCCTCGACCTTCGACTCGACCTCTTTCTGCCCCGACTCCGCTTCGACCGCAACGGCCTGCTCCTGCGGCATCAAGACCCACAGCGGCGTCATCGGTTTGGAGGTTGATAAAGAAACCGCACCCAGAAACCTCTCCGAGATTCTGAGCCAGGATCTGGGCTACGAGATCGGCATCGCCTCAACCGTTACCATCAACCATGCCACGCCGGCTGCCTTCTACGCTCATGTTGCCAGCCGCAACGAGTACTATGACATCGCCATGCAGATGGCCGACTCCGGCTACAACTACTTCGGCGGCGGCACGATCAACAAGCCGACCGGTGCCGACAAGGATCAGCAGGACGCCTATGAGATTCTGGTTGAAAAGGGCTACACCGTCACCAGTGATCCCGCTGAGATCATGGCTTTCGATGCCGAGGCCGACAAGGTCTATGCCTACACCAACTCGCCCCAGGACGGCGGCGCCATGGCCTACTCACTCGACGCCGAGGAAGGCGTTCTGACCCTGAGCGACTATGTCACGGCCGGTATCAACGTCATGGGCAACCCCGAGAACGGCTTCTTCTTCATGGTCGAGTCCGGCAAGATCGACTGGGCCTGCCATGCCAACGACGCCAAGGCGACGATCTACGACACCCTCGAGCTGGAAAATGCGATTCAGGTCGCCCTGGATTTCGCTGCCGAGCATCCCGATGAGACCCTCATCGTTGTCACCGGCGACCATGAGACTGGTGGCATGACCATCGGCCAGTCCTACACCGGCTATGACACGGCTTTCGACCTTCTCGCCTACCAGCAGATGAGCTTCGTTGCCTTCGACTCCCTGATCTCCGGCATGCTCGAGGAGGATCCCGAACTCAGCTTCGAGGAAGTCATGCCCATCATCACCGAGAACTTCGGTCTGGTCACGCCCGTTGAGGCCTCTACTGCCGCAGACGAGCGCCTGGTGCTGAGCAAGTATGAGTACAAGAAGCTTCTGGATGCCTTTGAGACCTCTCTGATGACTCCCGAAGAGCAGACGAACAACGAGGAAGCCTACATCCTCTACGGCGGCTACAACCCCCTGAGCGTCACTCTGACCCATATCCTGAACAACAAGTCGGGCATCGGCTGGACCTCTTACAGCCATACGGGAACGCCCGTTGCGGTTCATGCCTACGGTGCCGGTGCCGAATACTTCGGCGGCTCCTATGACAACACGGATATCTTCACGGCTTTCCTGAATGCTGTCGGTGTGGAGACCGGCGACTGAGAACGGAGAGCAGCGCAGGGACTGGACGGCGCAGGAATCTGCACGTGCGTGCGGCAAGGCCTTAAGCGGAAGTCCCCGGCCATCAAAAACAAAAACGAAACCCGCGCCCATATGGACGCGGGTTTTTCGTGAAAGTACTATTCTATGTACCATTTGGAGAGGAATTACGCTTCATGACGTTAGTACCTGGCCAGGCCAAAAAGAGAGACAGAATCTTCTCGATCGTTCTGCTCGCAGTACTTCTTATCCTGATGCTTCTGCCCACGGGGTACAAACGCCAGCTCTACCGCAACTCCCAGGAGGTGCGGGCCGAGATTGTCGAGGTTTACAACGATTATCTCTATCAGACAGGCATGGTGTATCAGGGCGAGCAGTCCTGCCTGATCCGAATTCTGAACGGCAGCCACAAGGGAGAGCTTGTGACCGGCATCAGGCTCATGGTGGGCAGTGTCGAGCGCGACGTGATTTTCAAGCCCGGTGACATCGCCTTTGCCATACTGGAGCAGGATGATGACGGAAACGTGACCTTTGCCACCCTGGTGGACCAGTATCGACTTCATGTGGAGGCCCTGCTGTTCCTGATCTTTGCCGTGCTTCTCATACTCTTTGCCGGCACAACAGGCATGCGCACGATCCTCAGTTTTGCCCTGACGCTGGTAGCCCTGTGGAAGGTGCTCATTCCCGGACTGCTGCGGGGCTGGCCACCGATGCTGCTGGCACTGGCACTGGGCTGCTTTATCACGATCACGACGCTGCTGCTGGTGGGCGGCTTTACGCCCAAGAGCTACTCCGCCATCATCAGTGCCGTCCTGTCCGCCTTCTGCACCTTCGTCATCGCCATTGTTTTTACCGATGTGTTTAAGCTCAGTGGAACGGTCATGCAGGAGTCCGAGGGACTGCTGCATGCCGGCTACTTCAACCTCAATCTCAAGGAGATCTTTCAGAGTGCCATTTACCTGAGCTGTTCGGGCGCCGTCATGGACCTGGCCATCGATATTTCATCGGCGCTGGAAGAGGTGCAGGAACACAGCCCGGACATCACCCGGACCAAGCTCTTCGCCTCCGGTCTGCGCATCGGGCGTCAGGTTGTGGGCACGCAGACGAGCACTCTGCTGCTGGCCTATATCGGCAACTACCTCGCCACCCTGATGGTCTTCATGGCCCAGGGCACCTCGCTGAGCACCATCCTCACCAGCCGTACCATAGCGGCCGAGATCCTCTCCACCTTTGTCGGCTGCATCGGCATCGTACTGGTTTCACCGTTGACGAGCCTGGTCAGTGCCTTTCTGTTTACCCGTGGCCGGCATGGCCATGGGAAGCGGGGCGGCAGGGAAGCTGCCGCAAAAACAGAGGTCGTGGTCGTCGAGCAGGATGGCTAGTCGCATCTCTCGCATGGGCTGACAGCGGTACTGGCAGACAGGGCCTGAAATCAGACAGAGCCTGAAATATGAAGAGGGGCGAGTCGCAGGGCTCGCCCCTCTTTCCGTAGTCAGCGCTGTGGCTTTCGGGAGCGTCGAGCGCCCCCTCCCTAGACCAGGCTGTTGATCGCACTGACCAGGCCGCGGATGGAGGCACGGGTGATGTCGCTGCTGATGCCGGCACCATAGGCGATCCGGTCACCGCAGGTGATACCGATATAGGAGACGGCACGCGAGGCGGAGCTCTGCGTGAGGGCGTGCTGATGATACAGCGAGATGTTGAAGTCCAGGCCGGTGAGGCGGGAGAGACCCGTGGCAAGGGCGTCGAGAACACCGTTGCCGCGGCCTTCGACCTCGACCATTCTGCCGTTCATGGTGAAACGGCCGCGGGCGGCGACTTCGCTCTCGGACAGTTTCATGTCCTCCCAGGAAATCAGCTCGAGCGGGTAGCGCAGGTTGACATAGGCCTCCTGGAAGAGCTCGAGAATCTTCTCGGGCAGAAGTTCGTCCTGAACATGGTCCGAGTAGCGGGTGACGACCTCGCTGAAAGCGCGCTGCATGGGCTTCGGGATCTGATAGCCGAAGCGCTGCTCCATGATAAAGGAGACGCCGCCGCGGCCGGACTGGGCGTTGATGCGGATGATCGGCTCGTAGCTGCGGCCGACATCGTGGGGATCGATCGGCAGATAGGGCACGTTCCAGACGTCGTCGCGGCCAGTGTCAGCCGCACGTGCGGAGGCGTAGACGTCGCTGCCGAGACGCTGCAGCCCCTTGTTGATCGCATCCTGATGCGAGCCGGAGAAGGCCGTGTAGACGAGATCGCCGGCATAGGGATGGCGGGGATGAACCGGCATGCTGGTGCTGAGCTCATACATCTGTATGGCCCGGTTGATGTCGGTGAAGTCCAGCTCGGGATTGACACCCTGCGAGAGCAGGTTGAGAGCGACGGTCATGATGTCGCAGTTGCCGGTGCGCTCGCCGTTGCCGAAGAGCGTGCCCTCGACGCGGTCGCCGCCGGCGAGCAGACCGAGCTCGGTCGCAGCGATGCCGGTGCCGCGGTCGTTGTGCGTGTGCAGGCTGACGCGGATGCCGTCGCGGTAGCGGGTATGGCGGCAGAACCACTCAATCTGGTCGGCGTAGTGGTTGGGTGTTGACATCTCCACCGTGCTCGGGAGATTCATGATAATCTTTTCATTAACCAGGCCCTCCCAGACTTCATAGACGGCATCACAAACTTCTACGGCAAAGTCAGATTCGGTGGCCGAGAAGGACTCGGGCGAGTACTCCAGCTGCCAGTCCCGGGTGCCGCAGCCGCCCTCGAAGCGTTCGCGGATCATCCGGGCGCCGTCGACGGCGAGCTGGCGGCAGGCGGCGCGGGACATGCCAAAGACGACATCGCGCTGGATGGCGGAGGTCGAGTTGTAGAGGTGGATAACGGCGCGTCTGGCGCCCTTGAGGGCCTCGAAGGTGCGGTCGATGATGTGCGCCCGCGACTGTGTCAGCACCTGGATGGCGACATCATCGGGTATGAGGTCGTCCTCGATCAGGCGGCGGGTGAACTCGTACTCCGTGTCATTGGCCGCCGGGAAGCCGATCTCAATGGTCTTGAATCCGATGTCGACGAGATAGTGAAAGAAGGCAAGCTTCTGTTCCAGGCTCATCGGGATCACGAGGGCCTGATTGCCGTCGCGGAGGTCGACGCTGACCCACTCAGGGGCTGCGGTTATGCGGCGATCCGGCCAGGTCCGATCCGACAGTGGGATGGCCTCAAAGGGGCGGTAGCGGCGCCAGTTCATTTCTTTCATCTGTTTTCTCCTGTTGTTTCGAACACATAAAAAAGCACCCTCGGTCTTCAGAGACGAAGGGTGCTTCGCGGTACCACTCTGCTTCCGTGAGCTTTGGGCTCCCCTTCAAAAGGGGCAGCCGTCTCACGGCACTCCAAGGCGACGGGACAGGCTACTTGTCCGATCACCGGGCCGGATAACGACGGCCGGACGGTTCCAACTACATGCCGCCCGCGGGGCGGCTCTCGCCGGAACAGGCTCAAGGTCGAGTCGGAATCAGTATCTCCAGCACGTTTCACCAACCCGTGCCTCTCTGGAAGAGATGGGCCGATTCCTGCTACCTGTCAGCGCCCATTTGCAATTAGAGTGCATTTTACTGACGCCTGCGGCTGACGTCAAGCTGGAAATGTTAGCGGGGTGTATCCATCTCATGATTGTGACGCCCAGGAGGGACCGGGTGGTCGGGATGAATCGCGTCCATGTTTTTTTGAAATTACTGCAATCCTGATCGGCAAAGGGACTCCGGCGGCCAGATGGCCGCACTCCTGACGGAGAGATGCCGCCTTCGGACCTCCCCTTCTCCCCTCCTGCCCTCCCGTGTGTGGCAGTTCTGACGAGTATCGCTTAAAGGAGTCGGATGCACGTCATATTGGTCGGGATCTGGTAATAGTTTCTTCCGAGCCTTCCTCAAACACCGGAAACAGCGAAGTGTTGGCGCAGCAGATATGCACGCATATGGAAATCACTTGACCCATGGCCCGCGCAGCAGCGGCATGCGCACCGCGCAGCTGCGTGCGCACCCCTTCGTGGTCAAGATAGCGAGTAATCCAAATCGCCTTTTAGATTTCTCTTCGTTTTGACCAGAAACAGACCCTTTTTGGTCAATATGGGGACTTTGTCGAGTAGACAGGTCAGCTTCTTCTTCAAGAAGCTGCCTGCCCCCCACAGAACCCGGCGTGCGGTTTTCCCGCACCGGGCTCTTCAAGGCGTCTTTGGTTGCTAATA
>JASGUU010000040.1 GCA_030057555.1 Bacillota bacterium | reverse complement strand
TTAACCGCTCAGTATCAATTAAAAGGATTACCTTTTCAGCGTAATCATTCTTAAAATTCGGCGCTACCAGATAATATGTATCTAAATCCGAGCAATGAATAAAACCGCATCTTTCCAGACTTTTTGTCCCGTAAATGCCTGTTTCAATCTCTTCTTCAAATTCGTCCTTATTAACGGAGTGAATAATAATTATAAGCCCATCCCCTTTCTCTGAAACAAATCCTACTTTTTTATAATTTATCTTACTTCAACACTTCCCATACCGGATTCTGCTTAGGACCGACACGCCTGATGTAACCCTTATCTCCAGGAGAATTCAGTGCTCTTTGAACCGTTCTTACAGTTTTAGAAATCTTATTGGCTATTTCTTCTCTTGAAGAATCCGGTTTTTGCTTTAAGACAGCATAAACTGCTTTCTCTGTTCCGTTCAAAGTGACATCCAAAGTGACATTCAAAATGTCACTTTGAATCTGTGGTCGATATATTATAAATTTAAATCCATTATCTTTGTTTTCGTAAGAGTATTTGATTCCGGAATCTTTACACAGGCTATCTATTCTCTTAAAACCGCTGCCGAACTGCTCTATATACTTGCTCAAGTACAGGATTTTTGAAATTGTCGCACTTCTTGTCTCAGACTCCACATTTCCTTTGATATATTCTTCCGGTTTGTATCTACTGGCATAATCTCCCGGACTATATATAGTTATCATACTTGGATGAATACATATCTCATGATTTGTCCTGCTTCTATACATTGCGTGAGCAAAGCCGTTTGCCAAAACCTCTCTTATCACTGCAGTCGGAATTTCAGGGATTTCACTTCTTTCCGACTCAATAATTTCAACTTTCCATCGTATATTCTTAAATCAGTATCAATTCATGGCACCGATTATAAAACATCACGATTGAGCAGTATTTTTTTAAATTTCGCGATTTGTGGAAGCTCTGAAATCCTTTTGGTTACTGCATTTTTCTCCTTTAGTATTATTACGACATCCTCCCCGGTGCATGGATCGCAAGGCTCTCCACGGCGGCACCGATCAGCATCAGGACCAGGCCCAGCAGCAGGGCCGCCTTTTCACCCCGCGACCAGCGAATGTCCCGCATGCTCCGCTTTTCCGTTTTCTTCCCACAGCTTCGTACCACGGCGATACGGGCATGGGCACAGGTGATCACGAGCTGTCCCAGCATCTCCCACAGAGCCGCCCGGCGTGTGAGATCAAAGGTGCTGATGATTCTTTCAGCGAGGGGAACCGCCTCGCTCTCCACGGAAAAGGACCAGGTGCCCAGTACCACGCTGTTGATGATGACCAGCGTAAAGAATGCCGCGTAGCCTGTGGAAAGGTAGCCGGCTTCATCCTCCTTTTTGCTGCCGAAGAGACTCGCCAGAGAAATGACAAGCACCGACAGCAGATTGTAGGCGAAGATCTGCAGGCCAAGAAGCAGCGTACTGTCCGCTTCAGCCCAGTTCTGCAGCGGATTTTTGTTCTTCAGCAGGCCTTCCGGCAGCAGATAATAGCTGATGACGACGACTCCGATGAATGTTGCCAAAAACAGGATCGATGTCCAGAGAACTCTGTCCCGCAGGCTGTCGCTGCTGAGTCTCGCGCGCAGATACTTCATTTCCGTACCTCCCTCATCCCCTGTACGCTGCCGTTTTCCTCGGCTCCTGGATTCCCCTGCCATTTACCTCTGGCCCGCCAGGTACATCTCCGCGTAATACCCACCCCTCGCGAGCAGTTCCCGATGGGTTCCGACCTCCACGATCATGCCGCTGTCCATCACGATGATCCGGTCCGCTTCCTGAATGGTGGACAGCCTGTGGGCGATGATGAAACTCGTGGCGTTCGCCGCCAGTTCCTTCATCCCGTGCTGGATCAGGAGCTCCGTACGGGTGTCGACCGACGAGGTGGCCTCGTCCAGAATGATGACAGGGGCCTTCTTGATCATGGCTCTGGCGATCGTCAGCAGCTGGATCTCTCCCTGGCTGAGATTCGTGGCCTCTTCCGCCAGAACCGTGTCATAGCCCTGGGGCAGGCGCTCGATAAAGGCATCCGCCCGGGCCAGCCTGGCCGCCTCCCGGATGCTCTCGAAGTCGACATCGGCGAGAGAATCCTCCTCCGCGAGTTCCGCACCAAAAGCGATGTTGTCCCTGACGCTGCCCGAGAAGAGCCAGGTATCCTGCAGAACCATGGCAAATGCCTTCCGCAGCTCCGCGGTCCGGTATTCCCGGGCATCCTGCCCGTCGAGATAGATCGTGCCGCCATCGATCTCGTAGAAGCGCAGCAGCAGATTGACCAGGGTTGTCTTACCGGCTCCGGTCCTGCCGACAATGGCAATCTGCTCGCCGGGCTCGACCTGCAGATCCACTCCCTCAAAGAGCAGCTTCTCCGTATAGCCGAAGTCGACCCCGTCGAAGTGAATCTCTCCACTGACGGAACCCGCAACCAGATCACGGCTGCCCGGCTCGACAATCTCATCGGCATCGAGAAAGGCGAAAACGCGCTCCGCCGAGGCCAGAGCGGACATGATGGTGTTGAAAATGCCCAGCACCTGGTTGAACGGTCCTCTGAGCATCTGGGTATATTGCAGGAAGGCCTGGAAGCCTCCCAGAGACAGGACCCCGCTGATGACATATCTGCCGCCCCAGATGGCCAGCAGCACATAGTTGGAGTTGAGGATCAGGTCACCTGCCGGCCGGGTGACAAAGGAAACCAGAGACGATTTCCATTCGCTGTCGTAGAGCTTTTCGTTGAGGGCGGAGAGTTCCTTTTTCAGTTCCGCCCCCATGTTGTAGTGCCTGACGATGTCTTCTCCCCTGTAGGCTTCTTCGATTTTTCCGTTAAAGACGCCCGTCAGCCTGGCATTCCTCTGAAACAGAGGCCTGGCCTTCCGGATCAGAAACCTGACCATGTAGTATGAGACCGGAATGACGACCATGGACAGGAAGGCCAGTACGGGATTGATGCTGATCATCATGATGACGACGCCCACCAGCAGGACCAGTGCCGACAGCGAACTCGTCAGGCCGCTCTGCAGGGTACCCGCCACGTTGTCAAGGTCGTTCGTCAGCAGTGAAACCATGTCGCCCGCCGACGAACGGTCAAAATACGACAGTGTGAGGCGGTTCAGCTTGGCCTGCATCTGATTCCTGAGAGAGCGGATGACCTTCTGAGTCACCCTGACCATCAGAACTTCCGACAGATAGCCGGCAGCGAAGTTCAGCACAAACAAAGCCAGCAGGATGAGGCCCGTCCTCCGGAGCAGCGGCCAGTCCAGCGCCAGACCTTTGCTCAGCAGCTCCGTAAACACATTTATGATCCGTCCGATATTTCGGGGGATCCATATCCGTGCGAGGGAAGCTGTCAGCGTCAGCAGGAGCGCCATCAAAAAAGCCAGCCTGAAAGAAGCCAGATTTCCCAACAGCCGCAGCAGGGTTCCGGTGGTATTACCGGCTCTGCCAGAAGTCAGGAGACCCGATACACGTCCCGCCCCGCCAACGCCTCGGGAAACGCCGGGCAGTCCCTCTTCATGGTTTTCTTCATGGTGTCTGGCCCGGCTGCTCATCTCATTTCAACCTCTTCGGATTTCAGCTGCGAAGCGAGGATTTCGCCGTAGACCTGCGAACGTTCCGCGAGTTCCTCGTGGCTTCCCCGGTCCTGAATCACCCCTTCTTCCAGAACCAGTATCTCGTCCGCATCCCTCACGGTCGCCACGCGCTGCGCGACCAGCAGAACACCCCGCTCCGCGAGTCTTTCCCGCATGCCGGCGCGGATCTTCTTCTCGGTGGCATAGTCCAGGGCGGAGAAGCAGTCATCAAATACGTAGTAGTCGGATTCTCTGATGAGGGCGCGGGCGATGGAGATCCTCTGCTTTTGTCCACCCGACAGATTCACGGCATTCTGGGCAATATGGGTATCGAGCCCTTCTCCGGACTCCCTGAAGTGATCCCCCATCTGGACCAGATCCAGAACCTCCCAGATTTCCTCGTCGGTGGCATCGGCTTTCCCTGTGCGAATGTTCTCGCGAATGCTGCCCGAGAACAGAAAACTGGACTGCGGCACAAACGTCACCATCCGGCTGATTTCCTCCCGCGTCAGCGCCTGGACATTCCGCCCGTCGAGACAGACCTGCCCTCCGGAGGCATCGTAATCCCGCAGCAGCAGCTTCAGGATGGTCGACTTTCCGCTGCCCGTCGAACCGATGATCGCCTTTGTCTCCCCTTTCTGCAGCGTGAACCGGATGCCCGCCAGAGCCGCCCTGCGCGATCCCGGGTAGCTGAAATCCACATCCGCGAAGCGTATGCCATCCCCGTCCGTCTCCGGCGCGTCCTGCCTGAGCGTCAGCAGCTCCTCCCTGGCGAGGACCTCCGAGATTCTGTCGATGGAGATCTTAGATCTCGGGATGATGGTGATGATGGCCGCGAACTGCTGAATGTTGGTCAGGCTCAGGCTGGCATACTCGAGCAGACCGATCAGCACGCCCAGACTGACCGTACCCGCCTCGGCCCGCCCGCCGCCCACGTACAGAAGCAGCAGAATGAGGATGTTGGTAAACAGCAGAATGAGAGGGCTGAGCAGCATCATCGTTGACTCCGACCGTATGCTTGCCTCGCCGGCATCCTGCGTCGCCTTTTCAAACTCCCTGGTCTCGTAGTCGGAGCGGTTGAAGGCCCTGATCACGCGAATGCCCCGGATGTTCTCCCGGAAAAGCTGATTGATCCGGTCGATCGCGAGGCGGATCCGGGCATATTGCGGCAGGGCCCTCGTGGTCAGAAACAGGCCGAGAAGCAGGATCGCCGGGATGATCAGCAGGATGATCGAGGCCAGTCGGGCATCCAGCGAAAAGGAAATGGCGAGCGCCCCGATAACCGTAATCGTGAGGGTAAAGATTTTCCGCAGTGACAGATCCAGAAAGCTCGACACCTGCCTGACATCGTTCACGGTTCTGGTAATCAGGGTGGAATCGGGAAAGACCGTCCGCGTCTCTCTGGACCAGTCGATGATGCGCTCGAACAGATCCGCCCTCAGATCTCTCGAGATCCCGGCGGTCACATGGGTCAGGAAATACAGGGAGACGAGCAGCGACAGGATGTTAACTGCCGTTGCCAGCAGCATCAGCAGGCCGCGCCGGACGATGGCGTCCATATCCCGCTGCATGATTCCGAAGTCCACGATGTCCACCATCAGACGCGGTATCAGCAGCTGCGAAATGACCCAGATGCTGGCGAAGAACAGCTGAGCAGCAATAAACTTCGAATATCTCCGTGTATATGTCAGCAGCATGATGTTTCCACTTCCGGCGGCTCAACCATAATGCAGACGCTCGGGCCCGCCGGAGCCATTATATGCCCTGCATCCGGTGGGGGAGCTGATCGGCTCAAACTCGAGCAGAGTCTTAACACAAAGCACCCTGCAGGCAAAGTCCGCTCCCGCTCTCAGCCCGTCCCCTGCACCGTCACGACCGTGATCTGCGACGGCGTTCCCAGGCGCAGCGGCAGGACCGACCAGCCGACTCCGCTGTCGATGTAGAGTCTGGTTCCGTTCGCGAGCGTAAACAGACCACGATCCCAGTGCGGCAGCCAGCCCTGTCCCGGCGTGAACAGAGCGCCGACCAGGGGCAGGCGAAACTGTCCTCCGTGCGTATGTCCACAGAGGGCGAGATCGACGCCGGACTGTCTCTCGAGTTCGGGAATGATGTCCGGCGCATGCGTCAGCAGCAGTGTGAAGCTGGCCGTCGCCTCCGCCGTTTCTGCGAGCGCCGCCTCCAGATCCGCGTGATCTGTATAGGCATCGCGCGTTCCGGCCAGCCGTACCGGACCCGCCCCCGTCTCGAGAATCACACTGCGGTTATCGAGCACCCGGACCCCGGTCCGTGCCAGCAGCGCCCGCAGCTTTTCGCCCACCTCATTCCCGTCGCCGTCCCGGTGCTCTTCATCGTGATTGCCGGAGACGTAGAAACACGGGATCGAGGTCTCGGCGAGCCCCTCGAAGAGGGCCTCCAGCGCAGCAAAGTCACGGCTTTTCCTGTTCAGCACATCGCCGGTAACGGCGACGAGGTCAGCGCCGCTCTCGCCGACCCAGCGCAGGATCCGCCGCCGCGAGTGGCCGCAGGAAAACTCATGGTAGTCGCTGATCTGAACAATACGCAGCTCCGTGCCCGCGGCCAGGCGCTCCGACTCCAGCGTCAGCGTCTCCCGCCGCGTCACGTGCATCTCAAGCTGTGTCTCCAGCAGCAGGAGAACGAGAAACAGCAGCAGCAGCCGGCGCCGGCGTCTCTTTCGCCTGCTTCGCCGCCTGGCCTCTGCCCCGACGGCCTCCGCCTGTGCTAATCTGAGTTTGTCATTCATCGCCCAATTTTACACTGACACGTGAAGGGAGCTTCGCCATGACCGCCATAGTGCCCCAGGATGCAGCGACAACAGCCAAAGCTGAAACAGCGGCCGGCACCCGCAACAGTGAACTCGTCGCAGCCGCGACACGCGCCCGTCAGAAGGCCTACGCCCCCTATTCTCTCTACACGGTCGGCGCTGCCCTGCGCAGCACGGACGGCCGCATCTTCATCGGCTGCAACGTTGAGAACGCCGCCTTTTCCGCCACGAACTGCGCCGAACGCACGGCCTTCTTCACCGCCATTGCCGAGGGTGTCCGCGACTTCGAGGCGATTGCCGTCGTCGGCGCCCCCGCCGGCGCCAGCCCCGGCACCCGACTCAGCTGCAGCCCCTGTGGCGTCTGCCGTCAGGTCATGGCCGAATTCTGCGACCCCGATCACTTCACCGTCCTCCTCGCCCGCTCACTTGAGACACCTGAGGACCATCAGGCCTTCTTCCTCCGCGAGCTTCTGCCACAGGCCTTCGCCGGCGAGGCCACCAGGGAACTCGAACGATGACCCCGCACATGTACGACATCATCCGCACGAAGCGCGATGGCGGCCGCCTCGACGACGGGACCATCCACAGCGTCATCGCGGCCTATGTCACCGACCGCATCCCGGACTACCAGATGGCCGCCCTGCTCATGGCGATCTGGTTCCGCGGCCTCGACGATGCCGAACTCGCCGCCCTGACCCGGGCCCTCATCGACTCCGGCGAGCGCATCGACCTCTCCTCGATTCCCGGCACCACAGTCGACAAGCATTCCACCGGCGGCGTCGGCGATAAAACCACCCTCGTTGTCGCTCCTGTCGTGGCCGCCTGCGGCGTCCCGGTCGCGAAGCTCTCCGGCCGCGGCCTCGGCCACACCGGCGGCACCATCGACAAGCTCGAAGCGATCCCCGGCTTCAGCTGCGACCTCTCCGGCACCGCCTTCCTGCGCCAGGTAGAGACGATCGGCATCGCCGTCGCCGGCCAGACCGCCGACATCGCTCCGGGGGACAAAAAGCTCTACGCCCTCCGTGATGTCACCGCCACGGTTGACTCCCTCCCCCTCATTGCCGCCTCCATCATGTCGAAGAAGCTCGCCGCCGGCTCCGACGCGATCCAGCTCGATGTGAAGACCGGCTCCGGCGCCTTCATGAAGAGCCTCGACGACGCCATCCGCCTCGCCGAGACCATGGTGGCCATTGGCACCCGGGCCGGCCGTCCCACCGCGGCTCTCGTCACCGACATGGACACCCCGCTCGGCCACGACATCGGCAACAGCCTCGAAGTCGCCGAGGCCATCCGCTGCCTCCGCGGCGGGGGTCCCTGCGATCTCGAGACGGTCTCGCTGGAACTCGCCGCCGGCATGCTCGAGCTCGCCGGCCACGGAGAGCACAGTGCCTGTCTCGCCGAAGCGCACGAGGCCCTCCGTGACGGCCGCGCCCTCGCGAAACTGGGCGATCTCATCCTGGCTCAGGGCGGCGATCCGGCCGTGGTCGACGATCCCGGGCTGCTCCCCGCCGCCCCGGCCCGCCACGAGGTCACGGCCGGCCGCAGCGGTTATCTCGCCGGCATGGACGCCGAGGGCATCGGCACGGCCTCGGTCCTCCTCGGAGCCGGGCGGCGGCGCCTCGGCGACAGGATCGAGCCCGGCGCCGGCATCCGCCTGCTGCTGAAGACCGGTGCCAAGGTCCGCCGCGGCGACACGCTCGCCGTCCTCTGTGCGGAGGACGGAGCGGACTTTGCAGAAGCAGAAAAACGCTTTCTCTCAGCCCTGCGCTGGAGTGACAGCCCGCCCCCCACCCGTCCGCTCATCCAGGCGCGCGTGACGGCCACCGAAACGAGGCGATTTACATGATGGACATCAGGAATCTGCTGAGCTGCGTCGACCATACCCTGCTGCGGCCGAATGCCCGCGTCATCGAAGTTGACGAGCTCTGTGCCGAGGCCGTGGCCTGGCGGACCGCCTCCGTCTGCATTCCGCCCCGCCATGTCGCCCGGGCCCGCCGCCTCCACCCCGACCTCGTCATCGGGACGGTCATCGGCTTCCCGCTCGGCTATGACACGACAGCGGCCAAGCTGGCCGAGGCGCGCGGAGCCCTCGCCGCAGGCGCCGACGAGCTCGACATGGTGATCGACATCGGGGCGGCTCTCGATCACGACTACGAGCGCGTGCGGGCGGACATCGCCGCCATCCGCGAATGCAGCAGTCGCCATGTGCTGAAGGTCATCGTCGAAACCTGCTATCTCGGCCGCGATGAGCTCGCCCGGCTCTGCCGCATCGTCAGCGAACTCGGGGCCGACTATATCAAGACTTCGACCGGCTTCGGCCCCGCCGGCGCCCTGGTCGAGGACATCCGTTTCATGCGTGAGCACTGCGACCCGGAAGTCAGGATTAAAGCCGCGGGCGGAATCCGCAGCCTCGAGGCCATGCAGCAGATGCTGGATGCGGGTGCCGACCGCATCGGTGCCTCGGCCGCCGTCCGTCTCGCCCGTGAAGCCGCCGCCGCGGCCAAAGAGTAAAAGAGCAGTCAGGAGAACAGCACCATGTCCGAGACTCCATCCGTCCCAACTCCCCACATTGAGGCGCCCCGCGATGCCGTCGCCCCCCGCGTCCTGATGCCCGGCGACCCTCTGCGCGCCGCCTTCATCGCCGAAAACTACCTGAGCGACGTGAAGCGCTTCAACGCCGTGCGCAACATGCTCGGCTTCACCGGCTACCACCGCGGTGTCCCGGTTTCCGTCATGGGCTCCGGCATGGGCATGCCCTCGATGGGCATCTACAGCTATGAGCTCTTCCACTTCTACGGAGCCGAGCAGATCATCCGCGTCGGCTCGGCCGGCGCCTACTGCGAGGATCTCGAGCTCATGGATCTGGTGGCAGCCATCGGGGCCGCGACCAACTCCAGCTACGAGGAGCAGTTTGGCATGCCCGGGCGCTGCTGTCCGACGGCCGACTTCGGCCTGCTGCGGCGCGCCGTGGCGGCGGCCGAGGAGCGCGGCTGGCCAATCCGGGTCGGCAACGTACTCTCCTCGGACACGTTCTACAGCGCCGATGAGACCGCCGCCGCCCGCTGGGCACGCATGGGCATCCTGGCCGTCGAGATGGAGGCTGCCGCCCTCTACCTGAACGCAGCCTGGGCGGGTCGTCAGGCCCTCGCCCTGCTGTCGATCTCCGACCACGTCTTCCGCGGCACGGCCCTCCCGGCCGCCGAGAGGCAGACGAGCTTCACGCGCATGATGGAGGTAGCGCTGGCGACGTTCTAGGAACGAGAGTGTCGGGGCGCTGCCTGAGAGCATACGCTCACCGGAACGAACTGTCGGAAGCCGCCTGGAACAGTAACGTCACACAGGCGGAGGGCGGAGGCGTGTGCATTTTTCCAATCTTCCGCAGTTTTTTGAGTCCTTCCACGCATAAATATTCATATCACTGTATAAACATGGAACAATATGCATATGAATGAATAGTTATGCAGTTAACATGTTGAAAAGTTGAAATTTTGCACAGGCGGAGGGCGGAGGCGTGCAAAATTTACGCTCTGGACAACGAAAACTCTCCAAACAGGCGCCGCGCCTGTCCAGAGCGGAAAAATTGCTCACTCGAGGCCCTGTTCTCACTCGAGGCCCAATGCTGCCCAAGCCTTCAGGTTCCCGCAGTAAAGAATCGCAGAGGACTGAAATTGCACACTCCAGCGAGCACTTCAGTCCGCAAATCGTATTCGGACCCGCCATCCGCGGCGCCACCGTGTCAGCCTTCTAGTAGCCCTCGGCCCGGCGCTCGCGGCGCAGCAGATCACGCCGCGCGGCGGTCTCCCACTCCATGCGCTCCTGCTCCGTCTCGAGGCGGAGACCCGGAACGGGCCGGGACTTGCCGGTGGAATCGATTGCCACCATCACCAGATAGGCGCGGTTGACGAGGTGGCGCGTACCATCAGCTTCCTCGCGGAAGGAATCGACACGCACCTCCATCGAACTCTTACCGACATGGGTCACGCGGCCACGCAGAACCACGATGTCATTGACGAGAATCGGAGCATGGAACACCAGACTGTCCACCGCCGCCGTCGTCGCCTCGCAGCCGGCATGGCGGCGCGCCACAATCCCGGCCACCTGATCAATCCAGCTCATCAGCATGCCGCCGAAGAGGCGGCCGTAGCCGTTGATGTGGCCCTGCATCACGAGATAGGACTGCCAGGTCTCGGAATGGGCGACCGTGTGCTCCGCCCTCTCGACGTCCGGTGTCGTTTCAGTCATCATCATTCTCCCGATTCTCTACAGCTTTACGCCGCTCCGCCTCGCGCCGCTCACGCAGCACATCGCGCAGCCCGACCACCATACCCTCGCGCTCGCGGTCGGCCTGGCTGCGGCGCACATCAACCGCGAAGAGGGCTATGGCAAAGGCAATAAGGCACCAGACATAAAAGGGCAGCCCCAAAAGCCTCGCCGGCACCGAAAAACCCAGCAGCACGACGATGCCCCAGGCGATCATCATGACGAATTCGGGCCGCGCGTCGAGACCGAGGCGAGCCCGCCGCGCCCGCCGTCCGGCGAGCCAGACGATGGCCACCACACCGATGATGACATGGACCAGCAGAAAGGGGTTGTCCCCGGCATAGTTGGGCAGGATCCCCTCTGTACCCTCGGCCGCCTCCGTCGCGGCGAGCCGCAAATGACCCGGCATCAGCATGTACTCTTCTCCTCCAGGTGCCGCGGCCATTCCCAGCGCCAACAGCCTCAAAAGCTCCCCGCCGCACCCAACATGACATAACGACATTCTACACTTGGGCTATCATGGGCCCATGACCGCTTCCGACAATCACCATGAACGCGAAATGCGCTTTCACGCGGCCGTCCGCGCTGCTCTCGCCGAACGCCCGCCCACAGGTCAGATCGGCACCCTCGGCGAGAAGCTCCTGCATGCCACGCTGAAACACTACGCCGAGCCCGATCCTGCCTGCCACGAGCAGATTCTGGGGCGCCACCATGCCGACGCCGTGAACGGCAGCCGGATCAGCGAGGTCCAGACCGCGAACTTCAACCGCCTGCGCCCGCGCCTCGAGGCCTGGCTCAGCGACTACACCGTCGACATCCTCTACCCCGTCGCCGCGATCAAGTACCTGCGCTGGATCGACCCCGACAGCGGCGAAACCGGCCCCGCCCGCCGCTCCCCCAAACGCGGCCGGCCCGGCGACATCGCCATCGAGCTGACCCGCATCCGCGCCTGGCTCGGCGACGAGCGCGTGCGCATCCGCATCCTTCTGCTCGAGCTCGAGGAGTACCGCCTCCGGGACGGCTACTCGCGCGACGGCAAACGCGGCTCCCACCGCTACGAGCGCATTCCCCTCTCCCTCGTCGACGAGGTCGTCCTCCACCACCCGGGCGACTACCTCCAGCTGCTGCCGCCGCTCGAACAGGAGACCTTCACCAGCGCCGACGTCGCCCGCGCCGCCCGCCGCTCACAGTCCCAGGCCTCCCTGATCCTGCGCCTGCTGCGCGAACTCGGCCAGCTCGAAGTCATCGGAAAAAACGGTAACAGCCTGATTCACCGCCATACCCGGTTTTAGCGGCATTCTGTGCTATTCTGCAAAGGTTGAAACGACCGTCCGCCCACTCCGGACGGCCAAACATCAGGAGGTTTTCAACATGGCTGAAACATGGGGTCTTGGTACCCGTTGCGTCCAGAGCGGCTGGCAGCCCAAAAACGGAGAGCCGCGCGTCGTCCCGATATACCAGTCGACAACGTTCAAGTTTGACAGTGCCGAGCAGATGGGACGCCTCTTCGACCTCGAAGAAGCAGGCTATTTCTACACCCGCCTCGCGAATCCCACCAACGACGCCATCGCTGCCCGCATCAACGCCCTTGAGGGCGGAGTCGCCGCGATTCTGACCAGCTCCGGCCAGGCCGCCTCCTTCTACGCGATCACCAACATCGCCGGGACAGGCGACCACATCGTCGCCTCCGCCGCGCTCTACGGCGGCACCTTCAATCTCTTCGCCAACTCGCTGAAGAGCTTTGGCATCGACTTCACCTTCGTCCCCAACAACGCCAGCGACACCGAACTCTCCGCCGCCTTTCGCCCCAATACAAAAGCCGTCTTTGGCGAAAGCCTGACGAACCCTTCCCTTGAGGTTCTGGACATCGAGCGCTACGCCGCCGTGGCCCACGCCCACGGCGTCCCCCTCATCGTCGACAACACCTTCCCCACTCCGATCTTCTGCCGCCCCCTCGAGTGGGGTGCAGACATCGTCATCCACTCGACTTCGAAGTATTTCGACGGCCATGCCACCAGCGTTGGCGGCGTCATCGTCGACGGCGGCAGCTTTGACTGGCAGGCCCACAGCGAGCGCTTCCCGATGCTGACCAGGCCGGAAGACACCTATCACGGGACGAACTTCAGCGAGTCCTTCGGCAACGCGGCCTACCACGCCCGCCTTCTCGCCGTCATGATGCGCGACTTCGGCGCCATCCCCTCGCCGCACAACGCCTTCCTGACCGGCCTTGGCATCGAGACCCTGCACCTGCGCATGGCCCGCCACGTCGAGAACGCCCGCCAGATCGCCCGCTATCTGGCCGGTCACCCGAATGTCAGCTGGGTGCGCTTCCCCGAGCTTGAGACCGACGACCAGTACGCCCTCGCCCGGAAGTATCTCCCCAACGGCAGCTGCGGCGTCGTCAGCTTCGGTGTCCGCGGCGGACGCGAGGCGGCCATGCGCTTCATGGACGCTCTGAAGCTCTGTGCCGTGGTCACCCATGTCGCCGACACGCGCTCCTCGGTCATCCATCCGGCCTCGACCACACACCGCCAGATGTCCGACAGCGAACTGAAAGCGGCCGGCGTCAGCCCCGACCTTGTCCGCCTCTCCGTCGGCATCGAGGATGCGGTCGATATCATCGCCGATATCGAACAGGCTCTGTCGATCGGGTAAGATAAGAGGCAGAGCAACTTTCCGGACATCCATAAACACCATAATCAGACCCCGGCGAAATCCGGACAGCTAAGGAGGAGCAATCCATGTCGACCATCCCAGTTGCCGTCATCGGCTGCGGCACCATCGCGAACAGTGCCCATATCCCATCCTATGTGAAGGATCCGCGGGCGAAGATCACCTGGTTCTGCGACATCATCCCCGAACGTGCCGAGGCGGCGCGTGATGCCTATGGTTCAGGCAAAGTCACCACCGACTACCGCGAAGTCCTCCAGGACCCGGATGTGAAGGCCGTCTCGGTCTGCACCCCGAACAACGTCCACGCCGAAATCACGATCGCGGCTCTCGAAGCCGGGAAGGACGTTCTCTGCGAGAAGCCGGCCGCCCGCACCTGTGCCGAAGCCGAGCAGATGCTCGCGGCCAAGAAGCGCACCGGCCGCACCCTGAACATCGGTGTCGTCAACCGCTTCAACGAAGCCGTCAACCAGATCAAAGAGCGCATCGACGCCGGCGAGCTCGGCACGGTCCACCACGTCTATGTCAGCTTCCGCGCCCACCGCTCGATCCCCGGCATCGGCGGCGCCTTCACGACGCATGCCATCGCCGGCGGCGGCGCCCTCATCGACTGGGGCGTCCACTACCTCGACATCGTCATGTACTGCCTCGGCGACCCCGAAGCGAAGACGGTCAGCGCCGAAACCTTCTCGGTCCTCGGCCGTGACATTCCGAACTACGTCTACGAGTCCATGTGGGCCGAGAACACCGCCGACATGAACGGCGTCTACGATGTCGACGACAGCATCACCGCTCTCGTGCGCACCACCGGACCCGTGGTCACCGTCATGGGCGCCTGGGCGCAGAACATCGGCGTCGGCGAGGCCTTCATTGACTTCATGGGCGACAGGGCAGGCATCCGCCTGCAGTACGGCGGCGGCTTCACCGTCTACGGCACCGAGGGCAAAAAGCTGACCACGGAAGTCGTCGAAGCCGGCACCGGCAACATGTTCGCCGCCGAGATCTCTTCTTTCCTCGACTGTGTCGAGACCGGCAGCGAGAACCCCGCCCGCATGGAACAGGCCATCCTCACGAGCCGCATGATGCAGGCCATGTACGACTCCGCCGCGGCGCACCGCGAGGTCATCCTCGACTAAAGAGCCCACAGGCATCAGAACTCCAGAAAGCGAAACAGCCGGCGGCCTGCCGGCTGTTTTCATGCTCCCCTCTGCTTCAGGAAAACTGTGTCTCCCGCGTTCGAATTTGAGAGGAAATGGAGGTCGCGTACAAACAGGGCCCTTTCCAGAGCTTCACCTGCTGGCAGACGTCTCATTTATATATTGCATACCCGCTCCGTGAGCAAAAACGCAGCTTATACACGTTTGCATGTGTACAAGCTGCATTATTGAGTAAAATCTCATCGTTTATGAGCAAAAATGCAACTTATACACGAAAACATGCGCATAACTTGAAATAATACTCACTGCATACTCTACCCAAAACAAAAACGCCCTTCACCCTGCTCTAGGCAGTTGCCGGGCGGAGGCAGAGCGCTCATTCAGGCTGAAAGCCATCGCAGCGGAAGCGGCCAAAACACATCGATCTCATGTATTTCGGCCGTTTCTCATTCCATAATCGGGGAAAGCGCCGCGCGACTACTCTCCGCAGTCCTGCCTGTGCTGGTGGCAGACCGATCCCGTCGACTCCAGCGAACCGGCGAGATAACTCTCCGCGGCTGCCCGGGCCGAACCATCCGCCCCAACAATGACCTCAATGTCACGCTGGTTGAAGATGTCGATCGCACCCTGACCCATGCCACCGCTGATGATCACCTTGACACCGCGGTCGGCGAGAAAGTTCGGCAGGAAGCCGGGCCTGTGACCGGGATTCGCAACCATCTCAACAGCCACGATCTGACCATTCTCGCTGTTGAAGACCTCGAAGGCTTCACAATGCCCGAAGTGCTGCGCCACCTGGCCGCTGTCGCTTGCTACTGCGATTTTCATACGTTTACGCTCCTTCTTTCTCAAACAAAGCATCCATGGTCCGGCGATAGAGCTCTCTCACCGCCGTCCCCGAACTGCATTCAATATCGACGATCGTCTGCCGCCGGTTGACCGCCTTCACCGCCTCCGGATCGAAGGGAATCGTCCCGACAAAGAGCAGATCCCGTTCGCGGCAATAGTCTACAATCTTCGCGGTCAGCACGGGATTGGTATCGTGTTTATTGACACAGACAGCCGTCTTCGTACCGAAACGCGCCGCCGTCAGGATAATGCGCTCCATGTCACTGATCCCCGACAGCGAAGGCTCCGCCACGATGAGCACCATGTCAACCCCGCTCAACGAGGCGATGACAGGACAGCCGATGCCGGGCGAGCCGTCAATGATGGCAAAGTCTGAAACCGCCTTCCGCCGCAGGTCCTTCTTCACCTCGGTCACCAGCAGCCCTGAAGTTCCGCTGCCCATTTTCAGCTCAGCGGTGGAGAAAACTCTGTCACCCTCCTCGTAGAGCCGCAGCTCGCCGTCGCGGGAAGGCTCCATCGCAACAGCCCCGGCCGGACAGACGTGGGTGCAGACGGCGCAGCCCTCGCAAGCATAGGGGTCCACCCGATACTCGCCATCGCGTCTGATGGCATGGAAGCGGCAGTGCTGATGGCACTGATCACACTGGATACACAGCGAGCTGTCGATGCGGGCCTTCGGCAGGCCGAAGTAGTCGCGCCGCTCGGGCTCGGAGTCCCAGGCGGAGACCAGATGCAGATTGGGTGCATCCACATCGCAGTCGGCATAGGCCCTGGCCTCGGCCAGCCGGATAAAGGCGGAGGCGATGGTGGTCTTGCCGGTGCCACCCTTCCCGCTCAGAATGAGCAGTTCCTTCATGCAGCACCTCCTTCTGCCAGCTCGACAAGCCGCCCCAGCAGCGCGGCAAACAGCCCGCGGTAGTCTTCATTCTCCCGGACGGCGATCCTGGCCTCGGAGTTCAGCTTCCCCAGGTCATGGTCGAAGGGTATGCGCGCCAGAATCTCAATGCCCTTTTCGTTGCAGAAGTCCTCGGCGGGGTTTTCACCCTCCAGGCACTTGTTCAGGACCACACCGAAGGGCTTTTCAAAGACGGTTACCAGCTCATAGACCATGTTAAGGTTGTGCACGCCGAAGAGCGTGGGCTCGGCAACGAGCAGACAGTAGTCGACATCGCGGATGCTCTCCATGACGTTGCAGGACGAACCCGGCGGTGAGTCGATGATGACGAGTGGGCTTTCGCTCAGTTCCTCATGCCCGAGCAGCCCGTTGATCACAGGAATACCTGACTCCTCGCCGATATTCATGATGCCGGAGTGAACCCGGACTTCCCCGGACTGTCCCCTGCGGATGATACCGACGACCTTGTCCTTCTCGGTCACAGCACCCGTCGGGCAGACGAGACGGCAGCCGCCGCAGGAGTGGCAGATTTCCTCGAAAATGATAAGCCTGCCACGGATATAGGCCAGGGCGTTGAAGCGGCAGAACTCCACACAGTCGCGGCAGCCTGTGCACAGGCTGCCGTCCACTACGGGAATCTTGACCGTGACATCCTCCACGCTGACAGCCTCGGGCTTCAGAAACAGATGTCCGTTCGGTTCCTCCACATCACAGTCGACATAAGTCGCCGCCCGGGCAACCGCGGCCAGATTCACGGCGACCAGTGTCTTTCCCGTACCGCCCTTCCCACTCAGAACTGCAATTTTCATCTTATGGCCTGGGGTTGCCGTGGAAGCCTTCATGGACTTCATCCAGCAGACTGAGTCTGCCCTCCGCGAAGGCGGCGACATTGTCACGGGCCGTGCCGCCAGTCGAGCGGTAGATCTTCACACCCGCCTCATCCAGCACATCGGCGGCATTTCCGCCCAGCCGCGGCGTCAGCAGGGCCACGGCTCCCTGATCCACGATCGTCTGTGCTGCCTGAATGCCGGCACCACCGCGGGCCATCCGTGCCGCGTTCTCAATATAGCTCTCCGCCTTCGTCTCCGTGTCATAGAAGAGAAAGCCGTTGGCGCGCCCGAAATTGGCACTCACCCTGGCATCGAGTCCTCTACTGTCTACCGGAATTGCGATCTTCATAGTCTTCTCCTGTCTTCTTTGTGTATCCGTTTCCTCTTGCTTCTCCATATTGGCAGCCCCGTAGCCAGCGCGCCGCCGCCAGCGGCAGGCACGGCCGCAGGGGGGCCCCATTCCATCACAGAGGCTGTAGTCGCCCCCGTCGATCGTCAGCACGTTCCCGAAAACCAGCAGCTCCGCGAGCTTCTGTCTGGCGCTCATGTAGATGCCCTGTACCGTGCTGCGGGCGACACGCATCTGCGCCGCACACTCTTCCTGCGTCAGACCCTCGAGGTCGATCAGGCGGATCGTCTCGTATTCGTCGACCGTCATCACCAGCTGTCCCTGTGCCTCAAAAGCTCCGTTCAGGGGGCCGAAGCGGTCCACTTCGGGCAAAGAACAAACTCTGCGACATTTTCTCGGTCTCGCCATACTCTCCTTCGATCCCGGGATCGGCTGTGCCGGACCCCTCCCTCCTGTCACTTCAGTTATCGGCATATGCCATTTACTCCATTATCTCATGTTTATGGCATATGTCAATAATGCCCTGTACAGTCATAAAGGGCGAGATGGCCGCTCTTTGCCTTCCTGCTTCCGTAGCCGCTTTCTTAATACCGAAACAAATCCTGCAGCACAAACAGTTCAGCTGCTCTGCTTCTGGAGCCGGCTGGATCAGGGGAAGTAAAAAAAGGGAGTGGAGTTTCACTGCGTCCCTGAACATGCGATTCGAAACAGCTGTGTGATCTAAGGAGAAATGCTTGAAGATTTAAAGCAGATACGGAGACAATCTACTACGGTACAGAAGCCGTTTTTAAACCTGACGAGGCACGCAATGACGAAAAGAACCCTCAATGCCAACCAGCTCAAATTAATAGCCATTGTTGCGATGACAATCGACCATCTCACGGATGTCATCTACCCGGGATTCCCGGCGCGCCCCGTACCGCTTGCCCTCCATCTGATTGGTCGCCTGACAGCTCCAATCATGTGGTTCTTCGTTTGCGAGGGATTCCATTACACCAGAAGTGTAAAAAAATACATGCTGAGAATGTTTATGTTCTCTGTCATATCACATTTCGCCTATTGCTTTGCCTTTGGCATCGATCCTGTTCCGTTTCGTACCGGGATATTCAATCAAACGAGTGTCATGTATCCGCTCTTTATTGCAGTTGTCGTGCTGTGGTTACAGCACGAAGAAAAGCACTTGAACAAATACTTGAAACATATCGTTGTTTTCGTGCTTATCTGGAGTGCATTTCCGGCAAACTGGAGCTGTATTGCCGTTCTGGCCATTGTCCACATGTACAGAAGGCGCGGAGACATAAACGGCCAGATGAGGGCGATGATTCTGTGGGTGTCCCTCTACGGACTCATTTCATTTTTCTTCGTCAGTAAGGTGTATGCACTGGTCCTGGTCGGTGTGCTTATGGTCATCCCTCTGCTGAAAATGTATAACGGCGAAAAAGGAAAGGCGAGGTGGATGAAAACCTTTTTCTACGTCTATTATCCACTGCACCGTAAGCGCTCAAAGAGCCGCACCTCAAAAGACCCCGTTCGAGCCTGTTCAGGTTCCGTGCGGGGTCTTTGTCATTCGCGTTCTGTGTGGGTGGTTTTCGTCCTGCGTTTCGGTCGGCCCTGTCGTTT
>JASGUU010000039.1 GCA_030057555.1 Bacillota bacterium | reverse complement strand
TGTTTATGAACTGCCTCGTTTTTCTCACGGAGCTCACGAGCGGCATCCCGCACCCACGGACCTGGTTCGTGACGGACTCGTGGCTGGCTGTCGCGGTGAATGCCGCGATCTGTCTCGCTTTCTTCCTGTTGCGCGAGCCGCTCGCACGGCTGGTACTGCAGCTGGTGGGTCGCCCCCTCTGGCGCCGCCATCCGGGCCTGCGCGAGGAGGCCCGGCGGGATCTCGTCCGCCCTCTGGGCTATCTGATCGCGGCCGCCGCCCTGCATGTGCTTTTCCCCTTTTCTTTCCATTCGGGGCGGCTGGTGCCGTTTGTCATGCGTCTCACCCGCAGTCTGGTTCAGATTCCCTTCTTCTGGCTGCTCTACCAGACGGCCAGGGTCGCCTCGCAGCGGCTGCTGCAATCGGACAGAGAACGCGACCGCGACGAGCTCAGCGCCTTCAGCTATGTTTCCACGATGCTGCGCACCCTCATCGCCATCATCGGCGTGCTGGTCGTCCTGGCAAACTGGATTCAGAACCTGAGCGGCATCATCGCCGGGCTCGGCATCGGCGGCCTGCTGCTGGCGCTGGCGGCACAGGACACGGCGTCAAACATCTTCGCAGGCCTGGCGATCATGCTCGATCGTCCTTTTCGCATCGGCGACTGGATCAAGGCCTCTCCGGACATCAGCGGCTGCGTCGTCGAGGTTGGCCTGCGCAGCACGCGTGTCCGTCAGCTGGATCAGTCCATTCTGACCGTTCCCAACTCAAAGCTGGGTTCGAGCCCGATCCTGAACATCTCATCGCGCAACGCCCTCCTGCAGGAGGTATTCCTGGATCTGCCGCTCGATCTGCCGCCTGAGCGTCTCGAACGCCTGCTCGAGGAGTGCAGAACGGCGCTCGCGGAGCTGCCGATGTACGAGCCGGAAGCACTTGCAATCACGTTCGATTCCTTCAGCACGAAGGTCATGGCCGATGCCAACGGTGTGATGATGCTGCGCCTGCGCATCTTCTACAAGACCGAGCCCAGATTCCCGCAGGTCTTCTACGACAAGGAGCAGGTCAATCTGGCGCTGCTCGGACCGCTGCAGCGGGCTTTGCAGAAAAATGAAGCAGTTGAGGATGAGGAGGAAACGACATGCCAAGCATGATCTGGGCGCACCGCGGTGCGAGTCATGCCGAGCCGGAGAATACGATGCCGGCATTTGTCGCGGCGCTCGAAGCGGGTGCGGACGGCATGGAAATTGACGTACAGCTGTCCGCCGACGGCGAGGTTGTCATCATCCATGACGAGGATACCCTGCGCGTGACAGGCGAGCGCCACCAGGTGGCCGGACTGACGGCGGCCCAGCTTGGGCGTCTGAATGCCGCGGCGCATCGGCCGGATCGCGACCCCGTCGGCGTGCCCTGCCTCGTCGAGCTGCTCGACCTGATCCGCGGCCGTGATGTGGTGCTGAACATCGAGCTGAAGAATTCGATCACGCTCGATCCGCGGCTTGAGGCGCGGACGGTGGAGCTGGTGCGCGAGATGGGCGTCGAGGAGCAGGTCTGGTACTCCTCGTTCAACCACGCGTGCATGCGTCGCCTCGCGGATCTGGGGCTCGGCGGGCGGTCGGGCATCCTCTACAGTTCGATCCTGTACGACCCTGTTGCCTATGCCGGAACCTGTGGGGTTGCCTCGCTGCACCCGATGCTGAACAGCCTGCAGATCCCGGGCTTTGTGCAGCAGGTTCAGGGCGCAGGACTGCGGGTGCATGCCTGGACCATCGACGCGGAGGAACACATTCTGGCTGCGCTCAAACTCGGAGTTGACGCGATCATTACCAATGTGCCGGAAAGGGCACTGAGGCTGCGGGCGGCCTTTGCGGCCGATGAGAAAGGTGCTGCGCCATGAAGAGACAGGACAGGAGCCGGACGGCCGCCGGGCTGCCGACACTGAACTATCGACAGACGCTGCTGATCGGCTTTGGCTTCTTCGGCTCGAGTCTGATCTGGTCCATCTACAACGCCATGGTGCCGGTGATGCTGGAGACGCGCTTTGACCTCTCCACCACCCTGATCGGCATCATCATGACGATTGACAACTTCTTCGGGGTCATCTTCCAGCCGACAGTTGGCATCCTCAGCGACCGCACCCGGACGCGCATCGGACGGCGCCTGCCGTGGATCGCGGCGGGAATGCCGCTCTCGGCCTTTCTCTTCGCCCTGCTGCCCTTCATGTCAACGCTGTCGGTGATGATGGTGCTGCTGGTCCTCTTCAACTTCATCATGTCACTGTGGCGCTCGCCCGTCATCGCCCTGATGCCGGATGTGACGCCGAAAGCTTTGCGTTCGAAAGCCAACGGCATCATCAATCTGATGGGCGGACTGGGCTCGGTGCTGGCCTTCCTGGTTGGCGGCCTGCTCGCGAAGCTGCACCCGCAGCTGATCTACCCCTTCGCGATGGCGGCTGTGGTGCTGCTTCTCGCCCTGGTGATGCTGCTGGCGTTCGTGCGTGAGCCGGATGCCGTCGCCTGGCGGCGGGAGAAGGGAATTGAGGTCCCGGACAAGCATGGCTATCGCTTCGCGGCCGAGGTGCTCGACGCGGGACTGGCCGAGAAGACGGAGGCCGCTGCCGAGTCGGAGCTGCCGGGTCGCCGCAGTCTCGGCGGCATTCGCGGGGCGCTGGCCCATCTCGAGGGTTCC
The DNA here is from genome assembly GCA_030057555.1 of Bacillota bacterium. Lineage (GTDB taxonomy): Bacteria > Bacillota > Clostridia > Saccharofermentanales > Fastidiosipilaceae > JAEZYR01. The sequence goes on along the minus strand of JASGUU010000039.1, from coordinate 15,361 downwards.
GAGCGGCGCAGTCTGCTGCTGATGCTCGCCGCCATCTTTTTCTGGTTCACGGGCTACAACGCCGTCGAGACCTTCTTCACGCTCTATGCCGTCAATGTTCACGGTCTCGAGGCGGGTTCGGCAACGATGATGCTGACGGCCTTCTCGCTCATGTTCATGATTTTCGCCCTTCCCTCGGGTCATCTGGCAGAGCGCTTCGGACGGCTGCGCCTGATCCGCATCGGTCTGGTGGGTCTGGTCGTCGTCTTCATTCCCATCAACGTCGTCGATCATCCCCTGCTGATGCTGGCCCTGCTCGCAGTCGGTGGCGTTTTCTGGGCCTGCATCAACATCAACTCGCTGCCGATGGTTGTGGAACTCGCCACCCGTGACAGTGTGGGGAGCTTCACCGGCTTCTACTACTTCTTCTCCTTCAGTTCGGCCATTGTCAGTCCAATCCTCTTCGGCTGGATCCGTGATTTGACGGACAATTACTCGACTCTCTTTATCTACACTCCGATCGCCTTCGCGCTGGCACTTCTCGCGATGACGCAGGTGCGGCATGGCGACAATCTGGAGCTCGCCCGGAAGCGGCACCAGGAGACGGACAGATAGATGCGGCAGATTCTCGAATCAACGATGCTGATCCTCTTCGGGATCTCCTGGCCCGTTAATGTGCTGAAATCCTGGCGCACGCGCTCGGCGAAGGGCAAAAGCCTGCTCTTCCTCAGCCTCATCTTCGCCGGCTATATCGCCGGAATCATCATGAAGCTTCTCTACAGCCGTGACTATGTCATGGTCTTCTATTTTTTCAACATAACCTTTGTGGGTGCCGATATCCTGCTCTACTTCCGCAATCGCCGCCTGGATCGCGAGCGCAGGTGGCTGGCAGCAGCGGGGCGCGGCAGGCGTCTCAGAAAACGGGAAACGTACGATGACTGGGATGGAGGCGGTGGCGGGGGCGATAAAATCGCCTAGATATGATCCGCTTACCCGTCCTGTTGTCAGATCCTGGAGTTGTGATCGTTTTCTCTGACAAAAGCCGATAACTTGTCAAATAATCGTGTCCCGGTGCGAGGAAATCGAACTATGTCGGCTTTTGTTGGCTGAACTCAAAAATTGCCTGCGCTGGTACCAGGACGAAATCAATTAATTGAGAACAGTGGAGGCATCACGGACAAAAATGACGCTGGTGCCCCCGAATGTGGGCAGGAACGGAAATTTTGACCACGGATGGACAAAAATGACGCTGGTGCCCCGATTTACGGGCATAGACGGATTTTTTGGCCAGCAGTATGCAGCTTCCACTACCTCCGATGCTTGTCGACTGACATTCGCCTCGTTATACTGTGTCCTATGTTTGAATACTGTTAAGTAGATGTTATCTACAGGTTAACCATCGGTGGGTTAGATCGGAGCTCATATGCCGACCACTGTCACGTTGGTCATTCTGCTCGTTTGTGCGTCGATTTTCGTCAATGGCTGGACCGATTCTCCCAATGCCATTGCCACTGTGGTCTCGACACGGGTGCTGCCGCCCAGACTGGCCATCGCTCTCGGTGCCATCTGCAATTTTCTCGGCGTCCTGATGACCGGCTCAGCCGTGGCGGCAACGACCGCGACCATCGTCGACCTCAACGCCGGCAGCGATGGCCTGATCACACTGGCGGCGGCCCAGCTCTCCATTGTGCTCTGGGCGACGGGAGCCTGGCGCTTCGGCATCCCCACGAGCGAATCCCACGCCCTCATCGCCGGCCTGATGGGTGCCGGCATCGCCTCGAGCGGCCTCTCGGCCCTGAACAGCGCGAGCATCCTGCGCGTCGTCGAGGGGCTTGTTATCTCAACGATCGCGGGCTTCGTGCTCGGCTACGCCATCACCTGGCTGATCCGCCGCATCGCGCTGCTGCTCCGGCCCGAACGACGCCGTGCCAATCGCTTCTTTTCCTGCGGGCAGGTGCTCAGTGCGGCGCTGATGGCCTTTTCCCACGGCGCCCAGGACGGTCAGAAGTTCATGGGCGTTCTCCTGCTGGCCCTGGTTCTCGGAGGCCAGATGCCGGTGCCCACAGGTGACAACTGGCATATCCCGCTCGAAGTGATGCTGTTGTGTTCTCTGTTGATGGCTCTCGGCACCTCCGTCGGCGGCTACCGCATCATCAAGACCATGGGCATGGAGATGGTGCAGCTTGAGAAGTACGAGGGTTTCGGCGCCGAACTCGCGGCATCGGCTTCCATGCTCTATGCGACCCGGGCCGGCATTCCGCTGTCGACCACCAACACCAAGGGGATGGCGATGATGGGTGCCGGCGCGGTCAAGGGGCTGCGCCGCGTCAACTGGGCTGTCGCCCGCGAGATGGTCCTCGCCTGGTTCCTGACCTTCCCCGCCTGCCTTCTGCTCGGCTACGTCTTCGCCGCTGCCATGCGCTTCATCTTCTTCGGCGGCTGACAGGCCGCTCCGAACACAAAGCCAGAAAGGGAGACTACACCATGGCCAGTTTCGCCCCCGGACGACGTCACAACTACTACGATATGTTTCGCGAGAGCGCGGCCATCGCCCTGCGGGCAGCCGACACTCTGCACGGGAGCATCGCCGGCAGCGGCCTCGAGGAGGCCGCACTGCAGCGTATCAAGACCATTGAGCACGAGGGCGACCTCCATGTGCACCGCTCGCGGAAGGAGCTCGAGCGGGCCTTTATCACGCCCCTCGACAGCGAGGACATGCTCGCCCTGCTGGGCTCGCTTGAGGACATCACCGACGCCATCGACAGCATCGCGCGCACAATCTACATGACCCACACGAAACAGCGTCTCGGCTACCTCGAATCATTCAGCGGCCTCATTCTGGACGCCGTGCGGGCTGTCGTCGAGCTGGCCGGGCTGCTGGGCGGCAAAAACAAAGTCACACGGGACAAGATGCGTGAGCTCATCATTGAGGTCAACCGCTTTGAGGAACAGGGCGACCAGACATATCTGCGGGCGCTGCGGGATCTTTTCGGCGGAAATGTCGAGGCCCTTGATGTACTGCGCCTCAAAACCGTTTATGATCAGTGTGAGGAGGCGCTCGACCGCTGTGAAGACGTGGCCGATCGCTTCGAGCAGATTCTGATCACCGTCAACTAGCCGCGCCGACCGTCTCCGGACATCAGGGCGCCTCTGGAAAAGGAGACCCGCGATGCCCGGGAAGAACGAAACGCCGACCGTCACGCAGCAGGAACGCCCGGATCTCAGCCGCACGATTGTCGGCTTTGGACTCGGCACCATCGGCCGGGACATGGCCTATACCATGGTCTCGATGTTCCTGATGTACTACCTGACCGAAGTGCGCGAGCTGCCGGACTCAACCCTCGCCGGCGCCACCCTGGTCATGAGCCTGATGCGCTTCTACGATGCGCTCAACGACCCCGTCATGGGCTCGATCGTCGACAACACGCGCTCGCGCTGGGGCCGCTTCAAACCCTGGATTCTGGGCGGCGCGCTGGGCTATGCCCTCTTCACGTTTCTCTTCTTCGTGCCGACCGGACTCACCGGCTCACGCTGGATCGCCCTGTTCACCGTCATCTACTTTCTCTGGGAGCTGACCTTCACCATGAACGACATCGGCTACTGGTCGATGCTGCCGGCGCTGACGACGAGCCAGCGGGGGCGCGAGCGCATCGCCGCCTTCGCCCGCATCGCCGCCAACATCGGTCTCTTCGCGGTCGTCATCGGCATCCTCCCGCTGACCAAAATGCTCGCCGGTTCCGGGGAGGCGGCGGTCGGCTGGACGCGCTTTGCCGGGATTGTCTGCCTGCTGCTGCTGGGCTTCCAGTCCATCACACTCATCTTCGTGCATGAGGATCCCACGATCCGCCAGGCCGAGGAGCGCACCAGACTGCGCGAGATCGGCCGCCTGCTGCTGCATAATGACCAGCTGCTGTGGACGGCGATCGCCATGCTCCTCTTCATGGCGGGCTACATGACAACGACGTCCTTCGGCACCTATTTCTTCAAATATGCCTACGGCGATGAGGGGATGTGCCCGTCTTTGCCCTGGTGCTCGGGGTCAGCCAGATCGCGGCTCTGCTGATCTTTCCGCTGCTGCGCAGGCGCTTCACCCGCGGCGCGATGTTCAGGATCGGCATGCTGCTCGTGGGCCTCGGCTATGCCATCTTCTATTTCGCCCCGATGTCGATGTTCATCATCGGGCCGGCCGGCGTCCTGATCTTTACCGGACAGGCCTTTATCCAGCTGCTGATGCTGGTTTTCATCGCCGACACGGTCGAGTACGGGCAGTGGAAGCTCGGCCTCAGAAATGAAAGCGTGACGCTCGCCGTGCAGCCCTTCATCAACAAGATGGGCTCCGCGATCTCAAGCGCCATTCTGGGCTTCGTTCTGATCCAGTCCGGCATCAACCGGGCGCGCGAGGTCAGCGATGTGACACCCGCGGGCCTCGCGATGATGAAGAACGCGATGATGCTGCTGCCCTTCCTGCTCATCCTCGCCAGCTATGTGATCTGGCGCCTCGGCTACCGCATCGACGCCGAATTCTACCAGAGGATGCTGGGCGATCTCGCGGCGCGCGGGGATATCCGCGAGACAGGAGGAAAGGACTGACGGCAGGCGGAGATTCTCGAGCTGAGTAGAGTATGCAACTCGATTTTTTGTTCACATTTGGGGCTTTCTGCTCAAAATTTCGAATCATGTACGCATTTTTGTGTATATGTTGACTTTTTGCTCATCGCCCTCTTATGCAGCAGACCCCATCCCGGTCATCGCCCCAGCGCCGGCATCTGGTTTCCGCTAAACACAGCCGGCGGCGAGCAGCTCGTGCATGACGGCGGCGAGCGGCAGCCCGACCACCGTCCCGTAGTCGCCGCGGATGGCGCGGACAAAAAGGCCGCCCCGGTCCTGGATGCCGTAGGCGCCGGCCTTGCCGCGGGAATGGCCGTCCGCCACATAGTTCACGATGAGGCGGTCCTGCACCACTGTCAGGGGCCAGAAGTCGACCCCGGTGGCGGACTGCAGGTGGAAATCGGAACGCCCCAGTGTGGGCGGGTAGAGGATTGTGACGGCGGTATGGACGACATGGCTGCGGCCGCTGAGGGCGCGGAGCATGCGGACGGCGTCGGCGTCATCAACAGGCTGCCCCAGAATCTCACCGTCCAGCCAGACCAGCGTGTCGGCACCGAGGATGACGGCGTCGGGGTGGCGGGGACGGACAGCGGCGGCCTTCGCAGCGGCGAGACGGGAGCAGAGGCCGGCGGCACGATCGGGGGTGATGGCTTTCGCAGGCAAAGACAGCCCCAGATACTCCCGCGTCAGCCCCTCCTCGTCGACCGCGGCAACCGAGACCAGCGGGTCGCAGCCGGCGAGCCGCAGCAGTGCGAGGCGGCGCGGCGACTGGCTGGCGAGGATCAGGGGCTGGATCTGGGAACTCATTTTTACGCTCCTTCCGGGGATGGCTCTGGCAGATATCATAACAGCCCCGCCGGCATGCTAGAATGACAGATCAGGCCTCCGGGCAGTTGAGGCCCTGTCGTGAACCATGCATGAAGAGAGGATGGCGGAAGAGATGACCCTGCGCGATGAAAACCGGCGCGACTCGGAGACCAGGCGGATGCGGGAGCTGGAGCAGCAGTGGCTTGATCGTACCGTGGCCTGGATCGACCGTCTGCTGGAGGACCTCAGGGCGGGCATCCGGCGGCGCCTCGCGAGCGACCGCGACCTGATCACGCGCATTCACGACGACGGTCTGCTGGGGCGCGACAACGCCCTCGCCGAGCTCGCCAACCTGAACCAGGAGCTCGACAGTAATCAGACGTTGTATTCGCACGCGGTGGTCGAGCAGCGCCGCCTTGAGCGCGTGCGCCCCTCCCCCTATTTCGGACGCTTTCGCTTCCGCTATGACGACGGCGGAGACAGCGAGGACATCGTCATCGGCCTCCTGAGCCTGATGGACCTCGACAACGGCATCGAGTATGTCATCGACTGGCGCAGCCCCATCGCCTCGGTCTACTACGATTACGAGACCGGCCCGGCCGCCTATGAGGCACCCGGCGGGCGCATTTCGGGCGAGGTCGAGTCGCGCTGGCAGATCGTCATCCGCGACGGCAGAGTGCGCCTGATGTTCGAGACCGGGCAGGAGGTCCATGACGAGATCCTGCAGGATGTGCTCTCGCATCCCGTCTCCGAGCGCATGCGGGCGATCGTGGCGACCATGCAGCGCGAGCAGAACCGCCTCGTGCGGGTCGCGCCACAGCGCAGCCTGCTCGTCCAGGGTGTCGCCGGCAGCGGGAAGACCGCGATCGCCCTGCACCGCGCGGCCTACCTGCTCTACCGCCAGCCCGATATGACGGCGGCGGACATCCTGATGCTGACGCCAAACGAGGAGCTCGCCGACTATGTCGCCGAGGTGCTGCCGGATCTCGGTGAAGAGCCGCTCGACTCGCTGACCTGGACCGGGCTGCTGCAGGCCGAGCTCGCGACGCGCGAGGCTCACTTTGCCGACATAACTGTCACCCGGGCTCCGCGGGCAAAGCGGGAGCTGGCGTCCGACTATGCCTTCCTCATGGCTCTCGGCCAATACGCCGCTGTCCTGCCGGAACGGGCCGTGCGCCTGCGCGACCTCGGCGGCCGCGGCTGGCAGATATCCGGAGCCGAGCTCAGCCGCTTCTTCTACGACAACTATGCCGCCCTGCCCCCGCTCGTGCGCAGCCGGGCGATGCTCGACAATGTCCTCGATCTGCTGCGCGCCGATGGCGCCGCCATTCGCCGTGTCCGCCCCGAAGTGGAGCGTGAGCTCGCCGCGATGAACCAGATCTCACGCCTTTCGGAGCTGCTGCTGGACTTCGTACGCTGGTACGGTGCGGAGCATCCGGGAGCGGGCTATCCCCTCTCCGGCGATGCCGCCTATCGTGACCTGGCGGCTGCCGACGCCGCTGAGACCGGGAGGAAGACACCCCCCGACAATCGCTCCGAGCGCCACGACCCCGTGCCCGGTGTCCTCGAGGGCCGGCTGCGCGGAGCCGCTCTCGAGGCCGACGGCAGCGTCCGCGTCGACCTCGCCACCGAATCCGAACGCCTGCAGGGCTATGATGAGATTGATCTCGCCGTCCTCTGCTGGCTCAAGCTCGCCGCCTTCGGTCCCGGCTACGAGCGTCCCGTCCGCCACCTGATCATCGACGAGATGCAGGACCTGCCCCTCGTCGCGCACGACTGCCTCGCCCGCCTCTTTCCCGTCCCGCGCACCATCCTCGGTGACATCAACCAGGCGCTCGCCCACAACCCCGACGCCGACTGGCTGCGGCAGCTGGCCGCCATCCACAGACAGACCGGACCCGTCGACAGCTGCGAACTCGTGCGCAGCTACCGCTCCACCTACGAAATCACGCGTTTCGGAACGGCGATCCTCTCTCTCGAGGGAGTTGAGGCCATCCGCCGCCATGGCGAGCCCGTCAGGATCATTCACGCAAAGTCTCCCACCGACCGCCGTCTGGCCGCAGACCGTCTCGTCGCCCGTGCCCGCGCCGCGGGACGCCGGGTCGCCCGCCTCGTCGTCGGCCGGGATGCCGAAAATGCCGAGCGCATCGCCGCCCGCGAAGGAGGGCTGCCGCTCGAGGCCTCGAAGGGGCTCGAGTATGACGAGGTCATCCTGACCCATCTGCCGGCTCCCGCAGCCGCAGACACCGTCGAATCGGGGCGCCGGCTGCGCCGCCTCTATGTCGGTGCGACCCGGGCCCTGCACCGCCTCGTCATCATCTGCTCCGACAGCCAGCTCGCCCTCCTCCCCGCAGCGCTGACAGAAGACGGCGAGCGCCTGTACGAGCTTCTGGACTTCGCCGACTGGATCGCCGCAAACGGGGACCCATGAGACGCTTCGATCTGTTCATGCCGCCGGAGTGGGCCCCGCACGAAGCAACACTGATGGCCTGGCCCGTGGCCCGGAATCTCATCCACCCCGAACGCTACAGAGAAATCCGATCCGCCTACGCGGATTTCGCCAACGCCATCGCGGATTACGAGCCCGTACTGATGCTGACGAACAGCGAGGACCTTATCGGGGCCCGCCGTCTGCTGGACAGCCGCATCTGTCTGCTCGAGCTGCCCCACGATGACGGCTGGCTCAGAGACAGCGGGCCGACCGTGGTCTTCTGTTCAGCGGACCGGGGCGGACGCCCGGAGCGCATCGCCCTGAACTGGCGCTTCAACGCCTGGGGCGGGAAATATCCCAACTGGGAACTCGACGACCGTGTCCCGATCGGACTCGCCGATGCCCTCGATCTCGAGCGCATGGATGTCGACCTGGTGCTCGAGGGCGGCTCCATCCACGTCGACGGCGCCGGCCTGCTGCTGACGACCGCCGAATGTCTTCTGCATCCCGGGCGCAATCCCGGCTGCGAACAGGCCGGGATCGAGGCGGAGCTTGAAACCCTGCTCGGTTGCCACTCCACCATCTGGCTGCCCTGGGGCATCGCCGGCGACGAAACCGACGGTCATGTCGACAACGTTGCCTGCTTCACGGCGCCGGGCCGCCTGCTGCTGCAGGTCGCGGGGGCCGGGGACAGCGAGAACTTTCGGCGTTCGGAGGCCAACCGCGCCGCCCTCAGGGACTGGCAGGAGGCGTCGGGCAGGCAGCTCGAAATCATCGAAATCGAGCAGCCGCCCGTCCGCCGTGACGCGGCGGGCAGACGGCTGGCCCGGAGCTATATCAATTTCTATCTGGCGAACGGAGCCGCGATCGTGCCCGTTTTCGGTGCCGAGGCGAAGGCAACGGATGAGCGCTTTCTGGGCTGCCTGGCTGAGCTTCTGCCCGACCGCCGCATCGTTCCCGTCGACGCTGCGGATCTGGTAACCGAGGGGGGTTCGGTGCACTGCATCACACAGCAGCTGCCGGCTCTGCCTGACTAGTCCCGCGGGCCGCGGCTGCGTACCCGCAGCGAGCCAAGCATGCCGATCTGCTCCTCCGAGCGCCCGATGATGCGCCCGAGTTTCACCACGGACGGCCCCGAGATGCGGATGGAGGCGGTGTCAACAACGAGATCCGGGGCGTCAAACTCGCCCGCCCCCGACGCCTCGAGCTGCAGATGACCGGCCGTTCCCCTGTCGATGTCGACATCGCCGGCGCCTGAGATGCGGCAGTCGATGTCGCCGCCGCGGATCTCTTCGAGGTCGATGTCGCCGGCCCCGCGAATCTGAGCTCTGAGGCTCGTGGCCGAGTCACAGTCCACATCGCCCGCCCCGCTGATCGTGACCTCGAGGTCTTCGCAGCGGGTGAGGTCGCAGTCGCCTGCCCCGCTGATCTCAACGCGGGTGGCGCCGCTCGGCACCCCACAGTCGATGTCGCCAATGCCGCGTACACAGACCGCGAGCGTCTCGATTCCTGCGTCCGGAACCCAGATCAGGAGCCTGTCCTTCTGCTTTCGCAGCTGGCCCCAGCGCCTGCTGCCACGGCTCAGGGTGCGGACATGGAGGATGCCGTCTCTGGCCTCGACCTCGATGTTCTCACGGGGATCCAGACTGCTGTCGTAGAACCAGGACCAGGCTTTTGCGTCCTCTTTGGCCGCTCTGATGCGGACGTTCGTCATGCCGCTGAGGTCGAGGTCGATCCCACGCAGATCCCCGGGCAGCACCTGGGCCAGATCGCCGGGTTTCGGCTTCTTCGACTTCTGTTTCGGAGCGAGGCACTCCGCCGCCTCGCGGTTCAGCAGAATAATCGTCTGCCGGCCGTGGTTCACCACCTGGCGGCTGCGCAGATCGGCGTAGCTGTCGTCGCCCCAGGTAACACGCGGCCCTTCGATCTCGACATCACTGCGGTCAGAGTAGCAGACGACATCGCCCCAGACGGCCACGAGCCCAAGCCCGATGTACTCGGGCGGCACAGAACCGTAATCTGCTGCGCTGGCATCGGCGACCACCTCCGCCGCGGCAGCCTCCGCCACATCAACCGTCCCGCCTGCCTCCGCCGATCCGGCCACAGACGCCTGGTCGGCCTCCGTCTGCTCTGCGGGCGGCTCCGCACCGAAGAGGGCATCCATCGTGATGTTCAGAATACGGGCAATATCCGGGAACATGCTGATATCGGGATAGCCGCTCCCTGTTTCCCACTTCGAAACCGCCTGCGGCGTCACTCCGAGTGCCTCCGCGAACGCTCCCTGTGTCATGTCCATGCGGCGCCGGGCCGCAGCGATGCGTACACCTATATCATCAATGCGATACATGTCCACGAGTCTCCTTTCCAGGCTTCTGTATAATGCTTTTGCTGCTCACATTCGGAACGCGTTTCCACCTCCATCCTGCCAGCGAAGCGGCGCAAAAAGCAAGCAAAACACCGTTGAAACGCCCATATTTGTCGCAACGATTCGTAGAGCAACGTTCCGTTGACACCACAGCGAGCGAGTCCTTTCTCTTTCTCTCTCAGTCTGTGTCCGTTCCTGACAGAAGCGGCTCACAGCTGGCAGTAATACTGCGGAAGCACACTGCCGTCAACGAAGCAGGAGGACAGGAAAACCGGCTGCAGATATGCCTGGCCTTTTTCGAAGACCTGCCGGATGGCTGCGTTACCTGTTTATTAAAGGGATCTGAGAATTGCGACTTATATGCATGTCCGGCATCCTTGAGATGAGACGGCAGGAATTAGATAACATGTCTGAAACCACAACATGGACCGCACACCGGAAAATGGAAGAAACACGTTTCGAGCTGTGTTGTGTACCCGACATTTTTAGCTGCCCGCCCAAGAGCGAAGAAGCTTCCCCTCCCGATGCCGGTTACGAACCGGATGGTGGACGAAATTGGCTTTGCTCGTCTGGTGGATGAACATTGGTTCTGGTCAAAACGAAGAGAAATCCAAAAAAGGATTTGGATTACTCGCTATCCTGACCACAAAGGGGACGTTTCTGGTCAAAACGAAGAGAAATCCAAAAAATGATTTGGATTTCTCGCTGTCTTGACCACAAAGAAGGGCGCGCAGCTTGTCGAGATCTCCTTAATCATTTGGCTACAGAGCAACAGAACCTGGATCGCTTCACAGTCCACCGGAACGTGCCAGGTCTTGCCTGCCATTCTCGCCGCAAGCTATCCTGTCGCATACCTTTCACATTCCTGCAGTTTGTGAGGCTTTTCGCTGCACCAGCCATGGGAAAAGGGATCGTCACATGCTTGAGTACAGGCTGTGCTGAAACTCCGGTGTTTCCAGTGTCTGAGGAAGGCTCAAAATGGTTTTGCTGGTCCCGACAAATATGACATGCACACCTAAAGCAGCTCTTTGAGCACTTACACTGCATATGTACCCAGGCCGAGGAGCTGTGCTCTCGTGCTGCAACGGGGTCACGGAGGGCTGCCGTCCGCCAGAAACCCGGGGTTCCCGCATCGTCTCCAGTTCACCGGGAATCCACGACAAAGAAAATCGTCCGAAACGTCTGATAAACGACATTCCGGACGATTTCATTTTGACCTCTTTGCAGGCAGGTCCTGCGGCCGACGTTACAGCTTACGGTGCGATGGGTACCTCCACGGTCACAGGATAGGCGTGAACCGGTTTCCCTTCTTTGAAAATCCACGATTCATTGCCCATCAGCGACAGTGTGACAGGTTCCCTGTCACGCAGGACGAAGCCCTGCTGGATGTCTTCCAGTCTCTCTTCGGCCTGGATCTGCGTGACGAGTTTCTTGATGCTCTCAACCTGGCTGAGGTCGCCCTTGAGGGCTACACCTCCCTGCTTGGCCGTAATCACGTACTGTTCGAATCCGGCGCGGGCATTTTTGCCCTCAAAATACCAGTCATAGGTAATCAGCAGGATCTCACGCTCGTCGACAGACACCACATCCGCCTTCTTGATCTGGATATGGTTGCTCGCATCGATTCTGATGTCGTCGCCCAGCTCCCCGGTCTCAGGCGGCAGATTCGACGTGAATTCCTTCTGACTGCCCGAGCAGGCCGTCAGGCTCAGAACGAGTGCTGCGATGAGGAGTATGGATCCTATTCTTTTCATCGCTTACCTCCAGCCTTGTCCGTCCCTTCCTCCGCCGCAGCCGGCGCCTCGCTGCCGCTGGCCTCGGGATCAACGAGCCCCACGGTTTTGCCCAGTTCTGTCGCCGCACGTGTAACGCTGGCCCGTTCGGCCTCCACAGCAGTTTCGACAGCGACAGCAGATGCCTCACGCGCCGCCTGCTCAGCTGCCTCGGCCGTCTCCGCAATTTCGCTCGCCTCAGCCTCTGAAATTGCTTCGCCGGAAAGCTCGCGCACCGTCCGCTCATCAGGCTCTTCAAAGCCCATTACGAGCGTCAGAACGAAGGTTCCTCCAAACGCGATCACACAGGTGATAACCGCATTGATGATATTGGAAGTCGGCTGCAGGTAACCCACCAGCGAGAGCAGACCCGGTGTAACAAAACTGTGGCCCTTGATGGAGGTAATACCGGCATAGAAGCCTGCGATGCCGCCGCCGATAATGGAGGCGATGAGGGGCTTCTTCAGCGGGATGGCGTTGCCGTACAGTGACGACTGCGAGATGCCGAAGAGCGATGTGATACCGGAGGAGGCACTGTAGCTCTTATACCTGGGATTTTTCGACCGCATGGCGACCGCAAACGACATACCCGCCAGCGCGATGTTGGAAGCCATGTTACCGGGCAGGAGCACGGTATCGTAGCCGAGCTGGGCCAGGTTCTGCGTGGCGACCGGGAAGAGCGAGTAATGTGATCCGGTGATGACGAGGAAAGGTGAAAGTGCACCTACCAGCGTCGGCACCAGCCAGGGCACCGTCCGGTTCAGCCAGCTGATGGCAGCGGCCAGGCCGTCACCGATCCAGGTGCCGATCGGGCCGAGGATGACAAGACCGACGATCGCCGTGAAAAACATGGTCAGAACCGGGACGAAGATGGTTTTCAACAGTTCCGGGACGACCTTTTTTATCAGCGGCTCTATCTTGGACTGGAACAGGACGATCAGAATGATCGGCAGGACACTGGACGGGTATTTGGCATATGTCACCGGAATGGTGCCAAAGAGTGTCAGATTCCAGCCGACATTGTTCGCCCATGTAAACATGTTCGTAATGGACGGGTAGACCAGAAAGGCCGCGACAGCCGCTGCCATGTACGGCGTGGCACCGAAGACCTGGGCACTGGAGTAGGCGAGGAAAATCGGCAGGAAGTAAAAGGCACAGTCACCCAGTGCATTGAGGATCAGGTAGCTGCTGCTGACTTTGCCGATGACTCCAAGCATGAGCAGCACATCACGGAGTGCCTGCAGAACACCTCCGCCGATGATGATGATAAGGATGGGTTTGAAAATACCGCCGATGATATCGAAGACCATGTTCAAAGGGTTCGTTTTGCCCTTTGCTGGGCGGCCGGCTTTTTGTGCGACTACACTCATCGCTGTCTCCTTTCATGAATTCGGGCGTTTGTTAAAAAACGCCCGAATGTCGTCACGGCTACGATTACTTGTAGTCAAAGTCCGGAATCTCAAGCCAGCGGTTGCGCAGCCAGCGGGCAGCTGCCTTGGGCTCGCGTCCACGCGTGAAGATTCCCTTTTTGTTGCCCTGGACACGGTTGATGCCGGTCTTTGTCTCAAAGTCGGCAAAGTTCCAGAGCTGCTCGCCGATGAAGAAGTCGAACATGTCGAAGACACGCGAGTTGATCTCGTAGTACTTCTGCTGGTAGTCCTCGGTGAAGGGGATGTCGTCAACCGCATGGAAGCCGGCAACCGTATCCGCTCCGTACTCGCAGAACATGATCGCCTTGTCGGGATACTTGGCATGCCAGGCTTCGAGATCCTCGATGAGGTGCTTTTCGGCGCTGACGAAATCGGCGGTATCCCAGTACCAGCCAAAGTAGCGGTTCATGCAGATCACATCGGAGAGATCGGCACAGATATCCTTGTCGATGCCGCAGACCTGGAAGTTCACGTAGGTGAGGGGGCGCTGCTGCGGATCGAGTTTGCGCGCAAAGGCGAAGATATGCTCAAAGTACTCGCGCGCACCCGGACCGGCTGAATCCGGCTCATTCATCAGCGACCACATGACGACACAGGCATGGTTCTTGTCGCGGGCGACCAGTTCAGTGAGATCCTGCTCGTGCTGTGCCTTCGTGTCGAGCTTTGACCATGTTGATTTGACTCCCATGCCGCTCGCCGAATCGACGCTGAAGCCCTCGAACTGGCCGACAGCAGGCACTTCGTCAATGACAACAAAGCCTTCCCGGTCACAGAGCCTCATCATCTCCTCGGAGTAGGGGTAGTGCGATGTGCGGAACGAGTTGGCACCCATCCAGCGCATCAGGTTGATATCGCAGACGTTCAGCGCCTCGTTGATGCCGCGCCCGTTGATATAGGAGTCTTCGTGCTTGCCATAGCCCTTGAAATAGAAGGGCCTGCCGTTGATCAGGAACTTGTTGCCGCGGACTTCAACCGTGCGGATGCCGAAGGGCTCCTCGTAGCAGTCAACCAGCTCGCCGTCCTTCTTCAGTTCAATACGGGCCGTATAGAGATAGGCGTTCATCGGCTGCCACAGGCGCGCATCGGCAATCTCGACGTCCGCGTCACAGCCGCAGCCACTGGCAACGACCTGACGGTCCTCATCCAGGATCACGACATCAACCGCGTCAACGTCACCGACCACATCCGTTTTCACCTTCACCACGGTTTTCGCGGCAGCGAAATTCTCGTCGAGGGTGACATCATATGTCAGCACGATGTCGCGCACATAGGTTTTGGGTGTCGTGTAGATGCGGACATAGCGCGTCAGGCCGGCATAGTTGAAGAAGTCAAAGTTTTCCGAGACTTTGCGGACGAGTTTGCCGTTCTCATCGACACGTTCGGAGTAGTTGCCGACCGGCAGCGTCGTATGGTCGAGCATGTTGCTGAGCTTTACCGTCACGCGGTTGGCTCCTGCCTGAACAAAGTCGTTGATCTCGGCTTCAAAGGGGAGAAAGCCGCCCTTGTGATGCATAACGAACTGGCCGTTCACATAGACATCCGCTTCGTGCGTGGCGGCATCAAAGCGCAGCACGATACGCTCATCGAGCAGTGCACGGGAGATCATGAATTCGCGTTCGTACCAGACGTAGCCGCAGTGCATGCGCACATCGCGCGTCATGCCCTGATCGTTGAACGATCCAGGCACTGCCATGCTGCGGTCAGCAGGAATGGGAGTTCCGGGATCGATCGTTTCCGTATCCGTGTCCACCAGGAATTTCCAGATTCCGTCGAGGGACTGTACAGTTCGTGTGTCAGTAAGAATGGGGTACAACATAAGAGCTCCTTTTTCTTTCCACCCTGCATCTGAGACCAGCTATATAATGTCAAGCCCTGAATAGTGGTTTTTTGAGGATGTATCAGCAGTAGCTTAGATGCTGCTGATACTAGCTCAACCATCAGAAGTTTCAAGAGAAACGAGCGATTCCGG
>JASGUU010000038.1 GCA_030057555.1 Bacillota bacterium | reverse complement strand
GAGCCAAGCGAAGAGACAACACAGCCAAGTACAGCCGACACCGTTCCGAAAACAGGAACGAACAGTGGAGGCTATCCATGGCTGGCGCTGCTGCTCCTGTCTACAGGCGGATTGCTGTTTGTGCTGCTCAGGAAGAGGATGCTGAGCCAGAAAAAATAAATCTGGTTCGACTGCAGGATGAGATCTGAATTGATGCAGGGGCTGTCTCAAAACGAGACAGCCCCTTCTCTGTGTGCGCCGGGCATGGCGCTTCATATGGGGGTGAAAGTCCCCTGCACGGGTAGGTGACGACCAAGTGCAAGCCAAGGGCAAGGGTGTCTGTCGCGAGGCGGAATCTGAAGGAAGCCCAAGGCACAAGTCCGGCCTGAGGGACACGAACTGCATCAGGCACATCGAGGTGGGCAAGACTGCATGACAAGTCAAACCCGAAAGTCACCCGGAACCGAGAGTGTAAATGCAGCAGGTAAATGGACAGAAAGATGAAGCACCTTACCCGGGAGGTCTCATAGGCGAACAAGCAGTAACAACGAACTATGAGAAGTTAGCAGAGGTCATAGTAGCGGGAGAAGTTACGTGAAGGCCGAACCAGATGAGGTGGAGGTCAATGACGACTATCGGAAGTGACAAGATAAAACACAGCCAACTCACGATGTGGGACTTGCTGCCAGAACAGACCGCGGAACGGGAAGGGACGGCAGGAGTGTGCGAGTCACGAAGGATGGTCCAAACGGATACCACCAACGACGCGAAGCAGGAAGAAGGAATGCTGGAGGAGATCCTGACGTGGGAAAACCTGACACGGGCGCTCAAACGCGTGAAAGCCAACAAAGGCGCGCCGGGTGCGAATCCCGAAGGAAAACGGCAAAACCAGAGCACTGTGGGCATCCCGACCGTGATAGACCGCGCGTCTGGAGCATGGACTGGTGGGATAACCGTGATCGCGAACTGACACGTATCCTCCAGAAGCTTCAGGATGTGCAAAGTAATATCGCGATACCCGAGCCGGAAGTCACGACAGCCGTTGAAGCTGCGCCAGAACCCGAGAGCAGTCCTGCCGCCATGCTTTCGGCTGAAATCGCGTCCGCTCCACTGAAAACTGTGCCGCCTTATGAGGCTGCCAGCATTCCCGTGACAGTTGTGTCGCCCGAAGAATTCGTTAAGATCCATCATGAGCAGCTTATTCGGGAAAAAACAGCTGCGGTGATAGCCACAGTGGCACCGGTCAGTCGCTCTCTGCTCATGCGACAGGTGGTACAAAGCTGTGGCATTGCTCGCGCAGGCGGGCGTATTCAGAGACGTCTGAACAGCATACTTAAGAAAATGAATCTCCAGGTCACGAAACAGGAGAACGAACTGTTTTACTGGAGAGAGGATCAAAATCCACTGACTATGCTGGTATACGTGCCAGTGGCGAGGACCACAGTTACAGAGATGTCCGAGATGTTCCGGTACAGGAAGTAGCCAATGCCATTTGTCTTGTCCTTCACGAGCAGATCAGCATGGAAAAGGAGGATCTGTATCGCGAAGCGGCAAAAAAACTGGGCTACACCCGTCTGGGCAATAATGTACAGTCTGCTCTGGCGCTGGGCATTCAGTACGCTGAGCAGCAGGGCATGATCAATATCGGCAATCATGGCAGCTTCGTCCTTTCCGACGACGGAACCGCCCGCGCGAAAGCTGTCATTGCTTTGTTTTGACAGCTCCTGAATACAGACAGCTTGCTCCCAAATCGGCAAAATACCGTATCATAACGGGGAGCTTACAAAGACAGACAGCAGTATTGGGGTAGGGGACATGAGCCAGGACACGAAGAATCTCAGGCAGCGCAGGCTGCTTCTTTTCTGCGGCATTCTCGCCGCCATTGCGGTCGGGAACGGTTTCTTCGATGGCATTCTGGCCAACTATCTGCGCGAGGTCTATGCCATCGATGCCCTGCAGCGCGGCCTGATCGAGCTGCCCCGGGAACTTCCCGGTGTCCTCACCGTCGTTCTGGTTTCTGTCCTGACGGGCCTCGGCAATCGGCGCATGGGTGTCGTCGCCACCGTGCTGATGCTCTTCGGCCTGCTGGTTCTGGGCTTTGTGACTCCGCCCTTTGCCATCATGCTGATCTTCCTCTTCATTCATTCTACCGGCATGCATCTCTGGTTTCCGCTCGACAGCAGCATCGGCATGAGCCTGATCAGCGACGAGAGCCGCGCCGGGACCCTGTTCTCACGTTTCAAGGCCGTTTCCACCGCAGCCGGCATGCTGGTCTCTCTGCTGGTCTTTCTCGGCTTCAACCGCGGCTGGTTCAGCTTTCAGACCGAGGTCAAGGTCGTCTTCCTGATCGGCGCTGCCGGCATCGCCGTGGCCATGCTCCTCCTGCTGGCTCTCGAGCGCACCTACCACAATGCAGATACTTCGAAACCCGCCGACACAAAAGCCGCGCTCAAGCGACCACGCTTCGTCTTCCGCCGCGAGTATCGCTTCTACTATGTCCTGCAGACGATGCACGGCGTGCAGAAGCAGATCATGGCGGTTTTCGCCCCCTGGATTCTCATCACCCTTCTCGATCAGGGGGCGGACACGCTGGCCCTGCTCGCCCTCATCAGCAGCGGCATCAGCATCTTCTTCGTGCCCCTGGTAGGTCAGATGCTGGACCGGCTCGGCATCCGTGTCCTTGTCTTTATCGAGGCCTTTACCTTCATCATCGTCTACATCTGCTTTGGACTGCTGGCGGCCGGCTTCATCGGCGGCTGGCTGCTGAAGAGCGGCTGGGCCTTCTTCCTGACCTGTGCCCTCTTCGTCCTCGACCGCCTGTCGATGCAGCTGGCCATGGTTCATGCCATGTATCTGCGCTCCATCGCCATCTCAGCCGAGGATATCGCCCCCGCTCTCTCCACCGGGCAGGCCATGGACCATGTGGTCTCCATCACCATGGCGCTCGCGAGCGGCTGGATCTGGACGACAGTGGGTCCGCAGTATGTCTTCTTCAGCGCGGCGGCGCTCTCGCTGATCAACGCCATGGTGGCCTTCAACATCCCGCGTCGGCGTACAGTGGAGCGGGCTCCGGAGCTGTCAAGCTAAACAGCTTGACAGCTGTGCTGACCGTCTGTTAGCATGCCTCGCATGTCCAGAACAGAAGCGCTGTCTCATGCCGAACTTACACTGCGGCTCGATCTCTACGGGGAGCTGCTGCAGGGCCGTGCCGCCGAGGTGCTCGACCTCTATCTGAATGAGGACCTCAGTCTGGGTGAGATCGGCGAACGCATGGGCATCAGCCGTCAGGCGGTCCATGACGCCTCGGAACGCGGACGGCGGCGGCTCGAGCAGTTCGAAAACGTACTGGGTCTGGCTGCGAAGCATCGCAGACTGCAGCAGGAGCTCGACGCCCTCGAGGAACGGCTAGACGCCGGTGATCTCGCGGGGGTGCGGGAGCAGTTGCAGGCTTTGCGTGAAACACTGGAGCAGTAGAAAGCGGGGGATTGGATGGCTCTGTTTGAGAGTTTGACCGGACGCCTGCAGGCGATTACGGAGCGGATGCGCGGGCGGACCCGCGTCACCGAACAGGATCTCAAGGCGATGACGCGTGAGATCCGTCTCGCCCTGCTCGAGGCCGACGTCAACTATCAGGTCGTTCGCGATCTCGTAGCCGACATCAACGAGCGCTGTGCCGGCATGGAGGTCATGGAGAGCCTGACGCCGGGCCAGCAGGTGGTCAAGTATGTCCATGAGGCCATCGTCGACCTGCTCAGCATCGGCAACAACAAGCTCGCGCTGAGCCCCTCCGGCTTCACCGTCATCATGCTCTACGGTCTGCAGGGCAGTGGTAAGACCACCATGGCCGCGAAGCTCGCCCGCCACCTGAAGGAGACGGGCAGACGTCCGCTTTTGACCTCGGTTGACGTGCACCGCCCGGCCGCCGCGCTGCAGCTTGAGATCCTCGCCCAGCCGCTCGGCGTCGAGGTCTATTCCGAACCGCAGAACCGCGACGCCGTCGAGATCGCGCGGAATGCCGTAGCCCGGGCGCGCTACCTCATGCGCGATGTCCTGATCGTTGATACCGCCGGCCGCATGACGGTCGACAACGAGCTGATGGACGAGCTGAAGGCCATCGCCGCCGTTGTCAAGCCGACGCAGAAGCTCCTGATCGTCGATGCCATGATCGGCCAGGAGGCCGTCAACATCGCCCTCGCCTTCGATCAGGCGGTGGGCCTCGACGGCTATATCATGACCAAGCTCGACGGTGATGCCCGCGGTGGTGCGGCGCTGTCGATCGCAAAGATGACCGGGAAGCCGATCAAGTTCATCGGCACCGGCGAACGCGTCGAGGACATCGAGGCCTACGATCCCGAGCGCATGGCCTCGCGGATCCTCGGCATGGGCGACGTCCTCAGCCTGATCGAGAAGGCCTCGCGCCATCTGGACGAAAAGAAGGCGCAGCAGACGCTCGAGCGCCTGCAGAAGAACCAGTTCTCCCTGCAGGACATGCTGGAGCAGTTCGAACAGGTGCAGAAGATGGGCTCGCTGCGTGACCTCGTCGGCATGATTCCCGGTGTCAATCAGAAGAAGCTCGCCGAAACCGATGTCGATGATTCCATCGTGGACCGCAACATGGCCATCATCCGTTCGATGACGCCCCGGGAACGCGAGAACCCGAAGCTGCTCAATGCCTCGCGGCGGCGGCGCATCGCCCTGGGCTCGGGAACGACCGTGCAGCAGGTCAATCAGCTCGTCAACCAGTATGAGCAGACCGCCAGAATGATGCGCAGCTTCACCGGCGGCGGCTCGAAGCGCGGGCGCCGCCGCGGCCGCGGAGGCCTGCCCGGGATGGGCGGCTTCCCCTTTTAACGGGTACAGGCGGGCGGCAGGAGAGCCGGATCGCTTTCGCTACCATATATCGTGAAGAACGAAGGAGAAATGAATGGCAGTCAAAATCAGACTCAAGCGCATGGGGAAGAAGAAGAACCCCTACTACCGCGTCGTTGTGGCCGACGGCCGCGAGCGGCGTGACGGACGCTTCATCGCCGAGATCGGCACCTATCGTCCGCTCGCCACACCGAGCGAATGGAGCATTGACGAAGAGCAGGCCAGAGAATGGATCGCCCGCGGTGCCCAGCCGACCGAGACCGTCCGCAAGCTGCTGAAGATCAATGGAGTCATCGAATGAGTTCCAGCGAGAAACGTATGCAGGATCTGCTTTATATCCTTGTCAAGCCCCTCGTCAACCATCCGGAAGAAATCGACATCACACCGATCGACCAGGGTAACACCGTGCTGCTCGAGATCCGGGTTTCACCGGATGACATGGGCAAAGTCATTGGCAAGGGCGGCCGCCGTGCCGAAGCGATCCGCACGATCATGAAGGCACAGGCTTCGCGTCTTGGACGCCGGGTCATGGTCGACATCGTCGGCTGATTACCGCAGCGGCCCATGAACAACCGGGACGACCGCGCCTGGCAGCCACTGGAGTACTTCGACGTAGCTCGTCTGACGGCGCCGCACGGCGTAGCGGGCGAGCTGCGTGCCGTTTCCCTGACGGAGATTCCGGGCCGCCTCGAGGCCCTCGGGCGCACGCGCCTGCGCCGTGTGGACGGCCGCCTTGAGGAGCGCGAGCGGGAGGTCCGTGTGCGCTTCACCGGTTCCCGCTATCTCGTACGCATCGAGGGCTGTGACAGCCGGAAGCAGGCCGAGACCCTGCGCGGCTGCTGTCTGACGCTGCCGCGGGAGGCGGCGGAACCGCTCCCCGAGGGGCGCTGGTATGTCTCCGATCTGCTCGGCTGCCGGATCACCTGTCCCGGGCGCGGCGCAATCGGCCGGCTCACTGACGTGATCGAGGGGGTTGGCAGCGACATCTGGGTTGTTCAGCGCCCGCGCCTGAAAGACCTGCTGATCCCGGTCCTCGACGACACGGTTATCTCCGTTGATCTCGCGGGCCGCCTGATTGAGGTCCGCCTGCCGGAGGGTCTCTGGGAGATCTACGGGGCCTGAGCCGTGAAGATTTCTGTTCTGACTCTCTTTCCGGAACTCATCGAAACAATCGTGGCCAGCTCCGTCACCGGCCGCGCCCTCGCCGATGGCCATTTTGAGCTCGAAACCGTTCAGATCCGCGACTTCGCCGGCAATCGCTATGGCAAGGTCGACGACAGCCTCTACGGCGGCGGCACCGGCCTTTTGATGCAGTGCGAACCTGTCTGGCAGGCCTGGCAGAGTGCCAGGAGCCGGATGCCGGCGGACGCCCGCAGCATCGTTCTCTCGCCCAAGGGCCGCGTTCTCGATCAGGCCCTGGTCGATGAGCTCGCCGCGGCTTCCGGTCTCATCCTGATCTGCGGCCACTACGAGGGCATCGACGAGCGCGTGCTCGAGGCCATCGGAGCCGAGCCCGTATCCCTCGGCGACTACGTGCTCACCGGCGGTGAACTCGGAGCGGCGGTCCTCATCGACGCCGTCAGCCGCCAGCTGCCCGGTGTCCTGCCGGACGAGAGCGCCTGGCGCGAGGAATCGCACATCGCTGGACGGCTCGAGTGCCGCCAGTACACGAAGCCCGAGACCTGGCGGGGACGGGGCGTACCGGAGGTGCTGCGCTCGGGCCATCACGCCCGCATCGCCGCCTGGCGCCGCCTCGACGGCCTCGCCGAAACGCTCGCATACCGCCCGGACCTCTTCTGCCGACTGGACCTCGATGAGGAGGAACTCACACTGCTCTGGCAGCATATGGAAGACCGCCGACAGGAGACAGGAAGTCATGACGACTAGAAAAGCCATCCGCGCCATTCTCTTCGACCTCGACGGAACCATCACCGATACGATTCCCCACATCATCGCGAGCTATGAACACGCCTTCAGGAGTCTTGGCGTTCCCTCGCCGGGCGAAGCCGTCATACTCGCCGGCATTGGACTGACGCTCAGGGCCTATGTGCCTCGGGTCCTGCCCAACCGCGGGGCAGACGGCCTGACAGAAAAGTTCATACGTCATTACCGGGCCTACAACAACGCCGCGATGACAGAGTCCATCGCGGTCTTCGTGCCCGCATGGAAGCTGCTCGAGGCGCTCACTGCGCGCCGGATCCCGCTCGGCATCGTGACCTCAAAGGTCGCTTCCGGTCTCGTCCGCACGCTGGAGCCCTTCGGCCTCGAGGACTTTTTCAGCATCCTCGTATCCTCGGATGAAACGAAATGCCACAAGCCGGACCCCGAGCCGCTGCGCTACGCCTGGCAGGCGCTGAACCGTCAGTTTCTGGAACGCGGCGAGCCTGTGCTCGAGTCCGAGGAACTGATGTATGTCGGGGATGCGGTGCACGATGTGGAGTGCGCGCAAAATTTTGGCTGCCCGGCCGCCGTGGTCGAATGGACCCGCATGCCACGGGCCGAACTGGAGGCACTGCAGCCGGATCTCTGGGTCCGCGACCTGAGTGATCTTGAGAGCTGGCTCGTCTGAGGGCAGCAGGTATTTTGCAAAATCGCTTCTTGGATTTCTCTTCGTTTTGACCACCAGGAATCCATGAGCTGCTTTTTCTCCCCTTGCCAGCCGTGCTCCGGGTATGCTCATCCGCTTATCGACTCCCCTGACGTGCATCCCGGTACGAAAAAAGCTTTGCATCATTCATACGTCTCTGGTAACATTGCGTGGTTCATCAAGGATGGTCCGCTGCCCCTGGGAGGCATGAACATCCGGACAAGGGAGGAGGAAGGCAAGTCATGAATGTTAATCTCATCAAGGCAGTTGAAGAGAGTCAGCTGCGCGATACATACCCGAATGTTGAGATCGGCGATACCGTCCGCCTGCATCTGCGTATTACCGAAGGCGCCCGCGAGCGTATTCAGGTTTTCGAAGGCACCGTCATCGCGCGCAAGGGCGAGGGGCTCAGCGAGACCCTGACTGTGCGGCGTCTGTCCTACGGCGTCGGCGTCGAGCGCATCGTACCGATCCATTCGCCGAAGCTCGATCACATCGAAGTGGTTCGCAAGGGTCGTGTGAGGCGCGCCAAGCTCTACTATCTGCGCGGCCGCGTCGGCCGTCGTGCCCGCGTCAGGGAGAAGCTGCCGCCCAGAAAGACCAACTGATGTCAGCTCTCAGGCACAACTGACAGAAGCCTCGCCGGTACAGGCGGGGCTTTTGTCTGCCACAGTTTGCTATCATGGTCAGGTTGCTGCCGGCAGCGGCGGGGAAGGGAGGTGCAGCTTTTGAATATCAACTGGTACCCCGGACATATGGCCCGTTCCCTGCGCGAGATGGGAGAACGGCTCGAGCAGGTGGATCTCGTCATCGAGACCTGTGACGCCCGTCTCCCCGAAAGCAGCCGCAATCCGGAGATCCGCGCCCTCATTGAACGAAAGCCCGTCATTCTGGCCCTGACAAAGGCCGACCTCGCCGATCCTGAAGTCACGTCCGAGTGGATTTCCCAATATAGAGAGGCCGGGCTCACGGCCCTTGAGGTCGCCATTCCGGAACGCAGCGGCCTGCCCCGGCTGGTGGAGGCCATACAGGAGAGCGGCGCGGAGGTCGTCGCCCACGCCCGCAGCCGCGGCCTCAAGGCCCGCGCCATCAGGGCCATGGTCGTCGGCATACCGAATACGGGCAAATCGAGTCTGATCAACGCTCTCGCCGGACGCCGTGTCGCCCGCATCGAGAACCGCCCCGGTGTCACCCGGGCCCCTGCCTGGGTGCGCACGACAGGCGGCATCACCCTGATGGACATGCCCGGCATACTCTGGCCCAATCTCGGCAGCGAGCGTCAGCGCCTGCTTCTGGCCGCCTCGGGCGCCATCCGCGACGACATCCTGAACCGCGAGGAGATCGCCTTCGCCACCTTCCGCCTGCTGCGGGAGCGCTATCCGGCCCTGCTGGCCGGACGCTTCCGCCTCCCGCAGGACGCTCTCGAGGATGAGGCCGAGGATGCCTATGTCCTCTACGAGGAGGCGGCCCGCCGCCGCGGTGCGGTGCTCCCCGGCGGCCGCATCGACGGCGACCGCTTCGCCCGCCTGCTGATCACGGAGCTGCGCGACGGCCGCATCGGGCGCATCAGTCTGGAGACGGTCGCGGACCGGGCTTTACCATGACGATCCACGATCCGCGCCTCCATGAGCGCCGCCTCGAGGCGGCAGGCTATCGCGCCGTCTGCGGTGTCGACGAGGCGGGCCGCGGCCCGCTCGCCGGCCCGCTGCTCGTGGCGGCCTGCATCCTGCCGGAAGGGCATGGCATCAAGGGCATCGACGACTCGAAGCGTCTCGGGGCGAAGCGCCGCGAAAAGCTCGCCGCCGAGATACGTGAGCGGGCGGATGCCTGTGCGGTTGTCGAGATTTCCGTGGAGGAGATCGAGCGCTACAACATCCTCGGCGCCACCCGCCGCGGCATGGTGCGGGCGATCTCTGCCCTGGACCCGCCTGCGGACTTCGCCCTGACGGATGCCGTCGCGCTCACAGGACTGCTTGATATTCCGCATGAGCCCCTCATCCATGGGGATCGCCTCTCTGAGTCCATCGCGGCCGCCTCCATCCTGGCCAAGGTCACACGCGACGCCCGCATGCGCGAATATGACGCGCTCTATCCCGAGTACGGTTTTGCACGCCACATGGGCTACGGCACCGCCGCCCATCGGGAGGCACTCGACGAACATGGCCCCTCGGCCATTCATCGCCCCAGCTTCCTCGACAAGTGGCGCCGGCGGCGGCTGGCCCTGCTTGCCGGCAGCGGAGCGGAAGACGATACGGCGAATCTGCTGGAGGCGCGTGGCTGGCGGGTGCTCGTCCGGCGCTGGAGCCAGCCGGGAATCGGGGACCTCGATCTCATCGCCGCCCGCGGCACGACGCTTCTCGCCGTCGAGGTGAAGGCCAGAAGCGGGGAGGGCTCCTTCGCCCGGGCCGGGGAAGCTCTGACAGGCGACAAGGTCCGGCGCATGGAACACCTCGCGCTCGCCTGGCTTCGGGATCAGGAAAATTTCGTCTGCCGGCGCATCGTCTTTGCCGCGGCACTGGTCGAACTCGCAACGGACGGCCAGGTGGCCGGTCTGCGCATCGTACCCATTGAAATGGGGGAGGGGCAACGTGCCGAACGCACTTTTTAGCCAGCTGTTCATCCTGCTTGTCATCGCCGCAGTCGGCTATCTGGCCCGCCGTACGGGACTGTATCCGCAGGAAACGCAGCAGCAGACTTCGACCATCATCCTCAACATCGCCCTGCCGGCCGGCATCATCGCCGCCTCGCGCATGGAGATGCGTACAGAGGATCTCATCCGTCTGGCCCAGGTTTCAGCCTTCTCAGCCGCCTACTACACCATCGGCTTCTATCTCATCTACCGCTTCTTTCGTTCTCTGCCGCGTTTCTCAGAGGATGAGCGGCTGGTCATGACCATCTCGCTGACCTTCCCCAACATCGCCTTTATGGGCTTCCCGCTGATCACGGCCCTGCTGGGCCAGGAGGCGCTCTTCTACGCGGCCATCATGACGCTGTTCTTCAACACCGCCCTCTTCACGGCCGGCGAAAAGCTCTTCCGCGGCACGGTGACCAGTCTGCGAACGGTTCTGCTGCGGCCGGCAAACATCGCCACCGCCGCCATGCTGCTGCTCTTCGGCTTCCAGATACGGCTGCCGCTGATCCTGCACGATGCCCTCACCATGCTCGGCAGCCTCTCGACCCCGCTCAGCATGCTGATCGTCGGTGCCCTCATCGCGGAGAGTCCGCTCTCCATCCTGATCCGCGACTGGCGCTGCTGGCTGCTCTCCTTCCTGCGCCTTCTCGTTGTTCCCCTGCTGCTTTTCGGAATACTTCTGCTGCTCAGACTGGATCCTTTCGTTATCTGGCTCTGCACCATTCTCTCGACGATGCCCAGCGCCGCCATGAGCGCCATCCTGGCCGAGCGCTACAATCGGGATCCCCAGCTCGCCTCCGCCGCCGTCGTGCATTCGATGCTGCTTTTCATTCCGGCGATCTACCTCATCATGGAGCTGCTGAAGCGCTTCGTGCCGCTGGTGGTCTAGAGCGGAAACTTGAATTTTTGCACATCTCGAGGCCCATTCTGCTCAGTTTTTCAACCTTCCACGTCCATAACGCGCGGAAACTTGAAATTCTGCACATCTTGAGGCCCATTCTGCTCAATTTTTCAACCTTCCGCGTCCATAACGCGCGGAAACTTGAAATTCTGCACATCTCGAGGCCCATTCTGCTCAATTTTTCAACCTTCCGCGTCTATATGCAACCTTCCGGGTCTTGATGCAGGGAAACTGACGCCAGCCGGAATTCTACCCCTGCCGCCAGATTGCGTCATCTGCTTTCATGGCGAAGAGACACCGCACGACCATTTGCTGCTGTGGATTTGTTGGAGACGAATGGAGAGTTAACCCAGACTATTAATACATTATGTATAATAATTTCAGGTTGACAGTCAGGATCGATGATCGAGACTTCGATGTATTTGAACTGTTTCAGGTTGGCAGCGTCCGGCACAGCTGCAGAATTACATGCAGGAGGTACATACATATGAAGAAACAATGTAAGCCGGCAGCCATGCTGATTGTCATGACCCTGCTGGCACTGGTATTGTCGTTTTTTCAGCCAGTGCTGGCACTGCCTTCCAACAATGGCGGTGCTCAGACCAGCAACGAGGATCCAGGGTTTTCGCCGGATTCCCCGATCGGTTCATCGACCCCTGAGTCATCAACTACGACTGCTCCCCAGGGCTCACATTCGGTAAGCTCGCAGTATATCCCGAACGATTCTTCGACCCCCGAGTCATCAACTACGACCGCTCCCCAGGGCTCACATTCGGTAAGCTCGCAGTATATCCCGAACGACCCGACAACTTCAGAAGAGGAACATTCAGCGCCGGCCACCTTGCCGGATCCCACAAATCCGGACAGCAGCTGGGAACCTGATCACAGCCTCATCGTCCCGGAGGAATCTCAGGCCACCCCCACAACGATCAGGGAGACCCCGTCCGAGCCTGTACCTTCCATCGACTACCCGGATCTTTCAGAACCTGGGCTGTCCGATGGTATCTACATACCGACCGGTCTGAAGGAAATCAGGATAATTCGGGAGACTCCTCTCTGGTTCATGGATTCTCTTGAGCCCGCTGTTTTCATCTCAAATGCCAGAGTCGAGGACTTCATATGTGTCAGGCTTAATGGAGTTGAGGTAGACAGAGCTCATTACGATGTAAGAGAAGGATCGACGATCATTACGTTCAAGCACGCCTGGCTGAAGAGTCTCGGCGTCGGCAAGCATCAGGTGGAGATCGTTTCCACAACCGGCACAGCCCGCTCCATGATCGAGATCAAGGCGCCATCGTCGCAGAATCCCGTGGCTGAGTCAACGGCCAGCGAGACCGCAGGCACAGTGCCCGTAACGGAAACGAAGTCCACCGACTCTCTGCCCAGAACCGGGCGGGGTGACGGTCAGCAGTGGTGGCTGGCTCTCATACTCCTGCTGGCGGGCGGCGTGTTGCTGGCAGTCCTCGCGAGAAGAATCACGCGGCAGAAGAAGTAGTCGCAGGCTTCATCTTTCAGATTCCGAATACAGGAGGAGCCGTGGTCACATGGCTCCTCATTTTATCGTGGTGCGAATCAGGGCGTTTCCGGGCTGGGTAGAGAATGCAAAGAGCAATAAAGCAGGTTATGTGACTCTTTTCGTGGACATGTTGAAAAGCTGCTCAGAACCGGCTCAAAAATGCAGCTTATACGCAGTTTCACGTGGATAAGTCGTTTTTTTGCCCACGCAGCCGATATGCAGGAGCCGGCTGCCAGGCCAACAGCGGCCAAACGCCTGGTACCCACCTCATCCCGGATAAAACGAAACCCGAAACCGCATACGATTCCGGGTTTATGGCAGGGGAGACGCGATTCGAACACGCAACCGACGGTTTTGGAGACCGTTGCTCTACCGTTGAGCCACTCCCCTAAAGACAAAGCTGACTTTACGCCAGCATGGCCCGCCTGTCAACCGCGTTGCGCTAGAATAGACGACAGCGTCCAGACCCATTCTCCAGCAGAGAGGAACAGCAAATGCCCGATTCCAGTCCCTCACAGCCCAGGTCCGGCGGCCACGATTATGCCGCTCTCTCCCTCGCCGCCCACGAAGCCTGGGGAGGGAAAATCGAGGTCATCTCCCGTGCTCCCGTGTCGAACGCGGAAGAGCTCGCCCTGGCCTATACGCCAGGCGTAGCCGAGGCCTGTCTCGCCATCCATCGCGAGCCGGCCCTCTCCTTTACCCTGACGCGGCGGCACAATCTCGTTCTCGTCGTCACGGACGGTTCGGCCGTCCTCGGACTCGGCAACATCGGTCCGGAGGCCGCGATGCCGGTCATGGAGGGCAAATGCGCCCTGTTCAAGGCCTTCGGCGACGTCGATGCCTTTCCTCTCTGCATCGGGAGCCAGGATGTTGACACGATTGTCGAAACCATCCGCCAGATCGCGCCCTCCTTCGGCGGTATCAACCTCGAGGACATCGCCGCACCGCGCTGTTTTGAGATCGAACGCCGACTGATCGAGCTGCTGGACATACCGGTCTTCCACGACGATCAGCATGGAACCGCCATCGTCACGCTGGCCGGCCTGCTCAACGCGCTCCGTGTGGTGGGGAAGGAGCTGGGGGACGCCCGCATCGTCATCAACGGGGCCGGAGCGGCCGCCATTGCCACAGCGACTCTGCTTCTCGAGGCGGGGGCCCGGGATCTCGTACTTTGCGACCGCAGCGGCATCCTCCACAGCGAACGAGGGGGCATGAATGAAGCAAAGAAAGCCATCGCCGCCCGCAGCAACCCGCGTGGTCTCACAGGCACTCTCGCCGCAGCCATGTGCGGGGCCGATGTCCTGATCGGGGTCTCAGCTCCCGGTGTTGTCAGCCGGGACATGGTCGCCTCCATGGCCCGGGACGCCATCGTCTTCGCCTGCGCCAACCCCACCCCTGAAATCTATCCCGACGAGGCCCTGGCGGCGGGAGCCGCCGTTGTCGCCACCGGGCGCTCCGACTTCCCGAACCAGATCAACAACGTCCTCGCGTTCCCGGGTGTCTTCCGCGGCGCTCTCGATGTGCGGGCACGTGAGATCAACGTCGCCATGCGCATCGCGGCCGCCCGCGCCATCGCCGACCTCGTCACTGACGACGAGCTCTCGGCCGCGTCCATCATCCCGGCGGCTTTCGATCCCCGGGTCCGGGATGCGGTGGCCACGGCGGTTGCCCGGGCGGCACGGGAGACGCGTGTGGCTTTGTTATAATTATTTGTTCTCGAAACGGTATCGCGTCCCCGGACGCAGAGCAGAAGACGGAGGTGGCATGTCCGGTCAAACAGGCGCTCTGACCCGCGTCACGATCTACACCGATGGGGCCTGTTCCGGAAATCCGGGCGTGGGCGGCTACGGTGCGCTGCTCGAAGCGGGCAGATACAGTCGCGAGCTCTCCGGTTCGGAGGCACAGACGACCAACAACCGCATGGAACTGACCGCCGTGATCGAAGCTCTGAAGCTGCTCAAGCGGCCCTGCAGGGTGGAGATCCATTCCGATTCCGCCTATGTCGTCAATGCCTTTACGAAGGGCTGGATCGAGAACTGGCTGAAGCGGGGCTGGCGCAACGCCGCGGGGCAGGAGGTCGCCAACCGCGATCTCTGGGAGGAGCTGCTTCAGGTGGCGGCGCCCCACGTCGTCAGCTGGCACAAGGTTCGCGGCCACGCCGACGACGAGCGCAACATCCGCGTCGATCAGCTGGCGGTGGAGGCCGTGCGCAAACATCAAAGCGGGATGTCATGATGACAGAGAGCAATTATACTGAGAAGGAATCTGCCGCCCTCGAGGTGGCCGTCGCCCGCGGCGAGAGCCGCCTCGAGGACTGGAGCGAGGTGACGATCGAGAGCCATCGCCCCTTTGAGGGACGGGTCTTCGCCGTCGACGTGGATACCGTGCGCCTGCCGGACGGCAGCCTCGCCCGTCGCGAGCTGCTGCGTCACAGCGGCGGAGCGGCCGTGCTGCCCCTGCACGAGGACGGCACGGTGACGCTGGTACGACAGTATCGCAAAGTCTTCGAGCGCCTGATGACCGAGATGCCGGCGGGGAAGCTCGAGAGCGGGGAGGACCCGGCCGACTGCGCCCGGCGCGAGCTGGGCGAGGAGGTGGGCTGCCGCGCCCTCAGCTTCTGGTCGCTCGGTACGGCCCTGCCGTCACCGGGCTACTGCGGCGAACGGCTCTGGCTCTTCGCAGCACTCGCGGAAGAGGACGGCGAGCCCAAACCCGACCGGGGTGAGTTTTTGACGCACCTGCGGCTGCCCTTTGACGAGGCGCTGGGCCTCGCCGTGACAGGCGGGATCGAGGATGCCAAGACTCTGCTGGCCATCCTCCGTCAGGCCGAGAAGATGCGCGGCACTGGTATGACAAGCCTTGAATGGGTCCAGGCGGCCTTTGCCGCCGCCCGCCGGACAGCCGGGGAGGAATAAAGCTTTGCCCATAGTTGAAACCGACAAACGACACGAACTGTCAGGCCTGATCCTGATCGTCATCGCCCTGCTGCTGGGCCTCGCCCTCTATCTGCCGGCCTCCGCCACCGGTGTGCTGGGACGCCTTCTGGTCGGAAGCGGCATGAGTCTCTTCGGCGTCATGGTCTATCTGCTGCCGCCCTTTTTCCTCTACATGGCCCTCGAATACCTGCTCGCCGGCGGCGACCGCCGCTCCCGCTCCAGGCGCGTCCAGGTCATCATCACGCTGCTGCTCGCGGCGGCCTTTCTGCATGCCTGCACGCTGGGCCTCGAGACATTCAAGGAAGCCTGGGCGCTGGACGCAGGCGGCAAACCGACGGAGGCGACAAAGGCCATTTCCTTCCTGCTGCGGCTGAGCCGCGACCGCCGCATCACGACCATGACGGCGGGGACGATTCCGGGCGGCCTCGTCGGCGGCCTGATCGCCCTCGCACTGCAGCGCGTGGCCGGTCCCGTCGGCGCCATCGTCATTCTGGCCGCCGCGCTGCTCGCCGAAATGATCCTGATCTTCAACCTCTCGCTCTCGCGTTTCCTCGACCGTACCCGCTCGGCTGTCAAGCAGACCGGCCGCCGGCTCGGTCAGGCGGTGAACGAGGGCTCGCGGCGGGCCCGCGCAGCGCGCGGCCTGATCCGCGACGCCGGTTCCGATGCCGGAGACTGGCCGGAGGAGGCCGCGGCTGAGCCGCGGCTCGCCGGGGCGGACGACGGCACAGCGGTTCTCGCGCCGACCATCGACGATACCCGCCCCGCCGGGCCGGGTCCCGATGTCAGCAGCTGGCTGGATCCGGAGCGCCGGGCCGCTCTGGACGCGGCCGCGAACATCGAGCAGCCCGTTGGCGACGACTCGGGTTTTCACAGTGTCGGACCGGAAAAGGGCGGCAAGGTCCATGCCAGCCAGGCGGAGCGCAGATTCTACGATCCGGCGCCGCCCGCCGCACCCGGGGAGGGAGAGCGCCTCTTCAGCGACATTCCCATCTTCTCCTATGACCCAAATCCTGAGAGCCGGCTCGAGACCATCGACCAGACGGCCCGCGGGCGTGAGGCTGCCGCGGCCGCGGCGATGTCCATCCCCGACTTCCTGCGCACCGAGGAGCCGCCACCCCAGCCTGCGGACCGGGTGCGCCCACCTGCGGTGCCCATCGTCGAACCCGACGCTCCCCGGCCTGCCGCCGTGACAGACGCCGGTGCAGGCGGCGCGGGGGCCGCGACTGCAGCGCCCGCCAGGGCAGGCGCTGAGCTTGCAGAGCGGGAAGTCCGGCCCTATCGGCTGCCGCCGATTGAGCTGCTGCGTGATGTGGATGAATCGCGGAACCGACTGAGCCAGAACCGCATCGCCGGCGTCGGACGCAAGCTCGAGGAGACACTCGCCAGCTTCGGCGTCGAGGCCAGGGTCGTCAACATCACGACCGGTCCCGCGATCACGCGCTTCGAGCTCGCTCCCGGTCTGGGTGTAAAGGTCAGCCGCATCGTCAACCTGGCGGACGACATAGCCCTCAGCCTCGCCGCCACGGGTGTCCGCATTGAGGCCCCGATCCCGGGGAAGTCGGCTATCGGCATTGAAATTCCGAACAAGGAAACGACGGCTGTCGGCCTCAGGCCCCTCATCGAGTCGCTGGAGTACCGCCGCGCCGAGTCGCCGCTGGCGGTGGCGCTCGGCCGTGATATTCCGGGAGCGCCGATCATGTGCGATCTCACGCGCATGCCCCACCTGCTGATCGCGGGCGCCACCGGCTCCGGCAAATCCGTCTGCATCAACGTGATCCTGACCTCCATCCTCTACCGCAGTCATCCCGACGACGTCAAGATGCTGCTGATCGATCCGAAGGTGGTCGAACTCAGCATCTACAACGGCATTCCACATCTGCTGGCGCCCGTTGTCACCGATGCGAAGAAGGCCTCCAACACCCTGCGCTGGGCCGTCATCGAAATGGGGCGACGCTATGAGCTTTTCGCCGCGAAGGGCGTGCGCGACATGCAGACCTACAACGAGCAGATCGATCCGGATGAGGAGGAGCGGCTGCCCCTGATCCTGATCGTCATCGACGAGCTCAGCGACCTGATGGCCCTGGCTGCCCATGAGGTCGAGGATTCGATTGCCCGGCTGACGGCCATGGCCCGTGCCGCCGGCATGCATCTCGTCATCGCCACGCAGCGGCCCTCCGTCGATGTCATCACCGGCGTGATCAAGGCCAACATTCCCTCGCGCATCGCCTTTATGGTGTCAAGCCAGGTCGACAGCCGCACCATCCTCGACATGGGCGGGGCGGAGAAGCTGCTCGGCCGCGGCGACATGCTCTATGCGCCGCAGTCGGTGGGCAAGCCCATCCGTGGCCAGGGAGCCTATATCACCGAAGCCGAGATTGAGCGCGTCGTCGCCTGGTGCAAAGAACAGAATGTTGACGGCTACGACGAGGAGCTCTCCGCGGAGATCACCGCGCCGAAGGACGATGCGGCCGACTCCGGTGTGGTGGAGGATCAGGACGAGCTTTTCGAGGATGCCGTCGACATCGTCCTCGACGTTGGCCATGCCTCTGTCTCGATTCTGCAGCGCCGGTTGAATGTCGGCTACCCGCGTGCCGGCAAGCTCATCGACCAGATGGAGCAGGCCGGCTACATCGGCCCCTTCGAGGGCAGCAAGCCGCGCAAGCTCCTGCTGCAGCGTTCCGAATGGGAGGAGCGCCGTGAGCGCGCGAGAAGCGGGGAGGGCGGACGCCCGTGAGCCTGCATTCGGATGGTCTGCCTGCGGCAGCCATTGAGAGCGCGGAGATTCTGGCCATTGGAACCGAGCTGCTGATGGGGCAGATCACGAATACAAATGCCTCCTGGCTCGCCGGGCGGCTCGCCGAGCTCGGCATCGTTTCCTATTACCAGACCGTGGTCGGCGACAATGCCGTGCGTGCCCGCCAGGCGCTGGAGACGGCGGTCGCACGCGCGGATCTGGTCATCGTTACGGGCGGCCTC
Source organism: Bacillota bacterium (assembly GCA_030057555.1). Lineage (GTDB taxonomy): Bacteria > Bacillota > Clostridia > Saccharofermentanales > Fastidiosipilaceae > JAEZYR01. The sequence goes on along the minus strand of JASGUU010000038.1, from coordinate 25,105 downwards.
GGCCCGACCGAGGACGATATCTCGATGGCGGTGGCGAGCGAAGTCAGCGGCGTGCCGCTGCGCCTGCATCTCCCGGAATGGGAGCGCATTCAGGGTTACTTCCGGCGCCGCGGGCGCCGGGTTTCGGAGAACAACCGCAAGCAGGCCCTGCTGCCCGATCCCGGTGTGGTTCTGCCGAACGACAACGGAACCGCGCCCGGTGCCGTGATGGCCACGACCCGCGACGGCCGGGTGCGCTACATTATGCTGCTGCCCGGGCCTCCGAACGAAAACCGTCCCATGTTTGACCGCTATGCGAGGCCGCTGCTCGAAGCGCGCTCCCGGCAGCGCCTGGTCTCGGTCTATCTGCGCCTCACCGGCATCGGCGAGAGCGATGCCGAACAGCAGCTGGCCGACCTGATCCACGGCCAGACCAATCCGACTCTGGCCTCCTACTGTTCTACGGGCGAGGTCGCCTTTCGCGCTACGCAGTACTTTGCTGACCGGAACGACAACGATACCGGCCCCCTCGACCGCATGGTGGCCGAGATCCGCCGCCGCTTCGGCGATCTGGTCTACGAGGTCGGCGACCGCTCACTGGCGGCTGTGGTGTCCGACCTGCTGACCGCGCACGGCCTGACCGTGGCGACGGCCGAGTCCTGTACCGGCGGTCTTCTCGCCTCCGCCTTTGTCGATCTGCCGGGCGCCTCCGCCTGCTTCCGCGGCGGCATCGTCGCCTACGACAACCGCCTCAAAAGCTCGCTGCTCGGGGTCGATCCGGAGCTGATCGAGCGAGAGGGAGCGGTGAGCGAGGCGGTGGTTCTGGCCATGGCCGCCGGCGGCAGGGAACGGACCGGCAGCGACTACTGTCTCGCGGTCAGCGGCATCGCCGGCCCCGGCGGCGCAGCGCCTGGAAAGCCGGTCGGCACCGTCTGGATCGCCCTCGCGTCGCCTGAGGGATCAGAGGCGCGCCTGCTGGATCAGAGCGGCGACCGCACGAAAATCCGCGGGTCTACGGTGGTCCGGTGCCTCGACCTGCTGCGCCATGCCCTGCTGGCGCGACTGCGCGGTCCGGAATCCGGAGAAAGCGGGGAGAAGAGCATATGAGCCGCCTCAATCGCGAGACGCTTTTCAAGATCGCACGCTCAGCCCGCCGCCAGCCCACGAGCGAGATCCGGCCACCGCGGGCTGCCGGCAGTGCCGCGCCGGGTCGTGGCGGCCGGCAGCATCTCGGCGCCCGGCGCATGACGGGCTATACCGTTCTCGTGATGATCGCTCTGGTGCTCTCGAAGTTCACCGGCCAGATCCGCGACATCCTGGCGGTCTCCCTCTTTCGCCACGGCGACCTGACCGACGCCTATATACAGGGATTTCTGATCCCTGACTTTGTCTACGAACTGCTCATCGGCGGCTCGATCCAGGCCGCCATCATCCCGACCCTCTCAGGCTCGCTGGAGCGCGGGGAGGGAAGACGCGGCTGGCACTCGGTCAGCATCCTTATCAGCTATGCCTGTGTCACCATGCTCGCGGTGGTTCTGGTCGGCGAAATCGCGGCCCCGCTGCTGCTGGCTCCCCTGACCAGCGCCACAACGCTGCCGCTCGCCACCCAGGTTACCCGCGTCCTTTTCCCCCAGACCTATCTGATGATGCTGGCCGCCCTCTCGATCGGCGTCCTGAATGCCTATAACCGCTTCGACCGCACGGCCTTTGGACCGGTGGTCTACAACCTCTGTGTCATCGTCAGCCTGCTGGTCTTCGGCCATCCTTCGGCCGACGCCGTGGTCCGCGTGGCCGCCGGGGTCACAGCCTCGGCTCTGGTTTTCTTCCTCCTGCAGGCCGGGCTGGCCCGTCGCGAGCTGCAGAACTTCCGACCCTCTCTCGATCACCGGGATCCGGGCTTCCGCCGTCTCCTGATCATCGCCCTGCCGACGCTGGCCGCCTCCGCCATTCCGCCCTTCAACAACATCCTGCTCAACGCCATCATCCAGTCGGTCGGTCTGCCGGCCGGTTCCACAACGAGCCTGCGCAACGCCACCACGCTCTGGATGCTGCCCTGGGGCGTCTTCGCCGTCGCCGTTGGCCAGGTCATGCTGCCCTCTCTCTCGGCCCTCAACGCCTCCGGTCGCTATCGTGAGGCGGGTGAGCTCCTGGGAGCTTCGCTGCGCCGCGCCCTCTTTCTCACCATCCCCTCTGGCGTCATCTACCTCGCCCTGCGTCAGGACATAGTCCGCGCCGTGTTCCAGTGGCGCGTCTCGAGCTACGGCGAGTCCGCCGTCGAGATGACGGCGGGCCTGCTGCTCTTCTACAGCGTGACCATCGTCACTCATACCTTTGTCTACATCACGAACCAGGCTTTCTTCTCCATTCGCAACACCCGCATCCCGCTCCTCGGCAGTCTGCTCTCCATGTTCCTGACGACCACACTCGGCTATCTCGGCGCCCGTTTTACCCCGCTCGGTACCGGCGGCCTCTCACTAGGTTATGCATCGGCCTCCCTGATCAACGCCGTGGTCCTGCAGCTCCTGTACCGCCGCACGCATCCACGCGGCCGCGCCCGCGATATGCGCCCCTTCGTCACAGCCGCTGTGCCGGCAGCCGTCTTTACTTTGCTCGCCCTGCTGGTCGTCGAGTGGCTGGCCATGCGCTCGGCCTTCTTCCCGGCAGGGAAGCTGGTCCAGCTGCTCTGGCTCGCCCTGCGCGTCGCCCTCGGCTTCCTGGTCTGGTTCCTGTCGAGTATTGCCCTCGGTGTTCAGGAAGCCCTCGCTCTCGTGAAACGCCTCCTCTCCCTCTTCGGCTTCGTCCGTCGCGGGGCGGATTCCGGCGTCAAGCGGCGACTTTAGGCTGCTTGACGCCCGAACAGGCTTCCCGTATCATTAAAGAACGAATGTTTGACATCGTAAAATACAGAAGCAGATCAATATGAAGCAGTTCTTCGGAGGTATACATGGCCAGGGCATCGAAACGATCCAAATCGTCACAGGACGTCGTCAGGCAGGAGGCGGGCGACCGCGAACGGGCGCTCGAGACGGCCTTTGCCCAGATTGAGAAATCCTATGGCAAGGGCGCGGTGATGAAGCTCGGCGAGAGCGACCAGGTGGATGTACAGGCGATCCCGACCGGCGCCCTCGCCCTCGACATCGCCCTCGGCATCGGCGGCGTTCCCCGCGGCCGCATCGTCGAGATCTTCGGCCCCGAAGCTTCGGGCAAGACAACAGTGGCTCTCCACATCATCGCCGAGGCCCAGCGGCAGGGCGGACTCGCCGCCTTCATCGATGCCGAGCACGCTCTTGACCCGAGCTATGCCGAACGCCTCGGCGTCGATATCGACAATCTCGTCGTTTCACAGCCGGACAACGGCGAACAGGCCCTCGAGATCACCGAAGCGCTGGTGCGCAGCGGAGCCATCGATGTCATCGTCGTCGACTCCGTCGCGGCCCTCGTGCCAAAGGCTGAAATCGACGGCGAGATGGGCGACAGTGCGGTCGGCCTCCATGCCCGTCTGATGTCGCAGGCGATGCGGAAGCTGACACCGGTCATCAACCGCAGCCAGACCGTCCTCATCTTTATCAACCAGCTGCGCGAGAAGATCGGGGTCATGTTCGGCAATCCGGAAACCACCACCGGCGGCCGGGCGCTGAAGTTCTACGCCTCCGTCCGCCTCGACGTGCGCCGCACGGAGAGCATCCGCGACGGCCAGGACGTCATCGGCAGCCGCACCCGCGTCCGCGTCGTGAAGAACAAGGTCGCGCCGCCCTTCCGTGTCGCCGAGTTCGACCTCATCTACGGCGAGGGCATTTCGCGCGAGGGCAGCGTCCTCGATCTGGCCGTCGAGCACGATGTCATCATAAAGAGCGGCTCCTGGTTCTCCTATAAGGAGGAGCGCATCGCGCAGGGCAGGGAGAAGGCCCGCCAGTATCTCATCGACCATCCGGACATCTGCGAGGAAATCGCTGCCCAGGTTCGCGAAAAGCATGCCGCGCACTTTGAGGTGCACCGCTCCGAGCCCGCCGGCGACGCTGACGACGGTTTCACGTCCGGGGATGATGACGTACCCGATGTCGATGACGATCTGCTGAACCTCGACGATCTCTGATGTCCTCCGGCCCCGCCGCCGAGCCCGGCGCTGCCATCGATGAGGCCCGGGCACGGGCCCTCGTCATCGAACGACAGTCGCGTCTCCGCACATCGAGCGGACGTCTGATCGCCTGGCTGGTCGAACGCGGCATGACGGAAGAGGCTGCCCGCGAAGCCATGGCCGGCCTCGAGCGGGACGGCTATGTTGATGACCTCGCCTATGCTGTCTCCGTGGCCCGGGCGCGGCAGGGGAGGCGCTCGGAATCCCGTGAAGCCCTCAGGCAGCGTCTCGAGCGTCTGGGGGTCAGGGTGGAGGCGATAGACGCCTGTCTCGCGATGCAGTCCTCTGACCTGATCCGCGCCGCCGACTGGCTGCGTTCGAACCACCGAGCGGCTCTGCTGGCACTGCGCGACGGAGACGGGTCACAGGAGACAGCGGACGAATCATGGCTGCGGGAGCGGGCGACGCTGCTGCGCATTCTGCGGCAGGCCGAGCGACGAGGTTTCTCGGGCTCCGACATATTCGTGGTCCTGCGCCGCTGGCAGATCGATGCCTCCCGCTGGCTGGGCTAGAATGACACCATGACTGTTTCCGGACAACATGCACCACCGCGCTCCGTCGCCCTCGTCAGCCTCGGCTGCGCGAAGAACCTCGTCGACTCCGAATGCATGCTGGGGCTGCTCGACGAGGCCGGCTATGCACTTGTCAACCGCCCGCAGGAGGCCGACGTCATCGTGGTCAACACCTGCGCCTTCATCGAAGCGGCGAAGACGGAGGCCATCGACCAGATCCTCGCCATGGCCGAGTGGAAGGAACGGGGCCGTGCCAGCTGTCTCGTCGTTGCGGGCTGCCTCGCCCAGCGCTACGCGGCCGAAATCATCGAGGAGCTGCCCGAGGTCGACATCATCCTCGGTACGACCGCTGTCGACCGGATTGCCGACCTGATCGACCGCCATTATGAAAAGCCGGAGGGAGCAGGAGCCATTGTCGACGCCGATTACAGGACCGCGGGTGTGCTCTCACACCTCGACGGTCCGCGGCTCGTCTCAACCGGTGTCAGCGCCTATCTGAAAATTTCCGAAGGCTGTTCGAACCACTGCACATTCTGCGCCATTCCCTCCATCCGCGGCCCCTATCACTCCCGCCCCATGGACAGCATTCTGCGCGAGGCCGAAGCCCTGTACGCCGGCGGGGTCCGCGAGCTCACCCTTGTCGCCCAGGACACAACCCGCTATGGTCTCGATCTCGCTGAGCGGCCGCTGCTGCCGGAGCTGCTGGCCGCACTCGAACAGCGTTTCGACTTCACCTGGATCCGCTTTCTCTATGCCTACCCGGAGGGTGTCGACGACCGGCTGCTGGGGGTCATGGCCGACTCCCGCGCGATCGTGCCCTATCTCGATCTGCCTATCCAGCATGCCTCCGACCGTCTGCTGCGGCGGATGGGCAGGCGCATCGGCAGCGCCTGGCTCAGGGAGCGTTTCGGCCGCATCCGCGAGCTGCTGCCCGGAGTCGTCCTGCGCACGACGGTGCTGCTGGGCTTCCCCGGCGAAGAGGAGGAGGATGTCTCGACCCTCCTCGACTTCATCCGGGACATCAGGTTTGACCATCTGGGCGCCTTTGTTTACAGTCCAGAGGAGGGCACTCCCGCCTGGCGTCTCGCCGACCGGGTGCCGAGTGATCTGGCAGCCCGGCGCGCGGCCCGCATCATGGCATGTCAGCAGGCCATCAGCCTCGAGCGGAGGCGCAGCACGATCGGCGACACCGAGCTCATCCTGATCGAGGGTGTCACTGGGGACGGCCTCTTCTACCGCGGACGCAGCCGGCGCGAAGCTCCCGAGAGCGACGGTTTCGTCGCCGTAGCGAGCGAACTGGAACTCGAGATCGGGTCATTCTGCCATCCCGTACGGATCGTTGACGCATCCGCCTATGAACGAACAGGAGTCTACGCCCCATGAACCTGCCGAACCGGCTCACGCTGCTGCGCATCCTCATCCTGCCCCTGATCCTGCTCTTCATGCTGCCGCTCCCGGGCGACGTCTTCGCCGGCTGGAACGCCTTTGTCACGGGGCCGGGACCCCTCGTCGCCCTGCTGCTCTTTGCCCTGGCCTCTCTGACCGACTGGCTCGACGGCCATATTGCCCGCTCCCGCGGCCTGGTCACGAAACTCGGCGCCTTTCTCGACCCTATCGCGGACAAGATGCTGGTGCTCACGGTCTTCATCGTTCTGGTCGAGCGCGGCCGCATCTCGAGCATCGTCCCGATTGTCGTTCTGCTGCGTGAATTCGGCGTCTCCGGCATCCGCATGCTGGCCGCCGAGCGCGGCATCGTCATCGCCGCCGGCTGGCTGGGGAAGGTGAAGACCGTGACGCAGCTGATCGCCCTGCACCTGATCCTGCTCGAGTGCGGCCTCGCGGGACTGCCCGGGGCCGGAACCGGAGTGCCCGCGACACTGATCCCGATCCTGACCTGGCTCGGCAATCTCGCCCTGCTCGTCTCCGTGGTCATGACCATCTGGTCCGGCCTCGACTACTTCGTGAAAAACCGTTCAGTTCTGGGCGACGGGACGTCCTGAACTTGACAAGATACATATCCATCCGTTACAAGAGAATGCAACTTTTGGATCGGATGCCCCGATGACGGCCGCAGAAGCCGCCGATCCTACCACCAGCCGGCCGGGCGGGGCTGCCCGGAGACAAAAATCACCAGGAGGTATTCCACTCTATGAAGGATGAACAGGTTTTTGCCAAGATTCGCGACATTCTGGTTGAGCAGCTTGGCGTTGAAGCAGATGAGGTCACCCTCGACTCCGATTTCACTGACGAGCTCAATGCCGATTCTCTCGATATCGTAGAGCTCATCATGGCCATGGAGCAGGAGTTCGGGATCTCGATTCCCGATGAGGACGCCGAGCGTATCCGTACGGTCGGCGACGCGGTTGACTTTGTCAAGAACAACACCTGATCTCTTGTTCAACCCGTTCCCGGGCGACAGAGGACCACGGCAACGTGGTCCTTTCTTGGCCGTGGGCCGGGGGCTTCTGCCGTGACGCGGACGAGCGGAGCCGGTGAGGATCTGCCGGCCGCACGGATCGCCGGACTCGAAGCGGAGCTGGACTATCACTTTCGCTCGCGTTCGCTGCTTGAGGCCGCCCTGACCCACCGCTCCTGGATATACGAACAGCCCGAGCGCGGAACCGACAATCAGCGGCTCGAATTCCTCGGCGACGCCGTGCTCGGCTATGCCGTGGCCAACGCTCTCTATGAACATGAGCCGGCGCTGCCGGAGGGCAGGCTTTCCCAGCTGCGCGCCACCGTCGTCTGCGAGGCCACCCTCGTCCGGCTGGCCGAAACGCTGGGACTTGGTGCCCTGCTGCGTCTCGGCCACGGTGAGGAACGTACGGGGGGACGGCGGAAGGCTTCGAATCTCGCCGATGCCTTCGAGGCCCTGCTCGGTGCCATAGCCCGTGACAGCGATCTGGAGACGGCGGCCCGTGTGGCGGCGCGACTGCTCGAGCCCTCCATCGCCGCCGCTGTCGCCGGCCGTCTGGTCTATGACCACAAAAGCCGTCTGCTCGAATGGCAGCAGGCCGACCCCGGACGAGCGGCCCTGAGCTTCGATCTCATCTCCGAGACGGGACCCGCCCACCAGCCCCGGTTCACGGTCGCCATCCGCCAGAACGGCTGTGAGCAGGCCCGCGGCGAGGGCAGCACGATCCGCCAGGCCCAGCAGGCGGCCGCGGCCCGGATGCTCGTCGACCTCGGCCTGATCGACCCGCTTTGAGAGGGAGGCAGAGAGAGCCGACATGAGACTCGTATCGCTGACCATGCAGGGCTTCAAATCCTTCCCGGAGCGCACCGAGATCCGTTTCAACCGTGGCCTGACGGCGATTGTCGGCCCGAACGGCTCCGGCAAGTCCAACATCACCGACGCCATCCGCTGGGTGCTGGGCGAGCAGTCCGTCCGCCAGCTGCGCGGCAGCCGCATGGAGGACATCATCTTCTCCGGCACCGTATCGCGGCGGGCGATGGGCTTTGCCGAAGTCATCCTCGTGCTCGACAACAGCGACGGAGATCTCCCGATCGACTATGCCGAGGTCGAGATCAGCCGCCGCCTCTATCGCTCGGGTGACAGCGAATACCGCATCAACCGGCGCAGCTGCCGCCTGCGTGACATCAACGAACTGTTCATGGACACCGGCCTCGGCCGCGATTCCTATTCCATCATCGGGCAGGGCCGCGTCGACGAGATTCTCTCGGCCCGCTCGGACGATCGCCGCCGCGTCTTTGAGGAAGCGGCCGGCATCCAGAAGTATCGCCAGCGCCGCCAGGAGTCCGAACGCAGGCTCGAGCTCACCGGCGCCAACCTCGCCCGAGTCAGCGACATCATGCTCGAGCTGGAGCGGCAGCTCGAACCCATCGCCGAGCAGGCCGCGGCCGCCAAGCGCTACCTCGAGCTGCGCGAACGCCTGCGCGACGACGATGTCGCCCTGATCCTGCGCCAGCTGGAGGACCAGGACAGGGAGAGCAGCGGACTCGCCGAAACCCTCGAGACCTTCGCTGCCGACCGCAGGAATCTCGAAGCCGGGCGCGAGGCTCTCGAGCTCGAGCGCCTCGAACGCCTGCGCACGGGCGCCGAACTTGAGGAGAACCGCCGTGATGTTCAGGAGTCCCTGGGCAGCGCCCGCGAGACCGAGCGCGAGCTTGACCGCCAGCTCACCACGCTCGCCGAGCGTCAGCGGCAGCTCGGGCGCAGGCGCGCGGACAGGCTGGCCGGCGAGGCCGATCTCGACCGGCGCCGCGCGGCGCTCGAAGCTGATGTGAACGAGGCCGCGGGCGTCCTCGTCAGGGAGCAGGAGGCTGCCCGGGCCGCAGCCGCCGCACGGGCGTCAGAGCAGGAGGAACTGGCCGGGGCCACGCGCCAGGCTGAGGCGGCAGGCAAAGCCCTCGCCGTTGCCCGCAGCGAAGAGCGCCATCTGCGTGAGGCGATCGATCAGGAACTCGAGCGCCTCGTCCGCCGTGAGGGTGAGGCCCGGGTCATGGATCGCCAGCGCGCCCTGCTGGAGGCGCGCCGTGAGGCTCTGGCCGAGCGTGTTGCACCGGCAGAGGCGGAAATCGCCGCGGCCGTGGAAAAGCTCGAGGCCAGCCGGCAGGCGGAGCAGGAGGCCAGAAATCTGGAAACCGGGGCCGAGGCTCAGCTGCTGAGCCGGCGTGCCGAAGCGCAGGAGCACGACGCCCGGCTCGAACAGCACGAACGCCTGCTCGCCCAGAAGGCCTACCAGCTCGATACGCTGCGTGAACTCGAGCGCAGCATGAGCGGCTATGCCGTGCCGGTGCGCCGCCTGCTGCAGCACTGCGAGCAGGCGGGCCTGCCGCGCAGCGCTGTCCTCGGCACTCTGGCCGAGCTTATCGATGTTGGCCGCGATTATGAGACGGCGATCGAAACCGCACTCGGCGGCGCCGCCCAGTACATCGTCGTCGACCGTCAGGAGACTGCCGCCGATCTCATCGACTGGCTGAAGCGCGAGCGTGCCGGCAGGGCTACCTTCCTGCCGCTGGAGTCCATGACGCCGCGCCGTCTCGAAGCTCATGAGGAGCGCATCCTCGAGGAGCACCGCCGCTTTGGCTATCTCGGCCTGGCGAGCGAGCTGATCTCCTATCCCGAGAAGATCGCCGCCGTCATCTCGAACCAGCTGGGGCGCATCGCCGTTGTCACGGACAGCGAGGCCGGCATCCGCCTCTCCCGCGCGCTGCGCCAGAGGCTGCGCATCGTCACGCTGGACGGCGACATTTTTCATCCGGGCGGCTCCATGTCCGGCGGCTCCTATCAGCAGAGCGGGGCGCGCAGCGGCCTCGTCGGCCGCCGCCGCGCCATCCGCGATGCCGAAGCCGGGCTGGCCGCGTCTCACCGCGAGCTGGACCGGCTGCGTCAGGAAGCCGTCTCCGGTGCGGCCCAGCTCGAGGCAGCCGAGCGCGAGCTGGGCCGTTGCCGCGAACGCCGTGAACTGGCCGCCACCGAGCTGATCCGGCTCGAGGCGCGCCGTGACGAACTTGAGCTGCGCGGGCGGACGCTGGCCGCTGAGACGGCCGAGATCGCCGCCGCCCTCGAAAGCAACGCCGCCGACGCCAGCCGCGCCGAACACGAGGCGAGCGGAGCTGCCAGACGCCAGGCAGAGCTGCGCCAGGCCCTCGTCGAGGCCCAGGAGGCCATTACCGTCGCCGAGGCTCACGAGGATGGGCTTCTCATCGCCCGCAGCCGCATCCGTGACAGCCTCGCCGAGCGTGATCTCGCCGCCCTCGCCGCCCGCAACCGCGAGGCGGAGGCCCGCAGCGCGCTTGAGCGCGCCCGCCGCGCCCGCCGCGAGCTCGAGGAGCAGCTGGAGGCGGCCCGTCGCGAGGCCCAGGACGAGGACGGGCGCCTGGCCGCCCTGGAAAAGGAGAAGGAAGCCGCCGAACGGCGCCGCGGGGAGAGCTTTGCCCGCATGGAGAAGCTGGAGAGCCGGATTGCCGAGCTCAACACGTTGCTCGAGGAGAACCGGGTGGCCGAGGCCGACTATCACCGCGAACGCAGCCGCTTCACCGAACAGCTGGCCGAGCTGGGCCAGCAGACGGAGCGCCTGGTCGCGCGTCGCGAGCGCATCGCCGAACAGCGTGACGACCTCCTGAACCGGCTCTGGACAGACTGGGATCTGACCCGCGACCTCGCCGCGCCTTACCGTTGCGAAGACTTCGACCGCGAGGCCGCCGGTCGCCGCGTCAGGGAGATCCGCAACAGGCTGCGCGACATGGGCCCGGTCAATCTGGCGGCACTCGACAGCTATGCCGGTTTGAAAAGCCGCTATGAATTTTTGAGCCAGGAGCGCAGCGACATCGAGGCGGCGTCGACCCAGCTCCAGACGGTCATCCGGGAACTGACGGATTCGATGCGCCGGCAGTTCGAGGAGCGCCTCGACGTGATCCGCGTCAATTTCCGCGAGACCTTCCGCCAGCTCTTCGGCGGGGGAGAGGCTGACATTCGCCTCGAGGAGGGCGGCGACAGTCTCGAGGCAGCGATCGAGATCCAGGTTTCACCACCCGGGAAACGCCTGCAGAACATGCTCCTGCTCTCCGGTGGGGAGCGCAGTCTCGCGGCCATCGCGCTGCTCTTTGCCATACAGAAACTGCGTCAGGCACCGTTCTGTGTTCTCGACGAGATCGAGGCAGCCCTCGATGAGTCCAATGTCCAGCGCTTCAACCGCTACATTCGTGAATATACCGATCAGACACAGTACATTCTGGTGACACATCGCCGCGGCACCATGGAGGCGGCCGATACCATCTATGGCATCACGATGCAGGAGCGCGGCGTTTCGCGCATACTGTCGATGTCACTTGAAGACGAGGAGGATCCGGCATGAGTCTACTGAACCGTTTTCGTAAGGGACTGGAGAAGACCCGCAACTTCATCTCCGAGGGAATCCGCCAGCTCCAGGTCGCGCTCGGACACTACGATGAGGAGATGCTCGACGAACTGGAGATGCTGCTGGTGCAGGCCGACCTCGGCGTGCCGGCGGCGACGCAGGTGATGGACCGGGTGCGTGCGGCAATCCGCAGCGAGAGAAATGATCGCGAGGACTTCGTCCATGCGCGCCTGGCGGCGGCTGTCCAGGAAATTCTCGGGCCAAAGCGTGAGCTCAGGCTCGCCCCGGACCGCCTCAACATCCTCCTGCTGGTGGGTGTCAATGGTTCGGGAAAGACCACAACCGCCGGCAAACTCGCGCTGCGCTACGGCAGGGAGGGGAAACGGGTTCTGCTCGCCGCTGCCGATACCTTCCGCGCTGCCGCGATTGAGCAGCTTGAGGTCTGGTCCGAGCGCTCCGGCGCACCCATGATCCGCCACGCCACCGGGGCCGACCCCGCCGCCGTCGTCTTCGATGCCATTTCCGCGGCGCGGGCCCGCAGTGCGGATGTCCTCATCGTCGATACCGCCGGCCGCCTGCAGACGAAGCAGAACCTGATGGCCGAGCTCGCGAAGATCCGCCGCATCATCGGGCGTGAGGCGCCCGATGCGCTCTGCCAGACCCTGCTGACACTCGACGCCACGACGGGGCAGAACGCCCTCTCGCAGGCGCGCCTCTTCAGCGAGGCGGCCGAGGTCAACGGCCTGATCCTGACAAAGCTGGACGGCAACTCGAAGGGCGGCATCGCGGTCGCGGTTGCCTGGACGCTGCCGGAGATCCCAATTCTGCTCGCCGGACTCGGTGAGGGTGCCGAGGATCTGATGGACTTCGACCCGGAAGCCTTCGCCCGCTCGCTGCTTCCGGAGCCCAGGAATGGCTAGCGCCTCTCCCGGGGCGACCGGCAGCGACGGTCCATTCGCGTAGGGCAGCTGCCCCGTCTGTGCCGGCCAGGAGCCTGCTGACCTTTAGTCTGCAGGCTCTTTTGGAGTCGTGGGATCAAAGCCGGCGGCAGGCGGCGTTGTATGAGCTAACCCCCTATAGTTCGACATCCCCAATATGTCCCAATATATGTCCTGCTTGTCATAGCCTGGCACAAACAGCGTCAGGGAGATTTCCATTGAATCGAGAACACACGCCCGCCGAGTGGCACGACCTCATCAGGCAACCGCAAGGAGGCGGGATGACATAACTCGAAAAATTGTCCAAGGCTGGACAAAAATTGCGCTGGTGCCCCGAAATCGGGCAGGAGCGGAAAAATTGTCCAGAAAGTGGCCAAAAAATCCGCTGGTGCCCCGAAATCGGGCAGGAGCGGAAAAATTGTCCAAGGCTGGACAAAAATTGCGTTCGTACGCATGTTGAAACAAACAACTTCCAAATCAGCTGCGAGTGGTACTTTGCCGCTCACCAATACGACTCATATACGAGCTGTCGTGCATGAGTCGTACTCGTCATGAAGCTTCTTTTATCCGGTAACGCAGTCAAACAGCATTCTGGAGCGCCGGGCCTGTCAGCCCTCGACGCGTCCCGTCTCAAGCCGCCTCGCAGCCCGGGCCACCGTCTCCGCCGAGCCGAAGGCACTGATCCGGATGAAGCCTTCACCCGCCGCGCCGAAGCCCGAGCCCGGCGTGATGACCAGGTTGAGGCGCTCGAGGAAGTCGTCGAAAGCATCCCAGGACGAGCCCTGGACGCGTACCCAGAGATAGGGGGCATGCTGGCCGCCGGCGACCTGGTATCCAGCCGCCTCGAGGCTCCGGCGCAGCACATCGGCGTTGGCCAGATAGCCCGCCACCTGCCGGCGTACCGCCTTCTGCCCCGCCTCCGAGTAAACCGCCTCCGCCGCCCGCTGCACCGGGTAGGCGACGCCGTTGAATTTCGTCGTCTGCCGCCGCAGCCAGAGATCGCGCAGCTTGACCGGCCCACCGGCCCCCTGTGCCTCCAGCGTATGCGGGACGACGGTGTAGCCGCAGCGCAGACCCGTAAAACCGGCCGTCTTCGAGAAACTGCGCAGCTCGATGGCGCAGCGCTCGGCACCGGGGATCTCGTAGATGGAGACCGGACGGTCGTCGCGGATGAAGGCAGCGTAGGCCGCGTCAAAGAGCAGCAGGGAGCCTCTGGCAAGTGCATGTTCCACCCAGGCCGAGAGCAGCTCGCGATCGGCGGCGACGCCCGTGGGGTTGTTGGGATAGCAGAGGTAGATCACATCGCTGTCGGCACCGGGGCTGTCAGGACCCGGCAGGAAACCGTTCGCCTCTGAAGCGGTAAGGCGCCGGATCGCGGCGGCCCGGCCCAGCATGACGTTGGTGTCGACATAGACCGGATAGACGGGATCCTGCACGGCGATGGTCAGATCGCGGCCGAGGATGTCGAGGATATTCGCCGTATCGCTCTTGGCACCATCAGAAACGAAAACCTCATCGGCTTGGATGTTCAAGCCGCGGGCCTGAAAATCATTCCTGGCGATGGCCTCGCGCAGCCAGGGATAGCCCTGCTCGGGGCCGTAACCGTGGAATCCCTCCGGTGTCCCCATCTCCTTCGCCGCTGCGACGAGGGCCGCGGCAATCGGCGGAGCGAGCGGCTCGGTGACATCACCGATGCCGAGGCGCAGCAGGGGGAGAGTGGGGTTTTCCGCCTGCCACTTCGCCACCCGGCGGGCGATCTCGGAGAAGAGATAGCTGCGTTCAAGTTCTTCGTAGTGGGGATTGGCCTGGATCATGGTGCATGTGCTCCTCAACTGTAATGTTTCTGATTATAGGCAAAGCCGGAGCAGCGACGACCGCTGCCCGAGCAGTCTAGCATGACACGGCAGCTGCCTTGCATTCCGGGACCGGGATTTCTAAGATAATGCGACTTTACACGCCAATTTGCGCATGATTCAGGAGACTTGAACCGCCCGTGAACCCGCTTCGCTTCCACTTCGCCCGCCTCGCCGGCCGTCTGACCCGCTTCCTTCTACGCCTCGTGGGCAGAGCCGCCTCGACGCTGCCCGGCGCCGTCGCTCTGCGCCTCGCACCGGGAATCATGGCCCATCTCGCCTCAGGCCGCGAGATCATGGTCATAACCGGTACGAATGGCAAAACCACCACCACCGCCCTCATCGTCCGCCTCCTCGAGGCTGCCGGGGAAACGGTCGTGACCAACGCCTACGGTGCCAATCTCGCCTCCGGTGTCGCCAGCGCTCTGCTCGCGGCCCGGCCCGGCACACCTGCCATCCTCGAGGTGGACGAAGCGGCCTTCGCGAAACTGGCCGGCCCGCTCCAGCCGACACATGTCGTCGTAACCAACATTTACCCCGACCAGCTCGACCGCTTCCCGGAACCTGCCGCTGTCCGTGAGCTCCTGCGCCAGGGCATAGCGGCCACTGCCCCGGACACCCGCCTCATTCTCTGCGCCGACGATCCCGAGCTCTTTCCTCTCGCGGGGCTGGGCGGGCGGCCGACGCTGTTTTTTGGCGCCGCCACCGGGGAACTTGCCGCTGCCGACGCCGACATGGCCTCCGCCTGCCCCGTCTGTGGCCATAAGCTCACATACGAAGCCGTCACCATCGCCCAGCTGGGCCTGTTTTCCTGCGGCTCCTGTGACTGCCGCCGTCCGCAGCCCGATCTTGAGATCGGACACCGCGAAGCCGCCGGCACGGACGGCACAGCGGAGCTTGACATTCTCTGGGACGGCAAAAGGGGAGAGGCGAGGCTCGCCCTCACGGGTCTCTACAACGCCTATAACGCGGCCGCGGCCCTGCTTGCGGTGGCCTCAGCCCGGCCCCGGCTGCCCCGGGAGCATCTGCTCCGCGACCTCGAAACGGCCCGTCCCGCACCCGGCCGTCAGGAGACGCTCTACTACCGCGGCCGCCGTCTCCGTCTCATCCTGGTCAAAAACACCGCCGGCCTCGAGGAGACGCTGGCCCTCGTAGCTGCCGCACCCGACGCCGGCGCCCTCGCCCTCCTGATCAACAACGAGCCCGCCGACGGCCGCGATCCCGCCTGGGTTCGCGCCGTACGCAGCGAACGCTTCCCGCTGCCACGGGTCCCGATCGGGATCGGCGGCAGCCAGACGACCGTCCTCGCCGACTGGCTCCGGCCGCAGCTCGGCGACAGTGAGCCGGTAGAAGCCGAAAACGATCTCGCCATGGTCGACCGCCTCGTTGAGCTCTGCCCGCCGGAACGCACGATCTATCTGCTGCCCAACTACTCCGCCCTCTTCGCCCTGCGCCGACAGCTGCTGGAAAACGGTGCAGAGTTGCATGCTGATACAGCAGCCGGGGCCGGGCGATGACAGCCGCTGACAGCCTCCTCATCGCCGGCGCTTCGGGCGACCTCGGCCTCGCCATCACCAGGCGCCTGCTGCCCGCCCTCGGCAGCGACTACAGCGATATCTGGCTCCACGCCCACCGCCATCCCGAACGCATCCTCGCTGCTCTGAGCGCCGCCGAACTGGACGACCCCCGCGTCCACATCGTCTCGGCGGATCTCTCGAGCCGCCGGCAGGTCCTCGACTGGCTCGAGAGGGAGCAGATTCGCGCCGGTCAGCTGGTCTATGCGGCCGGGATCGCCTCCGTCAGGCAGATTCAGGACCTCGACGAAGCCGAATGGCAGGCTCTCACCGACGCCAACGTTTCCGGCGCACTCTGGCTCATTCAGGGACTCCTGCCTCTGATGCTCGCCCGCCGCCGCGGCAGCATCGTCCTCCTGTCCTCCATCTGGGGCCGCGCCGGCGCCTCCTGCGAGGCCGCCTATGCCGCGACGAAGGCCGCCCTCATCGCGCTTACACGCTCCCTGGCCGCCGAGCTCGGACCCTCCGGCATCCGCGTCAACTGTCTCGCCCCCGGACTGATCGACTCGGCCATGAATGCCCACCTGAGCACTGACGAGATGCGCGAATTTTGCCAGAATATTCCTCTCGGCCGCCCCGGCCGCCCGGAGGAGGTCGCCGCCGCCTGTGCCTGGCTCCTGGGCGATGAAGCTGCCTACGTCACCGGCCTCGTGCTCGGGGTCGACGGTGGGCTCGTGGTATCATAATTGTTCATGATCAACCCTGAATTACAGACCTCACTGCAGGGCGCCGCAGGTCCCCGGCGCTACTGGATCCGCACCTTCGGCTGCCAGCAGAACGATCACGATTCCGAGATCATCGCCGGGCTGCTCGAGGCCTCTGGGCTCGTGCCTGCTGCTTCTCTCGAAGACTGTGACCTCGCGATCCTGAACAGCTGTTCCATCCGCGAGAACGCCGACGGACGCTTCTACGGCCATCTCGGTATCGTAAAAGCGGAACGCGAGCGCCGCCCCGAACTGCTGGTCGCCGTCTGCGGCTGCATGCCCCTGATCGAGGAACATGTGGAACGCATACGGCGCAGCTACTCCTTTGTCGATCTCGTCTTCGGGCCCGAGGACATCCCCCGCCTGCCGCAGCTGCTCCGCGAGCGCCTCGAGAGCGGCCGGAAGGTCCGGGAGATCGACAGGGCGAGCGGGATCATCGCCGAGGGCCTGCCCGTCGTCCGGGCGCGCCGTTTCCGGGCCCTGGTCACCATCATGACCGGCTGCGACAACTACTGCAGCTACTGCATCGTGCCCTACACGCGCGGCCGCGAGCGCAGCCGTGATTCCGAGGCCATACTCGCCGAGGTGCGGCAGCTCGTCTCAGAGGGCTACGGCGAGGTCATGCTGCTGGGGCAGAACGTCAATTCCTGGAACCGCAAACGCCGGCCGGACAGCACCGATCCGCCCGGGCGCGACTTTGCCTGGCTGCTGGAACAGGTCGCAGCTACCGGCATCCCGCGGATCCGCTTCATGACCTCAAATCCCCGTGACCTCTCGAGCGGGATGCTCGCTGTCATGGAGCGCCACGCGAACATTGAGCGCCACCTGCACCTGCCTCTGCAGAGCGGCAGCGACAGAGTGCTGGCCCAGATGAACCGCCACTACGACCGGGCGCGCTATCTCGCGATCGTCGCCGAGGCCAGGCGGCGCATACCCGACATCGCCTTCAGCACCGACATCATCGTCGGGTTCCCCGGCGAGACGGAGGCGGACTTTGCCGAAACGCTGAGCCTCGTCGAGGAGGTGGCCTTTGACAGCGCCTTCCTCTTCCAGTATTCACCGCGCTATGGCACACCGGCCGCCCTGCTCGCCCGGCGGATCCCGCCGGAGATCATGCGCGAACGCTTCGACCGCCTGCTCAGCCTGCAGAACCGCCTCTCGGAGGCCTCCAATCATCGTCTCGTCGGCCGTGAACTGAGCGTCCTCATCGAGGGAGCCGCGGACCACCGGCCGGGTCTCCTGCTCGGCCGCAGCTCTTCAAACCACCTGGTCAACTTTGCCCTGACACCCGCCATCGCCCGTGAATGCGGCGTAGACCCCGGCGACAGCGATCGCGCCGGCGAACTGCTCGAAGGGCGCTTCGCCCGCGTCCGCGTCGAGGCGGCGCGCATGCTCTCCACCAGCGGCACCGCGCTCGCCGTTCTGCCGGCAGGGGAGGGGGCGCCATGAGCCTCAGACTCGCTGACATCGACCCCGAACAGCTGTCGCCGATGATGCGCCAGTACGCCGAACAGAAGGCGCTCTGGCCCGACTGCCTGCTTTTTTTCCGCCTCGGCGACTTCTACGAGCTTTTCTTCGAGGATGCCGTCACCGCCTCCCGCGCCCTCGACATCACGCTGACCAGCCGTGAATGTGGCCTGGCCGAACGCGCTCCGATGTGCGGCGTGCCCTACCACGCGGTCGACTCCTACCTCGCCCGTCTGATGCAGCAGCAGTACCGCGTCGCGATCTGCGAGCAGATGGCCGATCCGGCGACGGTCAAGGGCCTCGTCCCGCGCGAGGTCACCCGCGTCGTCACCCCGGGCACGATCAGCGACCTCGGGCAGCTCGATGCGACGAGCGACAACCATGTTGTCGCGGTCTATCAGCTCGAGAACTACTACGGCCTCGCCGCCGTCGACATCACGACCGGCCGCTTCGAGGCCGCCTGGGTCGCCACCGGCGCTACCGCCGAGAA
Organism: Bacillota bacterium; assembly: GCA_030057555.1. Taxonomy (GTDB): domain Bacteria; phylum Bacillota; class Clostridia; order Saccharofermentanales; family Fastidiosipilaceae; genus JAEZYR01. Next base: position 6,629 of record JASGUU010000038.1, on the reverse strand, counting down.
GGCCGCAGACGAGATCCTCGCCTGGCGCCCCGCCGAAATCATCGGCAACCGCACGTTCTGCCAGTCCGAGCTCGCCCGGCGCATCGGCACCGACCTCGAGCTTGAAATCCACCAGCTGCCCGACAGCGATTTTGAAACCGGGCGCTGGGAGGCCTGGCTAGCCATCGAGGAGCCGAGCCGTGCCCTCTGGTCGCAGGCCGCGGCCGCCATTCTCAGCTACATCGAGCGCACCCAGACCCGGGTGCCGGGACACCTCCACCGCCTCAGCCTGCGCCGCCGCGAGGAGCATCTCCTGCTGGACGCCAATGCCCGCCGCAACCTCGAGCTCACCGAGACCCTGCGCGACCGCCAGAAGCGCGGCAGCCTGCTCTGGGCCATCGACCGCACCCGCACGGCCATGGGCGCCCGCCTGCTGCGCCGCTGGCTCGAGCGGCCGCTGCGGAACCTCCACGACATAGAACGCCGCCAGGCGGCCGTCGCGCTCTTCCTCGAGCACTTTATCGAACGCCGTGAACTCGCCGACAGCCTGGGACAGGTCCACGACATCGAGCGTCTCTCGGGCCGCGCCGCCCTGGGCCGCGTGAATGCCCCCGACCTCCTCTCCCTCTGCCGCTCCCTCGGCCACCTGCCCGGACTCAGACAGCTGCTGGACGGACTCGAGCGGTCACAGACAGCGGAGCTGGTCGGCGACCTCGTCGCCCGCCTCGATCCGCTCGAGGACATCGCCGACCTCCTCGGGCGCGCCATCCACCCCGAGGCGCCCGTCGCCCTCAACGAGGGCCACCTCATCGCGACGGGCTTTAACCCCGAGGTCGACCGTCTCCGCGAGGCCGCCGAGAACGGCCAGCGTCTCCTCGACGAGCTCGCTGAGCGCGAGCGCGAAGAGACCGGCATCCGCAACCTCAAGGTCGGCCACAACCGCGTCTTCGGCTACTACATCGAGGTCAGCCGCGGCAACCTCGGCCTCGTCCCGGAGCGCTACCACCGGCGCCAGACACTGGCAAACGCGGAGCGTTTCTACACCTCTGAGCTCAAGGAGCTCGAGGACCGGATCTTCGGTGCCCGGCAGCGCCTCCTCGATCTCGAGTATGAGCTTTTCTGCCAGGTCCGCGACGACATCCGCCGTGCCTCCCCCAGGCTGCAGCAGACGGCCGCGGCCCTGGCCGAGATCGATGTGCTGCTGTCTTTTGCTGAAACCGCCGACCGCGAGCGCTACTGCCGCCCCGAGCTCGACCTCTCCGGCGTCATCGACATCCGCGACGGCCGCCATCCGGTGGTTGAGCGCCTGCTGCCCGCCGGTGCCTTCGTCCCCAATGACTGCCATCTCGACCGCGACTCCGGACGCCTGATGATCCTGACCGGCCCCAACATGGCCGGGAAGTCCACCTTCATGCGTCAGACCGCCCTCATCGTCCTGCTCGCCCAGATGGGCTCCTTCGTTCCCGCCTCCGCCTGCCGCATCGGCATCTCGGACCGCATCTTCACCCGCATCGGTGCTTCCGACGACCTCGGCGGCGGCCAGTCGACCTTCATGGTCGAGATGCAGGAGACGGCCGCGATCCTGCAGCAGGCGACACCCGACTCCCTCGTCCTGCTCGACGAGATCGGCCGCGGCACGTCGACCACCGACGGCCTCGGCATCGCCCATGCCGTGATCGAGGCCCTTGCCGATCCCGTGCGCTACGGCTGCCGTACGCTCTTTGCCACCCACTTCCACGAGCTGACCGAGCTTGAGTCCAGCATCGAGGGTATCGTGAACTTCCATTCAACCATCACCTGGCGTGACGGCGAGATCCACTTCCTGCACCGCATCGAGCGCGGCGGCACCGATGAGAGCTTCGGCATCGAGGTCGCCCGCCTCGCCGGTGTCCCCTCCGATATCGTCGAGCGTGCCCGCGAGCAGATGCTGCGCCTGACCAGAGAGGGCCGCCGCCGCGGCCGCCCCGTCCGCCGCACCGCAAGCGAGCCGCTCGCCGGCGAACAGGATCTCTTCCGCTCGAGCCTCGCCCTGCGCGCCTACGATCAGGTGATCGCCGACCTGCGCGCCCTGGACCTCGAGTCACTGACCCCGCTCGACGCCCTGAACCGTCTCCATGCCCTGCAGGAGGCGGCACGTCGCCTCGCCGAGGAGCAGTATTCATGAGCCGCATTCAAAAACTGGACCAGCTGACCGCGAGCCGCATCGCAGCCGGAGAGGTCGTCGAACGGCCCGCCTCCGTCATCCGCGAGCTCTGCGACAACGCCCTCGACGCCGGCGCCACCGTCATCCGCGTCGCGCTCGAGCAGGGCGGCATCCGCTCCATCCGGGTACAGGACGACGGCCGCGGCATGGATGCCGCCGACGCCCGTCTGGCCTTCGAGCCCCATGCCACCAGCAAGATCACGCAGATCGAGGACCTCGACAGCCTCGCGACCATGGGCTTCCGCGGCGAGGCTCTGCCCGCCATCGCAGCGGTCGCCCGCGTCACGCTCCAGACCCGGGAGCAGGGGGCCGCAGGCGGCTTTGAACTCCGCCTCACGGGCGGCGAAATCGTCGCCGAACGCGAGCTCGGCATGCCCGAGGGGACAACGGTCCTGGTCGAGGATCTCTTCCATGAGATGCCCGCCCGCTTCAAGTTCCTGCGCAGCGACCGTGCGGAGAGCCAGCGTGCCCTCGATGCCGTCACCCGTCTGGCTCTGGCCCGCCCCGATGTCTCCTTCCGCTTTGACGCCGACGGCAAAACCCAGCTGCATACACCCGGGGACAACCGCCTCGAGAGTGTCGCCTATGCGGTCTATGGAGATGCCGTCGCGAAGCGTCTGCAGTACTTCCGCTACGACGATCCCGACGGCATCGTCCAGATCGAGGGGCTCCTCGGCGAGCCCGGCCTGACGCGCCGCAGCCGCAGCTGGGAGACCTTCGTCATCAACCGCCGTCCGGTGCAGGTGCCGGCCCTGCTGCGCGCCGTCGAGGATGCCTGGCAGGGGCGCCTGATGCGCGGGGAATTCCCCTTTGCCCTGCTGCACCTGACCCTGCCGCCCGAGCTCATCGATGTCAACGTCCACCCCCAGAAGCTCGAACTGCGCTTCTGGAACGACAGCCAGGTCTACCGCACCGTGCGCAGCGCCGTCGGCGGGGCCCTCGAGGCCATGACCTATGCGGGTCTCGAGCGCGCTGCGGCCGAAACAGATGCTGCCGAATCAGATACGACTGCGGCCGCAGGCACGCCGCCGCTCTCCGGATCGCCCCGGATGGCAGCGGAACACGGGACTCCCGCGCCGCCCGAGCTGCCGGATCTCCCCGGGACACGATCCATGCCCGCAGGGGTCAGGTCAGCAGATAGCGAACATGCGCCGCTCCCGCAGCCGTCCTATGCGCCTGCTCCCGGGCGCCCCGTGCAGCTGCGGCTCCATGACGTCGTCGCGGCGGATGAGGGCGCCCCCGCGGACAGCCCCGCCACGGAGCCGCCGACGCTTCAGGCCCGCGACCGTCTTCTCCCCCGCCTGCTCGAGGCCCGCTTCCGCGGCGTCCTCTTTGACACCTACCTGATTCTGGAAGAGGGAGATGACTTCTTCCTCGTCGATCAGCATGCCGCCCACGAGAAGATTCTCTACGAACAGCTGCTCGCCGCTGCTGCGGAAGAAGCGGAAGAGGGGAGAGGAGGGATCTGGATACGGCAGCCCTGCCTCGCCCCGCTGCCGCTGTCGCTGACGGCCGCCCGGCGCGCCGTGCTGGACGCCCGGCTCGATCTCTTCGAGGCTCTGGGCTATGCCTTTGCATTCGGCCCGGACAACGAGGTCTCTCTCAGTGCCGTTCCTGCCGCAGCGGTGGCGGAGCCCGTCGCGTCTCTGCTCGAGCTGCTGGACGACCTGGAGGAGGAGCAGCCGGCACCGGATACGGGAACCCGCCACGAGGAACGCCTGCTGAACTTTGCCACCCATGCCTGCAAAGCCGCGATCAAGGCCCACGACCACCTCCATGAACAGGAAGTGGCGGCTCTCCTCGAGCAGCTCGTCAGCCTCGCCGAGCCCTTCCAGTGCCCCCATGGCCGCCCCATCCTGATCCGCGGGAGTCTGGCGGAGCTCGAGCGCCGTTTCCGCCGCAGCGTCTGATGACGGCCGTCCCAGCCGCGCCGAAAATGCTCGCGCTCACGGGCCCGACCGCGAGCGGGAAGTCCGCCCTCGCCCTGGCGCTCGCCCGGCGTCTCGGAGGGACAATCCTGAGCGCCGACAGCATGCAGGTCTATCAGAGACTCGACATCGGCACGGCCAAGCCGTCCGCAGCCGAGCGGGCCCGGATTCCCCATGAACTCATAGATCTCGTCCCGGTCACGGCAAAGTTCACGCCCGCCGATTACGTGACGGCGGCCGGGGAAGCTTTCAGACGCTGCGCGGCGGCGCGACGCACCCCTGTGCTCTGCGGCGGGACGGGCCAGTATGTCGAGGCGCTGCTGACCGGCGAGGACTATGCCGGACTGCCCTACGATCCCGGGCTGCGCGGACAGCTCCATGCCATTTGGCAGGAGGAGGGACTCGAACCCCTCGTCAGGCACCTGGAGGAACTCGATCCCGGGCGGGCGCAGAGCGTGGACAGGCTGAATCCCCGCCGTGTCATCCGCGCCCTCGAAATCGCGCTGGCAGGTGAGGGGGGAGCTGCCCGGCCACAGCCGAACCGCCTAGCCCGGCCCGCCGTGCTTGTCATTCTGGATCCCACACGACCCTGGCTCGAGGACCGTATCCGCGCGCGGATCGACCTGATGTTTGCAGCAGGTCTCGCGGATGAGGCCCGCTGGCTCCTCGAGCAGAATCTGCCGGAGGATGCCACCTGCATGCAGGCCATCGGCTACAAGGAGCTCTTCCCCTGGCTCCGTGGTTTCGAATCGGAGGCCGAAGCCAGAGAGCGCCTCGTCATCGCCACACGACGCTATGCCAGGCGGCAGCGAACCTGGTTCAGGCGTTATGAACGAATTCAGGGACTTGAAATACTCCACCTGACAGAACCGGGACCGGACTCAGTCGAGCGTATCCTCGCGTTCTATGGTATGGATAAATCCGCCACTACGGAGGTCTAAAGACCCTTGCCGCCCGAAAAGGTCCCGCCTAATCTGGATTCACGTAAGGATGTCGCCGCACAACCTGGCGGCGAAAGTCAGGAGTGAGATTCAGATGAAAGAAAAGCGAGTACGATCCAGAGTCACCCCACGCAAAGTCAGCCGTGTCAGCGAGGACTATCTCATGCAGACCGAAGCCGATGTATGCGAGACGGAATTCACGCGAAGGGCCATGGCTCCTTCACGGACGAACGGAGAAGCTGTCGACTGGATCGAGGAGGCCTTCTCCGACCTTAACCACCGGCCGGACGAGCAGCCGCGCCGGCGCGACCCTGCCAACCGCGTCCAGGAACGCTTTCTGGCCCGCTGCGTACGCGAGAGGACGCGCGTGGAAATTGTCACCCGCGACGAAGGGATCAGGCAGGGTACGATACGCGCCTTTGATCGCTGGACTCTGCTTATGGAAGATGGGGACAGAGAGTGGCTGATGTTCAAAAACAGCATTCTCAGCATCAGCCGTCAGGATGACTGGACGCTCGAGGCCAGCCTCCCGGAATATGAGGCTACGGTGCGCCTGCTCTCAGACGTCCGTTCTCACTACTCCGACAACCTCGCCCAGTAGCTGGCAGTCCTCGCGGTCGAAGGCAATCGGCTCGTAGTTCTCGTTCTCCGGCTGGAGCCAGGGACGCCCGTCACGGCGGACGAGGCGCTTGACCGTCGCCTCCTCGCCAATGAGCGCGACGACGATGCTGTTCCAGGGAGCGCTCGTGGTCTGGCGGCAGATCACGAGGTCGCCGCTGAGGATCGCGGCATCAATCATGGAATCGCCGCGGACGGTCAGGACAAAGAGGTCATCACCCTCTGGAAAGAGGTCACCGGAAAAGGGCAGAAAGCGGTCGATGGATTCGCTGGCGAGGATGGGCACGCCGGCCGTGACCGTACCGACAAGTGGAACAAAGCGCGTCTGATCGCGGCGGGCGGCGAGCTCGTCGCGATCCGCTTCGGTCAGCGTTATGGCACGGCGCTTGCCCGCCTCGTAGGTGAGGCGTCCATCTGCTTCCAGACGCTTGAGGTGGGCGTGAACGGTCGATGTCGAACCAATGCCGACCCCTTCGCAGATGTCACGCACCGAAGGTGCATAGCCATTTTCATCGATGTAGTCGACGATGAAGCGATAGACCCGGTCGGAGGTCTCCTGGAGATTGGCTCTGGTAAAACGTCTGGCCATGGTCATATGCCTCCTTTTGGGTCAGGCTAACATATGTTCGTTTTAACGTCAAACAGTTGTTCGCCTTTGGGTGCGCGTCACGAATGTCGGGAAGCGGGTGAGCATGCCAGGAGGACGGCTGACAGGGGGAGAAAAGCAGCTGGCGGCTTTCTGATGGTCAAAACGAAGAGAAATCCTAACGACAATTTGGATTACTCGCGATCTTGACCACAAAGGGGCCGTTTCTGGTCAAAACGAAGAGTTTTCCAAAAAATGATTTGGCGTGCGCCAGTTCGGTGCAAGGGAGATAGTGAGGTGAAATTCCTCACCTGGTAAAGGGGTAGCGCCCAGCCGGTACATAGCCTTGGAGCCTTAGTCCGCGAGGACGGGTT